>CAZUDO010000001.1:0-5143 GCA_964618895.1 uncultured Binatia bacterium (SeqCode)
CCCGGTCCGCCACCAGAGGACGCCGACGATTATGCGGAGTTGTCCAGGCCGCACCGTGGGGCAACACCGTGGCCCGCCCGGGGGGAACTCGGACACGCCTGCGAGGAACTCCGCATAACGCAGCGCTGCACATAACACGGCCGCTGCAACACCACGGCAACGCGGCCATCCCGCAGGCGCTGCAGGCGGTCCTGCCCGAGCGGCGGGCGGACGAGGTAGCGGCAGAGCTGCGCCAGCCGACCGCGCTCCCCCGCCGCGACGTGCACAGCGGCATGCAAATCGAAGCCTTCCTCGTGCGCGTGGAGCGGGACCTGGCGATCGACCCAGGGGGCGTCCGGATCGGCCCCGACGCGCTGCGGCCCGCGGCCCGCGCGACGGCCCAGCGCCGCGCGGCCCACGACCGCGGCCTGCGCCAGGCCCGCGAGCGCCACGGATTCCTCCGCCAGTGGATCGCCGTCCGCATCGTCCCCCGCGCTTTCGGTCACGCCCAGGCACGCCAGCCGCCGCCGGACCCGCGCTACGACCCACCGCACCTCCGCGTCCGTGGGTGGCGCGGCTGGATGGAACTGCAGTGTCCCATCCGCCCCCCGCACGAAGACGCCATCGAGCACGAGCGTATGGAAGTGGACGTGCAAATTGACCGCTCCCCCGAAGCGCTGCACGCTCGTCACCATCCCCGTCTCGCCGCCCGGCACGCCCTGCCGCCGGGCCCGGCGGCGATACACGCTGCGCAGCGCCCGCACGAAGACGCTGACCACGGTCCGGCAGAGCTGATGGTCGTAGGCGAGTCGGTACCGAAGCCGATGGGGGACCGACAGCACCCACTGGCGCACGGGGACCTCGGGCGGGAGCACGTGGTCCACCAAGTGCGCGGCGCGCTCGGCCATCCGCCGCCCGCCGCAGCTCGGACAGAAGCCGCGCCCTTTGCACGAGAACGGCACCAGCCGCTCGAAGGCACAGTCGCCACACCGCACGCGCGTAAAGCCGTTTGTGTGCTCATACTACGCCTCCCGAGGATTCGTGGTGTCGATCTGGTCAAACAGCGCCGCCTGTTTACCGCAGGGGGCCGAGGAGACGTCGATTCTCCAGTTGGGGCGACCGGCGACAATGACCCGCACGGCGGGCAGCTTGCCCTGTTTGACCAGATAGGCAACGTGCGACTTCGCGAGGCCCAGGCGCTTGGCCGCCGCGGTCAGCCCGATCCACCCCGCCGGCGCATCGCCGTCCTTGAGCTTGTGCCGCAACTCCTCGGTCAAGACGATCTGCCACGGCGCCGCCGGCGCCGCCTGTCGGCCGGGGAGGATGCCGTCGCGCAGCCAGCGATGGATCGTTCCGGAGGTGACATCGAGCTCGGCCGCCGCCTCGTCGGCCGTGAACGGCCCTTGGCGCGGATCACGCGCGCGCTTCTTTGGACAACAGGCGATCCCGTGGCGATGGCGGTGCGTCGCTACCCGATGCGCCGTGAACGGATTGCCTTCCCCGGTGCGGCGGCCCTGCTTGTTCAAGACCCGCGCAATCTGCGCGTCATCCAACTCCAGCGCTAGCTGGCCGATGAGTTGCACCGTTTGCTCAGGCGTCGCCGTCGCGCCCCCCGTGTCTCCGCGCCGGAACCGCGCCACGGCGTGCTGCGTCGTGGCGCCCCCCTTCCAGAGGATCTGCACGTCGTAGTGCTTCTCCGCGGAGCGGAGTTGGACTTCCTCGATCACCGCCCGGAGCAGTTGCTTCCGATCGAGGTTCGTCGTGGTCGGCGCGTGCCAGACGCGCTCCAGATCGGCGCCGAGCCGGTGCGCGCGCGCCACCTCCAGCTCGGTCAACGGCCGTTGATGCGTGCGACCCGCCGCCGCCTTGGCGCGCAGCTCGTCCACCGCCCGCAGGCACGCGTTCCAGCGGGCTTCCAGCGTCCGCCCCACCAAACGGTTCTCCGGCTCCACGGCGTGGAATTGGCGCTCCGCGCGCTGCGCCTCGTACTCGGCCCGCTCGATTTGCGCTCGCCAGGCGCGTTCGGCCTCCTCACTCTGCTGCTGGATCGACGCGCCGGCCAGCGCGCCCGCTGCCGCGCCCGCGCCGTGCGCGACGTCCAGAAACGCGCGGCTGACCACGTCGTCGACCCGCTTGCCCCCGACCAGCTGGCACTCCTTGCCCTCCTGCACCCTTCGCGCGATGCAGCACCGATACTGCAGCGTCCGGGTGCTGGTCGCCGACGGTCGACCGCCCCCATAATTCACAATCATCGCGCGCCCGCACTCCCCGCACCGCACCAAGCCTTGGAGCAACCCCCACCCCTCGCGCGCTGGCCCACGGTGGTGGGCATCGTCGTGGCGCTTCATCTGCAAGTTTCCGCGCACCCGTTGTTGGTTCTCTTCGAACTGCGCCCACGCGATGTAGCCGGGGTGATGATCCTTGATCAACACCGGCCAGTCCTTGCGCCGCACCCGGCGGACGCGTACCTGGCGCGGATCCGTCGGGTCTAGATCCCGAACCGTCTGGGCGCGTCCAAACGCGTACGCCCCGGCGTAAATGGGATTGTGTAGCGTGCTCAGAAAGTGGCGGTACACCGGTGGGAGCCACACGATCGGGCGGGAGCGGAGCGTGACACGCCGCACGGGAAACGGCATCCCCTGGTCCCGCCACCATGCGAAGACCCGCCGGGCGCTCTGGAGCTCGTCGAACTTGCTGAACACCAGCCGCAGCGCGCTCGCCACGGCTTCATCACTGGTGACCACCACCTGTCCGAGGTCGTCCACGTCGTATCCCGCCGGCGGGTGCACCAGATATTCCCCGCGCCGCGCCTTGTTCCACCGGGCTTCCACCATGCGATGGATGGACGTGTCCATCTCCATCTCGCTCATCTGGCCGCGGACGCCCAGCACCAGGCGATCGGTCCCCGACGCCGCGTCGTAAATGCCGTGCTCATCGGCGATCAGCGTCCCCGTGTAGCGGCACATGTACATGAGTGTGGCCCAGTCGGGACTATTGCGCGCCAGGCGGGACGCCTCCAAGCTCAGGACGATTCCCACCTCGCCCCGCCCCACCGCCGTGACCATCCGTGCAAACCCCACGCGCGTGTGCGCCGACGTGCCGGTCTTGCCCTGGTCCTCATCCACGACGACGATCTGCTCGGACGCCCACCCCAGCTCGACCGCCCGTTGGGCCAGATCGTATTGCCGCCGTTGGCTCTCGCGGTGATGCTCTACCTGGTAGGGGCTCGACTGCCGCACGTACAGGTACGCGGCGCGTCCGATGTGCTCCGCCGAGACCTTGTCGCTGGCGCTACTCATCGCTCGTGTCATGGCGGGTCTCCTTCGGCGGCTCCGATGCCATCGCGGTGCGCGCGATCACGCGGGCCAAGAGCTGCACGAGGTTGGTGTGAACCGGCATCGGGATGGACTGCGTAACAGCTTCGGCCGGCAATAGATTGTCCAGGCGCAGCACGTGTTGTCTCTTGAGCATGACACCTCCGATCGACGTGATCGGCCATCCCATGCACGCGCGCCAGACGATGCTCAAGCGCGGCGGAGGAACGCATCCGCCAAGTCCAACACTCGCCGCAGAGACTCCGTCGTGAAGACCGTGAGGTCCTGCGGCTCGGCGGCCACGCCATCCGCGTCGGTCCACGCTCGAGGGATCCGCATCGACGTGCCATTGTCCAGTCGGACGACGAGGCACTGCGCGCCGTCCATCAGCACATCCAGCTCACGCCCGCGCAGCGGGTGCGCGTGGCGCGTGATTCGCACGCGCTCCGGTGTGCGGCGGAGAATGTACTGAGTCTGTGACAGCCGACCCATGCGCCAACACGCCGCAGCGGAGGAACTTCCGGAACTCGCGCACGACGAACGCGGGCAGCCCGTCGGTATCCGCCTGCACCACGGCAAGGAACTCGGCGAGGTGCGCCCGCACGACCCCGTACAGCACGCCGGTCGTCGGCGACCGCGGCACGTAGACGCCGGCCATGGCAAGCGCGCCATGCGGGCGCGGTGCCAATCCCATGGGCCGTCGGCCAACGGGCGCGACGTTTCAGCCGTCGCAGCGGGAAACACCTCGTTGCACCGCTGCGTAGCGCACTCAGTCTCTACGCCACCTGACTCGGCACGGCGACCACCCGCCGCTGCCGCTCCGACCGCACCGGCGTCCCACGGCTCACCCGCTCCACCCCCGCCAGCTCCCGCAGCTCGTCGAGCCCCGCCTGCAGCAGCTCGCACAGCCGGTCGCTGTCCGCCACCAGCGCGGGATCGGACGTGATGCCGATGGTGAGCGTGTCGGCGTAGCTCAGGATGGCGAAGGCGAGGCCCACGCCCTGCGCCAGCGGCACGATCGGTACCAGCGTCTCCAGCCGCTTCCCCTGCATGTACAGCGACACCGGTGGTCCGGGGATGTTGGTGCAGATGGTATTGACGGGCGCCGCCTGCACCTGCAGCCAGCCGAGCGGCTTCTGCACCGCCGGCGGCAGCAGCGCCAGCAGGTCGAGCATGCGCGTCATGCGCGCCGACTCGCCGCCCTCCTTCAGCTGCGCCATCGCCGCCTGCACCTGGCGCAGACGCTCGCGCGCGTCGTAGATGCCGACCGGCAGCGGCGCCACCATCATCGAGATGCGGTTCCCGAGGTGTAGGTGCTCGTGCGAGCCGCGCACGTTGACCGGCACCATGGCGCGCAGCTCGGTCCGATCCGGACGCACGCCGCGCGCCTCCAGATAGCCCCGCAGCGCGCTGGTGATGACCCCGAGGACGACGTCGTTTACCGTGCCACCGAGACGGTTCTTGATGGCCTTCACCTCGTTCAAGGCGAACGAGGTCCACACCACCCGGCGGAGCGTGCTCACGTGGCCGTTGAAGGGCGTGGACGGCGTCCCCGCCAGCACGATGCGCCCGAGCTGTCCGATGGCATCCGCGACCTCGCCCAGCTCGGCCAGGAACTGTCCCGGGTGGCGCACGTGCTCGCCCAGGGCGTGCGCGCGCGCCCGCGCGGTCCGGACGCTGTCGGCCACCGCGCGCCCGAGCTGCAGGAGCGGCGACGGCAGCGCGGACGCCGGCGGCAACCCGTCCGACGGCGGCGGCGGCGCCGGGTTCGGGCTGGCGTCGAAGATGACGCCGAGGAGCTGCACGCCGCTCACCCCGTCGATCATGCAGTGGTGCACCTTGGTGAACAG
>CAZUDO010000002.1:0-2704 GCA_964618895.1 uncultured Binatia bacterium (SeqCode)
GCGCGCTCGGGCCTGCAGTCGCCTGTCTCTCCCTCGCAGCAGCCGACTTTGAATCGGCAGCGCGGGCACTGCCACGTGCCGTGTCGCCACTCCATCGCGGCACTGCAGCGAAGGCACGGCTCAGTGGTGTGCTCGGGTCGCAGCTCGGCGCTCACCGGTCAACCGTAGCCCGCGAGGAGGACGGCTACGATGACCCGCGCGGCGCCGTGGCCGAGTGGTTAGGCAGAGGCCTGCAAAGCCTCGTACAGCGGTTCGAGTCCGCTCGGCGCCTCTACTGCAATGGATTCGAACCGGGTCTCCCACGTGAGATCTCGGACGCGCTCCATCAGGCGTTGGCGCTCCATCGCTCGCCAGTAACGCTGCGTCGTCTCGATCTTCGAATGGCCGAGGAGCCGTTGCAGCGCCTCGACCTCACCGGGGTGCTGCTCGAGGAAGCGCACGGAGAACGCGTGTCGTAGCGCGTGAGGGTGAGTCTCTATCCCGACACGCCGGCCGATGGTCTTGACGAGGCGCCAGATGACGCGGTCGTCCCGGTCGCCCTTGCGACGCTGCGCCCGGAGCATTGGGATGACGTACGCGTCCGGGTCGTCTCCGATGACGCCGTGGTCGATCGCTTCGCGGACGATCTCCAGGTAAGCATGGGGGATGGGCTTGTCGATCACCTTCGCGCCCTTCTCGTAGAAGGTGATCCACCCGCGCTCGAGGTCGAGATGCCGCCGACGCAGCTTCGACACCGCGCCCCGTCGTGAGCCGAAGTAGGCGAGTGTCGAGAGGCACAGGAGCTCGCGCCAGGTCTCGCAGGCGTCGAAGAGCTTCCGCACGTCCGAGCCGGAGAGCGCTCGAAGCGGCACGTCGTCAGGATGCGTGCGCTTCGGCCGCGGGAGCCGGTCCATCGGATTCCGCTCGGCGAGGTCGTTGAAGTAGAGCCACTTACAGAACGAGCGGAAGATCGCGTCGACCTTGTACCGCGTCGATGGTGTCGCATCGGCCCACTGGTCGAGGCAGTCGCGGATCACGTCCTGCGTGAGATCGCTCGTCCGGGGATCGTCCTTCGGCAGGTGCTCGAAGAGACGGCGAAGATGCCAGAAGTAGTCGCGGCGCGATCGCGGCGAGCAGTTGCGGCGAGCCATGTCACCGTCGAATCGGTCGAGAGCTCGGTCAAGCCGCATGGTCGGCAGGCTCCTCGTCCATCACGAGTTCTACGGCGGCCTGTTCCTCGTCCTCGGTCTCTGCAAGCATCTCGTTGAGCTTGGCGTGGGGGTCACGTGCGCTGAAGATCTCGACTGCGACCTTCGACCAGACGATGCACTCCCGGATGGTCTTACTCAGATCGCCGTCGTGATGCTCGACTGCTCTGAGCGCAAGCCAATCCCACTGGTCGTCGCTGACTCGGGCCTGTACATAGCGGCTCAGACGGTCTGCCGGTTGCTTACGAGGGCGTCCCACAGGAGTATTTGTAGTACAACATCAATGGGGTGTCAAGCCGCAACAGCCGGATGCGGGAGCACGCGGCGGAAGCGCCCACCGACGCCGCCGACGTCTCGGCCCAATTCGATCGTCTCGCGACCCGGTCACAAATCGCGTGAAACTGTCATATAGGAGGCATGAGTAACGCGGAGGAGCGCTCGGACACCGACCTCCTGCTGGCAGCGCGCACCTCCGCGGAGCCGTTCGGCGTCTTCTACGAGCGGCACGTGGCTTCCGTGCTCTCCTTCTTCCGCCGCCGAGTGCCTGGTCCAGAGGAAGCGTTCGATCTAACCGCTGAGACCTTCGCGGCGGCACTTGCCTCGTTGCCCCGCTACGAGCCGGGACCGGAACCGCCTGTGGCGTGGCTTTTCGCAATCGCACGCCACAAGCTGAGCGAGGCCCTGCGTCGCAGTCGCGTCCAAGACGAGGCGCGTCGTGCGCTCGCGATGGAGCCGATTCAGCTCGATGACGACGCGATAGAGATCCTCGAGAGGACGGCACGCTCCAGCGCGGTCGAGCTCCTCGAGACCCTTGCCCCCGAGCAGCGCGACGCGATCAAGGCTCACCACCTCGAGGACCGCGGCTACACGGAGATCGCAGGGGAGCTCCGCTGCTCAGAGAGCGTCATCCGCAAGCGCGTGAGTCGTGGCCTCGCTGCACTGCAAGTCCAACTTCGGAACGGAGAAGCCTGATGAGTGATCCCGTTAGCGATCTGAAGCGGCAGCTTCTGGCGGCAGCCGAGCGCCAGCAGGAGCAAACAATTCTGGCCCCGAAGAGGCGGCAGAGCCGTCGTCGCTGGCCCCTCGTCGCGCTCGCTGCAGTGATCCTGGTGGGCGGGCTTCTGGTCACGCCAGCGTTCGGTATCGGTGATCGCCTCCTGAGCCTGATCCAGGGCAAGCGGGACCCACTCGACGTGCAGGCTCCTGCCTGGTCGCCCGACGGACGGACGATCGTGTTCGTGAGCTGGCGCGACGGCAACGGCGAGGTCTACGCCATGGACGCCGACGGCAGCGGGCCTCGGAACCTCACGCAGAACCCGGCGAAGGATGTTCGCCCCTCCTGGTCGCCCGACGGGCGCAGCATCGCGTTTGTGAGTAGCCGCAACAGACAATCCGAGATCTACGTGATGAACGCCGACGGGAGCGGGAAGCGGAGCCTCACGCGACATCGGGCGAACGACGACCTTCCAACCTGGTCACCCGACAGGCTTGACCTTCCAACCTGGTCACCCGACGGG
>CAZUDO010000003.1:0-3643 GCA_964618895.1 uncultured Binatia bacterium (SeqCode)
TGCCGACTCACGATGCCTCCGGAAGATCGAGCGAGCGCGCTGCGAGCCCGAGGCGCACATGCTGGACGTGGTAGATGGCCTGCTCGAGCAGGTCGCCCACGTGCGGGTCGTGCAACGCATACACGGTCCTCCTGCCGACGCGTTCTCCTACAACGAGCCCGAGATGCCGGAGGAGCCGGAGCTGATGCGACACCGCGGACTGCTCCATGCCGACCGCCTCTGCGAGCTCGCCAACCGAACACGGCTCTTCTCGGAGGCGAGCCAGGATGCGAATGCGGCTTCCGGCGGCGAGCGCCTGCATCGTCTCGGCCACCTGGCGAGCCGTCTCGGAGTCCAGACGGCCGAGACTCGCGGCTCCGCTCACACCGTGCGTCATTGCAGGATCATATGCACAGTCGTTCATGAGTCACCGCACAGCCACGGAAGGAACAGGGGCCCACCGGTGCGCGACCGATTCCGACGTCGTGTCCCTCGGCGAGGGGTCGCCGTCATCGGCTCGATTCGGCCGACTGGGCGCAATTGTCGCCTCGCTCGCCCGAAGGCGCCTGGTATGGTCATCTTCATGTCTGTGAAGATGTCTCCTAGATTGAGAGACCGCGCGACCGAAATCTGCGAGGCCGATCGTGTCGCTGCGGATCGGCTCGAGGAGGCTCGGAACGCTCTCCCCGAAGAGGCCGTGCTCGAGCTCACCGAGACGTTTCGGCTGCTCACCGATCCGGGTCGTTTGCGGCTGATTGCGGCATTGCTCCAGGCGGACGAGCTCTGCGTTTGCGACCTGTCGGACGTGACGGGCCTGTCGCAGACGGCGTGCTCCCACAATCTGCGGCTGCTTCGGGCCCAGCGCCTCGTCCGCTACCGAAAGCAGGGCCGCAAGGTCTACTACACCCTCGACGACGATCACATCCGGCTCCTGCTGGACGTCGCGCTCCAGCACGTGACGCACGGGTGATCGACGCACACGCGCACACGCTCGCTGTGAGCGCGTCGGGACAGCACAAGCTCGAGGTCGAGCCTGAGGGCTTCACCGAGCACGCAGAGAGGGTGTGATGGCGCCGGTCGCAACAGTCGAACTTCCTCTGACCGAGCCCGGTGACTGCGCGATGTGCGCCGATCGGCTACGGGAGGGCCTGGCGAATCACCGCGGAGTCGTCGAGGTCGAGCCGGTTGCCGGCCGTAACGCGATCGCGGTGAGCTACGACCCGGATCTCTGCTCGCTCGACTGTCTCGACGAGGCGACGCGAGGGCTTCGCCTCGATCTCGAGGGCTCCTATGCGCACCGCATCGACAGGGTCGAGGGTATGGACTGCCCCGACTGCGCGCAGACGATCGAGCGGGCCGTGTCGCGGATGAGCGGCGTCACGAATGTCGCAGTGAGCTTTCCCGCGGAGACGATGCGGGTCGAGTATCAGCCGTCGCTCATTGAGCTCGACCGAATCGCGCAGGTCGTGGCGAGGCTCGGCTACCGGCTCGAGGGCGTCGGTCAGCCGTCCGGACGGACAGGGTTTCTCGCCTGGCCGAAGCGCGAGCGGACGACGATTCTTTCCGCGGCGCTGTTTCTGGTTGCGCTCGCCGTCGACTTCGCAACCTCCCTGCCGACGACCCCCTTCTATGCAGCGGCGATCCTCGCGGGCGGATTGCCGCTCGCGCGCTCGGGCATCACGGCGCTCGTCGCGACCCGGCGGCCGGACATCAACTTGTTGATGACTATCGCGGTCGTCGGCGCAACCGTCATCGGCGCCTGGCTCGAGGCGGCGCTCGTCGTCGTCCTCTTTTCGATCGGGGAGCTCCTCGAGGGGCGAGCGGTCGACCGCGCCCGCCGCGAGCTCGCCGAGCTCGTCTCGCTCACCCCCGAGACGGCGCGCGTGCGGAGGCGACAGGGCGACGGGCCTTTCGCGCTTGTCACGGAGGTCGAGGTGCCCGTGACGGAGGTCTCGGTCGGCGACCTCGTCGTCGTGCGGCCGGGTGAGCGAGTTCCGGTCGACGGGGTCGTTCGCGAAGGTGCGTCCGCAGTCGACCAGGCACCGATCACGGGCGAGTCGACACCCGTCGACAAGACCACCGGCGACCGCGTCTTTGCGGGGAGCCTCAACGTGCAGGGGTTGCTGCTCGTGGAGACGACCGTGGTTCCGGGGGACACCACGCTCGACCGGATCGGGAAGCTCGTCGCCGAGGCCCAGGCCCGGAAGTCGCCCTCGGAGCGGTGGGTCGACTCCTTCGCACGCTGGTATACGCCCGCGGTTGTCGTGCTCGCGGGCGCCGTCGCTCTGGTGCCGCCGCTCCTCGGAGTCGAGTTCTCGAGGTCGTTCTACGCGGCGCTGGCGCTTCTCATCATCGCCTGCCCATGCGCGCTCGTCATCTCGACTCCGGTCGCGATCGTCTCCGCGCTCGGCCGTTCGTCCGCGGCGGGAGTTCTCGTGAAGGGGGGAGCTCATCTCGAGCAGGCAGCGGCGACCCGTGTGGTCACCTTCGACAAGACGGGGACATTGACGCAGGGCAAGCCGGAGGTCGCGGCGGTCGAGCCCTTCGTCGGAGGCGCGAGCGCGCTGCTCGCACTCGCCGCCTCACTCGAGCACGGTTCCGAGCACCCACTTGCATGTGCGATCGTCCGCGCGGCCGAAGAGCAGGGTCTCGAGACGAGACCGGTAGAGGGGTTTGAGGCGCTCACCGGGCTCGGCGCTCGCGGGACCGTCGACGGAGAGATGGTCACGATCGGCGATCCGCGGCTTTTCAGCGATCCGCTCGCGCCCGCAGTGACCGACGGGGTCGAGCGTCTGCGCGAGTTTGGTCAAACAGCGGTGGTGGTCGCCCGCGACGGTGTACCTCTCGGTCTCATCGGACTCGCCGACTCCCTGCGAGAGGAGGCAGCCGCCGCTGTCGCTGACCTCCGCCGCCTGGGTATCGACTCGATCGTCCTCCTTACCGGAGACAGCGAGACGACCGCCTCAGCAGTGGCCGCTCGCGTCGGGATCGACGACGTTCGGGCAGGTCTTCTCCCCGAGGACAAGGTGTCGGCGGTGCGCGCACTGGGACCGGGTGTCGCCATGGTCGGCGACGGAGTCAACGACGCTCCGGCACTCGCCGCCGCCAGCGTCGGAATCGCGATGGGAAGCGCCGGGAGCGATACCGCGATCGAGGTGGCCGACATCGCGATCCTGGGCGCCGACCCGCGCAAGGTCGCCGGCCTGATCGGTCTCGCTCGCTGGACTAAGGGGATCGTGCGGCAGAACATCGCCTTCTCGCTCGGTACCAAGCTCGTCGCCGTCGGACTTCTCGCGGCAGGAGCACTGCCGCTTTGGGGAGCGGTTGTCGCCGATGTCGGCGCGAGCCTGATAGTCGTCGCCAACGGGCTCCGTCTCGTGCGCGGAAAGCCCATGGGAGCGCTGCGTAATATCCCGCTCCTCGAAGGGGCTGTGCGACGGGCCGACTCCGGCGGACTACGCGACCGCACTCGGTAGCCCGTTCGCTACTCGCGCAATCGCCCGCGCTTTCTCTCGCCGTGCGAGCCCCGCCGTTCGCGCACCCAGACAGCAAGGAAGACCGCGGCTACCGCGACGGCGGCGAGAGCCTCGACGATCGCACCGGCCGTGCCACCGTGAGCGACTATCCATGCGAGAGCAGCCACAGCCCTCCGACCGTGTACAGC
>CAZUDO010000004.1:0-2529 GCA_964618895.1 uncultured Binatia bacterium (SeqCode)
GCATCCTTCACCGTCGCGGACCTGCGCGCCTTCCACGCCGCCCGGTACGTGCCGGGCGCAGCCTCGCTGGTGGTCGTGGGCGACGTGACGGCCACGGCGGTGCTACCGCTGCTCGAGAAGGCCTTCGGCTCCTGGAAGGCGACAGGCACGCCCGCCGCGCCGCCGCCCGCGCTTCAGGCCCCGAAGCAGCTCACGGCACGCAGCGTCTGGCTGGTGGACAAGAAGGACGCGGCGCAGTCCGCACTGCGGCTCGGTCGGATCGGGCCGTCGTGGCCAGACCCCGCCTACGCCCCGAACGAGGTGATGAACACGCTCCTCGGCGGCTCGTTCACCTCACGCCTCAACGACAACCTGCGTGAGCAGCACGGCTACGCCTACGGGGCCCGCTCGGGCTTCCGACGCAACCGCACCGGCGGCCTCTTCGTCGTCGCGACCGACGTCCAGACCGACAAGACCGGCCCCGCGGTCGGCGAGGTGTTCAAGGAGCTGGAGCGGATCCTAACGCCGGCCGCGCCGGAGGAGCTCGAGCGCGCGCGCAGCTACGCGGCGCTCGGCTATGCGGGAGGCTTCGAGACGACGGGCCAGGTTGCGCAGCGTACGGTGGACAAGGTCGTCTACAGCCTGCCCGACGGCTTCTACGAGGCCTTCGTGCCGCAGGCGCTCGCGACCGACCTGGTCGGGCTCCAGAAGGCCGCCCGCGCCGCGATCGACACCCGGAAGATCGCGCTGGTCGTGGTCGGGGACCGCGCCAAGGTCGAGGCGCCGCTGCGGGCCCTGAACCTCGGCTCGCTGCGCGTCCTGAGCGTGGACGACGTGATGGGGAAGGCGCCCACCATCGACTAAGCCCGACCGAGGCTTTGCAGCCAGCTCCCGGCGGTGCTAGTCTCCTATCGATATCGATAGGAGACCCGTGGCCGCCGAGAAGCTGGAGCTGCTGATCCTCAAGACGCTCGCGCTCGTGCCGCTTCACGGCTACGGCATCGCAAAGCGCATCGAGCAGGTGTCGGGCGGAGTGTTCAAGGTGACGCTCGGCTCGCTCTACCCGGCGCTGCAGCGCCTCGAGAAGGACGGGCTCGTCTTGGCCGAGTGGAAGGCCAGCGAGAACGGCCGGCGGGCGCGCTACTACCGGCTGACAGCGGCGGGTCACAAGCGTCTGGGCGCCGAGCAGAAGGAATGGAAGCGCGCGGCCGCCGCGATCGCCCGCATCCTCAAGGCCACGTGACGAGGAGGCCGGCATGCTGAGGAAGCTATGGGCGCGTGCGCGAGACCTCGCCTGGTCCGAGCGCCGCGACCGCGAGACGCAGGACGAGCTGGAGCAGCACCTGGAGCTCCTCGCCGCCGAGAAGGAGCGCTTGGGGATGGGCGCGGCCGAGGCACGGCGTCAGGCGCGACTCGAGCTCGGGAACCCGGAAGAGGCGCGCGAGGTCCTGCGCGAGGGCCGCACCGGGTCCGGGCTCGACTTGCTGCTGAAGGACACGGGTTACGCGCTGCGGCTGCTGCGCAAGCGGCCCGCGTTCACGGTGGCCTGCGTGCTGACCGTCGCGCTCGGCATCGGGGCCAGCACGGCGCTCTTCGCGGTGGTGGACGCCGTGGTGCTCGAGCCTCTCCCGTTGCCCGATCCCACCTCGCTCGTGAGGATCTACGACTCGAACCTGGCGAAGGGCGTCGAGCGAACGGGCGTTACGGGCGGCAACCTCCAGGACTGGCGACGTAGGATGCGGAGCTTCCGAGGCATCGCCGGCCACTACACCATGGGACGCACGCTCACCCTCGACAGCGAGTCGGAGGTCGTGCTCTCGGCCCAGGTCACGGAGGACTTCTTCCACGTGCTCGGCGTCCAGGCGGCGCTCGGGCGCACACCAACCCCGGACGAGACGCGCATCGCGCTGTTCAACTCGGCCGCCGCGCCGGTCTCGCCCGACCCGGTGGTCGTGCTCGGCTACGGTCTCTGGCAACGGCGCTTCGGCGCCGACCCCGGCGTCGTGGGGCGCACGATACTGGTCGAGCGCCGGCCGATGCGGGTGGTAGGCGTGATGCCGGACGGGTTCGCGATGCCCGCGCCGGACGTGCAGCTGTTCCTGCCGTGGGGCCTGCCCGAGACGCCGCCGCGCGACCAGCACTACGTGTCCGGTCTCGCGCGACTAGGCCCTGGAGCGACACTCGCGCAGGCCGAGGCGGAGCTCGTCGGCGTGGCGAGCGCCCTCGCCGCGGAGTACCCCCGCACCAACGAAGGCTGGAGCGTCAGGCTCGTCCCGCTGCATGAAGACCTCGTGGGCGACACTCGCCTGACCCTGCTGGTCCTGCTGCTGGCGGTGGCGCTGGTGCTGGTCGTGGCCTGCGCCAACGTCGCGCTGCTGTCGCTCGCGCGCAGCCTCGAGCGGCTGCCCGAGGCCTCGCTGCGCCACGCGCTCGGCGCCTCGCGGGAGCGGCTGCTGCGCCAGTTCTTGATGGAGCCTCTGCTCGTGTCGCTCGCCGGCGGCGCCCTGGGCATCCTGCTCGCCGCGCTCGGCCTCACGCTGCTGAAGCAAG
>CAZUDO010000005.1:0-6828 GCA_964618895.1 uncultured Binatia bacterium (SeqCode)
CCCGGAGGGATCCGGGCTCGGGGGCGAGAGCGTCGCCATGTCGACCGTGTTCACCACCGTCGGCGTGAACGAACCCGCGGCAGCCAACGGTGCAGCAGCGAGCGAGAGCTCGACAATCTGGCCCGAGCCCTGGGCGCTGCCGGCGTCGGCCACGTACATGCTCAGCTCGCCGGTGGCGTCCGTGCGATCGCCGCTGGGAGCGAAGGCCATACCACCGGAGGGCGTAAGCCTGAGCGCTGAGACGTCGCGCGTGACGATCGCGTCCCCGGCGGTGGTGAGCTCGACGAGCTTCTGCGACCCGCCAAGATGGAGGTGGCCCGTAGACGGATCGAACGCCAGGCCACGGACGCCGCTGACGCCGGTCGGGCGTAGGTCGATCTCGGAAACGGTCGCCGTGGCGAAGCTTCCGTCGGCGGCGGGCTCAATGCGAACGATCGCCGGGACACCTGCATCGAGGATGTACACGACGCCGCTGGCCGGATCGACGGCCATCCCTTGCGGGTCTCGGAGATCGAGGCGCAGGGCGCGACGGACGAGTGTGCTGGGGTCGAGATCGCCGCTGGCATCGGCCCGCACCTCGAGCAACCGGTCCGCGCTGCCGAGCAGGAGGAGCCGGTTGCCGCGGGCGTCAAACGCGATGTTGACCGGGTCTTCGAGCGCCGCCGCGATCCGCGACGAGCCGGCCCGATCCGAGACCGGCGAGGCGGCGAACGGCGTGAGTCTGACGACCTCGGTCTCGGCAGACGCGCCGCCTGGGCGACCGACGACATAGAACGAGTTGCTCCGAGACGAGAAGGCGAGGCCGACCGGAGCTACGACACGCGTGCGCTCGGCCTCCAGCACGTGGACCAGCCGGGCGCCTCCACCCCGCGCGAGTGTCGCTTCAGGGGCAGCGGAGGCCGTTCCGCCGAACAACACGGACGCGACGCCCGCAAGGGCAAGCAGCGATGCGGCTCCTCGCGCCACAGACATACCTATCGCGTGCTCGCACGCCTCGCGAGCCCGGTTTCCCTGGATCAAGAACCCTCCTCCGCTGCGCGGCGGTGCCGCGTAACCCCTTGTCGCAGCGTACGACGAAACGTGAATCCTGCAAGGTGATCCGATCGGATCACCTAAGCGCGGCGCCGCGGACGCCTTCGAGGTCCTTCGCCAGACCGGAATCCGCACGACGCGGATTCCGGTCTGGCCTCACCGATTACGGCAGGTCGATCGCGAACAGATCGTTCCCGGCGAGCCCGAAGAGGCTTCCGTCGAAGGAGAGCGAGAACGAGGCACACGACGTGGTGGGTCCCGTCGTCGGCGAGTTGCAAGCGAAGACATCCTCGTCGGCGCCCGAGAGACCCGAGACGCCGAAGCTGCCCCTGGTCGAGAGGTAGATGTTCCCCAGGGCGTCGAAAGCTACGCCGTCGATGTCCTCGCCCGAGGTCGTGAGCCCAACATCGCTTCCGTTGAAGTACATCTCCCAGGCGCCCGTGCCCGGAGTGAACGCAAGCACGTCTTTGTCCTCGCCGGTGACACCGGTGACGCTGACTGCGCCGGCTGTGGAGATCAGAAGCCGTCCGTCGCCGAGGACCTCGAACGCGTCGACGTCCTCACCCGAGGCCGTGAGCTCGGCATTTCCCCCGTCGAAGAACATGGCCCAGGTGCCCGTCGAGGTCCCGCCGAGAGAGCCCGGGGTGAGCGCTATCACGTCCTCATCCTGGCCGGACAGCCCCGGAACCGCGAAGGAGCCCGCGGTGGAAACGAGGAGTCGTCCGTCGCCCAGGATTGCCAAGGCGTCGATGTTCTCGGTGCTCGACTCGAGCCCGACATCACTCCCGTCGAGGAGGAGGCTGAAGCTCGACCCGTCGAAGGCGACGATGTCCTGAGGGGTGACGGGGACGCCGTTGAGCGTCTGTGCCGTCCCGGCCGAGAAGTAGAGCGTCGCCGCGTTGACGGTGACCACGACCTCGTCGAAGCTCGTGAGCTGACCGTCGAACGCGCTCAAGCGGAGCACGTAGCTGCCGGTCATCGAGAACGTTGCGGACGTGTCCACGGCGTTCACGTCTCCGAACGTGACGGTGCCGGGGCCGCTCGTCTCCGACCAGGTGGTGGTCAAGGGGCCTGGCAGCCCATCGTCAGTGACCGTGGCGTCGAGGGCCGCGCTCGCGGGAAGAGTCAGCGTCTCGTCGGATCCTGCGCTTACCGATGGCGCCTGGTTCGATCCGGCCGGATTGACGGTGATCGTGACAGTGTCGGTCGTCGGCAGCGCGCTGTCCGTCGCTTCGAGCTGGAGGACATAGGTGCCGTTGATCGAGAAGGTGGCCGTCGTGTCGACCGCGTTCGCGTTCCCGAAGCTGACGGTGCCCGGGCCAGTCAGCTCGGTCCACGTCGTGGTCACCGTCGCGGGCGGGTTCGGCAGGTTGTCGTCGGTGACCGTGCCGTTGAGGCTGGCGCTCGCAGGCAGGGCGATCGTCTGGTTGGGACCGGCATCGACGAACGGCGGGTTATTCACAGGGGGCCCGGTCGAGGGCGCGGTGAACTCGAAGATCAGGCCGTCGACGGCTCTGGGATCGTTGTTGTTATCGACCTCCCGATCGGCGAAGTAGAAGCGCTTGACGCCGGTTCCATTGCTCGCGGGTGCGTAGGCGAGTCCGGCCGGCCTGAAGTCGGGCGCAGCCGACACGTTGATCGTCTGCAACAGAGCGCCACTCCTGGTGGTCTCGACGATGATGGGGCCGCTCTGGCGGTTCGACAGGACGAGGAGTGTTCCGCTGTCTGCCTTGTATTCGACGCTCTCGGGGTCGCCGACCCCGTAGGCCGAGACGTCGAAATGACCGATGAGAGTGCCGTTGGTTTCATAGTGGTAGATCTCGGCGTTGACTCCGTCGGCCACCCACAGCCGGTTCTCCTGGGTGTCGTAGGCGATTCCCTCGGGATCGTTGTTGTTGTTCCCGTTGGCCTGCGTGCTGAACGACGTCCAGGTGTCGTCGGCGGTCCCGATACTGCCGTCCCCGCCCGGGTTCAGGTTGTACACCTTCTTGCCGCCGTCCTCCGTGACGAAGTAGTGCCCGGTCGTCGGTTGCCAGGTCACCCCTACCGGCTCCTGCGTCATGGGAGTGGACGTGGGCGCGACCTTTGAGATGTTCGCCGTGTCGACCACGGTTCCACCGAGCGTCATCTCCCACACATTCACTCCCTGAAAATGGGTGATGTTGTTGACGGTCTCCTCGACCTCTCCGTCGACCATCAGCAACGTGTTTCTCGGAGGGGGCAGATACGTGAGCCCGGAAGGATCTGGACTGGGCGGAGTCCCAGGCGGCGAGAACGCCGCCGTGTTGATCGTGTTCTTCAGCTCCGCGACGAAGTCGATCGCCGCGATCGCCACGAGCGGAACCAGCGACAACTCCATGATCTGGCCGGAGCTTTGCGGTCCGCCGCTGTCTGCCACGTACACGCTGAGTTGGCTGGGGTCGTCCGTCTGGTCGCCGCTGGGAGCGAAGGTCATTCCCTCGGGAGTGGTGAGCTCCAGGCCGGACAAGTCGCGGGTGGCGACCACCTCTCCAGCCATGGTCAGCTCCACCAGGCTCTGCGCACTGCGGAGTTGAAGGTTGCCGGACGATGGGTCGAAAGCCAGACCGCGGACGCCGCCCACGCCGCTCGGACGCAGGTCGATCTCGGCGATCAGCGCCTTATCGAACCCCCCGTCGGCTGTCGGCTCCAAGCGCAGGATCCGCGGCTGGGCAGCGTCGAGGATGAACACTGCTCCGCTCGGATCGACAGTCATCCCCTGCGGGTCTTGCACATCGAGGCGGAGAGCACCCCGACGGGCGAGCGTCCTGGGATCGAGGTCGCCGTTGGCGTTCGCCCGCACCTCGAGCAACCGGTCCGCGTTGTCCAGCAGGAGGAGTCGGCTGTGGCGGGGATCGAATGCCACGTTCACCGGATCCTTGACCGCCGCTGAAATTCGCGCCGAGCCGGCTCTGTCCGAAACAGGCGAGTGCGCGAACGGCGTGAGCCTGACGACGTCGGTGTCTGGAGCCCCGCCGCCCGGACGCGCACCGACGACGTGGAACGACTTGGTGCCGGCCGCGAAGGCCAGTCCCACCGGTGACGCTACGCCGATCCTGTCGACCTCGAGTACTTGGGCTTGCCGGACGACGGCAGAACCCTGGGGCGGACCCCCATCGAGTGCTGCGGAGGCCGTCACACTGAAGAACGCCGAGACGAGAAACGCGGACACGAGCCCGTACCCAGCGAGCCGCATGATTGGCCGCGAGCCCGCGGCGTGAGCGATCTTCCCCAAGGTCAACTCCCCTCCATAGCGCGGCGATGTGCGCCGCGTCCCGCGTCGCAGCCTAGAGTCAAGTAGCGGATCGTGCAACCCCTCGACGCTATGGCAGATCGATCGCGAACACGTCGTTCGCCGCGAGGCCGAAGATCGATCCGTCGAAGTAGGGCGTCGGCGAATAGGTGCCCGTGGTCACATCGCCGAGCGTGATAGGAGTGAAGACGAAGACGTCCTCGTCGGCGCCGCTGATCCCGGTCACGGCGAAGTTGTTGAGTGTCGACAGGTAGATCTTTCCCGAACCGTCTATCGCGGCGGCGTCGATGTCCTCCGCCGACGTCGTCAGACCGACGTCCGAGCCGTCGAAGTAGAGGGAGAACGCCCCCGATGTGTTCGGGCCGATCGAGGTCGGGGCGAACTCGAGCAGGTCTTTGTCGTCGCCTGACACGCTCGTGACTGCGACCGCGCCGGTGGTGGAGACGAGGATGTGCCCGTTCGGCAGCAACTCGACCGCGTCGACGTCCTCGCTGCCCGCCGTTAGGAGGACGTCGGAACCGTCGAAGAAGAGCGAGAAGATCCCGGCGGTCGTCGCACCAAGCGAGCTCGCGTCGAAGCGCACGACATCGGAGTCGTCGACCGTGCCGGCGACTCCCGGCACAGCGCCGGCTACGTCGAAGGAGAGCAGGAGGCTCGTCGAATCGACCCACGAGAAAGCGTCGATACGGAGAGCCGCGAGGCCGACATCGGAGCCGTCGAAGGAGATGCTGAAGCTCGACCCGTCGAAGAAGACGACGTCCTCGTTCTCGGCCGTGACCGTTCCGACGGTCGCGAGATCCGCAAGTGAGAAGTAGAGCGGCGAGCCGGATGCGGCCGGGCTGACAGTCACGACGAGCTCGTCCGCGCTCGTGAGCTCTCCGTCGAAAGCGGTGAGACGCAGCGTGTAGCTTCCGGCTTGGGAGAACGTGGCGGTCGTGTCGACCGCGCTCGCGTTCCCGAAGGAGACGACACCCGGCCCGCCGACCTGACTCCAGGTCGTGATGACCGGCGCCTGCTGACCGTCGTCGGTGACGGTGCCGTCGAGACTGGCGCCGGCCGACAGGGTGATCGCCTGGTCGGGACCGGCGCTGACCGACGGCGGCTGGTTCCCGCCGGTCGTCCACTCGACGTGGAGCAAGGACGCGGCGGCTGGGTTCGAGTCCCACGCCTCCGCAACCCGGCGACCGCTGCCGGTGATGATGAGAACGAGTGAGTTCGAGCTCGTCCAGTTGACGCGGTTCACGATCTCCTGGACTACGACGGCGAGGTTCGAGGTGCGCTGGTCGAACCCGGTCTCGCCCACGGTCAGCCACGGGCCGGGCGCCCACGTAACGTCCGCGAGCGTCCGCGGCCTCGGCACGATCTTGTTCGTGCCGGAGAATGTCGGCGGGTTGTCGGCGGCCTGTCCCTCGATCGTGAGTGAGGTGGGATTCGCCCACGGCTGGTCGGCCTCGAACTGCACGTAGGCATTGGTGATGGTGGAACCCTGTGGGATGGCGATGCCGTTGAAACGCAAGCCCACCGCGAGATTGTTCTGGGCGTCGTCGATCAGCATGTCGAGATCCGCATTCGCCAGGCGGATGCTGTTGGTATCGGTCTCTTCCGCATCGTCCGGGCTGGAATTGACCCTCACGTCGAGGAACGCGACGCTTCCGGTGCCAGACACCGTGAGCGTCATCTCGTCGAACGCGGTTAGCTCGCCGTCGCTCGCCGTCAAGCGAAGGAGGTACGTCCCCGGAATGGGTGCGCTCGCAGTCGTATCGACCGCACCGGCATCCCCGAACGTGATCGTGCTCGGGCCGCTGATCTGGGTCCACAGGCTCGTCACCGGGCCGAGCTGGCCGTCGTCGGAGACGGTCGCGTCGAGGGTGGGGATCGCGGGCAGCACGACCGCTCGGTCGGGGCCGGCGTTCACCGCGGGGGGCGCGTTCTGCGGCGTGCCCGGTTGGGGCGCAGTCAGCTCGTAGATCTTGCCGTCGACGGCGTTGGGGTTGCTGGTATTAGCGGCACCGCGATCAATGATGTAGAAGCGCCTGGCTCCGGATCCGTCGCTCGCGGGCGCGTAGGCAAGACCCGCCGGCTTGACGGCTCCCGCAGCCGACACGTCGATCGTTCGGAGCAATGCCCCGCTCGTCGTCGTCTCGATGACGATGGGGCCGCTCTGGCGGTTCGAGAGGACGAACAGCGTGCCGCTCACCGGGTTGAACTCGACGCTCTCGGGGTCTGCCACTCCGTGCACAAGCACGTCGAACTGGCCGACCGGCACACCTGACGTCGTGTATTGGTAGATCACCCCGTCGGCGCCGTCCGCGACGAACAGTCGATCGTGCCACGTGTCGTACGCGATTCCCTCCGGATCGTCGTTCCCGACGCCGCTCGTCGAGAAGAACGTCGAGCTGTCGTCGCCGGTGCCGCACGCGCCATCCGCTCCGGGGTTCATGTCGTAGATCTGCCTCTGGCTGTCGTCGGCGACGAAGCAGTGCCCGGAGCTCGGCTTGAAGGCCACTCCTGACGGCTCTTCCGAC
>CAZUDO010000006.1:0-20394 GCA_964618895.1 uncultured Binatia bacterium (SeqCode)
ACCGCCCGTGTGATGGAGGCCAGTGTCCCTCGTCCACCGCTGCCGCGGCGAGTGCTCACCGCAGCGCTACGCGGAGCCGGGGTGCGTACGGCGAGACGCGGCGGCGCAAGTTGAAGCCACCGCGCAGCGGTTTAGTTCAACTCCTATTGGACGGTTCCGTATAGCCCGCCCCGGCTGCAGTGTGTCCAGGAGGGCGCGGAACCGTCTTGGCCGAACTTACTGCGGCATCTCACCGACATACAAGACTGCAACGGACTGGGCGGATCCGGAATAGACTGCACCGTCGGTCTGTGTAGCACGGGCCGTGGGACAGGTCGGTGCTCCTCATCGGGCGAGCACCTTGTCGAGCGGGCTTCGCACGCCGGCGGGCCCGCGGTTGAGGACATGGGCATACAGGCCGGCGGCCTGCACGGCCCGTTTGACAGCACGCTGGAGCACCGACGCGTGGAGGTGATGTCGCCGTCGTTGCCTGGTTTCTGGATCGACGTACACGCGGGTGGCCGGAAAGACCCATTGCCAGCCGATCTCCCGTCCCGCGGGCGGGTACTTTCGCGCCAGGGCGAGCGGAAGCTCGACCCATCCTGCGCCGCGCTGCAGATCGTCGGCATGAAGGCGCCGTACGCGCTCGAGATGAACACGGAGCCTCGGGTGAGTCGCCTCGGGGAAGAGAGCAACGCGATCACGGTCCCCCTTCCCGCTCCGCACGACCAACTGGCGCGCGCCGAAGTCGACGTCCTTCACGCGTAGGCGTGCGCACTCGAGGAGACGGAGGCCCGCACCGTAGAGCAGCTCCGCCATCAACCGGGGCACCCCGTCGATCCGGGTCAGCACCTCCCGAACCTCCTCCCGTGTCAGCACCACGGGGAGGCCGCCGGGCCGCTTCGCCCGGACGACTTCCTCCAGCCCTTCGACCGCCGACACCCCCGCGCCAGGGGCCCCGCCCTACCGCCCCGTGAACGCCGGCGCGCGCTTCTCCATGAACGACCGGATGCCCTCGCGCATGTCCTCGCTGTTCGCCGTCAGCGCCTGCGAGAACGCCTCCTCGGCGAAGCACGTGTCCATGTCCGACTGCAGCGACCGGTTCATGAGCCGCTTCGAGAGCCCGAGCGCGAACGTCGGTCCCTTGGCCAAGCGCTCCGCCCACGCGCGCGCCGTCGCCTGCAGCTCGGCCGCCGGCACCACCTTGTTCACCAGCCCGAGACGCTCCGCATCCTGCGCCGTCAGATCGTCGCCGAAGAACACCAGCTCCTTCGCCTTGTGAAGCCCGACGTGGCGCGGCAGGAGGAACCCGCCGCCGGCGTCCACCGCGATGCCGCGGCGCACGAACACCTCGATGAAGCGCACGTCGTCGGCTGCCAGCACCAGGTCGCAGGCATAGGCCAGGTGCGCACCCAGGCCCGCGGCGACGCCGTTCACGGCTGCGATGATCGGCTTCTCCAGGTCCCAGAGCGCCCGGATGACGCGCTGGCTCGGGCGCATGGCGTCGCGCGTGGCGCCCGGGTGCGGCGGGCCGGCGGCGCCGGTGGCGGCCCGGCTGCCGGACAGATCGGCGCCGGTGCAGAAGCCCTTGCCCGTACCGGTGAGGACGACGGCGCGGATCTCGGGCTCCGTCGCGCAGCGCTCGAGCGCATCGAAGTACGCTTGCCGCATGTCGGCGTTCATGGCGTTCCGGGCCTCGGGGCGGTTGAGCGTGACCCATCCCACCCCGTTCTCGACCGTGAACAGCAGCGTCTGCGTGTCGGCCATCGTCGTCACACCTTCAGGTTGAACGCCTTCTGGGCGTTGTCGTGCAGGAAGCGCTGCCGGATCTCGGGCGCCAGCTCGAGCGCGTCGACCTCTTTCAGCACGCGCTCCCACTGCAGCAGCGGGTAGTCGGTCGCGAAGCAGACCTTGTCCTTGCCGAAGGTCTTCATGAAATGCACGAACGCGGGCGGGTAGTGCTTGGGGACGTGGGCCGAGGTGTCGATCCACACGTTCCGGTGCTTCCACGCCACCGCGATCATCTCCTCCGTCCACGGCCAGCCGATGTGGCCGCACACGATGCGCAGCTCGGGGAAGTCCAGCGCCACCTCGTCGATGTAGAGCGGGCGGCCAGTTTCGGACGGGAACAGCGGGCCGGTGTGGCCCACCTGCGTCTGGAAGGTGACGTTCAGCTCGGCGGCCTTGGCATAGAGTGGGTAGTAGACCCGGTCGGTGGGCACCTTCCGCCACATGAAGGGCTCGATGCGGAGCGCCACGAAGCCGCAGTCGCGGACGTAGTGCTCCAGCTCACGGACCGCCTTCATGATGTGGCGTGGGTCGGCGTGGTACTGGCCGAAGACGCGGCCGGGGTAGGCGTTCTGCGCCTTCGCGACCGCCTCGTTGTCGCCGGCCATGAGCGCCACCGTGACGCCGTGGCGGTCCATGGCGGCCACCATCTTCGCCAGGTCGGTGCCCTGGTGGTACACGTCGAGCATGCCGTAGTTCCGAAAGACGTTCTCACCCTCGGGGTTCACGCCCAGCGGCGTCGGCGAGATGAACTGTGTCCACACGTCGATGATCATCGGACGTTATCCTCGTGGCAGGCCCAGCACGCGCTGGGCGATGATGTTGCGCTGCACCTCGGAGGTGCCGGCGTAGATGCTCGCGGCGCGCGACCAGAGATACTCGTACTGCCAGCGCCCGCCGGCGAGCGCGGCGTACGGACCCTCCAAGTCGATGGCCAGCTCCTTCATGCGCATGTCGGTCTCGCTCCACAGGAGCTTCAGGTACGAGCCCTCCGGGCCGGGCTGTCCGCGGCGCATCGTCTCCGACACCTGCCGGTACGCCACCAGCCGGACGATCTCCGTCTCCAGATACGCCTGCGCCAGTCGCTGCCGGCAGCACACGTCCGTCGTGCGGCCGAGCCGGCGCGCCAGGTCGACCACGTCGCGCATCTCGCCCGCCAGGCGCGCATGCGGCGCCGACCCGCCGCGCTCGTGCGACAGGGTCGTGATGGCGATGTGCCAGCCCTGGTTCAGCTCGCCCACCATGTTGGTGCGCGGCACCTGCACGTCGTCGAAGAAGACCTCGTTGAACCAGGCGACACCGGTCATCTCGACCAGCGGGCGGATGGTGATGCCGGGGCTCGTCATGTCGACCAGGAGGAAGCTGAGCCCCTTGTGCTTGGCGGCCGTCAGGTCGGTACGCACCACCAGGATGCACCAGTCGGCGAAACGCGCGTAGCTGGTCCAGATCTTCTGGCCGGTGACGTGGAACACGTCGCCGCGCAGCTCGGCGCGCGTGCGGCAGGCGGCCAGGTCGGAGCCGGCGTTCGGCTCGGAGAAGCCCTGGCACCAGACCTCCTCACCGGTCAGGATCGTGCGCAGGAAGCGCTGCTTCTGCGCCTCGGTACCGTGGTGGATGAGCGTCGGGCCAACCAGCGACGGGCCGACGCCGATGTCGATCATGGGCGGCGCGCCGACGCGCGTGTACTCCTCGGCGAACAAGAGCTGCTCCAGCGGCGTCGCGCCGCGGCCGCCGTACGCCTTGGGCCAGTGGAGGCCGGCCCAGCCGCCCTCGTGCAGATGCCCTTGCCACCGGCGTGCGAAGGCGACCTTGTCGGCCGGGTCCTCGGGCTTCTGGTACGCCGGCGTGCCCCAGTCGAGGGGGAGATTCGCGACCAGCCAGTCGTGCACTTCGCCCTGGAAGCGGCGCTCGGCGTCGGTGAGACGGAAATCCATCGGCAGGCGGTGCGCTGTCTATCAGACCGCCTGCCCCGGCGGGAAGGTGTGGCGGGGGATGCTGGTCGGTAACGAAGGGCCCTGCTACGTGTGCGCCATGCTTCGACGCCCACTTGTCGTCCTCGCCGCCGCGCTCGGCCTCGCATCCACAGCCGGCGCCGTGCCGGTCGCCGACCGTATCACGCCCGGCAACGCCGCGGCGCATCTCTTCGGCGGCAGCGACGCCGCCGGCGGGATCGACGACTGGTACATTTCCAACGGGGTCGTCGAGGCGATCGTCGACGATGTGGGCGTCCAGACCGACCTCCTGCCACTGCTCGGCGTCGCCACGCCGGCCAAGCAGAGCGTTGCGGCGCGGAGCGGCGGCACGCTCGTCGACGTGGGCCTGGTCGGGCGCGACAATGACCAGTTCGGGCAGCTGTTCACGGTGGCGGGCCTCAGCTCGTCCAACCTGGTCGTCTACCGGCAGATCGCCGCCGCCACCGACGGCGACACCGCAACCGTCACGGTCACCGGCATCGTCCCGGGCTTCGAGGACGATCCGGCCCCCATCCCGGCCGAAGACCTGGAGATCGTCACCACCTACACCGCCGCGGGCAGCGAGCCCTTCCTGACCATCACCACCACGATCACCAACCGCCACCCGACCAACGCCGCCGGCACGCTGGTCACCATGCTCGACCCGATCATCTGGACCCAGCGCGGCATCGTCCCGTTCACCCCGCTGCCGGAGCGCGGCTTCCGGCACGGCATCCTGGACCTCGCCAACCCGTTCGCCGCGCTCGAGACGCAGGTGCTGTTCGCCGCCGGCCCGGGCAACCTCGGACCGGATGACGGGCCGCTCGACCCGCTCACCGGCAAGCCCGCCGGCGAGGTCGCGTACGGGCTCCTTCCCGGCCAGGTCAGCATCGACCTCGACGGCGACGGCGGCAATCCGCCGCTGGTGAGCGCGGCTTCCCGCCTGGGCGGCATCAGCAACAACACCACGACGGCGTTCGGCGTGCTCCCGCCGCCCGGCGCCACCGGGTTGCCGCCGGGCGGCGTACTGCGCTCCACCCGCCGGCTCTACGTCGGCGGCCGGAACGACGTGGCGAGCGTGACCAACCGCATGCTGCCCGTGATCGCCGAGCGCGAAGGGTTCGCCACCGGCACCATCTCCGGCATCGTCACGCGCGCCGATGGCGAGACCAGCGCCGCCAGCATCATCGCCACGCGCACCGGCGGGCCGACGATCCCGTTCGCCGCGGGCACGCCGGTGACGCAGGTCCGGGCCGGCGACGACGGCGTCTTCAGCGGCGTCGTGCTGCCCGCGGGGACCTATGACCTGGTCGCGCGAACGCCGGAGCGGCCGGCGGTCACGGTGTCCGGGGTCACCGTCACCGCCGGCATGGACACCCGCGTCACCGTGCCCCCGTTCATCTCCGTCGGCGCCGTCCAGCTGCGGGCGCTCGAGATCCGGCGCGGGCGCGACCGGCCGCTGCCCGTGCGCGTGGTCTTCACGGGCGTGCGCGGCACGACGGATCCCGTCTTCCGGCGCTTCTTCGACGCCAGCCTGTTCGACGCCGGCGGGCGGCCGGAGACCGATCTCCGTCCCGAGACCTTCGCCGGCGGCCCGGCGCAGGGGAACACGGTCCTGGTCGGCACCGAGCCCGTGACCGTGCAGGTGCACGCCGGCACCTACGAGCTGCTCGCGACGCGCGGACCCGAGTACTCCGTCCAGCGCCTGCGGGTGAAGGTCAAGCCCAGGCGCCGGACCCGGGTGGCCGTCCGCCTGCGCCGGGTGGTGAACCCGCCGGACGCGCTCTCCGCCGACTTCCACGTGCACTCGGGCCGGAGCTTCGACGCCTCCGCGCCGCTCCGCGACCGCGTGACCAGCTTCGCCGCCGAAGGGGTCGAGGTAATGGTCGCCACCGACCACGACGTGCACACCGACTACGCCCCCATCATCGCCACCCTGCAGCTCGGCGCCCACATCGCGTCCATCGTCGGCAACGAAGTGACCACCGCGGTCACCAACCCGCCCTCGTTCGAGGCCTCGGTCGGTCACCTGAACGGCTGGCCGGTGCGCTTCGACCAAACGGCGCGGAAGCGCGGCGCGATCGAGGACGAGTTCGTGGCCCCCAACGTGATCTACTCGCGCCTGCGCGCGCAGGGCGCGACCGTCGTGCAGTACAACCATCCGCGCGATACGCTCTCCGGGCTCACCTCGCTCGGCTTCTTCACCAACATCGGCTACGACCCCGACAAGCGCCTGGACGAGGCGCCCAACGACGTGCTTCTCGACCGCGACGTGCTCGGTCCCGGCCGCACCGGCGTGAGCAACCCGGACGGCTACCGCAACCTCGACTTCGACACCATCGAGGTTGCCAACGGCCTCAGCGTGCCCTCCTATCTCGCCGTCCGCCGCGACTGGCTGTCGTTGCTGAACCAGACCGATTTCACCACCGTCCCCTTCATCGCCGGCACGGCGGTATCCGACTCGCACCGCCTGACGGTCGAAACGCCGGGCTACTTCCGCACCTACGTCCGCGGCGTCGGCGACGACCCCGCCCGCCTCGACCTGGCGCTCTTCAACGCCCGCGTGAAAGCGGGCGCGATGACGGGCACCAACGGCCCGATCGTGAGCGCACACGTGGAAGGAGACGGCGGCGCAGCCGCGGGCCCCGGCGAGACGCTCCGCACGACCAGCGGGGCCGCGACGCTCGTCATCACCGTCGACGCCGCCCCGTGGATACCCGTAGACCAGGTACGCGTGATCGCCAACGGCTTCGGCGTGCGCACGTTCGACGCGACGTCCGCACCCGCCGTCCGCCCGGCGCCACGGAATCGCTACTCGCGCTCGACCCGCGGCGTGCGCCGGTTCTCGGCGCGCCTCCCGCTCACCGTGGCACAGGACACCTACCTCATCATCGAGGCCGGCGCGCCCCTCGATCCCACACCGGCCACGCCCGAGCCCCTCGCTCGACTCGTCCCCGGCCTCGTCCCGATCGCCTTCACCAACCCGATCTTCATCGACCGCAACGCCGACGACTTCACCCCACCCGGCCTCCCCGTAATGGCCACCGCCACCGGCGGCGGCGAACCCCTCCCCCCCTTCACGACCGTCGCATGGGGCGACGGCAACCCCGTACGCACCACCCAGCGCAGCCAACGTGTACCGGACGCCAGCGAACAGCGGACCCGTCACGCACGCGCCCGTCTCCGACACACCGCCGAGTACTTCCCGCTCTTCGCCCTTCGCCTCCCCGCCGACCTGGGCACGCAACCACCCACCCCATAGGATATCCGCGCGGCCGCGTGTCCGTTGCGCCCCGTCAGCGACCCGCGCCGCCGCGCGCACTCCACGACCCCGCCGCGGCAACTATTTCCCGAACCGGTTCAGCGACTGATAGTCGAAGAAGTCCGGATCGAGCGGGATGCGCCGGTCGTTCGGCGGATCCTCGCCCGGCCCGTTCATGCCCGCCCCGGTCGCGCGCTCCTGCTTGATGTTCTCGGCGAGCTGCATGCCCATGGTCGACCCCCACCAGCGCTCCTTCGGATTGTAGTCAGCGCTGGCGAAGCCTATCACCTGGTAGACGTTCAACAGCTCGCCCTGCCACGAGAACTTGCGGTTCCACGCGCCGGCCCAGCTGGTGTCGTCGATCCACAGCTCGATCTTGCCGTACAGATAATACTTGTCCTTCGGCACACCTTCGATCACCCAGAACTTCCGCTTGGCGAGGGCGGCGTACCCCGGCGCCCACGCGACGCCCTTCCAGTCCTTGAGCATCCAGCCGGAGGCCCGCTGGTCGTTGGTGGAGATGGTGCGCCAGCCCCCGCCAGGCAGCGGCTTCCGCACCACCTTGCCGGCGATGCTATCCGGGTCGACCAGACGGAGCTGCTCCTTGTGGCCGGTGATCTTCCACTCGAAGTCCTCCGTCTTGCCGTCGAAGAAGAAGCCGTCGTCCTGGCTCAGGTCGGACCCCAGGAATCCGTCCGAGCGGTTGGCGGGCGACACCGCCCGCACGCGCCGGAGCGCCGGCACGAAGGCCCAGCTCAGATCGCGCTTGGTCGGGTCCTTGAAGCGATAGCCGAGCGCGGCGGTGCCCTGCAGATCCGCGGGGCTGATGGTGAGGGCGAGGAATTGGAAGAGGAAGTTGTCGGGGTTCTTGGGCGGCGAGTACTGGCGCGGCTGGCCGTCATAGTAGAGGAAGTAGACGTCTTGCACCGCCGTCCGCTCGACGCTGGTCCGGCTCACCCAGTTGAGCAGCGTCCAGTTGTGGCTGTTGCCGCCGGTGTAGTACGCGTAGGCGAGGTTCCAGAGCACCTTGTACCCGCCGTCGGGATCGTCTTCGCGGATGTCGGGAAACGGCAGGCCCTGGATGTACTCGGGACGCTGCTTGGTGTCCTTGTCGATGGGCGACTTGTGCTCGTCCAGCACCAGGCGCTCGGCGTTCCGCCGGCTCGCCTCCTCGAAGCCGTCGTCCCATTTCCACGCCGAGGGCGGGAACTCGACCAGCTTGTTGGCGTACTCGCCCTTCTTGTAGTGGTTGTAGATCTCGGGGGGCAGGAGGTCCTTCACCTGGTCGACGTTGCTGGCGTCGACCATCGTACCCACCTCGATCGCCCGCGCCCGGTCGCCCGCGCCGCCGATCACCAGCGCGACACCCACGACCAATCCTACGAGGCCCATCCGCATCGATCGCACCCTCCTCGGCACGACGCGGCGCACGCCGGTCGCTACCGTCCGACGGCGCTGACGCGCCCTGTTTCTGCTCCTGCCGCTTCCTCGGCCAGCCGGCGCTGGCGTTCCTCGGCATACCGGATTGCGAACCGTGGCTTGAACAACGAGATCATCGGCGGGATGAACATCAGCGCGCCCATCAGGTGGAAGCCGAGCAACAACACCAGCAGCAGCGCCATGTCCGCCTGGAACTTCATCGGGAAGAACACCCAGAAGATGATGCTGGCCGTGAGCGACACGCCCGTGAGCATCACGGTCTTGCCGGTGGTCTCGAACATGCGGCGGATCGCCACGTCGAACCCTTCGCCCGCCGCCAGCTCTTCGACGATGCGCGACAAGACGTAGTAGCCGTAGTCGATGCCGATGCCGATGCCCACCGCGGCCACCGGCAACGAGTTGATGTTCATGTCGATGCCGAAGAGATACATCACGGCTTCCGACAGCGGCTGTGCCACCAGCGACGGCAGCATGACGATGAGCGCCCCGATCACCGACACGTAGGTGGCGTACGAGAGCAGGAAGACGACGGTCAGGATGAGGATCAGGTTCACCCGGTAGGACCACTCCACTTCTTCATTCACCGCCGCCAGGATGCCGATCAGGCCGCCGGCCAGCCGGTAGCGGACGTTCTGCGACTCCGTCCCGTGGCTGGTGATGTACTCCTTGGCGCGCGCGATCGAGTGCTCGATGGTCTCGTGGGTGTAGTCCTTGTAGAAGACAGCGATGGTCGCGTTGGTGTAGTTCATGTCGAAGAAGCGATCGTTCTCGCCGCGGCGCGAGCCGGAGGTGAACAGGAAGAAGAGCTGGCTCACGTGGTCGTTGCGAGTGGGCAGGATCTCCCACTTGGGATCGCCCTCGTGGAAGGTGCGGAACACCTTCTTGAGCAGCGTCGTCGCCGTGACCGTGCCGCCCACCTCCGATCGCTCGGCCATGTAGCGTCCAAAGAGATCCAGCTGGTCGAGCGTCGCCGCATCCTTGATCGCGCCTTCGCGCTGCACGCACTTCTCGGCGCCACACGCGCCCGCGTCCTCCGGCGCGCAGCGGGTGCAGCCGTCGCCCTCGCACGGCTTCCCCTCCGTCGTGCAGTAGGCGTAGCCCTCGGCGATGATGACTAGCTGGCTGCCGCCCAGGAACTTCTCGTTCACCTTGTTGGCCGCCACGTTGTAGGGATGATCCGGGTAGAGGAGCGCCGCACCGAGCGTGGTGTCGCCGACCTTCAGCTGCTGCTGGAAGTAGAGGCCGACGCCGAGGAGCGCCACCAGGGAGACCGCCATCGCCGGGCGCCGCCAGCCCCCCGCCAGCCAGATGAGGAAGGCCTCAATCGCCTGGTAGACGCGCCCGAAGACTGCCCCCAGGTGGTCGAGGAAGCGACTGATCGCCATGCCGACCCGCCCGTACACGGGCAGGACGACGCCCGCGAACCGATCGACCGCCCCGCCGATGGCGGTGACGATCACGAGCGCCGACACCGGCGCGCCCGGGATCACGTCATACAGCCAGAACAACCATCCCGTCGCGACCAGGATCATCCACGACATGAACCGCTCGAGCGTCTCGTGACCGGCCGGCTTCTCCTCCGGCGGCGGCAGGAACGACAGGATGATCGGGTGCAGCGTCACCACGCTGATGAAGATCGAGATGATCCAGAACGAGCACAGGATGGCGAGCTTCTGGATGATCGGGATGCGCGCCACCAGGAGCGTCAGGATGGATATCCCGTCGGCCAGGATCGACACCATCGACGGCGCGTAGATCTCGGCGTACGACTTGACGATCGCCTGATCCTTGTTACGGAGCTTGTGGTACTCCTCGTGGTAGCGCTCCATCGACTGTACCGAGTGCGAGTGCGCCCGCGCCGAGATGAGGAGCGGGATGACCAGCACGAGCGGGTCGAGGCTCACGTCCATCAGGGCCTTCAGGTCGCGTGTGTGCACGAACTGGCTCGCCCACGCGCACAACCCGCCGAACCCGAGGCCCCAGACCGCCGACAGCGAGCCGCTGAACGCGGGGATGACGACCCCCTGCCAGCTCCGGAACTCGACCCACAGGATGAGCAGGATCATGACGATCGATGCCGCCAGGACGCCGGTCATGCGCGGCAGGATCTCGAGGAAGTAGGCGAACAGAACGGGGAAGCCCGTCACGTAGATAGTGGTGTTCTCGTCCTGCTCCTTGGCGATGATCTCGTTGACCTTCGCCCACATCGACTCCAGCGTTTCGCGACCAAACCCCTCCTCCCAGAACCCGGCGACGATCTGCGTCGCCTTGTCGTCCTCGGAGACGAACGGCCCCTTGACGCCCTCGGTGGTGTAGACCTTGAGCTTCAGGAACTCGAGGTCCTCCTTGTTCTCGGGTACACGTGGGTACATGAGCGGCACGACCTTGATGCCCGAGCCCGAGGTGAGGGTGGTCTTGATCTTCGGGTGCGTGATCGAGAACACCTGCTCGCCGTTCACGCCCGGGATGTCGTGCAGGAGGGCCAGCGTGATGCGCTCCACCTTCTGCACCGTTTCGGGCGTGTCGAAGATGGTGCCGTTCTTCACCTCGACCACCAGCTGCAGCGTGTTGGCGCTGCCGAACATGCTCCGGTACTGCTGGTAGAGCTGCACGTACGGATGGTTCGGCGGGTACAGGTCGAAGAAGTTCGTGAACACGTGCATCTTGAACCACATGAAGCCGGCCAGGATGACCGTGACCACGGCGATAACGAGCGACACCGCCACGCGGTTGCGGAGCAGGAAGAACAGGTAGGCTTCGATCGTCTTGCGGGGCAGCATGCGTCGGGTGTCGGGTTACGGGGCCGTCAGCACGATCCGGCCGCTCGCGATCGGTACGGTGAGACCCGCCGAGCCGACGGCCAGCCCGTGCGGGCCCGCGAGGCTCACGGCCCGCATCCAGCGCAGGCGGTCCTTCTCCGGCAGGGTCTGTTCGGTCCAGGTCTCGCCGCCGTCGGCGCTGACCAACAGCGTGCCGGTGTCGCCCGTGATCACGCCGTACTGACCGGTCACCGACACACTGTAGAGCCCCGGGTTCTTGAGCGCGTCGACGAAGCCCACGTCCTCGAGCGCCTCGGCACCTGCGAGGCCGCGTTGCACCTCCCACGTCACGCCCCCGTCCCGGGTGCGGAGGATCAAGCCGTCGAGGCCCACCGCCCAGCCCCGCTCGGGCGCGGGAAAGTGCACACCGAAGAGCGTCTTCTCGGTGCCGGTGTTCTGCTTCGTCCACGTGGCGCCGCCGTCGGCGGTGGCGAGCACCGTGCCGAACTCGCCGGCGATGAAGCCGTGGTCGGCATCGGGAAACGACAGGTCGTAGAGGATCACGTCTTCGGTGATGATGTGGGCGGCCCGCCCTCCGGTGTCCTCGGTCCTGACGGTCAGGACGCCGAGCGACCGATCTTCCCACGTCGAGCCACCATCGCGCGTCACCGCGATCGCGCCCCAGTCGCCCACCGCCCAGCCGTTGGTGGCACTCACCGCCGCGACGGCGAAGAGATGCTTGTCGGGGGGAATGGGGCTCTTCTGCGCGGCCCAGCTGCGGCCGCCGTCGGTGGTGCGCAGGATGAGCCCCGACCGGCCCACCACCCACCCGCGCTCGGCATCCGAAAAATCGACCCCGAAGAGGGGGCTGCGCGTGCCGCTGCTCATCGCCTCCCACGTGCGCCCACCGTCCGCCGAATGATAGATGGCGCCGTAGTTGCCGACCGTCCACGCCTGCCGGGCACCGAGCACCTTGACGCCGTAGAGCGCGTCCTTCACGACCACGGCGCCGGCAGGGGCGGAGCAGACCAGGAGCAGCGCCGCGACGAGCGAGGCGAACCCGTGCCGGGCCGGGGGACGGCTCATGTTGGGCGCGTACAGACCATGGTCGAGGCGGAGCCGTCAACCAAACACCCGATCCCTCGCCCATCCTCACCCGTCCGGGTGATGCGCTGCGTCTTCTCAGCCGACGCCGGCCGGCCGACGCCACCCGCCCCTCGTGCCCTCCGCGCTGGCGCATGCTAGCCATCCGGCGTGACCACCACGCTCACCGCGACGCTGCGCGAATCGTTCGAGCGTGCGATCGTGGGCACTCTCGACCGCCTCCCCCCAGCCGCCCAGCGCCTGCTCGCCGGCGGCCGGCCGGTACGCATCGACGGCCAGGAACTCGACCCGGGCGTACAGCTCTTCCTCGCCCTCGCCCGCTTGTCGGGGCGTCGCGGCCTCGACCGCATGTCCCCGGCAGAGGCGCGCGCCGAGATCGCCCACAGTACGCGCACGGTGGCGGGCACTCCCCCAGCCATGGCGCGGGTCGAGAACCGGACGCTCGCCGGCAGGATCCCGGCCCGGCTGTACGTACCCGAGCACGCCGTCCGCCCGATGGCGCTGGTGGTCTACTACCACGGCGGCGGGTGGGTAGTGGGCGACCTCGACACGCACGACCCGGTCTGCCGGCTCCTCGCCCACGGCGCGCGCGCCGCCGTCCTGGCGGTCGACTACCGCCGGGCGCCGGAACATCGCTTCCCGGCCGCCGTCGACGATGCCCTGGCAGCGTTCCGTGCCGCGGTGCGCGATGCCGATGCGCTCGGCGTCGATCCGGCCCACATCGGCGTGGCGGGCGACAGCGCGGGCGGGACCCTGGCGGCCGTCGTCTCCCAGCTTGCAACGCGCGACGGCGGCCCGCGTCCAGCCGTACAGCTGCTGGTGTATCCGGTGACCGACCTGTCGACCAAGCACCCGTCGTACCGGTTGTTCGCCGACGGCTTCTTCCTGACCGAGGCGGAGATGGACTGGTACCGCGGCCACTATCTCCCCGACAATGCCGCCGCGCTCGATCCGCGCGCGTCGCCGCTCCGCGCCGGTGACCTGCGCGGGCTGCCCCCCGCCATCGTCCTCAGCGCCGGCTTCGACGTGCTGCGCGACGAAGGCGAGGCCTACGCGCAGCGCCTGACGGACGTCGGCGTGTCCGTCCGCGTGCGCCGCCATGCCGGCCTGATCCACGGCTTTGCCAGCGCCACCGGCATCAGTCGTACGGCGCACACGGCCATGCGCGAGGCGGCCGGCTGGCTCGGCGAGGCGCTCGCGACGCGGCCATGACCGCCGGCGTGCACGCCACCCACGCCGCCGCCCGCGCCACCGCCTACCGCGCGCAGGGCCTGTGGCGGGGGGAGACGATCTGGCAGGCGTTCGTTTCGACCGCGGCCCGCGTGGGTGCCAAGACGGCGGTGGACGACGCCGGCCACCACACCTCCTTTCCCGACCTGGCGCGCGCTGCGGAGCGCCTCGCCGCCGGCCTCGCCGCGCTCGGCATCGGTCCGGGCGACGTGGTCGCGCTCCAGCTCCCCAACTGGACCGAGACGCTCGTCGTCCTACTCGCATGCATGCGCCTGGGCGCGGTCGCCAATCCCATCCTGCCCATCTACCGGCGGCGCGAGCTGGGCTTCATCCTTGGGGAGTCGGGAGCTCGGCTGCTGTTCGTGCCCGGACGCCATCGCGACGTGGATCATCGGGCCCTGGTGCGCGAGCTGCGCGGCGAGCTGCCGGCGCTGAAACACGTAGTGGTCGTCCGCGACGATGCCCGGACGGGCGAGCACGCATGGGAGACGCTGGCGGCGTCCGCGGCCCCGCCGGCCCCTGCGGCCGCCGACGGCGGCGCCATCGCGCTCCTCATCTACACCTCGGGCACCACCGCCGGCGCCAAGGGCGTGCTGCACTCGCACGACACGCTGCTGGCCGAGGCACGCAGTCTCGCGGGCGTGCACGGGCTCAGCGCCGCCGACTCGGTGCTCATGCCGTCGCCGCTGACGCACATCTCGGGCATCGTGCACGCGCTCTTGGTCCCCGCCGCGCTCGGCTCGACCGCCGTCCTGATGGACCGTTGGGACGCCACCGCGGGGCTCCGCCTGATCGTGGCCGCGCGCGTCACCTACATGGTGGGCGCCCCCACGTTCCTGCGCGATCTCGCCGACGCGGCCCGCCGCACCTCCGCCGACACCTCCAGCCTGCGCCTGTTCTCGTGCGGCGGCGCGGACGTGGACCCGACGCTGATCCGCACCGCGGCCGCCGCGCTCGGCTGCGTCGCCAAACGTGTCTACGGTTCGACCGAATTCCCCACCGTCACCACCACCGGCCCCGACGACCCGCCCGCGCGCCGCAGCGACAGCGAGGGCCGCCCCATCGGCGCCGCCGAGATCCGCCTGGTGGACGACGGCGGCGCCGACGTACCCGCCGGCCGCGAGGGCGAGGTCTGGGCGCGCGGCCCCGAGTGCTTTCTCGGCTACCGGAACCCGGCGCTCAACGCGGATACCTTCACACCCGACGGCTGGTTCCGTACCGGCGACCTCGGCACCTGCGACGCCGACGGCTTTCTCCGCATCACCGGGCGGAAGAAGGACATCATCATCCGCAAGGGCGAGAACATCAGCGCCCGCGAGCTGGAGGACCTGCTGGCCGCCCATCCCGCGGTGGCGGAGGTCGCGGTGGTGGGCGTGCCCAACCCGGCGGCGGGCGAGATCGCGTGCGCGGTGCTCCGCCTGCACGCCGGGGCGCCGGCGCCGTCGGTCGCCGCCCTGGGCGAGTACCTGACCGGGTGCGGGCTGTCGCGCCGGAAGCTGCCCGAGCGCATCGTGGTGGTGGACGATTTCCCGCGCACGGCGAGCGGGAAGATTCTGAAGCGCGCGCTCCGCGACCGCCTCAGATCACCCGCTCGCGCGTGAGCGCCTCGCGCTCCTCCGCCGACAGCCCGAGCAGCCCGCCGTACACCTCGTCGTTGTGCGCGCCGAGACACGGCGCGCCGCTCCGGATGGCGCCCGGCGTGCGCGAGAAGCGCGGGTAGACTCCCTGCATGCGGACCGGCCCGATGACGGGATCTTCGACCGTCTCGATGTCGCCGCGCGCCTGGATGTGCGGGTCGGCAAAGATGTCGGCCACCGAGTACGCGACCCCGAACGGCACCTCGTGCGCTTCCAGGATGTCCTGGATCTCGCGCGCCGTGCGCGCCCGGCACCAGGCGGCGACCAGGGCGTTCAGCTCCTCACCGTGATCGGCGCGCAGCGCCATGGTCGCGTAGCGCGGGTCGACGAGCAGGTCCTCCCGCCCGATGGCGCGGCACAGGCGCGGAAAGAGCCCGTCGCCGGCGGCGATGATACACACGTACTTGCCGTCGGCGGTCTCCCAGTTATCGAGCGGCGCCGAGTTTTTCAGGCGATTGCCCTCGCGTTCGCGTACGATCCCGAGCCGGTCGTATGCAGCCAGCGTGTGCTCCATGATGCGGAGGATCGACTCGTAGAGCGACAGATCCACCCACTGCCCGCGCGGCGGCGTCCCCTGCTCGCGCGCCCGCCGGTCGCGCTCGTAGAGCGCGCTCACGATCGCAAAGGCGTTGAAGACGGCGGTCAGGTAGTCGGACACGATCAGCCCGGGACGGACGGGCGGACGGTCGGGGTAGCCGGTCAGGTAGAGGAGCCCGCCGGTGGCGATGCCGTTCCGGTCGAGGCCCGGACGATCGCGATACGGCCCCGTCTGCCCGTACACCGACACGCGGGTCAGGATGACGCCCGGGTTGACGGCGGCCAGGTCGTCGTAGCCGAGCCCCCACCCCTCCAGGGTGCCGGGTTGGAAGTTCTCGACCACCACGTCGGAGAGCGCCACCAGGCGCTTCACCAGCGCCTGCCCCACGGGTTTGCGGAGATCGCAGGTGACCGAGCGCTTGTTGCGCCCCTCCACCGCCCAGAAGAGCGAGTGGCCGTCGACGAACGGCCCGATGGTACGCATGAAATCGCCCTGCCCGGGCAGCTCGACCTTGATCACCTCGGCCCCCAGGTCGGCGAGCAGCGTGGCGGCGAACGGCGCGCCGATGCGCGTGCCGAGGTCGAGGACGCGGATGCCGGCAAGGGGTCCCATCGTCCGTCACCGCGACCGCGGCAGGCCGAGGACGCGCTCGGCCAGGATGTTGCGCTGGATCTCGGACGTGCCCGCGAACAGGGACGCGCTCCGGTAGTAGAGATACGAGCGCACCAGCTTCCCGCCCGCCACCGCGCGCGGCCCCGGCTGCCAGCAGAGCCCGCGCGGGCCGAGGAGCCCCATCAGGGTGTCGTGCATGCGCTGGCTCATCTCGCTCCAGAAGAGCTTCACGAAGCTCGACTCGGGGCCGAGCGGCTCGCGGCGCAGGATGCGGGTCAGCGCGCGCCAGTTGTTGAGACGCGTGATCTCCACGTCGATGAAGTGGCGCGCCAGCTCCTGGCGTACCACCGGGTCGGCGGCGCGCGGCGCCTGGCCGTCGACGCCCTCGCGGGCGAGCCGCAGCAGGTCCTGCAACAGAATGCGGTGGATGACCAGCTGGCGCGGCGCGGTGCCGCGCTCGTGCGTGAGGGTGGTGTTGGCGATCGCCCAGCCCTGCTGCTCGGCGCCCACCAGGTGCGCGCGCGGCACGGACACGTCTTCCAGGAAGACCTCGTTGAACTCGTCGCTACCGGTCAGCTGGCGGAGCGGGCGCACGGTCACACCGGGCGCCTGCATGTCGCAGATGAAGTAGCTGATGCCCTTGGCCTTGGGCGCATCGGGGTCGGTGCGCGCCAGCAGGATGCCCCAGCGCGCAAACTGCGCGTAGCTGGTCCAGACCTTCTGCCCGTTCACCACCCAGCCGTCGCCGCGCCGGTCGGCACGCGTGCGCAGCGCGGTCAGGTCGGAGCCGGCGCCGGGCTCGGAGAAGAGCTGGCACCAGAGCTCCTCGGCGGGGAGGATCTTGGGCAGGAAGCGCTGCTTCTGCTCCTCGGTGCCGTGCGCGATCAGCGTCGGGCCGACCAGGTTGACGCCGATCCGGTTGATCACCTCGGGCGCGCGCGCGGCCGCCATCTCCTCCTGGAAGATGAAGTTCTCGAGCACGGTCGCGCCGCGGCCACCGTACTCGCGCGGCCAGTGGATGCCGACCCAGCCGGCCTCCGCGAGCTGCCGCTGCCAGGCGCGCAGGAAGGCAACCTCGTCGGCCAGGCTCGCGTGCTCGGGCGGCTCGGCCGGCACGTGGGCCCGTAGCCAGGCGCGCAGCTCGGCGCGGAAGGTCTCCTCGGCCGCACTGAAGGAGAGATCCACCGCCCCGTACTTGCCCGCGCCGGCGCGGGGACGTCAACCGCGCTCAGGAGCGCGCGGCGCGCACCGCCGTCGCGAGCTGGTCGGTGACCGTCCGCAACGCGGCGCTACAGGTCATCGACAGCGGATGCTTGCGGGCGCGCTCCGCCTTCTTCACCAGCGGCTTCACCTTCTTGAGCAGCTTCGCGGCCTTCTTGAGCAGACGCTTGGCGACCTTGGGCTCGGCGTCACGTACCTCGGCGAGCGTGTCCCGCACCTGGTCGAGACGTGCCGTGATGCCGGCGGGTACGGTCTGGCCGTCGCAGGGCCCCGGCGGCAGCGTGGTGGTAGTGGTGCCCGGGCGTGTCGTGCTCGTCACCGTGACGGTCGTGTTCGTCGTTCCCGGCACCGTCGTGGTGCTGCTCGTAGTCGACGTCAGACTGGTGAGGAACCGCTGCGCGGCGACGCCGTCACCCTCTCCGTCGGCGTAGTAGCCGGTCCACGCCACCACGAACCGCCCGGACTCGAAGGCGACGGCGGGGAACTCCTGGTACCCGAAAATGTTGGTGTTGGCGACGAACTCCGGACCGGACGGCGTCCCGTCACGCTGGAAGTGGCGCGCCGCGACGTCGCCGTAGCTCTCGTCGTTGGCGTAGGTGTGCCAGACCACGACGAACTCGCCGGACACATCAACGCTGACCGCCGGGTCGCTGCTGTAGCCGTCCGCCCGTTCGCTCACCTGGAACTCGTTCCCGAGGGTGCCGTCGGCCGCCATGCGGCGGGCCATCACCTGCGTCGGGCCGACCGGGGCGGGGGCCTTCACCCACGACACGATGAAGTCGCCGCCCCGGTTGGCCGCGACCGACATCCCGTAGCCGGTGGCCGCCGTCGTGTTGACGTCGAACTCGAGACCGAGCGGGGCGCCGGATGCGCTGAACCGCCGGCCGACGATGCGATACGCGTACTCCGTGTCGCCGGGGCTCCGCCACACGACGACGAAGCGCCCGTCGCCGGCGGCCGCGACGTAGGGGGTACGCTGCGGGCCCGCCGTGGTGGTGTTCACCGGGCGTTCCGGTCCCAGCCCCGTCCCGCCGGCATCGAAGCGCCGCACGAACACGCCGGATGCGGATCCGTCGCCGTACCCGTACTCGTCGCCACCCTCCCAGGCGACCACGAACCGGCCGGCCGCGTCCGCCGCGACCGTCGGACGGCGCTGCGGACCGGCGGTCATGGTGTTCACCGGGATCTCGCCGCCCGCCGGCGCGCCGTCGCTCGCGAACCGGCGGGCGAAGATGCCCGCCGACGAGCCGTCCTGATTGCCCCCGACGCCGGAGTCGCTCTCCTCGCGGCTCTCCCAGGCAACGACGAAGCCGCCGGTGCCGTTGGGCGCGACCGCGGGCGCCCACTGATCGCCAGGCGTGAACGTGTTCACCTGGAACTCGCCCTCGCGCTTGGTGCCGTCGCTGGCGAAGCGCTGCCCGAACACGCCCAGGCCGGCGCCGTCCTGGCCTTCGCTGCTCCACACCACCACGAAGGTGCCGGCGGCATCGGTAATCACCGTCGACGGGCCGAACTGGTACCCCCTCGAGTAGGTGTTCACCTGGAACTCGTCGCCGTCGCGCACCACCTCGGCGCCGAGGGGCGACACGGCCGCGACCGCGGCGACCGCGAGCATTCCGACGATGCGGAGTGACACCATGCCCGCCCGCAGGACTAGTTCGGCGAGGCTTTCGGCGTCAAGGCGCGCCGCCCCCGGGGGGGGTCCCTTACACCACCCCCCGGGCCCGCAGGGCATGGAGCTCGTCCACCCCCACGCCTACCTCGGCCAGGAGCGCCGCCGTGTCGGCACCGAGCGGGGACGCCGGCGCGTACTGCGGCGCCACCCCCGCCATCTTGATCGGGCAGCCCACTTCGCGCAGCCGGCCGAAGACGGGATGCGTCACCTCGACCACCATCTCGCGCGCCAGCACCTGCTCGTCGGCCAGCGTCTCGGCGACCGTGTACACCGGGGCCACCGGCACGTGCCCGCGCAAGCATTCGATCCACTCCGCCGTCGTGCGGCGCAGGAACTCCGCACGCAGCACGCCCACCAAGGCCTCGCGATGCGCCAGCCGGTCGGCGAGCGTCGCGAAACGCGGGTCGCCCAGGAGCGGCGCAAGCGCCATGCGGTCCGCCAGCCGCTCCCAGAACTTCTGCTTCATGCACATGACCACCAGCCACCCGTCGCGGGTCTGGAAGCTCTGGCTCGGCACCAGGCTCTGATGCGCACCCTCGGGCAGGCGCGCCGGCTGCCAGTCGCGGTTGAGGGTCCAGATGCCCAGGTAGTTGAGCATCGACACGGCGGTGTCGAGCAGCGACACGTCGAGGTCGGCGCCGCTGCCCGTCGTCCGCGCCCGGTGCAGGCCGATCATGAGCGCCAGTGCCGCCAGGATGCCGCCCGAGAAGTCGACCACCGAGACGCCACACTTGGTGGGCGGGCCGTCGGGCTCGCCGCTGACGCTCATGAAGCCGGCGTACGCCTGCAGCAGATAGTCGTAGCCGGGATCGCCAGCGCGCGGCCCCGTGCGCCCGAACCCCGACAGCGAGCAGCAGACGATCTTCGGGTTGACCGTGCCGAGCGCGGCGTAGTCCAGACCGAGCTTCGCCGGCAGGTCGCCACGCAGGTTGTTGAACACCGCGTCGACCCGCCCCACCAGCCGGTGCAGCAACGCGCGCCCCTCCGGCATGCGCAGGTCGAGCGTCAGGCTGCGGGCGCCGCGGTTCAAGGCCTGGAAGTAGAGCCCATCGTGCGCAGCGGCGTCGGCGAAGGGCGGCACGGTGCGTGCCTCGTCGCCGCGTGTGGTCGGATCCTCCACCTTGATGATGTCGGCGCCGAGGTCGCCGAGCAGCATGGTCGCCCACGGTCCGGCGCCGAGCTGCGTGAAGGCCAGCA
>CAZUDO010000007.1:0-48941 GCA_964618895.1 uncultured Binatia bacterium (SeqCode)
CTCCCAGTCTTGCAGGGTCCGCAGGTTGAGACCGTAGCGGTTCGCGAACGCCGCTTGGGAAAGGCCGCTCCGTTCCCGGATCATCCTGACCTCTCTCGGTGTCAACGTCACGCGCTGAAACTCCGCGAGGCGCTTCCGCGGAACTGGCCGGGCATCTCGGTCCTTGCGCGCGCGGGCGACAACCTCGGCCTCCTTCATCGCCGCGAGACGGGTCCAGTCGGTCTTGCCCTTGAGCCGCACGGAGCGCCCGCCGGCCAGTCGCCGTCGCGGCTTGCCGTCAGCCCCGAGCACCACTTGCGAGATACGCTCTGCGCTCATCCTTATTCGCCCTCCGCGCGGAAATCACGCGTCGTGCTTCGCCACGGACTGTGTAGACCAGGAAGACCACGTGCTCGCCCACTGGCCAATGACTTGACGGCGCTCCTCGCGATACTGGCGCCGGTTGTCGATGCGCTCGATCCGTAGCGCATCCGAAAAGACCTCGAGAGCATCGGCGAAGTCGAGCCCATGCTTGACGAGGTTCGCCTCCCGCTTCTCCTCGTCCTACTCGAACACCCAACTCGCATATACGGGATGTCCGTAGTCGGTTTCAAGGCCCGGTCGGCGCGCTCAGCGGCGACGCGCCAAGACATACACGGAGATCGGCGAGTTCTGGGGCGTGCACGACCTCGCCGACGTTCGCCCCGTTCCGCGGCGGGTCTCGTTCTCCGTCACGCCTGGACGGCGGCGTTTCCTCGTCGCGCTGGATTCCACTCTCGTGGGGCAGCTCCGCGATGAGGCGCTGCGACGCGGGCTGTCCTCCGAAAGCCTGCTCAACACCCGACCCGTCGGCATTGTGTCCGCGCGGTCGTAGGCGTACGGTGCGATGTCGGGGTTCCGAGAATGGACCGGCGCAGCGGTGCGAATCAGATCGACCCGGCAGCCGAGGATCGGCTCTTCGCCGCGGTGCGCGAGGCGGAGAGGTTCTTCATGGCGAAGGCCGCGGTTCATGGTGCGCTCGAGAAGCTCGTCGGGCTACTCGCCGCAGGACGGATCCCCTACGCGCTGATCGGCGCGATGGCGCTGAACGAGTACGGATATCGGCGTGTGACCGTCGACGTGGACATTCTGCTCACGCGCGAGGGGCTCGACGTGTTCAAGCGGGCGCACCTCGGGCGCGGATACCTCGAGAAGTTCCCCGGGAGTCGAGGGATGCGGGACACGGAGCACGGGGTAGACATCGACGTCGTCCTTGCGGGCGAATATCCCGGCGACGGCAAGCCCAAGCCAGTTGCCTTTCCGGACCCCGAGATGGCGGCCGTCGAGGGTGCTCGCGTGCGGCTGCTGCCGCTACCCACGCTGATGGAGCTGAAGCTCGCCTCTGGAATGTCCGCCCCACACCGTCTACGCGACCTGGCAGACGTGCTCGAGATCATCCGTCTCCAGCGCCTGCCCGAAGAGTTTGCCGTACAGCTCGATCCCTGGGTACGCGACAAGTTTCGAGAGCTCTGGCGGGCAGCGCAGCACGCCGACCAGGAATAGCCGGATCTACCTGCGGGAGGGGCGATCCTCCCATCGGCTGCGCGCGAGCGTCAAGCCCGCACGCTCGTGGCACGAGGCTTCCGCCGGACCGGGGTGCCGGGCTAGGATCGCCCCATGCCACAGGACCCGCGCCACAAGAGCCGCACCCTCCTCGATGGTCGCGACCGCGCCCCGGCGCGTTCGTACCTGAAAGCCATCGGCTTCGGCGACGCCGACCTGCAGAAGCCGATGGTCGGCATCGCCAACACGTGGACGGAGACCATGCCGTGCAACTACAACCTGCGCGGGCTCGCCGAGCACGTGAAGCGCGGCGTGCGCGAGGCGGGCGGCACGCCCATGGAGTTCAACACCATCGCTATCAGCGACGGCATCACCATGGGCACCGAGGGCATGAAGACCTCGCTGGTCTCGCGCGAGGTGATCGCCGACTCGATCGAGCTGGTGGCGCGCGGCCACTTCTTCGACGCGCTGGTGGTGCTGGTCGGCTGCGACAAGACCATCCCCGGCGGCGCCATGGCCCTCTTGCGCGTCGATCTCCCGGGCTTCGTCGTCTACGGCGGTTCCATCCAGCCGGGCCGCTTCAAGGGACGCGACGTGACCATCCAGGATCTCTTCGAGGCCGTGGGCGCCAACGCCGCCGGCACGATGAGCGACGCGGACCTGAAGGAGATGGAAGACCACGTCTGTCCCGGCCCGGGTGCATGCGGCGGGCAGTTCACCGCCAACACCATGGCGATGGCGCTCGAGTTCATGGGGCTGTCGCCGATGGGCACCGCCAGCGTGGCGGCCACCGACGCCGCCAAGGACGAGGTCGGCCGCCGCTCGGGCGCGCTCGTCATGGACATGCTGCGGCGCGGCCTCCGGCCCCGGCAGATCGCGACCCGCGCCGCCTTCGACAACGCCATCGCCGGCGTGGCGGCAACCGGGGGCTCGACCAACGCCGTCCTGCATCTGCTGGCCATGGCGCGCGAGATCGGCCTGCCGCTCACCATCGACGACTTCGACGTGGTGAGCCGGCGCACCCCGGTGTGGGCGGACCTGAAGCCCAGCGGCCGCTTCACCGCCGTCGACCTCGGCCGCGCCGGCGGTACCGGCGTGGTGGCGCAGCGGCTGCTGGCGGCCAAGCTGGTCGACGGCAGCGCGCTCACGCCGACCGGACGGACGTTCGCCGAGGAGGCGGCCACAGCGGTCGAGACCCGCGGGCAGGAAGTGGTCGCGCCGCTCGACCGCCCGCTCAAGTCGACCGGCGGGCTCGTCATCCTGAGGGGCAATCTCGCCCCCGACGGCTGCGTCGTGAAGGTGGCCGGCCACGAGCGTACGCACCACCGCGGCCCGGCCCGCGTCTTCGAACGCGAAGAAGACGCCATGGCCGCGGTCACGCGGCGCGAGATCCAGGCCGGTGACGTGGTGGTGATCCGCTACGAGGGCCCGCGCGGTGGGCCGGGCATGCGCGAGATGCTCGGCGTCACGGCGGCGCTGGTCGGCGAGGGGCTCGGCGAGAGTGTGGCACTCCTGACCGACGGCCGCTTCAGCGGCGCGACCCGCGGCCTCATGGCGGGCCACGTGGCGCCCGAGGCGTTCGTCGGCGGGCCCATCGCGGCCGTGCAGGAAGGCGATGCGATCGTGTTCGACATCCCCAATCGCCGGCTGGACGTCGACGTGCCGGAGACGACGCTGCGCGAGCGCCTGTCGCGCTGGAAAGCGCCCGCGCCGCGCTACACCAGCGGCGTGCTCGCCAAGTACGCCGCCTCCGTGTCGTCGGCCGCTGAAGGCGCCATCACCCTGCCCCGCTGAACGCGATGCGCGCGGTCCGCTTCACCGGCACCGGCGACGCCACCATCCTGCGCGTCGTGGACGAGCCCGCGCGTGCGCCCGGCCCGGGCGAGGTACGCCTGCGGGTCACGTCCGCGGGGCTCAATCGCGCCGACATCAACTACCGCGCCGGACACTACCTGCTACGCACGCCGGGCGAGAGCCGGAGCGGCTTCGAGGGCGCCGGCATCGTCGAAGCGGTCGGCGCCGGCGTGATCGTGCCGATGGGCGCCCGCATGGGGGTCCTGCCGTCGTCGTTCGACGTGGTGCGCGACGGCGCCTGCGCGGAGAGCATGACCGTGTCGGCGGCGCTGCTCGTCCCCACCCCGTCGACGGTGAGCGACCGCGACGCGGGCGCCGTCTGGATGCAGTATCTCACCGCCTGGGGCGCGCTGGTGACCATCGCCGACATCGGCCCGGACGATTTCGTCGTCGTGCCGGCGGCGTCCAGCTCGGTCGGCATCGCGGCCCTGCAGATCGGCGCCGCCCGCGGCGCGCGCATGATCGCCACCACCACCTCGGCCGAGAAGGTGGAGGTCCTGCGCCAGTTCGCGCCGCACGCCGTCGTCGACACGCGCGCGGAACCCTACGTCGACCGCGTGCGCGCCATCACCGGCGGCCGCGGGGCGCGCGTCATCCTGGACCCGGTGTACGGCCCGCTGGTGAACGACCACATCCGCGTCGCCGGCGACGAGGGCATCGTGTTCGTCTACGGCGCGCTCGACCCGGCCCCGCTGACGCTCCAGCTGGGCGGCGTGCTGCGCAAGAACATCCGCCTGCAGGGATACACCCTCGGCCCGCTGCTCACCCATCCCGACCGGCGCGCGGCGGCGGTGGCGGGCATCGCGGCGCATCTCGAGCGCGGCGACTTCGCGCCCGTGATCGATTCGTACTTCCCGCTCGAGCGCATCGTGGAAGCGCACCAGCGGGTCGAGTCGAACCGGCAGGTGGGAAAGGTCGTCGTCACGCCCTAGCGACGTGCGGGCGCGGCGGCGAGATAGCGCTCTTCACGCCGGTTGTAGCCGGCACCGAGGGTCAGCATCGGCCGCGTGAGCCACCCGACGCGGTTCTGGAGGCGCAGCGCCCCGTCGACGACGACACGAGCCAGCGGCGACCGCCAGCGCGGCATCGAGCCGCCGAGGCGCGACGCGCGCTGCGTCGTGGTGACGAAGCGGCGTCGGACGGCCTCGTAGCGTCGCCCGGCGTCGGCGAGGACGGGCGTCTCGGCCAGGAGGCGGACGAGCACGAGGGCGTCCACCATGGCCGAATTGGCCCCCTGACCCAGGTTGGGTGTCATGGCATGCGCGGCGTCCCCGATCAGGAACACCGGACCGCGATACCAGGATGGCACACGGACTTCGCGCAGTTCGTCGTAGCTCACCCGCGACCAGTCCGGCACGGCGCGGAGGAGGGCCGGTGCCTCCGGGCCGAACGGACGCCAGCTCTCGATCCAGGCGGACAGGCCGCCCGCCAGCGTCTCCTGCCACCGGCCGCGCGGGGCGCTGCAATAGAAATACGTACGCTCCCCCGGCAGCGGACCGATGCCGAACAGACGGCCGTCGGCTCCCCACAGCTCCCGCACCTCCCCCGACTGCAGGGCGATCTCGGCCACGCCGCGGAGGGCCGCCTCGCCGACGGCGCGCGTGCGGGCGCGGAGCCCCAGGCTCGTACGCACGGCGGAGTGGATGCCGTCGGCGGCGATCACCACGTCGAAGGCGTGCGCCGCGCCGTCTGCCAGATGCACCTCCGGGCCGGCCACGCGCACGCAGCGACTGTCGAAGCGTACCGGCACACCCGCCTGCTGCACCGCCATCCGTAACGTCTCCTGCAGCTCGTAGCGCAGCAGCATGGCGGCCTCGTTGTGCGGCACGGTGATGCGGGAGAAGTCGAGACGCAGGAGGGGACCGCGACCGGCGCGCTCGATCGTGACCACACGGAACGGCCGCAGGCGCGGCCGCAGCGCGGGCAGCACGCCGAGGGCGTCGAGGACGCGCATGCCGTTGCTCTGCAGCGCGATCCCGCCGCCGACGCGGCGGAAGTCGCTCGCCTGCTCGAAGACGGTCGCCTCGAAGCCCTGCTGTCGCGCCGCCAGAGCGGCCACCAGCCCGGCCGGTCCGCCACCGACGATCCCGATGCGCATGGCTCCAGGGGTGCGCATGGCCGACAGGCTGGACGCCAGGGACGCCGTGCTCCGCCCGTTACAGTCGTTCCGCACCATTGAGCTTGCTCAGCCCGCGGTCGAAGGTTCCGAGAGGCAGATGCCCAGCCTTGCGGGCCACCTCGAGGATCAAACAGTCCGAGAAGCCCAGCGCCGGTCGACGACGGTAGTGCTCGAGTGCGGCCGTCACGGCATCCGGATCTTGCAGGGTCAGGTTCCTGTGGCTGAGGAGCATGCTCACCGCAGTGGCGATGTCCGCGACGCCAAGGCGGTACACCTCCGCAAGGACCCAGCTGGCCTCCGCGAGGACCAGGTGCGGGACCCACGCACCCTTGGCGACGAACGCCTCGGCCGCTTCGACCTGCTTTGCGTCATCGCGCGTGATGAGGCGCACGAGGACGTTGGTGTCAACGGCGCGCATGGCGCCCCCGTACGTGTCGTCGGATGCCCTCCTTGAAATCCGCGAGACGCCTGGGCGTGAGCGGTCGCTCCGGAAACAGGGCTCGGTGCACGTCCTCCGAGGTGAACCGGCCGGCACGTTGCACCACGACCCGCTCTCCGTCCTCGTTCCATTCCAGCACCGACCCCGGCCCCAACCCCAGTTTCTTCCGAACCTCGACGGGCACGGATATCTGGCCCTGAGCGGTCAGCTTGGAATGCGCCATCGCCATCCAGTTCTATTACTCCGGTAATGTGAAACATGCAACCCCAGCCCCGACTGGCAAGCCGCGTCATGCTGGAGAAGCCGCGAGTGTCGTGTTATGCGAATGTTATGAGCATCCGTCGCATCACGATCAGCGTGCCCGACCGCGTCGCTCGCCGCATCAAGAAGATCGCTGCGGACATGTCCGTGTCGGCGTGGGCAACGGGGCTCATCGAAGAACGGCTCGGCGACGCGGAGCTGGATCGACTCTGGCAGGACTTCTATCGCGGCGTTCGCCCGCGCCGCGAGGAGGTCCGCCGCGCCAACGCGATGTTCCGACGGCTGACGAAGCCGTCGCGTCGCACCAGTGAACGCGGCTGGCCGGTGCTCAGCGCGGACGCCGACGACCTGCCCGCGATCGATCCGACCTTGTCCGTCCAGTCAATCTGACGCAGGCTGGCGGCGAACGGGGCGGCGGCAGGTGACGGCTGCGATCAGGCCTAGGCTGGACGACACGCCGCCTCTCGTGTCAAGCGTGCCTCGCATGGCCGCCGAGATCCAGTACCATCCACCGCTCGCCGTGCGCCTCCTGAACGGCGCGGGAGCGGCGGTCCGCGCCACCGGGCTGCCATTTCTCCGTCTCGATGCGGCGGCGCTCATGGCGCAGGCGACGCGCACCACCGGCCTGGCCGATTTCGGCGACGCGCACTTCCGCGAGCCGCTCGCCCGCCTGATCGACGGGCTCGAAGGCGACGCCGCGCTCACCACGCTCGGGCGGGTGATCGCGCGCCGCGACCTGGTGCGGTTGCTCGAGAACCGGCTCCGCATGGTGGACACCCGCCGGCGCCATCCCGAGATCGACGCCGCCCCCATCCGCCGGCCGCTGTTCGTCATCGGCCTGCCGCGCACGGGCACCTCCATCCTGCACGAGCTGCTGGCGCAGGATCCCGCCAACCGCGTGCCCATGACCTGGGAGGTGATGCACCCCTGGCCGCCGCCGGAGCGCGCCACCTTCGCCACCGACCCGCGCATCGCGCAGGTGGAGCGGCACTTCGCAGGCATCGACCGGCTGATCCCGGGCTTCAAGAGCATGCACCCGATGGGGGCGCTGCTGCCGCAGGAGTGCGTGGTGCTGACGGCGCACGACTTCGCCAGCATGGTGTTCTCGACCACCCACTACGTGCCGCGCTACCAGGCGTGGCTCGAGGCGGCCGATCTGCGTTGGGTGTACGCGGCCCACCGCCGCCAGCTGCAGTACCTGCAGTGGCGCTGCCCGGCCGACTACTGGGTGCTCAAGTCGCCCGGGCATCTGTGGGCGCTGGACGCCCTGCTGGCCGAGTATCCCGACGCCGACATCGTGCAGACCCATCGCGATCCACTGCAGGTGGTGGCGTCGCTGGCGAACCTGGTCAACCTGCTGCGCCGGCTGGCCAGCGACCGGGTCGACCGGCACGCCATCGGCGTCGAGTGGACCGAGCGCCTGGCCGCCGGCCTGGCGCGCACGATGGCGGTGCGCGCGCGCGGGCTGCCCGCTACCGCGCGCATCGTCGACGTGCAGTTCGGCGAGTTCCTGCGCGACGAGATCGGCATGGTGCGCCGGCTGTACGCGCACTTCGACCGCACGCTCAGCCCCGAGGACGAAGCCCGCATGCGCCGCTTCCTGGCCGACAACCCGGCCGACAAGCACGGCCGGCATCGCTACACGCTGGCGGCGGCAGGATTCGATCCGGACGCCGAACGGGCTCGCTATCGCGCGTACCAGGAACGCTACGGCATCCCGTCCGAGCCGATCGACTGATCAGCCCCGGCTAGCACTCGGCTAGCACCGGGGGCGAGGATAACGGGTGGTCGCGTCGATTGACAGTGGTCCGCCCCGCGGCATAGCGGAGCGCCTCATGCCGCGTCGTCCCCCGTCGGACCGGGTCATCGGGGTGGCGCTTGCCCTGGGGGCGTTCGCGTACCTGCTGTCGTACCCGCCGCGACTCAACGGCTCCGACGAGAGCCTGCTCCTGCACGGGACCAAACGGCTGCTGGCCGGTCAGATCCTCTACCGCGACATCTTCGAGTTCATCACGCCGGCCAGCTTCTACTACTTCGCCGGCGCCTTCGTGCTCGGCGGTCCTTCGTTGGCGAGCGCGCGCGTGGCGATGGCGGCCGCCAACGCCCTCAGCGCCACCCTGCTCTACCTGCTGGCACGCAAGGTCGCGGGCGTGCTCGAAGCGATCCTGGTCGTCCTGGTGTTCGTCGCCCAGTGCATCCCGACCTGGAACATCGCGAGCCCGCACTGGCTGTCGACGCTGCTCGCCCTGGCGACGGCGGTGGCACTCCTCGGCCCGGCCGGCGACCGCCGACGGCGCGCCTGGCTGGTCGGGACGCTCCTCGGTCTCGCCGTCTGCACCCAGCAACAGCGCGCCGCCTTTCTCGGCCTCTGGGTCGTCCTGGCGACGCTCATCCTCGCCTGGGCCCGGGGCATCCCGGGCTGGCCCCGGGAGGCACTGGACGCGCTCCTGCACACCGCCCTCGGCGCCGCCGTCGTCGTCGTCCCGATGCTCGGCTATCACGTCTGGCGGGCCTCGGTGCACGAGGTGCTGGCGGCGACGGTGACGTTCCCGTTCGCGGGCTATGGCCCCGCCGTCGTCGGGCGCCTCGGCTGGGGCGGCGCGGGCTTCATGCACCAAGGGCGCGTCCCCGCATGGTTCGGCTGGATCCCGGTCGCCGTGCCGGCGATCCTCCTCGCCGGCAGCGGGCGACTGCTGGTCCATCGGCGCGCGCTCCGCGAGCAGACGGTCGCCATCTGTCTCCTCCTCCTCGCCGGCCTGACGGCGGCGTCGGTCTTCTACGTACCCGACTTCATCCATGTCGCCTTCATCGCGCCGTTCTCGCTCGCGGTGGCGGCCGGACTGCTCCACGCGATGCGAACGGGCGCGACACACGGCCCGGTGGCACTGGTGCGACGGACGCTGTGGGCGGGCACGGCGACGGCCGTTCTGGTGGCCGCCGTGCTCGGCGGGGTCGAGGGCTGGCGCGCGGCCCGGGCGCTGGCGCCCGAGCGTTATCCCACGGCGTTCGGGACGCTCGCCGGCACACCGCTCATGCGCGCCCTGGTCGCCGACTTGACCGAACACATGCGCAACGCACCCGCCGACCGGCGCTCGCTGTTCACCTACCCGTCCGCCCCATGGCTGTACCTCGCCCTGCCGGCCGAGAACCCGACGCCCTTCGCGCTCCTCATCCAGAACTACAACCTCCCCGCCCACTTCCAGCGCGTCACCGATATCCTCACCCACCGCCCACCCGACTTCGTCCTCCTGAACACGGCCTTCCTCGCCCCCGACGACCCCATCCGCACACTGGTCGAGCAGCGCTACGAGCGCGCCGCCACGCTGTTCCCGAGCTACGAGCTGTACCGGCCCGGACCCGCCAGCGGCACGACGCCGTAGGTGCCTCGGGTACGGGCGCCTGGTGCGACAACCGCGCCTTCTGCTACCGTCCGCGCATGACGCTCGACCTGGTCCTCGGCACGGTCGTCGGCCGCTGGTACGTGACCTTGTTCGGCCTCGCGTACCTCTACTACGGCGCGCGGCTTCTCGGCACGCGCCGACTCGCCGCGTACTCGGCGATCGCGTTCGTGGTCGCCGTGGCGTCGGAGAACGCGTCGGTGCGGTGGGGCATCCCCTACACCCGCTACAGCTTCAACCCGGCCCTGCGGGCGGACGAACTGTTCCTCGGCGACGTCCCGCTCGCGGTCCCGCTCAGCTACACCTTCGTCATGTTCTTCGCCTTCGCGGCAGCGCGCTACGTGGCGGCCGGCCCGTGGCGAACTGCGCCGCGGTCGCGCGTGGCGCCGTACGTCCTGGCAGTCGTCTTCGCCACCTGGTCGACGTGGACTCTCGATCCCGTGAGCCAGCGCGGAGCCGCCTGGTACCTGGGCGACCTGTTCCACTACGCCGGCCCCGGGTTCTGGTTCGGGCTCCCGCTGTTGTCGCAGGTCGGGTGGCTGGTCGTGAGCGCGCTCCTGTGCGGCGTCCTCGCGGCGCTGACACCACACGCGTCGCCCGCGCCCGTGTCCCACCCGGCTCGCCATCCCCTCCTGCCCTGCTTCATGACGTTCTTGGTGCAGAACCTCCACGTCGCGGTGGTGGCATTGGTGATCGGCGAGACCACGCTCGGCGGCGCCGGGTTCATCATCTGGGTGCCGGCGGTTGCCGTCGCGGCGGTGCTGTGGATCGAGCTGCACCTGGCGACGCGCGCGGCGACCGGGGTGGTGGCGGACACGGCATCGAGTCGTGCGAGGGCCTCGTTGCACGACGCCGCGTAGCGACCCGCCGTCGTGACCCGCCGCCGCACGGTCCTGTACCTCGTGCTCGCCAACGTGGTGGGCCTGGCCCTGACGGCGGTCACGATCGAGCTGGCCGGGCAGGTGTTCCTCCTCCTGCGCGGGTCGTACGACGTCGTCTCCCTGCAGCCGGACCGCGCCGTCGGCTGGACCCAGGTCCCCGGCCTGCGCTTCGTCTGGGGAGGCACGGCCTGGTACGCGCGCGAGTTCCGCGTCCCCGTCGTAGCCAACACCCTCGGCTTCCGCGATCATGAGCGCACGCCGGCCAAGCCCGCCGGCACGATCCGCGTCGCGCTGCTCGGCGACTCGTTGGTGGAGGCGCTGCAGGTGCCGCTCGAGCAGACGGCGGGGCAACTCCTGGAACGGCGGTTGAACGCGGACCGAACCGGCCCCCGCTACGAGGTCCTCAACTTCGGCATCTCCAACTACGGCATCGGACAGTACCTGCTGGTGTGGGAGACGTACGCCCGCCGCTTCGCCCCCGATGACGTGGCGGTGTTCGTGGCCGGGGTCCATCTGACGCGCACCGTGCAACGCTACGAGACCGGGGGTTTCCAGGAGACCGCCGATCGGGCGCTCTGGGTGCGTCCCACCTTCCGCCTGGAGGGCGGGCAGCTGGTGCGGGAGCCCGCAGCCGACTTCGACGAGTTCGTCCGCGTACAGGACCGTCTGGTCCAGACCGATTTCGGCGGCCGGCGCACGCGCCGTCGCGCCGCCACCGTGCTGGGCCACTTCGCGCACGTCCTGTGGGCTCGCTACGTCACGCACGCGCCCGTGGGCCCGGTCTGGCGCCTGCCACTGGCGGGCGCCCTTCCCGGACCGGAGGCGACCCTGGCCATCAACCTGGCCGTGCTGCGCGAGCTCGGCCTGCAGGTGATGAGCACGGGGGCGCGTCTGGTGGTGGTCGATGTCGCCCGCTACTTCGACCCCACCGCCGACCCACTCACCGCCGCGCTGGCAGGGCTCTGCAACGAGCAGGGCTACGGCTACGTCGCGCTGGCCGAGATCCTGCGGCAGTCGAAGCAGGCTGGCCGTCCTCCGAGCTGGGTCCACGACGGCCATTTCAACGCCACCGGCAACGCGCTCTTCGCCGACGCGCTCTACGAATGGCTGGCGGCCCACCCGCACCGGTCCGACCCGCCCGCGTGACGCGTCGTCAGGGACCGCCGGCCGCGTGACGGAACGCGAGCACGTCCATCAGCGCCCCCAGGTACCAGTGCAGCGCGAGCGGCCAGAGGATGCTGCGGCTCCGGAGCGCCAGCGCCCCGAACAGGAAGCCGCCGGGCACGGCGCCCAGGGTCTCGCCGAGCGGTTTGCCGATGTGGACGAGGGTGCTCACCGCCGTCTGGAAGGCGAGCGCGCCGCCGGTGCCGAACGCCCCGCGCAACCCGAAGAGCAACGTGCCCCGGAAGTACACCTCCCAGCCCACGTAGTAGAGGAGGTACGTGAGCTCCCACAGCACCCACGTGCCGGCACTCCGCCCGGCGAGTTTGGTCAACGGGTACTCCTGCTGAAAGGCCGGGTCGAAGCTGCTCATCCACACGACCGGGGTCACGAGCACCATGCCGGCCGCGAGCGCGCGCACACCCCAGCGCCAGTCGCCGAGCTGGATGCCGAGCGCGGCGGGCGATACGCCGAAGCCCCAGCGCATCACACCGAGCGGCACCAGGCCCAGCAGGACGAGCCCGTTCACGTGGTAGTAGAGGAAGCGGGTCCAGTCCGCCCACGGCGCGGCCGTGCCCCAGGTGCGCGTGAAGAACGCCGGCGATCCGACGTAGAGCCAGAGGACGACCAGGCAGAGCGTCCCGAGCGTGAGGAACCACTCCCGCGCGCCCAGCACGCGCAGCTCGTCGCGCAGGTCCGCGAGCACCCTCCTCACAACATCCCCACCTGCCGGAACCAGGCGACCGCGCGTGCGATCGCGACCCGGATCGGGGTCTGCCGCAGGCCGAGCGCCGCCACTGCCTTCGCGGGGCTGTAGTAGTGGCGGACGTATCCCATGCGCACCGTGAGCGTGCTCACGCCGGGCTCGCGGCCGCTGACCGCCGCCACCAGGTCGCCGAGCCAGCCGCCCACGCGCGCCGCGGCGTACGGGATGGGCACGCGGGGCGGGCCTACCCCGACCACACCGGCGATCGCCGTGAACATCTCCCGATAGGTCAGGTTGGCGCCGCCGAGGATATAGGCCTCCCCACGCCCACCCCGCTCCGCGGCCACGATCATCGCCTCGACCACGTCTTCCACGTCCACGAAGTTGTTGCCGCCCGACGGGTAGCCCACCGCCCGTCCCGCCGCCACTTCCAGGATCATGCGGCCGCTCGACGGGCGGACGTCGTACGCGCCCAGCATGTAGCACGGGTTCACCACCACGGCGTCGAGCCCGTCGTGCACCGCCACCAGCACGCGGCGCTGGGACTCGTACTTGGTGCGCGCGTAGGGATTGTCCAGCCCGAGCCGGTCCCAGTTCCACGGCGTCTCCTCGGTGCTGGGCGTGGTCCCCTCCGGCAGCCCGATCGCGTCGACGCTCGAGCAGTGCACCAGGCGGCGCACGCCGGCGCGGCGCGCGGCGGCGATGACGTGATCGGTCCCTTCGACGTTGGTCTGCCACATCTCGCGGGCGCGCCGGGGCCACATCGAGACCACCGCCGCGCAGTGGTAGACAGTGTCGACGCCGACACACGCGCGCGCGACACTCTCCGCGTCGGTCACGTCACCGCCGACGCGCTCGACGCCGGGCAGGTCGTCCAGGTGCGCGGTGCGCGAATGCGGCCGCACCAGCACCCGGATGCCGCGGCCACGGGCGGCGAGCGCGCGCACCAGGTTCGCGCCGACCAGCCCGCTCGCGCCGGTGACCAGGTCAGTCGGCATCGGGCGCTCCCCGGTACCAGGCCACCGTCGCCGCCATCCCCTCGGCGAGCCCCACCGCCGGACGCCAGCCGAGCAAGCGTTTCGCCTTCCCGTTTGCGAAATGCAGGTCGCTGGTGGCGGTGCGCACCCGGTAGCGCGTGAGCGGCGGCGCGGAGCGCAGCAGGAGGCCGCGCCAGGCCAGCTCGAGCGTCGCGGCCGCCGGGGCCGCCACCCGCTTCGGCACCGAGCGTCCCGGGGGCGGCAGACCCAGCGCACGCGCCATCGCCGCGCCCAGCTCCCTCCAGGTCACGCGCACGTCATCGCTCAGATGGAACGTCTCCCCTGCCGCGCGCGGGTGATCGAGGCAGAGGACGAGGCCGTCGATCAGGTTGTCGACGTAGGACGTGGAGAGGAGCGCCCGCCCGCCGTCGACGAGCACCGGCCAGCCACGCTCGATGGCGGCCAGCATCCGCGCCGACGCGACCCGGTCGCCGGGACCGTACGGGAACAGTCCGGGGCGGACGACGACGGTCTCGAGCCCGAGGCCACCGACCCGGCGGATCTCCTCCTCGGCGCGCCATTTCGTCTGTCCGTAGGCGAATTCGTGCCCGCCGGGCAGCGCGTGCTCGTCGGCGTCGCGCCAGCCGCGGCGGTAATCGAAGACCGCCACCGAACTCATGTGCACCAGCCGCCGTACCCCGGCGGCGCGCGCGGCCTCGGCGACGATTCGTGTGGCGCCGACGTTCAGCCGCTCGAAGTCGGCGGCACGGCCGAAGTCACTCACCTTGGCGGCCAGGTGCACGACCGCGTCCGTGCCCGCGATCGCCGCGGCCACGGCCGCGCGATCGGTCACGTCGGCGCGGACGAAGCGCACGGCGCCGGGCGGCGGCGTGGCGGGTGGCGGCGCCAGGTCGACCACGGTCACGGGCCGCCCGCCGGCGCCGAGGCGCCGGGCGAGGTGGCGGCCCATGAAGCCGCCGCCGCCGGTGATGACGACGGGAGCGTGTCCGTTCAGCGCCACAACACCCACGCGGCAACCAGCGCGCTCACGCCGGCCACGAACATCACGATCCGGAAGGTCGCCAGCGGATCGCCCGGGTCCTCGGGGGCGACGTGCACGACGGGACGCGAGGATGCCGGGGGCGTCGACTCCGAGGGACGTGCGTCGTCATCCAGTCGCTCGAGGATCGCGTCCTGATCGGACCAGTCGGCGATCACATCGCCGGCGCGCGCGAGGTCTTCGGGGAACACGCGGACCTCGACGCTGCCGCCCGTGGTCACGGGTCCGATCGCCTCGTGGCCCGGGGCATGCAGCCGCTTCCCCGACCGGCCCATCGTGATGGTGGCGACCCCTGCGTCGGCGAGCAGGTGGCACAGGACATCGGCGGCCTGGCCGTCACTCAACGTGGCGAGCGGCACGAAGTCGGTGTCCGAGAGTGGCGTATCCTCCGTCGCCGCGTCGGGGTCGAAGCGAGGGGATGGCCCATCCACCAGGGTCGTGGCGCAATCGCTGCAAACAACCCGGCTACCGGTGAACTCCGAGCCGCAGGTGGGACAGTGCCGCACATCGGACGTGGGCAACGGCGGCGGGGGGGTCCTCGCCACCGGCGGCGGCGCGGGGGTCGGGGCGGCGTCCACGACCTCGTCCGAGACGAGCACGTCGGGATCGGCCCACTCCGCGAGCACGTCGCGCGCACGCTCGACATCCTCGGTCGCAACGTCGAGCGCGAATGATGCGGCGGCATCGCCATCCTCGGCCGGCGGCTGGCCATCGCCCCACGCCACGACCACGTCCGCGGCGATGAGCAGATCACCGAGCGCGCTCGCAGCCGCACTGCCGCGCACGGTGGCGAGACGCGTAAACCCGCCCCGGACGACGCCCGTCGGCCTTGCCGTCGTCTGGTGGGCGACGGTCGCGTCGAAACGTGGCGAGGGACCGTCGACGAGCGCCGCCCCGCAATCGCTGCACTGCGGGCGCTCCGCCTCGAACTCCGCCTGACACCTGGGACAATGCCGCATGCCGGTGCGTCGTCACTTACCAGACGCCGGGACACCGCGCCTACCGCACGCCCGTGACGACTGCCCCTGGCGATGTCGTCGCGAAACCGTGTCGCTTCGGGCGTTCTCGCTGCGGACGCCGGGAACGCTACTCCAGGTTCGACCGGAGGGAGTAGCCGTCGAGCCGGACGAGGAGGTCGGCGATGGTGGCGTCCGCGGCCCGCAGCCGCCGGCTGAGCTCCCGGGCGATGTTCATGACGAGGAGCGTGAAGCCCTCGGCGTCGTGCTGCCAGATCGCATGCAGGGCCTGGTTGGTGAGAACCAGGATTTCGCTCTCCTCGCACGTGGTCACGCTCGCCGACCGGCGTTGGATGCCGATCAGGCTCATCTCCCCGAAGCAGTCGCTGGGCCCGAGTCGCGCCAGCCGAATCGACCTGCCCGCGGGGGTCTTCCTCGTCACCTCGACCGTCCCCGACCGGACGATGAACAGCTCGTGCCCGGGGTCGTCCTCGGCGCAGACGATCTCGCCGGCAGCGTGGTGGTGCACCTCCATCAGCTCCAGCACCTTCGTCATCGTCCGATCGGGCAGCGGACCGATGACGGGGATGGTCGCGAGAAACCGCTTCGCTTCGCCGTGGAGCGCGGGATCCAACAGTCGCGATGCGTTCCACGCCGTCGTGCGGTTGTCCAGCCCCGCGCGAGCTCGATACACGTCGCAGCCGGTGGTCGCCGCGAAAGCTACGGCTACATCTGACCGGCGATGGCCCGGTACTGGCGCACGATCTCCGCGGGCGTCGCGGACCACAGCGTGTCGCCGTGCAGGGCGCGCAGGCCCTCCAGAAGGCGGCGGTGCAAACGCAGCCCGCGCGGGTTGGCCGACTGGTGCGGTTGCGGGTGGAACGTCAGCACCACCACCCCGCCCTGGGCGACGATCGTCCCGGCGAGCGCGAGCAGGACCGCGGCGCCGTCGTCGGGATCGAGCACCGTGTCGACCGGGAGGGTGAGCGGCAGCTCGACCAACTCGCCGTGCGCCCGGTACGGGAACACCGTCGCGCAGCCGCTGTTGGTGCCCCGCGTGAAGAGCGCGCTCGCGTTCACCACCGACGAGTCGTAGGCGAAGTGTCGCGCCAGCACCCCGAAGAGCTGCGGGCTGCTGCAGTACCACGGCGTGCGGATGCCGGGCGGCGTCAGGCCGCCGCACACCTGGAAGCGCGCCCGGGCCTTCGCCATCGCCTGCTCCTGGCGCGTGGCGGACAGGTAGTTGAGACGGGCGTCGTGGCGCCAGCCATGCGGCCCCACCTCGTGGCCTGCGCGCGCCAGGCTGGCGAGGGCAGCGGCGTGGCGCGTGGGCGACAGCGTGCGCCCGGTGACGAACCAGGCGCCACGAAAGCCGAGTGTGGTCTCGGTGGCGAGCATCTCCTCCAACACGGCGCGCCGCCGGGGCTCGAGTACCCACGCGGTGTCGACATCGTGCGTGACTGTCACCGCCGCCTGCCGGCCGCCCGGCCACAGCCCCGTGACCGCGGGCGGCCGCCCGCACGCCAGCGTGGCGCACAGCCGGCGTAGCGCGTCGACGAAGTCGTCGAGCGGCAGGCGCGGGAACGGAAAGGCGTTCGACCGCATGGCCGCGCGCGGATCTTGGAGCCGCTGCAGGACGCCCTTCACCGCGTTCGGCAGGATCGAGTAGTCGACCCAGGGGACGCGCGACGGGAGCGGCCGTCGCCAGTCGGTCACGTACGCCTGGTCGAGCACGCCCTGGATCCACGCCCCCGGGTCACACGCCCAGCGCACGCGGTCGGCGGCGTCCGCCACGCACACCGGCGCCCGGCGCTCGCCGGGCACGTCGAACGCCAGCACGACATCGGCCGCGTCGGCGTCCACCCCGAGCGGCGCGAGCACCGGCACCGCGGCGGGGCGATCGAGCGGCGGCAGCGTGCCGGGCCAGGCCCGTCCCGGCACCAGGCGTCCGCGGACGAATCCCGCACCCGGCCGCGGGGGCACGGCGAACAGCCGGCGGGCCCCGTCGTGCGACGGCATGGGTCCACGCACGAGCGGGTCGACCGCCGCCCAGTCGAGCGCCATCACCGCGGGATGGGCAGCGTCTTCACGGCCCGCGCCGGCACGCCCGCCGCCAGCGTGCCCGTCGCCACGTCGCGCGTCACCACCGCGCCGGCCGCGACGACGGCGTTCGGTCCAACGATCACCCCGGGGAGGACGAGCGCGCGTACGCACAGCCACGCGCCCGCGCCGATGCGGATCGGCGCGGCGCGCTCGGGGTAGACGTGGCGGAGCGGCGTGTCCACGTCGGTCGCCATGTGCGTCACCAGCATGCACTGATGCGAGATGGTCACGTGGTCGCCGATCTCGATCAGCTCCGGGTGGTTGGTATCGAGGTCCACCCCGAACCCGATGTACACGTCGCGCCCGATGCGCGCCCCCAGGGCACGATAGAGCCATACCCGGCCGGTCGCGGACGGGAACGTCCGCGCCATGGGCAGCACGATCACGCGCCGCCAGAAGAGCGTGAGGGCGCGCCCGGGAGTCATGCGGCGCATCCTCACTCCTTCACCAACGGGACACAAGGTTCGCGCCACCGGGACGGCGCGCCGGGCCGGCTGTTGAGATGAGGGGCCGATCGATGACACACTGCGCTTGGCGGTTGTGGAGGAGGAGAGCATGTCGGGAGTGCGGGGCAGTTCGTTCCGTCTGTGGGCACTGGGCATCGGGATTCTCGGCGCCGTGGGTGTGCTGGCCTTCCGGCCGGCGCCCGTCGCCGGCAAGCCGGCGAAGACGCCGCCCTGCCCCGAGAAGCGGTACATCGTGCAAGGCGGGCCCTTGTTGCCCGGCGCGCCGGCGGCGCAGGTCGACGTCGTGACCGTTGGTCCGGTCCCGGTGCTCAGCGTCGGCTGCGACGGGACGCACCTCAAGGGCAAGGTGAAGCGGCGGGTGGGGAAACGCGGCACCAGCATCGGCGTGTCCTGGCTGACCTGCGGCGGCCTGAGCGGCCGTGTTCGACTGAGCGGGATCGTCACCGGCGCGTGTCAGTCCCTGTCCGCCACGCTGCGCGCGAAGAACTTCAAGAGGAAGTTCACCGCGGTCCTGTCGACCTGCGGCGACAGCGTGTTGGACGCCGGCGGCGGCGAGGCCTGCGATCCCGGAGGCGTCGCATGCACCGGCGCGGCCGGGTGCACGTCGGAATGCGCCTGCGCGACCACGACCACCACCACGACCCTGCCCGCCGGCGCGTGCAATCCGCTCACGCAGAGCGGGTGTGCCTCCGGCAACAAGTGCACCTGGATCCAGGTCGCCGACTCACCGGAGACCCTGGGGCGAGTCGGCTGCGTCGCCAACGGCACGGTTGCCGCCGGTGGAACGTGCACACAGGGCGCCGTCGGCGACCAGACCGGCTTCGACAACTGCCAGGCCGGCCTGGTGTGCATCTCGAATGTTTGCCAGGACATCTGCGGCTTCGACGGCTCCCCCGCGGCGCCGTGTGCCGACGGATACCACTGCACCCGCTATGCCAATCTGTTCGCCAACGGCAGCGACGATCCCGTCGCCGGGGCGTGCACTCTCGGCTGCGACCCCATCACCCAACTCCGCAGCGACGACACCCCCTGTCCCGCCAGCCAGGGGTGCTACCTGCTCACGTCGTCGACCGAGACCATCGGCGTGTGTGCGGGTGCCGGGTCCCTGGGGCACGGACAGACCATCACCGGATCGACGTTCGCCAACTCGTGCCTCCCGGGGCACATGCCCCGCCGGAAGGACCAAGCGACCACGACCAACGAGTGCGGGGCGCTGTGCAGGCCCACCGACGTGTTCCAGGGCAACAACGTCGCCAGCGAGGGCGGGGTGTCCCCCGACACCTGCGAGTCGAAGGGGGCCGCCGTACCGGCCGACGCGACCAGCGGCGAGTCGTGCCGCTACTATTGGTCGCGCGAGACATTCGGCGGCCTCTCGGCGTACAGCAACACCGTGGGCTGGTGCTTCAAGCACGCCACCTTCCTGTACGACTCCGACAACGACATGACCCTGGACGCTGCGTACCCCCGCTGCGTCACCCTGACCACCGGCGACGTGGTGCCCCCGATCGGCGACGGCAACGACGCGCTCTATTTCTGGTGCGTGCAACGGGCGGCGATGCTGACACCGCGCCGATCGGCGCAATCGACCCGGGGACCATCCCGGCCCTCCGACCCGGCGCTGCTGCTCGATCGCATCGGGCACTGGCGGTGACGCGGGACGCGGCCTCACGACCGGAACAGGAAGTTGCGCGCGATCACCATGCGCTGGATCTGTGACGTGCCCTCGTAGATCTGCAGCAGCTTCGCGTCCCGCATGAGCTTCTCGACCGGATATTCCTTGGTGTAGCCGTAGCCGCCGAAGACCTGCACGGCGTCGGTCGCGGACTTCATGGCCAGGTCGGCGCCCCAGGCCTTGGCGATGGCCGAGGTGGCGGTGCGCTTGACGTCGTGGTCGACCTCCCAGGCAGCCTTCTGCCACAGGAGCCGGACGATCTCGTACGCCATCACCATCTCCGCGATCATGAACTGCACCGCCTGATGCTGGGCGATCGGCTGGCCGAAGGTCTTCCGCTCGAGGGCGTACGTCTTCGACTCGTCGGCGCAGCGGCGGATGATGCCGGCCGCCAGCGCGGCGATCATGGGTCGCGAGCGGTCGAAGGTCTCCATGGCGATGGCGAATCCGTCGCCCGGCCGCCCCAGGATCTGGTCGCTCGTCAGGTGCACGTCCTCGAAGATCACGTCGCGCGTGTCGCTCGCCCGCTGGCCGAGCTTGTCCTCCTTGCGCCCGGTCGAGACCCCGGCCTGGTCCGCCGGGACGACGAATGCCGTGATGCCCTTGTGGCGCTGGGCCGGGTCGAGGGTGGCGAAGCCGGCGAAGAAGCTGGCGTGCCCGGCGTTGGTGATCCAGCGCTTCTGCCCGGTCAGCCGCCAGCCATCGCCGTCCCGGACCATGCGGCTCTTCATGCCGGCCACGTCCGACCCGGCCTCCGGCTCGCTGCACGCGTAGCTCACGAAGCAGCACTCGCGACCGAGCCGGCCGAGCCAGCGCTCCTTCTGCTCGTCCGTGCCGGCGATCAAGAGCGGCAGGGCGCCCAGGTGATTGCACATGATGCTGGTGGCGATGGCGGAGCACCCGTAGGCGAGCTCCTCGGACACCAGGCAGCCCTCGAAGGTGTGCAGGCCCACCCCACCGAAGGCCTCGGGCAGCTCGACGTTCATCAGGCCGAGCTTCCAGGCCGCCTGGAACACGGCGGTGGGGAACTCCTCGCGCCGGTCCCATTCGGTGGCATGGGGGACGATCCGCTCGGCGGCGAAGCGCCGGGCGGTCTCGACGAGCTGCTCCTGCTCGGGGGTCAACGTGGGGTCGAACATACGGACGACTCGTTAATACGTCCGGACGACATTGGCCAGCGGTCAGGCAGGGTCGCGAGCACCGTCCAGAGCGCCCCGGCAAAGCGCGTCCCGCGGAGCCTTCATCTCCCGTCTTCACGTGACCGGGCGGTAAGAGCGGAACATCTCCCCAGGACCGACAGTTTTTCCTTGACAGCATTGCCCCCCTGCGAGATCGTGCCGGCGACGATGGCGCACCGTCGTCGCAAAGCACACGGCTTCCGCGACCCAGGGAGGGCTCCTCGATGCAGACTCGACCCGTCGGCCTGCTGCTGATGCTGCTGGCACTGGCGTCTTCCCCGCCAACGTACGCCCAGAACACCTGCAACTCGCTGCTGACGCTCGACTACGTGAGCGGGCCGCAGTTCGCGATTCCGGGGGACGTTCTGCGCGTTCGGTTCACCTTCGGAGCGGGCAGCGTCCAGGGCGGCACGAAGGTGAACCTGAATCGTGCGCGCTTTCATCTCGACTGCGACAGCAACTTCGCGCTCGGTCTCCCGTGCACCAACGAGGGGCTCCTCGTACAGTACGAGGGCGACGGGACCATCACCACCACCTGCGGCGTCGTGTGGACCACCGGACACGCCGTCAGCGCAGCGCCCAACGAGGTCGTGTTCACGCCGAACGTCCCGGTCATGGTCCCGGCCAACACGTCCACCTTCTGCGTGCTGGAGTTCGACGTGCGCGTGCTGGTGTCACCGAGCATCGATGCCACCCCGAGTCTGATCGAGCAGGTGGTCGGCTTCTCCGTCCCGCTCATGGATGCCACGTGCGACAACGGGCTCGCCACCAACGGCTCCCAGACCGGCTCCATCCCGCTCTGCCCGAGCTGTGACGACGCCAACCCGTGCACCTCCGAGACCTGCAATCAGACGACGGGCAGCTGCGTCGGCGCCTTCGTGGCCGACAGCGACCCGTGCCCGGACACCGATGGCAACGCGTGCACGGCCGCCGGCTGCACCGGTGCCGGTACGTGCGACCAGTCGCACCAGGTAACCGTCTGCGCGCCGGATGCCAACCCATGCACGAACGATCTCCCGTGCAATACGCTGACCGGGCTCTGCACCCACCCACCGGTCCCCGACAGCACGCCCTGCCCCGACACCGACGGCAGTTCCTGCACACTGGCGGGCTGTGAGGCGGGCGTGTGCGCCCAGAGCCACGTCCCATGCCTCACGCTGCCACCCCGCCACTACCAGTGCTACCAGGTGCGGAAGGTGCCGTTCGTCGGCCCGACGGTCTCGCTCGAGGACCAGTTCGGAGCGATTCCCAGCCTGTTGGTGCAGCGCCCCGATCGTCTGTGCGCACCCGCCGACAAGCGCGACGAGGACCCCAACGCACCGCTCGATCCGGTGCATCTGGGCGGGTACAAAATCCGCGCCCCGTTCGTACGACAGGTGGCGCAGCGGGTCGTCAACCAGTTCCACGACCTCTTCCTCGACGTGATCAAGCGCGACCGGCTGTTCGTGCCGACCAGCAAAGGCTTCGGCGGCCCCCAGCCGGCGCCACAGCCACCCACCATCGACCACTTCCAGTGCTACACGGTGCGCGCGACGGCCGGCTCACCGCGGTTCCCGAAGGTATTCGGGGTGAAGGTCGACGACCAATTCGGCACGGTCCTGGTCGATCTGCTGAAACCGACTCGCCTGTGCGCGCCTGCGAACAAGAACGACGAAGACCCGACCGCACCCACCCATCCCGATCACCTCCTGTGTTATCGCGCCAAGCGGGTCGCCCCCTTCGCCAACGCCATCGTGCATCTGAACAACCAGTTCGGGCCGCACGGACCGCTCGAGCTGATCCGTCGCATGGAGTTCTGCATCCCGAGCCTCAAGAACCCGCAGCCCACGACCACGACCACCACGACCACGACCACGACCACGACCACCACGACCACGACCACGACCCTGAACATGACCTTGTGCTGCGACGTTCCGCCGGGCGCCCTCGGCAACCCCGTGCCCGTCTGCCTCGATGCCGTGCTGCCGGACGTGCAGGTGAAGTGCGACCTCCTCGGCGGCACCCTGACGCCTGGCGTGTGCGATCCCGTAATTGAGCGGTGCGTCCCGCCGCAGCCGGTGCCCCCCAACGACTTCTGCTGCGAGTGCCCCGTGCCAGCGCCGCCGTTCCCCCATGTCCAGGTATGTTTCGAAGGTGTCCTCGGTCACGAGGCCAAGTGCCAGCCGCCGTGCGTGCTCCACCCCGCCGTGGCCTGCGGTCCCGTGTCCGAGCGCTGCGGAGGGTCACCGTCGGGGGCCTTCGTCGCCTTCGGCCCAGATCACTGAGTCCCCGCCGGCCAGCGCGAACACCAGCACGCCAAGCGACGTTCTCGTGCCGCACGTCATGCGGCGCTCCTGTCGTGTCGCGCTCACGACGCGCCGGGTCGTACTGCCATCGCGGTCCCGTCGGACGCCGCGACCGGGCGGAACGGCAGGCGGCCGTAGCAGTGCGCCCACAGACGCTTCCGGCAGCGTTCGATGGCGGCGAGAACGATCGTGGTGCGGCTCTGCGACATGGCTCCCGAAAGCGAGGACGTTCGAGAGCCCTCGGCGGGTACGCCCCGGGGAGTGCTACGCCGAGACCGTCGGGATTACCACGATATAGGCAGCGCCTTGTGGGGATCCCCGCCCCACGCTAGCTAGGCACCCCCCGTGGCGGCGATTCCCCGCATCATCCACCAGACCTGGAAGACCTGGGACATCCCGTACGAGATCTACGACCGCCGGTGGGTCGAGTCGTGGCCGCGACATCACCCGGACTGGCTCTACGTGCTGTGGACCGACGAGCGCCTGCGTGCACTGGGCCGGGCCTGCTATCCGGGCTACGATACCCTGTACGCCCCGGACATCCCCGGCATCTACCTCGCCGACTTCGGTCGCTACATGGGTACTGGACCCACACCCGTTGACCCAGCGTAGGTCCTGCCCCCCGGCTTGACCTTCGTGCACCGGGTCGGGCATTCCCCGCGTCATGCTGAAGTGTCCGGCGTGTGGGACGGAGATGCCGAAAGAGGTCGCCGTCGAGGTCACGGCCGACGGTGAGAGCTACCATTTCTGCTCGGTGCGCTGTGCGGGCGCGCGGCTCGCCCCCCCGGTGAGTGCGGACCAGTCGACCCCGTCGACCCTCCCGGCCCGCCGCATCCTCGTCGCCGTGGACGGCTCGGGGCCGTCGCATCGTGCCGTAGAGTGGGCAGCGGCTCTGGCCGCGGTCACGCTCGGTCAGGTGCTGCTACTCATCGCCATCGACCTCAACTGGATGCAGGCAGTGGGGGAAGCACCGCTCGGCGTCGGACCGCTCGGCGTCGGCTTCCGGATGGCGGACATGGAGCGGGTGCTGCGGGAAGACGCGGAGGCGCAGCTCGAGCCGTGCGAGGCGATCTGCAAGCGGCTCGGAGTGACGGTCTCGAGCAGCATCGAGCTCGCGCGCCCGGTCGAAGCGATCCTGAAGGCCGCCCACGACGTCGATCTGGTCGTCATGGGCAGCCGGGGTCGTGGCGCGATCTCGGGAGCGGTGCTCGGCAGCGTGTCGCAGCGCGTGATCGGTGGGACGCGGACGCCCGTCCTGATCGTGCACTGAGCGTCGGCCCAGCGTCGCACATCGACGTACTGGACGATGTCCGCCTGAACTTGATCAACGGTGATCGCGGACGCGCTCGGCGTCCACGCTGCGGGCGCTACGGCCCGTACTGCCGGACGAGCGCGCCCGTGAGCCCGTTCTGCTGCGCGGCGATGCGCAGCGGCCGCGCCCCCGCCCGGAGCGTGCGCTTCCCGGTCGCCGGGTCGTAGGCAAAGAGCCCGAAGCGCGTCGCGTAGCCGCTCGCCCACTCGAAGTTGTCGGTGAGCGACCAGTGGAAGTAGCCGCGCACGTCGGCGACGCCGTCCTGGATGACGCCGTGGAGCGTGTTCAGGTGGTCGAAGATGTACCGGGCGCGCTTGGTGTCGGCGGCGTCGGCGAGTCCGTTCTCGGTGATGTAGACCGGCATCCCGAAGGTTCCCACGAAGGTGAGCATCTCGCGCAACCCCTGCGGGTAGATCTCCCAGCCGAAGTCCGTGCACGTGCTGGTCGCGGGGCACGGCGTGCCGTTCGGGTTGACCGGCGAGGCGTAGCTGAAGGTGGGCAGGAAGTCGAAGAGCGGAATGAAGGACGTGAGCGGGCCGGCGCTGCGCACCGTGGCGCGCGTATAGTAGTTCACGCCGATGAAGTCCCCGCGCCGCTCGAGGGCGGTCCGGTGCTCCCCCGGCTCGATCGTGCCGTTCAGGTCGGCGTCGAAGTCGCCGAGGACGATCGCGTTCAGGAAGGCGCGGTTGTAGACGTAGTTCGCGTTCCCGGCGCTGGTCACGTCGGCGGCGCTGGCGGGATCCTGCGGGTGGAAGGCGATCATGTTGTGCACGATGCCGGCCTGGACCGGCGTCCCGTCGCGATCGGCGTCGACCGTGTCGGTCTGGTGGAGCGCGTCGTAGGCGCCAGCGTGCGCCCCGACCAGCTGCGGGATAGCCCCCACGACCGCAGCCATGCTGAACACGCCGGGCGGGAAGTTGCCGCCGACGCCCGGGGCGTTCAGGAAGCCGCCCACGAGCAGCGCCGTCGGCTCGTTGATCGTGCACCAGACATCCACCAGATCGCCGAGCTTCCATCCGGCCCAGGCCGCGTATTTGGTGAACTCGCCGACGATCGCCGGATCGAGCCACCCCGCCCGGACGAGCCCCGGCGGCAGGGGCCCCTCGGTGGCGTGGACGCCGGCGAAGGCGGTGCGGGTGACGACCGGGTCGTGCACCCAGAGCGGCAACGTGAAGTGGTTGAGGGTCACCATCGGCCGGAGCTTGCGCGCCCGGAGCGTCGTCAGCACGGCCCGGTAATGCGCGACCGCCGTCGGGTCGGCGAGCGCGTCCAGGGCAGCAAGCGCCGCGGGCGTGATACCGCCCGAGATGTCGACCGCGGCAGTCGAGGTGGGGAAGATGCGGCTCCACTCGATCGACAGGCGGAGCGCGTTGTGACGGAGCTTGGCGCGCGCGAGCTTGGCGTCCCGTTTGAACACCGTCCAGAAGCCCGGGCCCTGTTCGGGCAGGTCGCCGCTCACGCGCCTGGCCGCGAGGTTCTCGGCATCCCGTACCCAGGTCCACCAGTCGGTACCGGTGTCGACGGGTGCGCCCAGACCCATCTCGCTCTGGAAGGCACTGATCGCCGTGCCCCAGAGAAAGCCGCGCGGAAACGGTTTCACGACCTTGGCGGACACGGGCGCGGCGGCCAGGGCCAGGGCCGCCACGAGGAGGACCCGAGCAGCGTTCGGCATGGGGCCGCTATCGCCGCGCGGGCGGGTGGTGTCAACTCGACGCCTGACCGGACGCCCACACATAGCCGTCGGGGTCGGAGAAGTAGAGCTTCCAGCCCAGCGTTTCGCCAGCAGGACGTGAGTCCCGAGTCACCCTTCCGAGGCAACCACAGCCGGCGGGAGCAAGAAGCGGAGCATGGGCCCGAGCCCGGCGGCGAAGTGATCGGGGCGATGCGTGTGTCCGCGCCGGTGGTCGTACCGGAGGTCTCGGCCGAGCACGTACGACCGCGACACCAGGAGGCGGCAGAGCGCCGCGTTGTCGCCACAGTTGTCGTCCCCGGAGTCGAGATAGATGCGCAGGTCACGGCGCTCTTCGGTCGCGACCCGCGCCGGCAGGCGCGACGCCCAGAAGCCCCCGGAGAGCGAGCCCACGCCGCAGAACCGCTCCGCGTGTTGCCAGCCGAGATAGAAGGCCACGACCCCGCCGAAACTGAAGCCGGCGGTCACGGTGTCGTCGCGGCCGGGCCGGGTGCGGAAGGCCGCATCGACCGCCGGTTTCAGCTCCTCCACGATGAACCGAACGTAGCCGTCGGCGGCGCCGTCGACGTCCAGGTAGCGATCCCCGGGGAGGAGGTAGTCGCGGATGCGCGTTCGGAGGCTCAGCGCATCGACGGCGACGACGATCGCAGGCTGGGCCTCCCCCGCCGCCATGAGCGCGCGGATCCGGCGACCTCCCGGGTCGAGCGCCGGCCAGCGTCCGTCGAGCAGGCTTCCCAGGACGGGCGTATCGTCATCGAAGGCCGCTTGTCCGTCGTGGAGATAGAGCACGGGATAGTGGCGCGCCGGCGACGCGGCATAGCCGGGCGGGAGGAGCACCCGATAGGGGCGCTGCTCGTCCAGGATCCACGAGTCGAGAATGCACCGGGCGACGACGGCATCGCTCGCGTCGCCATCCCGGTCCGGAGCCTCCGGCAACATTGCCATCGCTTCTCGATACGGCCGCGCGGGTCGAAGGGCAATCGCGGTCGTGCTCGCCGTTGGACAATCGCCGCGGGCAGACGTACACGACACCGATGGCGCAGATGAAGAAGAAGCCGAAGCGAAAACGAAAGACCGCCCGCCAGCATGCCTCGCTCAAGCGCAAGGCGCGCAAGAAACAGGAGCGCAAGTCTGGTCACAAGCGCGTCAAGGGCGGCGGGAAGTCGACCGGCAGGAAGACGTGACCACGCCATCAGAGAACCTGCGCATCCTGGGACGGTACAGCGCCCGCATGGCGCGGGGCGACTACGACGCGGTGGACGAGGTCTTCGCGCCGGATTTCGTGAGCCACGTGACGGCGCGCGTGAACCCGGAGGCCGTCGGGACCGACATCCGGCCGCGCGAGCGCGAGTTCTGGCAGGCCACACGGGCGGCCTTCCCGGACATGCAATTCACGGTCGACCTGCTGATCGAGTCGGGCGACCTGGTCGTCTCCCACTGGACGCTCACGGGCACGCACACCGGCGGGCCGTTCTACGACGTGCCGCCGTCCGGCGCGCCGGTCGTGATCAACGGCACGGCGATCCTCCGCTTCCGCGACGGCAAGATCGTCGAACACTGGGGCGGGCCGCACTGCATGCGCGGGATCGGCCTCACGGCGCCACCGGGTCAGGCGTAGCCGCGCGGCCGGGAATGGGCACGCCGCACCCAGCTCCGCGATGGCGCGGGTCTCGTACGCCGCGGACTCCTCCGCTCCGGCATCCCAGAAGGTGCCACCGAGCGGAACGCTCTTCCGCGCGTGCTGCCTCATCCAGGCGAATCGTCACGGAAGCGGAAGTCGTTCCAGTGGTGGTTGTGCAGCTCGCGGCGCTTCCGTGGCCAGGGGGTCGTCGTGCTCATTGCATTGGGGCTCTCCTATAACCGGCTCTTCCGCGTTCCGGGTGGGTCCGTCGCCTCGACCGGCCGCCGACCGCACCACCGTCATGGACCGCTGGGGGTCTCGTCGACCCGGAGCCGGCCGTGCCGGAGCCAGCCCACCCGCGCCAACCAGGTGTGTGGGGCCCGGACCGGCGAGGGGCCGGGCGGCGGCGCCAGGGGCGTACGCCAGCCGTGGAACCATGCCGCGGACGAGCACGGATCCGTCCCGCGGACGCCAGGGAGATGCTTGGCGAAATTCTGGAGCACGTATACCAGCGCGGCTCGGACCTCGCGCGGCGACGCGAGCCGCCGTGCGTGATAGCGGTCGCCCCACACGCGGCCGTGGCGACCGCACGCCCGGTTCACCGCCTTGGCGACGCGAATCATGAGGCCCTGCACGCCGCGGACAAAGCGCGCCGGCGCGTCGGCTTCGACCACCATGTGGACGTGGTCCCGTTGTGCACTGAACTGCAACACCCGGAAGCCGGCGGCCGAGGACGCGCCCAGAGCGGCACGCAGCGGGCCGAACACCCGCGCTCCCCGGAGCGACGGCACGCCCGCGGCCGCCCGCAGGGTGACGTGCACCGGGCAGTGCCGATCGTGCGGGGGGCGCGCGCGATGGGGCACGCGGCGGCGCCCAGACGTGGGCGGGCGGCCCGCGCCGCGGCGCGCGCCACCCCAGGAGCGGAAGGTGAAGGGGAGTTGCAACCGGCGCGCCATGTTGAATCGGGCACATATTATAGCAAGCTTGCTCCTATGTCAAGTGATGTGTATCGTCCCCGGAGCTTACGCCGGGCACCCGAGCGCTGCGGGCGGGGGCTCGCGTCGCCGCCGCGCGCCACCGACTCGACCCGGCGTCGTCGGTCCGCCTGGCCACGAGCACTCGGCCACCCACACGGAACCCGGAAGAGCCCTATAACCAAACCCGAGGCAGCGAGGGGGGCGCAGGGCTCAGTGCCGCTGGAGCCCCCACGGGGGCGACGCGTTCACCAGAACACCGACCCGGCACTTCATGCGCACGCACGAAAAGACGGCGCCCGCCTTGTGCGCCGTCCACACGTAGTCGCCCGGCGGCACCTGGATGAAAAGCACGCCGCCTTGCGCCGCGATTTCCGGGTTGGGGAGAAGCACCGCGGTCAGACTACCCGAGCTACGGCCAGGGTGGGAGCGCCTCCAGAGCTGTCCAGGCCGGACGCACCTCAGCCCGCTTTCTTGACCGCCGCGCTCTTCGACTCGATGCCGGCCATCAGCTCGTTCCACGACTTCGCGAAGGCCTTGGCGCCCTCGTCCTGGAGCTGCGCCGCGAGCGCCTCGACGTCGATCCCGGCTGCGACGAAGCGGGCGAGCACCGCCTCGCAGTCGCCGCCGTCGGGCGCCAGCGTCGGCCCGAGCTCGTCGTACCCCGCCAGCGCCTTCAGCGTCCCTTCCGGCACGGTGTTCACGGTGAACGGCGCGGCGAGCGCCTTCACATAGAGGATGTCGGAGGCCTTCGGATCCTTCGTGCCGGTGCTCGCCCAGAGCAGGCGCTGCGGGCGGGCCCCGGCGTTGTAGGCCCGCTGCCAGCGCGGCGAGCCGAGCAGGTCGCGGTACGCCTTGTAGGTCCGCTTCGCGATCGCGATCCCGAGCTGGTTCTGGAGCGCTTCCGGCCCCTTGTTCGCGACTGGCGCGTCCCAGCGGCTGACGAAGAGCGAGGCCACGGAGCCCACCACGGGCTTGAGCCCGGCCTCCATGCGCCGCTCGATGCCGCGCAGGAAGGCGTCGGCGGCCGCCAGATAGTGCTCGCGCGAGAACAGGAGCGTGACGTTGATCGGGACGCCGGCGAAGATGGCCTCCTCGATGGCAGGCAGGCCTTCCCTGGTGCCGGGGATCTTGATGAACAGATTCGGCCGTCCCGCGCGGGTGAACAGCTCCTTGGCCGCGGCGAGCGTGCTCTTCGTATCGTAGGCCAGCAGCGGCGATACCTCGAGCGACACCCATCCATCGACGCCGTCGCTCCGGTCCCAGACCGGCCGGAACAGATCCGCGGCGCGCGTAAGGTCCTCGAGCGCGAGGTCGAAGAACAGCGCCTCGCCCGTCTTGCCCAGACCGAGCCTCTCGCGAATGCTGTCGTCGTAGGCGGTGCTGTTCCGCAGCGCGTGCTCGAAGATGGTCGGATTCGAGGTGAGCCCCGTCACCGAGAGCTCATCGATGTAGCGCTGCAGCGTCCCGCCGTTCAGCAGGTCGCGCGTGATGTTGTCGAGCCAGAGGCTCTGGCCGAGGTCGTGGAGCAGCGTCGTCGCCTTCATGTCGTCTCCTCCAGGATGTCGGGAAGGTGGTAGCCGAGTAGATCACCGATGCGCTCGACCGTCACGTCCGGGCGCACGGCGGCGGCGAGCGCCGCCGGATCGTGCGCATACTTGCCCTGGCGCCGGAACGCCTCCATGAGTGGCAGGATGCGCTCGAGAAATGCCACGTCGCGCTGGAACGCCTCGGCACCGAGTTCCCGCTCGGTGACCGCAGCCCACGTCGCGACCACATCGAAGCTCTCCTTCATGCGGCCACGAGGCCACCGGCGCGCGGACCACGCACCGCCGGACGACGAAGTCCACTCCACGGTGGCGACGCTGCTCGGTCGCTTCCTGGGCGCCGCCGCGGATGCCGGCCGCGATCCCGGCCACCGCCTCGGCCAGGCACTGGTGATGTGGTCCGTTCACCCAGTGCCCGACACACGGCAACAGAACCTGCGGGACGCGCGGCGCCGTGCGCGCCACCGGACGCGAGAAATCGAGCCCCACCAACTGATCGCGCTCGCCCCAGACGAAGGCCGCGGGGACCGACAGCCCGAGCAACCGGGTCCACAGGGCGTTCGGACCGGTCGCCGGATCGAGGGCCAGCTCGCGTGCGGCCGAGAGGAAGCTCGCGCGCGTCGCCGGGCACGCGAGATAGTAAACGAGCCGGGCGCCCGCCTGCGCGACGTGGTCGTCCCGGAGATAGGGCAACGTCTCGAACGTCCGTGCGAGCCAGCGGAGCGCGGGCCAGGCCCGAATCGATGAAGCGTGCGCAGTCGAGGAACACGCGGAAGCGGCGCCACGGCAGATACGGGGCGAGCGCGATGACCGGCGCCGCCAGTACCGCCGGGGTGAGCGGGCCCTCGGGTGCCGGGGTCTTTCCGAAGCCGGGCAGGTCGACGGCGATGGTGCGGAAGCCGCGCGACGCGAGCACCTGCCCGAAGCCCTCGAACGCCGACGACTCGAGCCCGAGGGGAGGCATTGCGATCACCGGCTGCCCCACCCCCCACGCGCGCCGGAAGAGTTCCATCCGTCACCCGAGCGCCCGGTAGAGAGCCGAAACGAGGCCACGCGTACGCACATCGCCAGTGGGATCGAACCGCATCCGGGTGGTCACAGAATAAGCCCCTGGGGTTGCTCGCGGATCTCGGAATCGTTGTGCCGCCGCGATCGTACCCCGGAGGTCACCTCCTCGTCAGCCAAGCTCGTAGTCGGAGAGAAACTCCTGAACCTCGGCCCTTCCGTCGAATGCCGAAGCAAGCCAGGGCACAGAGGCGAGGAACCGCTTCGGTACGCGCACGCACCGAACAGGAGCGTAGGTACGAAAGATCAGGTCCCAGATCGGAGTAGTGACGCCGTGATTGGAGTTGGGACGACCGAAGTGATGCGAGAGGTGATGACGCGCGGCCCAGCGGCTGTACGCACTTCCGGGACCCTTGACGTGTATGGACTGGTGGAGCCACTCGTACGTCGTCCAACCGAGGGACACGGCAGCGACACATCCGAGGCCAGCGGGAAGACCCCACGCGCTGCCGACAATGAGCAGTAGCACTGTGAGGACGGGAACCGCACCCCGGATCTTCAGCCGAAGCGGCGTGAAATAGAGGATGTCGCCGTGGTGCTTCAGATGTTCCGATGAGATCAGTATCCGTCCTTTGGGAAGGTGGCCGAGCACGTAGTGGATGACGTATTCCAGCAACGTCCAGCCCACGAGACCCGTAACGAAACTCGCGACAAACGAAGTCATCCGATCATCTCCACTTGTACACGATCCCGGGCGCCGTTCCAGAAGAGCCGGCACACGAGCCGGCCTCGTCCTAGCTTCTTCCGGCGCCTCCATCGGTGTGCCAATATTGGCCCCGTGACGAGCGCCCCGAGCAGCGGCACGCCGGCGACACGCCCCGGGGACGGGAGCCCGCGCCGGCTTCGGCCGCAACCCTGGTGGCTCACCGTTCTCGTCGTCATGGCGGCCAACTGGGCGCTCATGCGGGCGCTCGCCCCCGAACCGAGCTACGTCAACATTCCCTACACGCTCTTCAAGGAGCAGGTGCAGGCGGGCAACGTCGAGGAGGTGACCAGCCAGGGCGACGCGATCCAGGGTGCATTCAGGAAGGAGGTGACCTACCCGCGCGAGGGGCCAACCACGCGCACCGCGCTGCGCTTCAAGACGCTGCTGCCCGCCTTCGCCAACCCCGGTCTCGAAACGCTCCTCGAGCAGAAGGGCGTGGTCATCAACGCGCGGCCGCTCGATGAGGGCCGGCCCCTCTGGCAGAACGTACTCTTCGGCTTCGGCCCCACGCTCCTCCTGATCGTGGGGTTCGTCTGGATGAATCAGCGCATGATGGCCAGCGGACGCGGGATCTTCGGGCTCGGCCGCAGCCGCGCCAAGCGCTACAGCGAGGCGGAGCCGAAGGTCACCTTCGACGACGTCGCGGGCATCGACGACGCCGAGAACGAACTCGTCGAGATCGTCGACTTCCTGAAGAACCCCGCCAAGTACCAGCGGCTCGGCGGCACCGTGCCGAAGGGCGTGTTGCTCATCGGCGCCCCCGGCACGGGGAAGACCCTCCTCGCTCGGGCGGTCGCCGGGCAGGCCGGCGTCCCCTTCTTCAGCCTGAGCGCTGCGGAGTTCGTCGAGATGATCGTCGGCGTGGGCGCGGCCCGCGTACGCGATCTCTTCAAGCAGGCCCGCGAAGCCGCACCGTCGATCATCTTCATCGACGAGCTGGACGCCATCGGTAGGGCCCGCGGGAGCGGGGCCTCGATCGGGGGCCACGACGAGCGCGAGCAGACGCTGAACCAGATCCTGACCGAGATGGACGGCTTCGACTCGCGAGAAGGCGTCATCGTGCTCGCGGCCACCAACCGGGCCGACGTGCTCGATTCGGCGCTCTTGAGGCCAGGACGCTTCGATCGCCGCGTGATCGTGCAACGGCCCGACCGGGCCGGCCGCGCCGCGATCCTCAAGGTCCACACCAAGCGCGTGCCCCTCGCGGCCGACGTCGACCTCGAGCGGCTCGCGTCGGAGACGCCCGGCCTAGTCGGCGCCGAGCTCCGCAACCTGGTGAACGAGGCGGCGCTTTTCGCGGCGCGCAGCGACCAGAGCGAGGTCCATGCCCGGGACTTCTCCGAGGCGTTGGAGAAGATCACGCTCGGGCCCGCACGCCACATCCTGCAGAACCCGGCCGATCGCGAGCGCACCGCCTACCACGAGAGCGGCCACGCGCTGCTCGGGCTGCTCGTCCCGGGCAGCGACCCGGTGCACCGCGTGACCATCGTCCCACGGGGCATGGCACTCGGGGCGACCTACCAGCTCCCGACCGACGACCGCACCAACTATCCCGAGGACTATCTCCGGGCGCGCATCATCAGCGCGCTCGGCGGGCGCGCGGCCGAGCAGCTCATCTACGGCGTCGTCACGACGGGTGGCGAGAACGACCTCCGGCAGGTCACCGAGATCGCCCGCCAGATGGTACTGCGCTGGGGAATGAGCGAGAAGCTCGGCCCGATCAGCTTCGTCGCCCCGCACGACGACGGGCTCCCGCCCGCCTTCCAGCGCCAGCCGTACAGCGAAGCGACCGCCGAGCTGATCGACGCCGAGGTGCGGCGCATCGTCGAGGAGTGCCAGGGCGAAGCGACCCGCCTGCTCGCCGAGCACCGCGACAAGCTGGTCGGGCTCGCCACAGCACTCCTGAAGGCCGAGTCGCTCGACGAGCGCGAGATCCTGGAAGTCACCGGCCTCGGTCCGCCCGCGGCGAGCGCCGCCGACGCGTGAGGATGCCGCGGACGGGTCCGGCTGACGTTGATGGTCCAGCCGACCGCGTAGTGTTCTACTGGGACCGGTGAGTGCCGTCGTATTTCCCGGCGCGCCCGAGTGGTGTAGACCGGCTACGTGGAAGACTCGGCGCAGGGCCGTGTTCGTCTCCGACCTCGACTGCGCGGCGTGTCACATCAGTACGCCTTCTTCGGCTCCCTGGTCACCGGCACCTTCCTCGTGGCGGCGGCGTCCCCCGGCCGCGCCCTGTTCGCCGCGGCCGTCTACGGCGCCAGCGTGTCAGCGCTCTTCGGCGTGAGCGCGCTCTACCACCGGGTGACGTGGTCGCCGCGAAGCTACCGTCGGATGAAACGGCTCGACCACGCGATGATCTTCCTCCTCATCGCCGGCACGTTCACGCCCTTCGGGGTGCTGGTGCTCTCCGGCGTGCTCGCGGCTGCCATCCTGACGGTGGTGTGGGGCGGCGCCGCCGCCGGGATCGTGCTCAAGTTGGCGTGGATCGACGCCCCCCGGTGGTTGAGCGCGGCCCTCTACGTGGCGCTCGGCTGGGTCGGGGTCGCCGCCATCCCGGAGCTGCTGGTGCGGCTGGGCTGGATGGCGACCGGGCTGCTGCTCCTCGGCGGCCTCCTCTACTCCGTCGGTGCGCTCGTCTACGCGCTCCGCCGTCCCGACCCTGCCCCTGCGGTCTTCGGCTACCACGAGATCTTCCACGCACTCGTAATCGCGGCGGCACTGGTGCAATACGCGGTGGTGGCCTTCTTTGTCTTCCCCGCGCACTAGAGAGGCCCGCTAGCTAGCCGCGCTCCCGGGCCATCAGAGCACGCTCCTCGGCGTTCATCTTCTCGCGAATGCGGGAGCCCTGGCCGAGGTGGCGGACGCTCTCGTGGCCGCCCTCGGAGAAGTACTCCTCGTACGGCTCGGCGGGAACGTACGCCGCGGGCTTCGTGTCGCCGATCGTCACGCCGAGGAGCTGCTCCACCAGATCCACGTCGTACATGCGGACGGCGTCGTAGTCGGTGAGCAGCGCGCACACCTCCACACAGATATAGCACCCGATGCACTCCTGGAAGCGGTCCTGCACCGGTTGCACGCCGCGGCCGGGGAGGGCGCCCAGGCGCAGGTACTCGATGCACTGCACCGGGCAGAACTCGGGGCACTTGCCGCACGGGAAGCAGAGGTTCACGTCCATGAACGCCACCTCGCGCGGGCGCTTCTTCTTCTCGCCCACGTCGTCGGGGTCGGGGACGTCGGGCACGCGCTCTTCCTTCAGCCGGCGCTTGATGAAATCGATCGCGGACATGGGAGCCTTACGCCTCGCCGTAGCACGGACCCGTTCGGCAAACCATCGCGCCATCCCCTCTTGCCAAGTGGTAGGCGAGCGCCTCGATCTGGTGCACTTTCCCGCTGTTCATCATGACCTGCGCTTCTCTGGCGCTTCACGGCGCGAATGTCAGGAGCGAGATCGGGGACCACCACGCATACGTATCTGCGCGCGCAGTTCTACTTGGCCTCCAAGGTCAGCCTGAACAACGAGCAACAGCCCTAGTTTCACAACCAGAGCGCCTGTCAACTTTCGTAGCGTGACAGTCAGCGTGCAGTCTGACTCTCTCCTGTGTCGACCCCGGAGCCACCTTTGCGCCGTCATCACGAGTCCGGTACACTACATGTGAGCCCGTTCAGAGCCCCGCAGCGCGATCTCTGTGCAGGGGGCCCGTCCCTACCCACGCGTGCTCGGCGCGGACTCCGGAAGGAGAATCGTGCCATGGGCGTGGAGGACGACGCCGATGATCTCGTGGCGTTCGAGGCTGTCCAGGTCATCAGATCGACGGCTCCAGCCCTGCTCTGCAGGGTCGGAGACCGGCGTGTCTGGCTGCCCCGCAGGCACATCAGCGGCAAGCTCTGGTGCACCGGCGATCGTGGCAAGCTGCTCATCCGGCGCTGGGTCGCACGCGACCGGGGCCTGATCGATTCACACGGGGCAGTTGCGGTCGCAGCCCTGACGCTCGTCCCCTCGCGGCGGCGTCCATCGCTTCAGATGCACGTGGTGCGAGGAGATCGGGACAGCCATCATGCCGAGTGATGAGGATGACAGCCGTTGGGCCGACGCGCGCGGTCGTTTCTGGGTCTCGACAGCCCTCCGACCCCCGCGCCGGCCGTCCGCAACGCCGCAGCGCACAACTCGCCGATCGAGTCGACTCAGCGCACCCAGGCCGCGAACACACGGCGAAACGCTTCCCGCGCAGCTTCGAGGTCACGTGCCGAGAGCCGCCCGATGGTCTTGTCGATGAGCCGCTCGTCGACTGCGGCGATCTTGGCGAGACGTAGCAGGCTCGGGTGGAGCAGACCGGTGGCCTTCCAGTCGGCCAGCAGGACGTCGCCGTCGAGCTTGAGCGCCTCGACCTGGCTGGTGATCATCGCCACGGTGGACAGGCGGTTGCGCGGGGATCGAGTCGTCCGGGCGAGAAACAGGGCTGGACGCTTCTTCGCAGCGGCGAGATCCGTGAAGGGAAACCGGACGAGGACGACCTCGCCGGGCTTCACAGGCGATCGTACTCGGCGTCTCGCGGGTCGTCCCACTCGCTGAACGACGATTCGGCGAGCTTGGCGAGAGCCTTGGTCTCGAGGCGGTCGGCGAAGTAGGCCTCCAGGGCGCGTGTGAGTACGTCCTTCACCGTCGTGTCGCACTCGTTGGCCTCGGCCTTGAGGAGACGCAGCAGGCGTGGGTCACCCAGGTCGGTGGAGAGGCGTGTTGCCATGTCCACACATTACTGGGTCTCTGCGTTTACTTCAACCCAGGATCAGCGGAGGAACTTCCGGCGGCCGTCCGGCCCGCTACCAGTTGGGCGTGCCCGCCGCCTCCGGCGCCACCCGCTCGGCGATGCGCTGCTCCCGGAACCACTCGACCGTGCGCCGGAGCCCGGTCTCGATGTCCACCGCCGGCACGAACCCGAGCAGCCGGCGCGCCTTGCTGGTATCCGCGTAGTGCCGCAGCACGTCCCCCGGCCGCGCCGCCGTGCGCACCGGCGTCACCCGCCCACCGGTCACCAGCTCGGCCAGCCGCTCGGCGATGAGCACGATCGATACCTCGCGCCCGTAGGCGATGTTGACCACGTCGCCCACCAGCGCGTCGCACGCGCCGGCGGCGACGATGCCGGCCACCGTGTCCTCGACGAAGGTGAAGTCGCGCGTCTGCGTGCCGTCGCCGTAGATGACCGGCGCCTTGCCGGCGGTGAGCTGCAGGATGAAGCGCGGGATGACCTCCGCCCGCAGCCCCTGGTACGGCTCGCGCGGGCCGTAGGTGTTGAACGGCCGGATCACGGACACCGGCAGCCCGTAGGTCCGCCGGCAGGCAAGCGCGTACAGCTCGCCGGCGAGCTTGCTGGCGCCGTACACCGTCATGGGGTCGCACGGATGCGTCTCCGCCATGGGCACGGTCTGCGCCGTGCCGTAGATCTCGGATGACGACACGTACACCAGCCGGCGCACCCGATGCGCCTGCGCGGCCAGGCAGACACTCAGCGTGCCACCGGCGTTGATGTCGTGGCTCATGTAGGGGTGGTTCAGCGACGTACGCAGGCAGGAGATCGCCAGGTGGAAGGCGACGTCGATGCCCTCCATGAGCGCCTGCATCCGCTCGCGATCGCAGATGTCGGCCTCGACCAGTCGGACGTTCGCGCGGTCGCGGAGCTGAATCACGTTCTCGCGCAGCCCGACCGAGAAGTCGTCGATCAGGAGCAGCTCGTTGTCCACCGCCAGCCGATCGGCCAGGTGGCTGCCGATGAAGCCGCCTGCCCCGGTCACCATGATGCGCAAGCCCTTCAGGTCCATGGGCCGTGCCTCCTACACGAAGCGGTCGCCAACCGCGACCTCGGCGCTCGCGTCGCCCGCCTCGGCAGGGACCAGGGCGCGAAGCGCCACCGTGCCGCCGCCGGCGGCCACCACGAGCCCGTCCGCCGCGCGCGCCACCACCGTGCCCGGCGGCGCGGCGACGGGGGCGCCCACCGCGCCGGCGACGCGCGTCACCAGGAGCCGCCGGCCGTGGAGTGTGGTCTCCGGATGCTGCATGGGCGGGAAGATGAGCGCGCGCATCCAGCGCTGCAGCTCCGCCGCCGGCCGCTCCCACGCGATGCGGCGCACCGAGAAATCGAACTCGCCGCCGCGGTGATACGACGTGCGCGTCGTGTCCTGCACCAGCCGGCGGCCGAGCAGTGCCGGGGGAAACGGGTAGCTGTCCTGGAAGAGCGCGACCGTGGCCGCCGACACCTTCTCGTACACCTCGCGTGCCGTGTCCTCGCTGGTGATCGGCACGGCGCGTTGCGCCAGCACGTCGCCGGCGTCGATGTCCTCCACCATGTGGTGCAGGGTCACCCCGGCCTCGGTGTCGCCCCGCAGGACCGCCCACGCGATCGGTGCCACGCCGCGATGGCGCGGGAGGAGCGCGAAGTGGAGGTTCAGGCACGGGCAGCCGACGGCGCGGAAGAGCGGGTTCTTCAGGATCTGATCGTACTGGATCGAGATCAGTGCATCGGCGCGGTAGGCGGTCAGCGCGTCGATCACCTCCGGAGCGTTGATACGGCGGGGCTGGTCGACGCGTATGCCGAGGGCCCCGGCGCGGCCACGGAAGGAGCGCTGCCAGCCGTCGCAACCGTCGTCGCCGGCGACGGCGAGTGCCCACACGTCGTCGCCGCGGGCGACCAGGAACTCGAGGGCCTCGGTGGCGGCCGTGTTCTTGCCGCAGAGGATCCAGCGCATGGTCAGTGCCCTTGGGTCCCTGCGTGTCCGGTGATCTCGGTGAGGGCGTCGCGGAGTTGGTCGACGACGTAGAGCTGATCGTCGGGGGTGAGCTCGTGGTACATTGGGAGGACCATCGTTTGGACCTTGGCGGCTTCGGTGTGCGGGAGCAGACCGCCCAGACGGGCGCCGCGGTAGCACGGCTCCAAGTGCGAGGCCATCAGGCCACGGCGGGCGCTGACGCCGCGGTGGAAGAGCGCATCCAGGAGCGCGTTGCGCATCGTTTCGTCGGCGTTGCGGAGGCGGACGATGTAGGACTGGTACGTCGGCTCGGCCCAGTGGGGGACGAACGGGGGCTCGATCGCCGGCAGGTCGGCCAGCAGCGTGTCGTAGCGCGCGGCCAGCGCGCGGCGGGTGGCGACGAAGCGGTCGAGCTTGGCGAGCTGGCCGAGGGCGATGGCGGCCACCAGGTCGGGCATGCGGAAGTTCCAACCGATCTCGGGATACTCTTCGATGATGACGCGGGTGGCCTGGTGGCGCTCGAGGTCCGACACCGACATGCCCTGGTGACGGAGACGCCGCAGGCGCGCGGCCAGCGCGGCGTCGTCGGTGGTGATGATGCCGCCCTCTCCGCTCACGATCACCTTGCGCGAGTGGAAGCTGAACACCGCCGGGAACCCCGCGCTGCCGATCGGGCGGCCCTTGTAGACCGAGCCGGCGGCACAGGCAGCGTCCTCGACCACCGCCAGGCCGTGGGCGCGCGCCACCGCCGCCACCCGGTCGAGATCGCACGGCAGACCCAACTGGTGCACGACCATGATCGCGCGCGTGCGGGGCGTGATGGCGGCGGCGAGCGCGTCGGGGTCGATGTTGTAGGTGCGCGGCTCGGTATCGACGAATACCGGCACGGCGCCGCAGTGCGCGATCGAGTTGGCCGACGCGATGAACGACAGCGACGGCACCAGCACCTCGTCGCCGGGGCCGATGCCGAGCGCGTGCAACACGAGGAAAAGGCCCGCCGTGCACGATGTGACCGCGACCGCCTCGGCCGCCCCGGCCCGCTCCGCGAACAGGCGCTCCAGCTCCGCCACGCGCGGCCCCTGCGCCACCCAGCCCGAGCGCAGCACCTCGCACACGCGGCGCTCTTCGTCTTCGTCAAAATACGGCTTGGCGACCGGAATGCGACGGGTGGGCGTCATGCGTGCCATCCCCTCAGCCAGGTGTGCAGCCGGAAGCGGACCATGTCGCCGGCCGTCCAGGCGATGTCGTGCAGTTTTCCGAAATGCGGCTTGCCGGCCTGGCGGCGGCGGAACTCGACCGTCACCTCGCGCACCACGCGCCCGGTGTTAGCGGCGCGCAGGATGAGCTCGGGCGTGACGAACGCCGGGCTGGTCGAGCGGAGGCGCACGCCCTGCGCGAACGTGCGGCGGTAGAACTGGACGAAGTTGAGATCGGCGACCGTGGGCGCGAACAGGAGGCGGAGGAGCCGGTTGTTGGTCCACGACGTGAGCTGGCGCCAGGGGGCGTGTGCCGCGCGGCTGGTGCGCGCGGCGACGATCACGTCGGCGTCGGCGAAGTGCGCCTGGAAGAGCGGGATGTCTTCCGGGGCGAGCGGGAGGTCGGCCGGGTCGTGCAGGATCCAGTCCCCGCGCGCGGCGGCAATGCCCTGCGCCAGCGCGATGCCGTAGTTGCGTGGCGTCGGGTTGTGGAGCACGCGCACGCGCGTATCCGTCTTCGCCCACGCGTCGGCGATGGCGCCGGTCCGGTCCGTGCTGCCGTCGTCGATGACGAGCACCTCGAGGTCGTCCACCATCGGCTCGACCACGGCCAGCACGCGGCGCAAAGCTCCGTCGAGCAGCGCCTCCTCGTTCAGCACCGGCATCACCACGGTGAGATTCTGGCGCGTCATGCCCTCCCTCCGCGGGACGGCGGCTGGCGGTACACGTAGACGGTGTACTCGTGCAGCGGGTAGTCGTGCCGCAGGACCACCCAGCGGCTCAGCTCGCGGCGGCAGAAGTCAAGCATCCCGGCCGCCGGAGCGTACCACAACTGCGGCGTCCGGTAGTCGACCTGATCGCTCACCAGGTTGAAGGCGATCGCCTCCCGGCACGCGTCCCACATGTGCCGGATGCCGGCGCGCACGAACGCCGCCCAGGCGGCGTCGGAAGCGTCGAGCTTGACGTGGAACACGCCCGAGCACAGGACCACGTCCCACGGGCCGCCCGACAGGCCGGCGGCCACGTCCGCGGGCGTGAAGGTGACCTGCGGGTGGCGGGCACGCGCCGCCCGCAGCATGGCTTCGGAACGGTCGCTGCCCGAGTACGTGCACGCGACGCCGCGCGCGTGCAGGAAGTCGGCCAGGTGCCCGGCGCCGGCGCCCACCTCGTGCACCCGCTTGCCGCCCAGGTCCGCCACGTCGCACAACACGGCGAAACGGAGCTCCTGCGAGGCCTCGTCCTTCCAGTCCATCCCGCGCGCCGTCGGCCCGTGGGCGGCGAGTCGAGATTCGTAGTGCGCGACGACCGGCTCCACCACGTCGCGCGGCTCGCCGGGGGCAAGCGCCTGCCAGGCGGCGGCGCGAGAAGAGACCCCGCGCGCGCCATCGCGATCGGCGCCGATGCGATCGAAGGGCAGCGCGTAGTGCCACGGGTACGCGGCACGCACCGCCGCCACGGTGCTCTCCACGAACGGCCGCTCGTCGCCGGTCACCCAGGTGAGGAACGCGTACGGCAGGTCGCGGCTGCCCCACTGGCGCTTGAAGCGGTACACGCCGCCGTCGGGCGGCGAGCCTTCCCAGTTATAGAAGCGCAGGCCGCGCGCCGCCGCCCAGCGGATCGAGTGCAGGGCGAGCAGGTAGTTGGCCCCGAGCGGCGCCGCGTCGGTGCGCACCGCCGGCATGACGGCGTCGACGACGGCCTGGTGGTGGACGTAGAAGCCGCCCGCGACCATCTCGCCCGAGTCCGCCCGGCGGACGAAGAAGAAGCGCGCCTTGTCGCGCGGCACCATGTGCGCGAGGGCGCCCGTGAACAGCGCGTACGGCAACGGCGTGGCGCCGATGTCGCCGTGGCGCGCACGGTGGATGGCGTACCAGGTCTCGACGTTGGCCGCGCTCTGCTCCTCGTCGACGACCAGCTGGCCGGCACACGCCTTCCGCAGCTGGCGGTGCAGGTGCTCGGAGCCGCCGATGGGCTGTCCCGCGGCGTCGAGCGCGCCCTTCAGGTCGAGCACCTGGCAGGCGTTCTCGAGCACGTAGTCGGGCCGGCGGATGTCCTCGTACAGCGCCCGGTCGGGCCAGAAGGGACTCGTGATCACGGTCGCGAGCGCGCACTCGCGCGTGCGGGCGGTCTCCAGAAACGCGTCCATCAGCGCCGCGTACACCGGCACCGGGTCGGTGTCGGGCAGGCAGGCGACACCGCCGAGCGGCCCGGCCTGTGGCACGGAGGTGAGGATGGCCCCGAGCGGGCCCGCGAATCGGTACGCCGGGAGCACGCCGGCCAGGCGGCCCTCGCGCCGGCAGCCGAGGAAGATGGGCTCGTCCCGGTCGATGCCGGTGATCACGTCGCGCCAGCCGACGGTCTGCTGCGCGACGCTGGTCGGACAGGCCTCGAAGAAGGCGTCCAGCGCCGCGTCCGTGGCCGGATCGCTCGCGGGGAGGACGACGGTGTCCATCAGCGCCCGCCGCTCCCGCACGCCACGATGCGATCGGCCACGTAGTCGACCTGGTCGTCGCTCAGCTCCGGATACATCGGGATCGACAGCAGCTCGGCGCAGGCGGCGTCGGTGACGCGCATGTCGTGCACCCGATGCGGATGGGCGGCCAGGGCGGGCTGCCGATGGGCGGGCGCCTTGTAGTGGATGCCGGTCCCGATCCCGGCGGCTTCGAGATACGCCTGCAGGCGGTCACGCTCCTTGGTCCGGAGCGCGAACACGTGATGCACCGGCTCGCAGCCGGCGCGGTCCGCCGGCAGCCGGACACCGCACCCCGCCAGGCGCTCGCGGTAGCGGGCGGCGATGGCCCGCCGGCGCGTATTGCCGGCGTCGAGACGCGGGAGCTTCGCGCGCAGCACGATGGCCTGCAGCTCGTCGAGGCGCAGGTTGTGGCCGACGATACGGTGCTCGTGCTTGGAGACGTGGCCGTGGTGGCGGAGCAGGCGCACGTGCTCGGCCACCGCCGCGTCCTGCGTAGTGACGAACCCGCCCTCGCCGAGCGCGCCCAGGTTCTTGGTGACGTAGAAGCTGAACCCGCCGGCGTCGCCGAGGCTGCCGCACCGCCGCCCGCGGTAGCGCGCGCCGTGCGCCTGGGCGCAGTCCTCGACGAGGCGCAGGCCGTGGGTGCGGGCGAGCGCCAACAGCGGATCCATGTCGGCCGGGTGGCCGTGCAGGTGTACCGGCATGATCGCGCGCGTGGCGGGCGTGATCGCGCGCGCGGCGGCCGCGGGGTCGAGGGTCAGCGTATCCTCCTCGACGTCCACCAGCACCGGCACGGCGCCCGCGTGCACGATGGCCTCGACGGTGGCGAAGAACGTGAGCGCCGGGGCGATGACCTCGTCGCCCGGCCCGATGCCGCACGCGCGCAGGGCCGCGAACAGCGCGTCGGTGCCGTTCGACACCGCGACCCCGTGCGCCGCGCCACTGTACGCCGCGAACTCGCCCTCGAAGGCCGCAGTCTCGGGGCCGAGCGTGAGCTGCATGGTCTCGAGGCTGGCCGCCCAGCCGCGCGTGACGGCGTCCTGCACCGGAACCCAGGCGGCGCGCAGATCGACGAGGGGCACGCGCATGCGACCCGGCCTCAGAGCGTGACGCGCTCGCCGCTGCGGGCGAGCGAGCGCTGCGCCGCTTCCAGCACCTGCACCACGCGGAGCCCCATCTCGCCGTCGGTGAGCGGGTGGCGGCGCTCGGCGATCGCGCCGAGGAAGTCCCGACACACCAGCTCCAGCGCCTCGGTCTTGTCGAGATGCGGCGCCCACATGTCGCCCACGCGGTAGTCCACCAGCGCCCGCGTGCGCGCCGCGCCGCTGTCCCCTCCCATGCTCACGCCTTTCTCGTAGATGCGCACCTTCTCGCTCGGCTCGAGGTCGTCGTAGACGATCATCCGCCGGTCACCGCCGATCAGGACCGACCGCAGCTTCACTGGCGCCAGCCAGTTCACGTGCACGTGGCCGATCAGGGCGTCGTCGAACTGCAGGGTGAGGTAGGCGATGTCCTCGAGCGTGCCGTAGTGCGCCACGCCCACGGCGGACACCCAGCGCGGCATCTGCTGGACCAGATACAGCATGATCGAGAGATCGTGCGTCGCCAGATCCCAGAGCACGTTCACGTCCGACTGGAAGAGTCCCAAATTGATGCGCACAGAGTCGAAGTACAGCAGGCGGCCGATCTCGCCCTGGTCGAGGAGCGCACGGATCTTCTGCACCGCGCCGCCGTAGACGAACGGGAAGTCGACCTGCAGCGTGAGCCCGCGCGCCGCCGCCAGGTCGATCAGGCGCGCCGCGGTCTCGGCCGAGTCGGTGAATGGCTTCTCCACCAGCACGTGCTTGCCTGCCTCGAGCGCCGCACGCGCGAGCGGGTAGTGGGTGGAGACCGGCGTCGCGAGCGCCACGGCGTCGATGGTGGGGTCGCGCAGGATGTCCTGCACGTCGGCGACCCCGCGCGCCGCCGGGTACTGCCGGCAGATGCGCGCCAGGCGCGCCCCGTCGCCGTCGCACACGGCCCGCAGCGCGCACTCCGGCAGTGCGCTCAGATTGCGGATGAGGTTCGGGCCCCAGTATCCGCAGCCCACGACCGCAACGCCGATCACCCGCGAACCCCTCGCTCGACGCCGGCGCCGTCAGCTCCGGCCCGTGACGCGGTTGATCGCCTTCTCGAACCCGTGGTCCCACTCCATGTGCTGCCAGTCGAGACACGGCCGGCACATCGCCATGTCGCCCCAGCGGCCGGTCTGGTGCAGCTCGCGGAAGCGAGCGTACAGGGCGCCGGTCCAGATCTCCTGGATGCTCTGCTCGCGCAGATTGCCGACCACGCCGCGGTTGAACCAGTCCTCGACGCAGAAGCGCACGTCGCCGTGGTGGTTGATGGTGACCCGCTTCCAGAACTGCGGACACGGCCAGCGCGCCAGCTTCTGGTCGAAGTAGGTCTCGGTCACGTTCACCAGGCCGAGGTCGGTGTTGAGCCCGCGCACCAGGACCTCGTCGACGTACTGGCCCCAGTAGGCCCGGAAGGCCTCGATCTCGTGGGCGGCCTCCTTCTGGTGGATGATGCTGGTCATGAGCCGGGTGGGCGAGCCCAGCTCGTTGCGGAGCGCAACCAGGCGGCGCAGGTTCTCGGTCACGACGTCGAACTTGCCCTTCTTCCGGATCTGCTCGTAGGCATCCTTGCTGTAGGCATCCAGGCTCACATCGATCACGTCGATGGGCGCGCGCAGGAGCCGGCGCATCTTGTCGTCGGTGAGCGACATGGCGTTGGTGGTGAGGTTCACCGGCACGATGCCGGCCGCCTTGGCCTCCTCCACGAAGTCGAGGAACTGCGGGTGCAGGAGCGACTCGCCGTCGGCGGCGTAGCGGAACACCCACAGGCGATCCTTGAAGCGCGCCACCTCGTCCACGATGCGGGTGTGGACCGCCGGGTCCATGTAGATGGCCCGATAGCCGGCCGACTTCTTCATCACCGGGTGCGCGCAGTGGATGCACGCCATATCGCACACGTTGGTCACCGCGATGATGATGATGGGCGGGAACTCGGCGTGCTCGGGCTTGACGAAATCGAAGGTCCCGGGCGCTACCGGCTCGGCGGGAACGGCGTCGCCGAAGATGCCGGGGCTGGGCGCAACGTGTGCCATGGGCCGGGGACAGACTACCCCAGCTTGAGGGGTTCCTGGCAAGGGGGACCCGCCACCCGACAACGCGGTGCGGATCGCCGGATCGCAAGGGGCTCCGACTCGGGGGGAGCCGCTTCGGCGCGAGCGAGATATGGTGCGGGCTCGCTGGCGGCGACGAATGGCGCTCCCAGCAGCGCGGCGCCCGGCGCCTGCGCCAGCGGGCACGCCGAACGCCCGTCGCGCAGCACCGCGTAGACCGTGTAGCGATCGGCCTCCTGCGGTGCGACCACGAATGCCATCCAGAACTCCTGCTGGCGATCGACCGGGATGCCGAAGGCCGGGTGGATCGCCAGCACCGGTGCCCCGAGTCCCCGGATACGCCCGTCCCCATCGGTCACGACGACCTCTTGCGGGCGCGTCCCGGCCCCGTCGTCCCACCCATAGCCCATCAGCTGCACCGCCGGCTCCCCGCGATTCGGGATCCGTTCGGCGCGGAGGACCGATCCCCGGCAGCGCGCTGCCGGAACGATCGTGAACCGGTCCGCCAGGCGCGCCCCCGGGAGGGTCGCCATCGGGTCGGCGAAGACACTGCGCCGGGCACGGCGGAAACGTTCCGCGAGGGCGTAGATGGTCGTTGAATCGTGATCGAAGGGCGACAGCACGATGCGACCATCCCATTGGACGCCGAGCACGAGCAGGTGCGCGTGCTGGCGGAGACCTTCCGCCTGTGCCTGCTGATAGAGACGCGCCCGGCGGAGCGCGGGGACCCCGCACAGCGCAACCGCCATCAGGGCCGCCGCGAACAGTCGTTGGCGTCCCGCGACCGCCGCGTGCAGCCCGATCATCCACACCGCTCCGATCCAGAACAGCGCCGACCAGATCGTCCAGCGTTCCATCGCGCTCATGCCCCAGGGCAAGCGGTTGAGCGCTGTGAGGGCGCCGCCCGCGACCGCGAACGCCATCAGCCCGACCGCGAACAACTCCGGCACCGAGCACGGCGCCCGTCGAACGAGGAGCCAGAGCGACCACCCCGCCAGCGCGACCAACCCGAGTGCGCCCGCCGTGATCCCCACCGCCGGAAAGCCCGCGGGATACGCACGCAGGAGGCCCCCCACCACGAGGTTGGGCGCGATCCCGACGAAGGCCGCAACGAACGACAGCAGCGGAACACCATGCATCCGGACGAGGGAGAGGTAGTATGCGCCCGGGCTCTTGTAGCCGGTCTCGAGTCCCACGCCGTAGAGCGTCAGCGTCACCACGGCCACCAGGACGAGCCCGATCGTCACCCGCCAGGGGGCGCGCGCCACCAGCGCCACACCGACGATCCCCGCCCAGACCGCCAGACCCATCCCGTGGCTGAAGCTCGCGCCGACGGCCGCCAGAACGGCGAGGACGAGGAGCCCCGCCGACGGATGGCCGGCGGCCCGGCGGCCGCACATACCCGCCAGCGCTGCCACCGCGGCACAGACGAGCAGCGTTCCCTGCTCGCTTCCTTGGTTCGTCCCCCAAGGGAGATCATGACAGGCCGCGGCCCAGAAGAGCGCGGCGCCCGCGAAGGCAAGGAGCGTGCGACGCATGTCCACGTCGGGGAGCGAACGCAACACGAGCGCCACCACCGCGAACGCCGCCCACGTGCACCCGACCCCCACCGCGACCGGCAGGTGCATGTGCCCGCCGAAGAACGTGTAGTCGGCTGCCAGTAGCAGCAACGTCCCAGGGATGCGGTGCCCGTTCTGACTGCCGAACACCCACGTCCAGAACGGCTCCGAGAAGAAACCGTTCAAAATGCGCCAGTCATCGAGATTCGGCACCCGGTAGTGGTCGCACAGCGCCACGTAGCTGGTGTGCGCCATGAAGCCGATCGCGACAACGAGCAGACCACGGCCATACGCCCATGCCCGCCGCTCGTCCGGCGGAGGTTCAGCGGGCGACGTCATTCACGACGGATCGGCGGAGGCAGGCGCAGGACAGGCGCTCGGTCGGTCGCATCGTCGCGGAGAGTGCCCCAGTGCCCCGCCACGAGCAAGCCGCACCCTTTTGACACTCCACCGTGTCGAGTCCTACAAGGCCGCGGCGTGCAACGCATCGGCACAGTGACGCTCTGCGCCGCGGCGATGCTCGTGATGCTCGTCGTCGCGGAGTTGATCACCCGCGCTCTCGACGGCTTCCCCATCACGTCGGCGCTCTTGCCGCCCTACTCGAAGCGGGTCATCCGCGCCGCGATGAGGAAGCGGGCTCTGGCACCGTTGGCGGCCACCTGGGGCGTCCCACCGGACGTGGATCCCGCATGGATCGACGAGCCCCCGGCACCCATCCGCCGGCCGGCCGATCCCGATCTGCTGGCACTGCGTGCCCTGCCACGCCCGCCCCAGGTTCCCGAGTACCAGCTCTACCAGGTGTACAACGCCCGATGGATCGACGAGTTCGCGTGCACCACCTACACCACGATCCGGCTGTTGCCCATGCCGATCCAGGTGTTCGATCCGCCCGAGCCGTCGGCCCGTCCGCCCTATCGGCATCTCGCAGGACGGACGACCCCGTTTGGCTTCACGACCAATCAGTTCGGCTTCCGCGGCGCCGACATCCCCCTCGACAAGCCTCCCGGAACGGTTCGTATCGCGTTCGCGGGCGCGTCGACGACGGTCGGCAACGGCGCCGACCCGTTTTCCTACCCGGAGTGCGTGATTCACTGGCTCAACCGCTGGGCCGAACGGACCGGGCAGGCCGTCCGCTTCGACGGCATCAACGCTGGCCGTGGGGGCATCACATCGACCGACACCGCGGCCATCGTGCGCGACGAGGTGCTCCCCCTGGAGCCGGACCTCGTCGTGTACTACGAGGGGGCAAACCAGTTCGTCTTTGCGGCCCCGCTCACCGACACCGGCCAGGAGGCATCGCGCTGGGCCAGAGGCAAGCCGCCGGCCACATGGGAGCGTTTCTCGGCACGGACCGCACCGTACTCGGCTCTCGTGCAGCGCATGGATCAGGCGATGCGCACCCTGGCGGCACGCGGCGGGCACGAGCCGGCGAAGCCGGCGTACGAACTCCGCTGGCCAGCGAATGTCGACGAGGCGGCGCCGGATCTCTCGCGTGCCGACTTGCCGCTGGCGCTGCCCACGATCCTGGACGACCTCGAGCGCATGCGGACGACGATCGAACGACACGGCAGCGAGTTCGCCATCGGCTCCTTCATGATCTTGGTAGCCGACGGCCTCCGGCTCGATCCCGTCCGCCACGCATTCATCTACTCCTGGCTGAATCAGTTGTGCTGGCCGTATCGCTACCGCGACCTCCGCCGGTTCATGGACTTTCAGAACCACCCCTTTCAAGGTGTCCGCCCGCGGTATAGCGCTACCCCGGGGTTGGGAGGTGGCGGATGGGGTGGGATGCGGTGGTGGCGCGGTTCCTCAAGCGGAGTCCGCTGACGGTGATGGCGCACCTGACGCTGCGGCGGGCG
>CAZUDO010000008.1:0-72864 GCA_964618895.1 uncultured Binatia bacterium (SeqCode)
GAACTCCGGACCCGCTGATTAAGAGTCAGCTGCTCTACCAACTGAGCTAGCGGCCCGTGTGTCGGACGGGAGCCTTTACCCTAACAACACGGCCCCCGTCCACAACATGAGAAAGGGGTGAGAGAAGGGATTTGAACCCTCGACCCCCGGAGCCACAGTCCGGTGCTCTACCAACTGAGCTACTCTCACCATCACCCTACCGTCGTCTCGTCACACGCCAGCGCGCCAGAAGGGATTCGAACCCCTGACCCACGGCTTAGAAGGCCGTTGCTCTATCCAACTGAGCTACTGGCGCGGACTCGCAGAACGTGGTCGGGGCGAGCCGATTCGAACGGCCGACCCCCTGCGCCCAAGGCAGGTGCGCTACCAGGCTGCGCTACGCCCCGAAAAGTCATTGTGAATCCCTAACATGGACCCCGTGACCGGCGCAACGACGTAGACCGGCGCCCAGGGCACGGACGGCGCGCGCGCGGTGGCTCAGGATCGCTTTCTGCTCCGCGGCGGTTTCCGCGAACGTGCATCCGAGCCCGTCGGGGACGAACACCGGATCGTAGCCGAACCCCCCTTCGCCTGCAGCCGTCCCGGCGATCCGCCCGCGTACCTCGCCCGCGCCCGTCTCGACGCGCCCGTCCGGCCACGCCAGAGCGACCACGCAGACGAAGCGGGCCCCGCGGGCACCAGCAGGCACGGCGACAAGCGCGCCGAGCAGCTTCCGCACACGCTCGGCATCACCTGCCCCGTCGCCGGCGTAGCGCGCCGAGTGCACCCCGGGAGCGCCGCCGAGCGCGTCGACCTCCAGGCCGGAGTCGTCCGCGAGTGCCGGCAGGCCGGTCGCCTGCGCGACCGCGCGCGCCTTCAGGCAGGCGTTCTCCTCGTATCTCGTCCCGGTCTCGGGCGGGCAGGTGACGCCCGGGAACGCGTCCAGGCCGAGCACCTCGACGTTTCCCCACTCGTGGACGAGGGCCCGCAGCTCGGCCACCTTGCCGCGATTGCCGGTGGCGAGCACGAGCCGCTCGGGGATCACGTCCGCTTGCCGACGACGACGCCGGCAGCGCGGAGGGCGTCGCGCTGGGCACCCGCCAGCCGGGCCACCCCCTCCCCCGCCAGGGCCAGCAGGCGATCGAGCTGCTTGCCCGTGAACGGCTTGCCCTCGGCCGTCCCCTGGACCTCGACGAAGCGCCCGGTGCCGGTCAGGACGACATTGAGATCGACCTCCGCCCGGCTGTCCTCGGCGTAGGCCAGATCGAGCAGCGCCTTGCCGTCGACGATGCCGGCGCTCACCGCCGCGACGCTTCCCGTGAGCGGCAGCGCACGCAAGGTGCCGGCGGCGCGCAGGCCTTCGAGCGCCAGCACGAGGGCGACGTAGCCCCCCGTGATCGACGCCGTACGGGTGCCGCCGTCGGCCTGCAGTACGTCGCAGTCGATGAGCACCGAGCGCTCCCCGAGCGCCGCCATGTCCACGACCGCACGCAGGCTCCGGCCGATGAGGCGCTCGATCTCGCGCGTGCGGCCGCCCGCGCCCCGGCGCTCGCGCTCGATACGCTCCCCGGAGCTGCGCGGCAGCATGCCGTACTCGGCCGTCACCCAGCCGGTGCCCTGCCCGCGCAGGAAGGGCGGGACGCTGTCCTGGATGGTGGCCGTGCACACCACCCGCGTGTTGCCCATCTCGATCAGGACCGAGCCCTCGGCCGGCGGTAGGAACCCCGGCACCAGCCGAACTGGCCGCAAGTCCGTGGGCCTACGCCCGTCCCCCCGCCGTCCCGGCGCGGTGCGCTCAACCATTTCCGCCATCCAACCGATATAGCTCTCGACCCGCCTTCTGCATGGCGGACCGCATAGCACGGGCACTCGCAGCTCCGCCAACTTTGGATTGTGACCCCCGGGGGGCACTGTTACGATTTTCCACTGACACTGACGCCGAAGACGACAACGTGACGACACCCAACGCTCCCCCAGAAGGCGGCTCTCCCCAGCTCATCGGCGAGCACCCGCTCATCCAGAAGATCAACCAGCTCGTCCGCAAGGTGGCCTCCACCGACGTGACGGTGCTCATCATGGGCGAGAGTGGCACCGGCAAGGAGCTCATCGCGCGCGCCATCCACGCCCAGAGCGTGCGCACCGAGCGGCCGTTCATCCCGGTGAACTGCGGCGCCATCCCGGCCGAGCTGCTCGAATCGGAGATGTTCGGCCACGAGCGCGGCGCCTTCACCGGCGCGATCGGCCAGCGCCAGGGCATGTTCCAGCTCGCCCACGGCGGCACGATCTTCCTCGACGAGGTGGGCGAGATGAGCCCCACTCTGCAGGTGAAGCTGCTGCGCGTCCTCCAGGACCGCGAGGTCCGGCCGGTGGGCGCGGACCGGCCGATGAAGGTCGACGTGCGCGTGATCGCCGCCTCGAACAAGGACCTGGCGTCCGAGGTCGACACGGGCAACTTCCGCGAGGACCTGTTCTATCGCCTACAGGTGATCCCGATCGTGATGCCGCCGCTGCGCGAGCGGCGCTCCGACATCCCGATGCTCATCCGGCACTTCCTCGAGAAGCACAACCGCAAGCGGACGAGCCGCCCGGTCGAGCTCAGCGAAGAGGCCATGGTCCGCCTGTGGGAGTACGAGTGGCCGGGCAACGTGCGCGAGCTCGAGAACCTCCTCGAGCGCCTGGTCATCCTGTGCGAGGACGATCGCATCCACGTGGAGCACCTCCCGCCCAGCATTCGATCGTTCATCTCCGAGAAGAAGATCCCGCGCCCGACCCTCGACGAGGATGGCCTCGACCTGAACAGCGCCGTCGAGGAGTTCGAGAACCGGCTCATCGAAGAGGCCCTGCGACGCACCAAGGGCAACAAGCAGGCGGCGGCCCGATTGCTGGGCCTCAAGCGCACGACCCTGGTCGCCAAGCTCCGCCGCCGCAAGGGCGCCACCGGCGTCGAGACCGAGCTCGACGGCGAGACGGACACCGACCTGGACGAGCACGACGAGGCCACCGAATGACCACCCTCCCCACACCCGCCACCATCCTGGTTGTCGACGACGACCCGGCCTGCCTCGACATCGCCACCCACCTGCTCGCGCGCGAGGGCTTTTCCGTGCAGGCCGTCGACAGCGGCGAAGCCTGCCTGCGCATGGTCGCCAGCGATCCCGTCGACCTGATCCTGCTCGACGTGATGATGCCGGGCATGGATGGCTTTGCCGTCTGCACCGCCCTGCGCGCGATGGGCTCCCAGACCCCCGTCATCCTGCTCACCGCCCGCGACGACATCGACGCGCGTTTCGAGGGCATCTCGCAGGGGGTGGCAGAGTACCTCACCAAGCCCATCAACAAGCACGAGCTCCTGGCCCGCGTCCGTGCCCAGCTCCACATCCGCGAGCTGGGACGCCAGCTCGAACTCGTGGAACGCAATCTTCACGCGGCGCGTCAGGACGCTCCTCGCACTAGATAGTATTGGAACGCCCGTCAACCACCTGTTGCCGCCGGATACGATCCTAAGCTACGTAGCTGCCATCGCGCCGCGGCGGCGCGGCGGAGGATCCGAAACATGGCCAGCAAGGAAGACGACGTCCTGATCCAGCTCGCGACGCGTATCCCGAAGGGGATGCACCGCGAGATCAAGCTCTTCTGCGTCCAGAACAGCATCTCGGTCATGGAGTTCGTCGCGGTGGCACTCGAGGAGAAGCTCCGCAAGACCACCACGCGCCCTGGACGCCGCTCGACGCGCTAGGGAGTCGCGCGGACTCCGAGCGCCGTCCCCGAGGGCTCGTTCCGGATCGTCAACGCGAGCACGCGACCGCGCAGGCGCCTGGCGTCGATCGCAAGCGCCTCGCAGATGCGCTCGAAGGCGAACACGTCGTCGCAGGCCTCGGCCCGGATCCACGTGAGCGCCTCGCGGCGCAGGGTGCGCGCGCGGCCGTTGGTGCCGTGCGCGTACTTCATCAACGTCCGGATGCCGTCCTCGAGCACCGCCAAGAGGAGGCGGCGCTCGCCCACCGCCGCTTCCGCGCGGCGGTACACCGCCTCATAGCGGACCACCACGTCGCCGTCCGTTCCGGCCCTGGCCGGCGTCCCCGGTGCCGCGCTCACTGCACGGCGGCCCGCCGCCGATGCCAGGCCCCGCGATTCGACCGCCTGCACCACTCGCGTACCTGCCATGGGACGACCCTTCTGCGTGCGCGTCCCGAAGGCAATCGGGTCGACGGATGATTTCCGTGACCCGAAAGGCGTGAGGCGTCAGTCAAACGACATCTCGCGAAGGTCCGGCGCGATGGCGAGGGGCGCCGCTGTCCGGTCCCGCACCTGGTCCACGGTGACGCCGGGGGCGACCTCGCGCAGGACGAAACCCTCCCGCTCGACCGTGATGTACGCCAGATCGGTCACGATCTCGCGCACGCACCTGCGCGCCGTGAGGGGGTACGTACATTCACGGACCAGCTTCGGGGCGCTGGATCGGGTGGTGTGGTAGGTGACCACCACCACCCGCGCGCCACCCGCCGCCAGGTCCATGGCGCCCCCGATGCCGCCCTTGTGGCTCCCGGGAACGCGCCAGTTGGCCAGGTCGCCGTTTGCCGCGACCTGAAAGGCCCCCAGGACGACGGTGGTCACGCGCCCGCCGCGGGCCATGCCGTGCGCCGCCACGCTGTCGAAGAACGAGGCCCCGGGCAGGAGGGAGACGAGCTGCCCGCTGGCGTTGTAGAGGTCGATGTCCTCCTCCCCCTCCGCGGCCAGTGGTCCGAAGGCGAGCATGCCGTTCTCGGAGTGCAGGACCACGTCGCGTTCGCCGGTGATCGTGTTCGACAGCAGCGTCGGCAGGCCGAGCCCCAGGTTGACGTACTCGCCGTCGCGCAGCAGCAACGCTGCCCGCCGCGCCATCAGGTCCGCGGGCAGGCCGCCGGTGTCGGGGCGCGGCTCCACGTGGACCGCGCGCCCGTAGCGCCGCGACAGCGCCCGCACCTCTTCGACGGCGAGCGGGTGCTCGGTCGCCACGACGCGATCGACGTAGATGCCCGGCGTCACCACGCACTCGGGGTCGAGAGCGCCTGGAGCGACCACGTCGTCCACCTCGGCCACGGTAATCCGACCGCCGGTGGCGAAGACCGGATGCAGGTTGCGGGCCCCCCGGCGGTAGACGAGGTTACCGTGGCGATCGGCGCGATGTGCGCGCAGGAACGCGAAGTCGGCCATGAGCGCGGTCTCGAGAATGTGCTCGCGGCCGCCGAAGACGCGGTGCTCTTTCCCCTCGGCCACCGGCGTACCGACGCCGGTCGGCGTGTAGAAGGCGGCGAGGCCCGCGCCCCCGGCGCGTACGCGCTCCGCCAGCGTGCCCTGTGGCACCAGCTCGAGCTCGATCCCGCCCGCTTTGATCAGGTCCTCGATCGGCGTCGTCCGGGTGGGATAGGCCGCGAAGGACGCGATCACCTTCCGCACCAGCCCTGCTTCGGCCAGGATCTGCGCCGACAGCGGCCCCACGCCGGGCGTGTTGAAAATCAGCGTCAGCTCGCGCGGCGCGCGGGCCCGCAGCGCCAGCAGAAGGCTCGCGGGCCATGACTGCACGACACCGAAGCCCCCGAACAGGAGGCTCGCCCCGTCGGGCACGTCCGCAACTGCCGCCGCAGCGCTCGCCATCACCTTGTCCATGTCGCCGGCCTGTAGCCCACGCGGCGGGCGCTCGACAACGACGCGCCCGGTCCGCTATCTCCGGCGCACCGATGGACCTCCACGCCATCCTGCAGGAGCTCAAGCGGTCGACCGACACCTTCGGTCCCTTCATCCGCCAGCAGGCCGAGAGCATCCCGGATCGCGTCGCCCTCAAGTTCGAAGACGAGTCGGTCACCTACGGCGCCTACAACCGCGCCGTGAACGTGCTCGCCTCCCGGCTCCGCGCCGACGGCGTCGCAGCGGGCATGCCGGTCGCGATCCTGGCGCCAAACAGCCCGTTCTTCCTGGCCGCGCTCGGCGCCGTCGCCAAGCTCGGCGCCATCGGGGCCCTGCTCAATACGCACGTGACCGGCGCCGCCTTGACGCACGTGCTGCGCGTCTCAGGTGCCCGGGTCGGTCTCTGCGATGCCGACGCGTTGCCCGCGCTCGCGGCCGTCGCCGGCACGCACGACGTCCGGTTCCATGCCGCAGCGTCCCCCGGCGTCGCCCTGCCCCCGGGGGTCCGGCCGCTCGGCGCCTGGGCCACCGACGACGCCCCCGAGCCCGACATTCCCGACGTACGCGGCGGCGACGTATTCCTCTACATCTACACGTCGGGCACGACCGGGTATCCGAAGCCCGCCCTCGTGCGCCATCTGCGCTTCACCATGGGCGGCATCTCGCTCTCCCAGATGCTCGGCATCGAGGCCGGCGAGACCGTGTACGCGCCGTTGCCGCTCTACCACGGCGAGAGTCTGTTCGTCGGCTTCTCCCCCGCCTTTCGCGTCGGCGGGGCGTTCGCTTCGCGCCGGCGCTTCAGCGCCCACGCGTTTCTCGACGACGTGCGCCGGCACGAGGCGGTCGCGTTCGTCTACGTCGGCGAGCTGTGCCGGTACCTGCTCCGTCAGCCCGCCACGGCGCGCGACCGCGACCACCGGCTGCGGGCGGCCGCGGGCGCCGGCCTCCGGCCGGACATCTGGACCGCGTTCCAGGAGCGTTTCGGGATCGCACGCATCATCGAGATGTACGGTGCCACCGAGGGCAACGTCGCGCTGCAGAACTTCGACAACCGTCCGGGCTCGGTCGGGAAGCCGCATCCGCTGCTCGAGGACACGGTGCGCCTGGCGCGCTACGATGCCGCGCGCGGAGACCTCGTACGCGGCAGCGACGGGTTCTGCATGCCATGTGACGCCGACGAGCCTGGCGAGCTGCTCGGGCGGGTCGGCGCCGCCGGCGACATGGAGTACGATGGCTACACCGACCGCGAGGCCACCGAGCGGAAGCTGCTGCGCAACGCCTTCGCCCCCGGTGACGCGTGGTTCCGGTCCGGCGACCTGCTCCGCCGCGATGGCGAAGGCTACTACTACTTCGTCGACCGCATCGGCGACACCTTCCGGTGGAAGGGCGAGAACGTCGCCACGCAGGAAGTCGCCGACGTGCTGAACGGAGCACCGGGCGTCACGGAGACGAGCGTGTACGGTGTACAGGTTCCCGGAGAGGACGGCCGGGCCGGCATGGCCGCCGTCGTCCTGGCCGACGGGGCGGCGTTCGCCGACGGCGCGGCGTTCGCCGACGGCGCGGCGTTCGACGGGGCGGCGTTCTACGCCCGTGCCGCCACCCACCTGCCTGCCTACGCCCGCCCCGCCTTTGTCCGCCTCGTCCGGGAGATGGACGTGACCGGCACGCTCAAGCAGCGCAAGCTGAGCCTCGCCGACGAGGGCTTCGACCCCACCCGCGTGCCCGATCCGCTGTACGTGCGCGACGACAACGGGCGCCGCTACGTGCCGCTCACCCCGGCCCTGCTGGCGGCGATCCGGAGCGGTCGCCACCGTCTCTGACCAGGACGATCGCTTCGGCGCGCAGCCGGAGCTTGTCGACCTTGCCGCTGCCCTTCTGGGGCAGCTCGTCCTGGCGCCGCAGCCACAGGTGGCGCGGCACCTTGTACGTGGCCAGGCGGGCGCGGCAATGGGCGATCAGGTCGTCGATTGCGACGGCACCCTTGGGCACCACGAAGGCCCCCACGTGCTCGCCGCGCATCGCGTCCGGCACCCCCACGACGTGCGCCGCCGCTACATCCGGGTGCGCGGCGAGACAGGCCTCGACCTCTGCCGCGGCGACGTTCACGCCGGCCGCTTTGATCACGTCCTTCAGACGGCCGAGGAAGTGCAGCGCGCCGCGCTCGTCCAGGCGGCCCAGGTCGCCGGTGCGGAAAAAGCCCGCGCCATCGACGCACGCGCCCCGCCGTTGCTTGTAGTAGTGACTGAACAGGGTCGCCCCCCGTACGCAGATCTCCCCCTCGCAGCCGCGCGGCACCTCGACGCCGGTCTCGGGATCGACGATGCGCACGGCCTTGTCGCCGACCGGTGGGCCGTGGCTCGTGGCGCGCAGGGCGAGCGGCGCGTGCCACGGCCACGCCGTGCAGAGTGGCCCGGTCTCGGTCATGCCGTAGGTCCCGACGGCCGAATGGTCGGGGGGATAGAGGTTCGCCGCCCAGGTGGTATTGGCGCCAACACCCTTGCGAAGCGCAAGCGGCGTGGTCGGGAAGGCGGGATGCGCGCGTAACGCCTCCGCCTGGTGGGGCCACGCGAAGAACACGGTGCACCGCTCTTCCGCCAAGAGCTGCAGGGTCTCGCCCGGCTCGAACACCTCCTGCACCACCACGCCCCCGCCACGCCCGAGCGTCGCCAAGGCGACCGCGATCAGGCCCCCGGTGAAGAAGAACGGCAGATAGCCCCAGGTACGGTCGGCGGCGTCCAGCCCGAGCACGGTGGCGATGTCGTCGGCCGCGTGGCAGAGGGCGTGGTGTGTGTGCACGACGCCCTTCGGCTCGGCCGTCGTCCCCGAGGTGAAGAAGATGGTCGCCCAGTCCGTGGGCGCAACGGCGGCGGCGAGGCGCTCGGGCCAGCCGACCGGGACCTCGGGCAGGCGATCGAGGAGCGGCCCCAGCTCGACCGGGACACCCGGCGGCGGCGGGTCGAGCCACACCGTCTCCCGCAGCGCCGGCAGCCCCGCATGGAACAGGCGAGCTCCCGCCAGGCCCGGCGCGATCTCCGCCAGCGCAGCCTCGTAGTCGTGGCGCAGGAATCGTCGCACGGCAACCAGCAGGCTCACGTCCGCATGGCGAAGGGCATGCGCCAGCTCGCGCGGCCGCGACAACGTGTTGAGCGGCACCAGCACACCGCCGCACTGCCAGACCCCGAACGCGGTCGCGACCCATTCGGGCCAGTTGGGTAGCAGGACGCCAACCCGGGTCCCCTTGCCCACGCCGCGCGCGACGAGCGCCCGCGCGATGTCCCCGGTCGAGCGCGCGAGGTCGGCGTAGGTGCGGCGCCCGCGGGGACCCAGCAAGGCCGGGCGCGACCCGAAGCGATCCGCCAGCACGGACAGCAGCGCGGGAAGCGTCGTCGGAGGCATGCTCGCCGCTGGTTGTGCCCGGGAGCCGGGCATCGTGTCCAGCGCGGTCTTGACAGAAGCCCTGAGCGAATGCTGCCCGGTTGCTGATCACGGTGCCCATCCCCGAGGCACTCGCGGGCGCCGCCGCCTCACCGATCGGGCCCACCGCTCGCCCCCGCGCTGGCACCGCGGTTGCACATGGATGGCGCCCTCCCGTCATGACCACGACCGAACTCTTCGAGTGCACGCAGGTCGGCCCCGACCGTCTCCGGAACGCCGATCGCGTCGCACACTGGACCGTGGGCGACGACGTCGTGTTCGCCGTCGCGCACGGCTTCGTGCTCGACAACAGTGGCGACCCGGAAGCCGCCACGGAAGCCAGCACGCTGGCCCTCGATGTCCTCGGACGCGAGATCGGCACGCTGCCGCCGGCCTGGCCCATGCGCAGCCGTCTGCAACGCGGCGTCCAGGCCGCCAACGTCGAGCTCTACCAGAAGGCGCTCACCGTCCCGGAGCTGCGCCCGATGCGCGCCACCCTGACCGTGACCGCGCTCGCCGGCGACGCCATGGCCTCGGCGCACGTCGGGGACTGCCGGCTATTCCTGTTCCGTGCGGGTGAGTTCACCCAGCTCAGCAAGGATCACACCTGGGCCTGGGATCCCCTGCTTGCCGGCGCGCGGGGGCGCGAGCCAGTGCACGGCCGCGCACGGCGCTACGCCCTGCCGCGCTGCCTCGGCCAGGAGCTGGTCCTCTCGATCGACGTGCTCACCATGACGGCCCGTGCCGGCGACATGTTCCTGCAGTGCACGACCGGGCTGCATTCGATCCTTCCGGATGACGACCTGCGTGAGGCGCTCGAAGCGCACCCGCCGGAGACGGCCTGCCGGGCGCTCCTGCGCCGGGCCCGGCTCGCCGACGGCCGGGACGACGCCAGCGTGCAGGTGGCGGTCGTCGGTGGGTCCGAACCCCCGCCGGCCCGGGGGTGGCACTGGTTCGGGCGCTGACACCCGTGCACGTCTGCACGATCCTGATTCTCCAGCATTTTTCTGTTGACGGTCGTCTCGCACGCACGGTAATCGCATAGCCGGCATGCGCTGGCGGCTGATCCTCGCCTTCTTGGTAGTGATCCCGGGGTTCGCGGTCGCCGATCCAACCGTCGACCGCAACCCGGCGAACTACTTCGTCCTGGGCATGCGGTACACCAAGCTCAAGAATCTGTACGTACACTCGCCCGGGTGCCACGTGGGCACCAACTGCGGGCAGCCCGGGGATCTGGCGTCGTGCGGGACGCTTCGCGCGCGTGGCGCCAGTATCGAGGCACCGGGGCAACTGGTGGGCGACAAGCTATGCGCCACCGGATCGTTCTTCGAGATTTTCGAGAACAAGCCCGGGAAATGCGAACCGACGTGCTCCACGTGCACGTTCCGTTTCGCCACGCCGATCCTCGGCGATCTCGACGGGGACGGCACCCCCAGCTGCGACGGCACCTGCATTACCGACATCGGCGACGTGGCGCGCGCGTGCGATCCGAGCGGTGCCATTCCCCTGCCCTTCCCTCCGTGCGACCTCTTCCGGCCGGTCATCGTTCCGCTCAACCAGGACTGCCCTGCCGCCGTGGGCGACTTCGCGCCTGGCAACGGGTGGTGCGATCTGCCGGCAGGCGTCTACGGAAAGATCACCGTCCCACGCGGCGCGCGCCTGGAGTTCCAATCCGGTGCGACCACGGTCGCCTGCCACCTGATCGCCGACCAGGCCACCCGCATCCGCAGCCAGGGCCCGGCCAACGTCCTCATCCCCCGCAACGGTAAAGTGCGGCTGCACCACTTCGGCGACCACGGCAACGGCTGCGGCACGCTGCGCATCGTCGCCGAACAGGGGACCATCCGGCTCGGCAAGTACTCCGACGTGAGCCTCGACGCGTGCGCCCTCGCCGGCAAGCTGAAGCTCGGCCATGACAACAACCTGCGCGGTCATTTCATCGGCTACCGGGTAGTGGCCGACGTGGCCAACGACGGCAGCTGCTGCGGCGAGCACTGCGGCAACGGCGCCGTCGACTCCGCCGGCGGTAGCTTCGTCTCCCGGACCAGCCCTGAAGAATGCGACGCGTCCGCGCCCAACGGTGACCAGTTGTGTCCCGGGGGCTGCATCCCGCCCGGGCAGCCGGGCTCCTGCACGTGTGGCACGACAACGACCACCACCACGAGCACCAGCACCACCGTCCCCACGACGGCGTCGCTGCCGACGAGCACCACGACCACGAGCACGACCACCACGACGACGACGACCAGCACCAGCCTCACCACGACCACCGGCACGGGCACCACCACGACCACGTCGTCCACAGCAACCACCACCAGCACCACCACACTCACCACCATGACCAGCACGACGACCACCAGCACCTCCACCACCAGCACCTCCACCACCAGGCCGCCCACCACCTCGACGACCACCACCGCGACCACCACGAGCACCACCACCACGACCAGACGCCACTGCGGGGCGCGCACGGGCAGCTCCGACACCAGCTACTGCTGGACGCGGACGGCCGGCTTCTACAAGAACCACCCGGCCATCACGCTCTCGATCGTCACCGCGGCCGGCGGGGTCACGGTGTGCGGGCACGCGATCACGGACGTGGACGTCGATCACGGTCACTCCGCGGTCGAGGGGTTGTGCGTATCGCCGCAGGGTGACAGCCGCCTCCAACTGATCCGTCAGCTCATCACCGCGTCACTCACCGACGCGGCCGGCGGGGCGGTCTTCCCGGACCTCGCGCGCTGCAACGCCGTGTGCACCAACCCGTCGTCGTCCAGCCTGGATCTCGACACCTGCATCAACCAGGCGGACGCGTTCAACAACAGCGGCGACAATCTGCCGGCACCGTTCGACCCACCAGGGTCGGCCGACACGGGCCCCTGCCAGGCGGCGCACGGCACGGCCTGCACGATCGCGACCCCGGCGGCCTGCGCCGCCCCGTAGCCGTCGACGCGCTACGCCGTCGCGCCGCCGTCGACGGGCAGCGCCACTCCGGTCACGTATGAAGCGTCGTCGGAGACCAGGAACGCCGCCACGGCGGCGATCTCTTCGGGACGCGCCAGGCGGCGCATGGGCAGGCGCTGCGCCAGGTCGATGGCGGCGGCCTCCGAGCCCCCGAGGTAGCCCCGCAGGAGGGCCGTATCGGTCCCCCCGGGACAGATGCTGTTGACGCGGATCCCGTCGGCGGCAAGCTCGCGCGCCAGCGAGCGCGTGAGCAGGATCACCCCCGCTTTGGCGGCGCAGTACGGCTCGTTCATGGCCTGCCCCTGCAGACCCGATTGCGAGGCCGTATTCAGGATCACGCCGTGGCGGCTGCGGCGAAGGTGGGGCAGCGCGTGCCGGCACGCGAGGTACACGGCGCGCAGGTCGATGGCGAAGACCCGATCCCACTCCGCGGGTTCGAGACGCTCGAACGGGACGTAGGATCCCACTCCGGCGTTGTTGAACAGGATGTCGAGCTGGCCGAAGCGCGCCATGGCCGCTTCGATCATCGCACGCACATCGTGCTCGCGGGCCACGTCGGTGGCGACGAATTCGGCCCGTCCACCACGCGCGCGGATGGCCTCGGCGGCCGCTTGGCCGGCCGGCACCGCCACGTCGGCCAGGAGGACGGCGGCGCCCTCGGCCGCGAAGCGCTCCGCAGACGCACGCCCGATGCCGGCCGCGGCGCCGGTCACGATCGCCACCCGCCCGGCGAGCCGACTCATCCGCGGCTCCGCTGGCGCCCCAGGAAGCCGAGCAGTGCCTCCGCACAGGGACCCGCGCTCTCGAGAAAGCAGGCGTGCCCGGTCGCCGGCAGGCGCGCTTCTTCGGCCCGCGGGAGAGCCTCGACGAGGGCGCGCGCGTAGCGCGGCGGCGTGAGGATATCGTCGTCGCCGACGACCACCAGCGCCGGGACCTCGACCCGCGGCAGCACCGCGAGCGCGTCGTGCCCGAGACAGGCATCCACTTGTCGCTGGTAGGCCGCGACGGACGTGAGGACGCCCCGCTCCCGGAAGCGCGCCTGCGCGGCCACCACCTCCGGCGGAGGCGCGGCCAGGAAGCGGGTCGTGAACGCCCACGGTGCCTGCACGCGCAGGAACTCGTCGGGCGCGAGTCGCTCGACCAGCAGCCGCCAGCCCGAGAACACCGCTCCCAGGAACGCGTCGGTCCGGCCCCAGGTACTCACCAGCACCAGGCTCGCGACGCGGGCCGGCGCCTCCGCCGCCACCCGTTGTGCAATCGCGCCGCCCATGGAGGCCCCAACGACATGGCTGCGTCCGATGCCGAGGTGATCCAGCACGCCCAGGGCGTCCCGGGCCATGTCCACGATGCCGTACCCACTGGTGGCCTCGTCGCTCTCGCCGGCGTCGCGGTTGTCGATCAGGATCAGACGGTGGTCCCGCGCCAGCACCGGGCGCACGAGATCCCACGCCTGCCGCGCCCCGCCGAGCCCCATCAACAGAAACAGAAGCACGGGGTCCCCACCCGCCACGCCATCGGTCTCGTACGCGATCTGGAGCGTACCGACACGCAGGCGGGCCATCGCGGCCTTGTGCTATGGTCCGCCAATGCACGTCAAGTTCACCGCTCTGACGCCCACCCTCTACGACTACCTGGTGGCGCACAATCCGACGCCCGACGCCGCGCTGCGCGCGCTCGCCGACGAAACCGCCGCCCTCGGCCCGGTGAGTCTCATGCAGGTGTCGGTCGAGCAGGGCGCCCTCCTCACCTTCCTCGCCCGCCTCCTGGGGGCACGCCGGGCGGTCGAGGTCGGCACGTTCACCGGCTACAGCGCAATCTCCATCGCGCGCGGCCTCGCCCCGGGCGGTCAGCTCCTGTGCTGCGACGTGAGCGAGGAATGGACGGCGATCGCCCGTCGGGCCTTCGCGCGCGCCGGCGTCGCGGACCGCATCACCCTCCGCATCGGCCCCGCCCTGGAGACGCTGCGCGCCCTCCCCCCGACGCCCGACATCGACCTCGCCTTCGTCGACGCCGACAAGCCGAGCTACCGCGCGTACTACGAGGAGCTGCTGCCGCGCTTGAGCCCCAACGGCGTCCTCGTCTTCGACAACGTGCTGTGGATGGGCGCCGTGGTCGACGACGCCGACCAGTCCGAGTCGACGGCCGCCATCCGGGCGCTGAACGACACACTGGCGGCCGACCCGCGCGTCGAGGCGGTCATGCTGCCGGTGTCGGACGGGATCACGCTCGTGCGCCGGCGGGGGTGAGTTCGCGCACATCGGTCCGCGGCGGGGCGCCGCGACTCGGCTTTGCACGCTTCCGCCCGCCCCCGCGGACAGCAGCGTGCGCCGGCGGCGGCGCCAGGAAGTCGATCGATGCCGCGCGGGCGAGTCGCGGAGGCGGGCCCGGGGTCGGAGCGCCTTGAGCCGGCGACGCGGCGCTCGTCCGTGGCACATCGCTTCGACCGCCGGCGATCGAAGCGGAGACCCCGGGCCCGCCTCCGCGGACCGGCGCAGCGGACCGGCGTACGCGATCGACGACGACGACGACCTCCTCAGCGACGCACGCACACGCGCAGGGCCGCCCCGACCTCCGGGTAGCGGAAGCGGTAGCCGTGCGCCTGCGCCACGGCCGGCAGGACGCGCTGGCCGGTGAGCAGCATGGTCGACACCTCCCCGAGCGCCAGACGCAGGACGACCGCAGGGACACGCATGAGGGTCGGCCGCATCAGCGCAGCGCCGAGCGCCGCGGTGAAGGCGGCGTTGGTGACCGGCTGCGGTGCGGTCGCATTGACGGGGCCGGCGTAGGTCTCGTCGGCGAGGGTGTCCACCACCAGGCCGGTCACGTCGTCACGATGGATCCAGGACATCCACTGGCGCCCGGGCCCGAGGGGTCCGCCGACGAAGGCCTTGAAGGGTGGGATCATGCGCGCCAACGCGCCGCCGCCTGCCCCGAGGACGATGCCGAGGCGGAGGGTGACGACGCGCAGTCCCAGGGCCGTCGCCCGCATCGCCTCGCTCTCCCACGCGTGGCAGACGGTCGCCAGGAAGTCGCGACCCGGCGGGGCGGTCTCGTCGAGTGGCGCATCGTCATGCGGGCCGTAGTAGCCGACGGCCGACGCGCTCACGAGGACGCGCGGACGGGTGGGCGCGGCGGCGACGGCTTCGACCACCAGGCGCGTCGCTTCGAGCCGGCTGTCGTGGATGAGGGCCTTCTGGGTCGGGCTCCAACGCCGCGCCGCGATCGGCTCGCCGGCCAGATTGACCACGGCGTCGCACTCGCGCATGGCGGCAGCCACACCGTCCCAGCCGATGGTGGCGAAGGAGCCCGGCCCGGGGTGGCGGCTCACGACCGTCACACCATGCCCCGCCGAACGCAGCGCCTGGCAGATCGCTCCGCCGACGAACCCCGTGCCGCCCGTCAACAGCACGCGCACGGCGGCCCTTGTACCCGTCCGGGGGACCAAAGCAACGCCGGGCGATCACGCTTGCGCGGCGCCCGCGCGCTGTGTCAGGGGTCCGGACATGACCATGCCACTCGAAGGAATCCGCGTCGTCGACTGGACGATCTGGCAGCAGGGGCCGGTGGCGTCGGTGATGCTCGGCGACCTCGGCGCCGAGGTGATCAAGGTCGAGGAGCGGGTCGGCGGCGACCCAGGCCGCGGCGTGCTCAAGGCGGCCGGGCTCGACCTGACCGACCGGCCGAACTTCTACTTCGAGGCCAACAACCGCAACAAGCGCAGCATCGCCCTCGATCTGAAGAAGCCCGAGGGCGTCGAGATCGTGGCCCGTCTCGCCGACACCGCGGACGTGTTCGTGCAGAACTTCCGGCACGGCGTGGCCGCGCGCCTCGGTCTCGGTGCCGCCACCCTTCGGGCCCGCAATCCGCGCCTGGTCTACGCCAGCGCCACGGGCTACGGTCCCGAAGGTCCCGATCGTGCGGCGCCCTCGATGGACTACCTCGGACTTGCCCGCTCCGGGATCATGTATTCGGCTGGCGAGCCCGAGGACCCGCCGCTCTGCATCGCGGGGGCGATCGCCGACCAGATGGGCGCCGTCATGCTCGCCTACGGCATTCTGGCGGCGCTGCTCGCGCGCGAGAAGACCGGGCGTGGGCAGGAGGTCGACGCCTCGCATCTCGGCTCGATGAGCTGGCTCCAGGGCCTCGGCCTGTCGTCGCGTCTGATGCTCGGCCGGGCCCTGCCCCGCGTCTCGCGTCGCTACGCCACCAACCCGCTGTGGAATCACTACCGCTGCGCCGACGGGCAGTGGCTCGCCTTCAGCATGGCACAGGCCGACCGCTACTGGCCGCAGTTCTGCGCCGTCCTCGATATCCCCGCGCTTGCCAGCGACGAGCGTTTCGCCACCATGCAGAGCCGGATGCTCAACTGCGGCGAGTGCATCGCCCTGCTGGACGAGGCCTTCGCCCGCCGGCCCCGGGTCGAATGGCTCGAGCGCTTCGGGCGCGGCGGCGACTTCATGGTGTCGATCGTGAACGCCGTCGACGACCTGCCCGACGATCCGCAGATGCGCGCCAACGGCTACATCACCACCTTCGCGCACCCGACGTTCGGGCCGACCGAGATGGTCGGCATGCCCGTACGGCTGAGCGACACGCCCGGAAGCATCCGCCACCCGGCGCCCGAGTTCGGGCAGCACACCGAGGAGGTGCTGACCACGCTGCTCGGGTATTCGTGGGAGGACGTCGGGCGGGTGCGCGACGCAGAAGTGATCTGATCCGCCGCCTCAGCCGAGCATGATCATCCCGCCGTCCACGGGGATGCACTGCCCGGTGACCATCTTCGCATCGTCCGAGGCCAGCCACACCGCCGTCCCGGTCAGATCGTCCGGCTCGAGAGGCCGATGGAGCGCCATCATGAAGTTCACGATCATGCCCATCATGTCCTCGGACACGATCTGCTTGGTCGCCTCCGTCAACGTCGGCCCCGGGGCGATGGCGTTCACGCGGATGCCGTACTTGCCGACGCACCCCGCCATGAAGTGCGTCATGCCGTTGATGGCGGCCTTGGTCACGCTGTAGTGGAAGGAGGGCAGGTCATCGCCCTCGAACGGGATCTCGGGATGCATCCACGCGGCCGACGACGACTGGTTGATGACCGACCCGCCAGCGGCCGCCTTCATGTACGGGAACACCGCCCGGCACATGAGCCAGGTGCCGAAGTAGTTCACGTCGAAGATCTTGCGCAGGTACTCGTAGGAGTAGTTCTGGTTGTCGATGCCGTAGAAGATGGCGGCGTTGTTGAGCAGCACATCGATCGTCCCGAACCGGTCGTGCACGGCCTTGGCCATGCGGGTGGTGTCGGTCGGGCTCGACACGTCGACGCGCTCGAATACGGCGCTGCCGCCGATCGACCGGGCCACGGCGGTGCCCGTGTCGGCGTTCACGTCGGCGACCACGACCGTCGCCCCTTCGTTCGCGAACCGGCGCGCGTAGGCCTCACCGATCCCCTGCCCAGCGCCGGTGATGACCGCGACCTTGTCCTTCAACCTCATGGCAAACTCCTCCTCGTTGACGCACCGGACTCCTGTAGCCTCCCGAGGTCGGCGCCGACAAGAGCCGCGCAGGCCGCTACTGGCCAAGGCCGTCCAGCCAGGCGCGCATTTCCGTCCCCACCGGCCCCGGCTGCGCGAGCACGAAATGATGCCGGCCGGGGACCACCTCGAGCCGGCAGCGTGGCACGGACCGCACCAACGCCTCGCGCTCCTCGGGAGTCATCACCCAGCTCTCATCGCCCGCCAGGGCGAGCACCGGACAGCGCAAGCGCTCGACCATGGGGGTGATATCGCCGGCCCCGTCACCGTCCAGGGCGAGCACGGCGCGATCGAAGCGAAACGTCCACTCGCCGGGCGCGCGCTCCACCACCGCGTGATGCGCCAGGTCGTCGATCACGACCCTGCTCACCCCGGGCTCTTCGGGAACGAAGCGAAACGCGGCCAGCGCGGCCTCGCGCGTCGGGTAGCCCTTGCCCTCACGCTTGCCGACCATCGAGCCGCGCCAGCGCGCCGACATCTCGGGATCGACGTCGCCGAGACGCGTATCCAGCAACGCCAGGCCCCGCACGCGCTCGGCATGCGAGGCCGCGTACCACGCCGCCAGCCGCCCGCCCATGGAATGCCCGCCCAGGACCACGCGCCCGGGGGCAAGGGCGCCGAGAATGGCGGTCAGGTCTTCGGCGAAATCCCACAACTTGTAGCGCGGCGGCTCGGTCCAGTCGCTCTGTCCGTGCCCGCGCAGATCCGGGGCGATGACCCGCCAGCCGGGGACCAGGCGCGGCACCAGCACGTCCCACCAGTGCGCGTGGGCGCCGTTGCCATGCAGCAGCACGAGGGTCGGGTCGGCCGGGCGGCCCCAGACGAGACAGCGCAGCGCCAGGCGGTCGGCCGGCACCCGCACGGACTCGGGCAGCAGCCCGGCGGTGACCGCCGCGGTGCGGGCGTGGCCCTGGGCGATCAGGTCCATAGGGCCTGCACGCGCGCCACGGCGCGCGGCACGACGGCGTCGTAGCCCTCGGCCTCGATCGCGGGGCCGAGGAGCTCGATGTCGTACCAGCGCTCGTACCCCGCCGCCATGAGCGCACCGACGATGCGTGCCAGCGGGATGTCCCCGTCGCCGATGACCACGCGTTCGCTCGCGGTCATGGTCCCCACCTTGAAGTCACTCATCTGCACCAGTGCCACACGATCCGTCCGCGTCCGGATATTGTCGTAGAGTCGGCGCTCGATCCAGGCGTTGTTCAGCTCGAGCACGACCCCGAGCCAGGGTGACCCGATGGCGTCGACCACGTCGAGGGCCTCGTCGAAACTGTGCACGAAGGCGAGGTCCATGCGCAATTGGCTGGTCGGTTCGAGCGCCAGGCGGACCCGGCACGCCTCGGCCGCCGGAAGCAGGGCCTCTAGCAGCGGGCGGGCCCGGGCGCTGGCCTCCTCCCACGAGAGTGCGGGATTGCCGCCCGGCAGCACCATCAGGCAGTCGGCCCCGAGAGGCGCGGCACCGCCGGCCGGATAGACCCGGGGAGGGGGAGCGTCAAGAGCGTGACGCCGAGCCCTGCCCTCGGGTAAGCTCGCGGCCGTGTCGGAGCCGACGCCCCGGGTCATCACGCGCAGCCGGCACGAGCGTGAAGTCGCGCGCGCCGACCGCCGCTGGTTCGTGCTCACGCTCGGCGGCGCGATCGTGTTCCTCGGGGCCATCTTCGGCGCGCGCGCCCTCTACCATCTCACCGGGCCGCACCCGCAGGTGACGGTCTTCTGGCGCCGCCTGCGGCGCCTGGCACGTTGGGTGATCCCACGCTGGCGGCGCGGGCGGAAGTGGTGACTCACGGTTCAACCCGGATGATGCGTGGCACGGCATCTTCGATCTGCCATCCGGGCAGGTTCGAGTTCGAGGTCCACACGGCACCGGCGGCGTCGAAATCGATCTCGCGCGTATAGGTGACACGGGTCGGGAGCGGGTAGACCGTGAACCGCTCGCTCGCCGGCTCGAAGCGGATGAGCGTGTCGGACTGCGTACCGCAGATCCAGACGGTGTCGGTACGACGGTCGACGTTGAGCGCGTACGGGGTCTCCGTGCCGCGGGGGTCGATGGGCAGCTCCCAGGTGCGGAACGCCCGCGTGTGCGGGTCGTAGTGGCCGAGCACCCCCGAGCTGAAGCCGGGGATCCAGAGCGTCCCGCGCGAGTCGAAGCGCAGCCGGCGCGGCGCCGCGAACGGGGTGTCGATCAACTCGATCGCGCCCGTCTCCGGATCCAGCCAGCCGATCCGGCTCGCATTCAGCTGGCTGAACCACACGCCGCCGTCGGGTGCGATGTCGATGCCGTACGGTACGGGCAGCGCCGGCCCGTCACCGGCGCGTTCCGGATCGAGCGTCACCCATCGTCCCAGCCAGAGGACCCACGGCACCGCTCGCACGGCGAAGGTCTCGCCCCAGCTGCGCGACGGCAGGCGGTAGGTCTGGCGCGCACCGGTCTTCGGATCGAGCATGGCGACGTGGTTCGAGACGGCGAGCGTGTACCAGGCGCGCCCGGCCGCGTCGAAACGCAGCGTGTGCGGGTAGAGCCCCTCCTCCTGCTCCCACACCGTGAAGTACTCGCTCGCCGGGTCGAAGCGGGCCATCTTGTTGCCGAGCGCCAGCGTCATCCACACACTGCCGTCGGGCGCCACCTGCACGCTGTGGGGGCCCACATGCGCGTCGGCGTTGATCGGGATGGGCTGGCTGGTGGAGAACACCCCGCCGGGGGGCGAGTCACCGCGCGGGATAGCGAACGTCCGCCGCTCACTCGTGCGCGGATCCAGCCGGACCAGCGTGTCCTCGGTCATGTCGACGGCGTACACGTGCCCGTCCGGATGGACAGCCACGTCGTGCTGAAACGACGCCATCGTACCGACCTCCCACTCGGTGACCACCGCCCGCATGGCCGTCGCGTCCGGCGCGGGCGGCGGGGAGAAGCGCTCGCCCAGCGCGGGCACGTAGGAGGCCTCGTCGTAGGCCGCGTTGAGGGCCTCGGGGAGCACCGCGCGCACCCGGCTCGACAGGACGGCGCCCATACGCGCCATCAGCGCGAACACCTTGCGCCACTGTTCGGGATCGCGCTGGACGCGCGTCGCCCAGTTGCCCTGCTGGTGACAGAAGGTGCACTGCCGGCGGAACTCCTCGCGCGCGGCATCGTCGGGGAGACGCGCCATCGCAAGCGCGAGCCATCGGTTGGCCGGCAGCTGCCAGGCAAGCTCGCGCGGGTCGGTCTCGCGCTCCATCACCAGCGCGAGCGGCGGCGGCACGCTGCCATCGAGCCCGACCGTGAGCGTACGATCACGGTACCCGGGGCGGCGCGCCCGCACGTGGTAGATGCCCGGCTCCAGCGCCGGCAGGGTGAACCGCCCGGCCGCATCGGCGTACACGGTGGTCGCGCGGGCGAGCGTGGTGTGGCGGGCGGTCACGAACGCGCCGGCCACCGGCTGGCCCGCGTCGTCGGTGACCCGTCCGCTCGGGACCGAGGTGGCCGCGGACGCGCTCACGGCCAGGGCGAGCCACGCGAGCGCACGGCCCGCGTTCATCGGGCACTCTCCTGGCGCGCGCGCGCCGGCACGATGAACTCCATGACGTTCGGCTCGCGTTCGGCGAGGTGCGCGCGCCCGGCGACGGTGTCGACCCGCCCGTCCCGCTCGACGACGATGCGGTACGGCACCTCCTGCGCACGTCCCCGGCAGACTTCGGGCAGATCCACGCCGACACGGTAGCGGCCCGGCGGCGGGTGCGTCCAGTGCACCCGCTCCTCGCCCCCATCCCGTTCGGCGTCGGCGCAGCGCGCGTCACCGGCGTACGCTCCCCCGCTGCGGGTGCGGGGCATGGCGTAGTAGGCGGTCTCGCGGTTCGGCTCGGTCACGTACAGATCCAAGTCCCCCGGGGCGCTCCAGACCAACGTCACGGTGAGCCCCGGAACGCCGGTGGGCGGCGGCAGCGGGATCGGGCGTGCCCGTCCGCAGGCGCCAAGCAAAAGCGCCGCACCCAACGTCCACCATGCGACCGGCCGCCCCCGCACGGGCCCATGGGTACCAGGCGCTGGTGGCGAAGCTCAAGAACCCCGGGATACGACCGTACACCCGCTCCGGCTTCGCTCGGGCCGGGGGCCGGGCTATGATGCCGGCCGTGGACGCGGACTTCCTCGACATCCGGACACACGGCTTCGCCCGCGTGGCGGTGTGCGTCCCCGAGGTCCTCGTCGCCGACCCGGCCTTCAACGCCGACGCCCATGTGCGGGTGCTACGCGACGTACACGCGGCCGGTGCGCAGTACGCGCTGTGCCCCGAGCTCGGCCTGTCGTCCTACAGCTGCGGCGACCTCTTCTTCCAGGAGCCGCTCCTGGCCGGGACGCTCGCCGCACTGGCCCGCGTCGCGGAGGCCACGGCGGACTGGAACCTGCTCTTCTCCGTCGGCGCGCCCCTGGTAGTGGACGGCCTCCTCTTCAACTGCGCGGTCACGCTCTACCACGGCCGCCCGGTCGCGGTAGCGCCCAAAGCCTTCCCGCCCAACTATCGCGAGTTCTACGAGCTACGCTGGTTCCACCCCGCCGCCGACGCGCGCAGCACCGAGACGACGCTGCTCGATGTCACGGTCCCCTTCGGCACCGACGTGCTGATCGCCGCCACGCATCTTCCCGGCTTCGTGCTCCACACCGACATCTGCGAGGACCTGTGGACACCGGTGCCCCCAGGCACCATCGCGGCGCTCTCGGGCGCGACCGTGCTCGCCAACCTGTCGGCCTCCAACATCACGGTCGGCAAGTGGGAGTACCGCCAGCAGCTGGTCACCACCTCCGCCGCCAAGAACCTAGCCGTACAGCTCTACAGCGCCGCGGGCTTCGGCGAGTCGACGGCCGACCTCGCCTGGGACGGCCACGGGCTGGTCGCCGAACGCGGCGAGCTGGTGGGCGAGACGGCGCGCTTCGTCATCGGCGGCACGCACACGGTGGTCGACATCGACCTGCGCGCGCTCGCCGAAGACCGCCTGCGGCAGAGTTCGTGGGGCCAGAACGCGCGCATGCACGCCCGCGCGCTGCGCACCGTCCCCGTCGGCAGCCACGACGACGAGCGACCGGCACGCCTCTATCACACCTTCCGCCGCACGATCGCCCCGCACCCGTTCGTGCCCAGCGACCCCGCCCAGCGCGATCTCCGCTGCCGGGAGGTGTTCCTGATCAAAGCCACCGCCCTCGCCCGCCGCCTCCTGACCCTGCCGGAGGACGCGCGCCGCGTCGTGCTCGGCATCTCCGGCGGCCAGGACTCGACCGAAGCGCTGCTGGTGGCGGTGCACGCCATGGATCGGCTCGGGTTGCCGCGGACCCGCGTGCTGGGCGTCACCATGCCGGGCTTCGGCACGTCGACCCGCACGTACGAGAACGCGTGCGCCCTGGTCCGCGCGCTCGGCGCGACGCTACGCGAGATCGACATCACGAAGATCGCCGGCGACGTGTTCGCAGCTATCGGCCAGGATCCGCAGGTCGAGGACGTCACCTTCGAGAACGTGCAGGCGTGGGCGCGCAAGTTCCTGCTGTTCGCGCTCGCCTCCCGCGAGGGCGGCATCGACCTCGGCACCGGCGACCTGTCCGAGCTGGCCCTCGGCTGGTCCACCTACGGCGGCGACCACATGTCGCACTACGGCATCAACGCCGGCGTGCCGAAGACGCTCGTCTCGGAGCTGATCCGCTGGGCCGCCGACGCGATCTTCGCGGACGAGCCCCGGGTGGCCGGCGTCCTGCGCTCGGTCCTCGACACGCCCATCAGCCCCGAGCTGCGCCGTCTCGGCGCCGGCGGCGAGATCGCGCAGCGCTCGGAAGACCTGATCGGCCCCTACGAGCTGCACGACTTCTTCCTCTACTACTTGTTGCGTTTCGGGTTCGGTCCCCGGCGCATCGCCCGCATGGCGCTGCACGCATTCGACGGGCGCTACACGCTGGCGGAGATCCGCCGCTGGCTGCTGGTATTCTTGGAGCGCTTCTTCGCCAGCCAGTTCAAGCGCGATTGCGTGCCCGACGCTCCCAAGGTGGGCTCGGGTGGCTCTCTCTCGCCGCGTGGTGACTGGCGCATGCCCGCCGACGCCTCGGTCACTGCCTGGCGTGCCGAGGCGGAGCGCCTGCCGGAATGACCTCAGCCGCCGCGGAAGACGATCAGCCCGTGCGTCGGGTCGTAGGGCGAGACGGCGATCGTCACCCGATCCCCGGGGATGACGCGGATGTGGTAGCGCCGCATCCGACCCCCGATCTTGGCGAGGAAGTCCATGCCGTTGTCACCCTTGACGCGGTAGTTCCCACCGGCGAGCGCCTCGGTGATCGTCCCCTTGATCTGGATCAGGTCATCGCGAGCCAAATAGCCTCCCCCGAGCCGCGACCGCTTACCACAGCCCTCTCCACCCGGCAACGCAGTGCAGTGCCTACCCTGCCCATTCGGACGCGGCACCCGCGCAGCGGCACCGACGCCACTCATCCGGTGCGCTCGAGGCATAGGCCGCCGGCCTGCCGGGGGGGCCGCGTGGCCGCAAGCAGGGCGTCGGCCGGTGAGCCGCGGCGGACGAACAATGCCGCGGTGGCGTCGTCGTACGCGAGCCGCCAATCCGGTGCGCTCGCCAACCGATCGTGCACCGCGAACCGAGGACTCACCAAGGCCAGATCGGTGCCGTACCGATCGAGCCCGTGGCGCCACTGCGAATCGCCATAGGCGAAGGCCATCTGCTCGGCGAGGACGGCCGGCGGATAGACCGTCTCCCGGCGGCCGTCGATCGACACCCGCACACGCGGCCCGAGGTGCCAGATCACGTACTCGCCCCAGTCGAAGGCCACCGCGAGATTGCCGTGAATACCGGCCGCACGCAGGTACGCGACCGCCGTGCGGGGCACGGTGCCTGGCTCGATCACAATGCAGCCGGCGCGCGAGAGACCGGCAGCGAGCATGGTCGCCGCCACGCCGAGCGTGGCGAGTGGCAGGGCGCGCGACCGGACCGGCAGGGCCACCTCGCCACGCGGCACGAACGCGGCGGCGACGAACGGTGCGCTCAGAACGGCCGCGGCCAGGACCGCCAACGCCAGGTGGCGCCGGGCACCGAGCGCGGCCAGCACGACGAGCGCGAGCACGACGACGTGGACGGGATCGCGCGCCCGCCCCCGCGCGCTTGCCATCCAGACGCCGAAGACGAGCAGGACGAACACGCCGAGGCCGTCACCGAGGTTGGTGAGCGCGACGGGTTGCCACTCGGCGATCTCGACGCGGCGGACAGCGAGCGTCTCGGCAAAGAAGCGCCACAGGGTCACCCCGTACGGCGAGGCCAACGCCGCCGGCGCGTGCAGCGCGAGCACACCGGCGATCACCCACGTCATCCGTCGGCTCGGAGTCCCGCGCGCCAGTGCGGGAGGGAGCCGCCAACCGATCTCCCGGCACGCAACCTGCGCCAACCGAAGGCTGCCCCACGCGCACAGCACGCCGAGGCCGGCGACGACGCCACCGTGCAGGTTCACCCAGAGCGCGGTGAGGAGCGGCGTGCAGACGAGCCAGCGCCCATCGCCGTCGTCGGCGCGGGCCAGCGCGGCGACCAGCACGGTGAAGGCCGCGAAGGTGTACAGCTGTGGGCGCACGGTGACGAACCAGGGAAACCCGCCGACGACCACCAACGCCGCCACCGCGGCGATCGCGAACGGCGCACCACCGGCCCGCGACACCTGGAGCCCGATCACGCTCAGCATCCCGACCAGCAGGAGAAGGCGCAGCGCCACCAACCCGCCCGGCCCGGCGGCCTGGAAGGCGAGGTAGGCCACGGCGTCGCTCAACCACTCGTGGTTGACAATCGATGCCCCCGGGGCGGTATACGAGAATGGGTCTGCACGCGGAAACCCCTCGGTCAGGGTCAGCCGCCCCATGGCCAGATGTCCCCACAGATCGGGATCGGCCATCGTGTGCAGGGTGAGCGCGGCCACCACACCGCACAACGCCAGGCCGAGCCACCACCCGGCCGGCCGTTTCTGGAGTCCGCCCACGCCCGAACCAAGCAACTGCCGTGCCGACGGCCGGTGGCCGTCCTGCCCCCCGGGGCCCGGCAGGATCGTCACCGGTTGCGACAAAGTTGCCGCCCTCCCCGGGGGGCTGTTGCTCCGCCCCGACCGCCACGGTAGAGCGCCGCCCCGTGGAAGCTGCCAGGTGCGCCGTGTGCGACCTCGCCCCCGGGGGGCGCGTGTTCACCGCCCGGGACTACCTGACCGGTGACGGCTTCGACGTCGTCCGGTGCCCGCGCTGCGCACTGGCCTTCCTGAGCCCGCGCCCCACCGCGCGCGAGCTGGCGCGCTACTACCCACCCATCTATTACGGCTCCCGGCGTTCCATCTTCGAGCACATCACGATCGCCCTGCGAGCGCACCGCGTCGAGCGCATACACGGCCGTTCGCCGGGACGCGTCCTCGACATCGGCTGCGGGCACGGGGGCATGCTCCGCACGCTGCGCGCACGCGGCTGGCAGGTCGTCGGCACCGAGTTCGGCGCGCGACCGCCGCAGAGCCCCGATGACGACCTCGACGTGCGCTACACCCCACTCGAGGCGTGCGGCCTCCCCGGCGCCTCCTTCGATGTGGTAACCATGTGGCATGTCCTCGAGCACATGCCCGACCCACTGGCCACGCTGCGTGAGATCCGGCGCCTGCTGGCCCCGACCGGTCGGCTGCTGGTCGCCGTCCCCAACTTCGGCAGCCTGCAGGCCCGCCTGACGGGCCCGCACTGGTTCCATCTCGACGTGCCCCGCCACCTCTTCCACTTCCGTCCCGAGGATCTGACGACGCTCCTCGCACGCGCCGGCTTCCAGGTGGAGCGGACACGGCGCTTCTCCTTCGAGTATGACACCTTTGGTTTCGTGCAGAGCGTGCTGAACCGGGTGCTCCGTCGCCCGAACCTGCTCTTCGACTTGATCGCGCATCGCGGCACCCGTACCGGCGCCACCCCCATCCGGGCGGCGTTGTCGGTCGCCCTCGCCGCGCCGCTCCTCCTGGTGGCGCTCGTCTACTGTCCGCTCGACAGCCTGCTCGGCTACGGCGGCACGGTCGAGATGGTGACCCACAAGGCGCCCGACCCCGCATGACCACCCCACCACCCACGGTCCCCAACGTCATCGTCGTCATGCCGGCGTTCAATGCCGCCAAGACGCTCTGGCACACCTACGAGGGCATCTCGAAGGAGATCGTCAGCGAGGTCATCCTGGTAGATGACGCCAGCAGCGACGAGACCGTCTCGTTGGCCCACCGACTCGGCATCAAGGTGATCAAGCATCCCCACAACGTCGGCTACGGCGGCAACCAGAAGACCTGCTACATGGAGGCGCTCCGCGACGGGGGCGAGATCGTGGTAATGGTCCACCCCGACAACCAGTACGACCCGCGCTTCATCGGCGACATCATCGTACCGATCATGGAGGGACGTGCGGACCTCGTCCTCGGCTCCCGTATGCTGATGCCCGGCGGAGCGCTCCAGGGCGGCATGCCGCGGTACAAGTTCGTCGCCAACAAGGTGTTGTCCGCGATCGAGAACGTGGCCCTCGGCCTGCGGCTGTCGGAGTTCCACACCGGCTATCGGGCGTACAGCCGGCGCTTCCTCGAGACCATCCCGTTCCTCCGCAACTCGAACGACTTCGACTTCGACACCCAGGTGTTGATCCAGGCCGCGGCCTTCGGGTTCCGGATCGCGGAGATCCCGGTCACGACCAAGTACTTCAAGGACGCCTCGTCGGTGAACTTCGCCACCAGCGTCCGCTACGGCCTGAAGACGTTGTGGGCGCTCGGGCGCTACCACCTTCATCGGAGCGGGCTCGTCCGCGCCAAGTTCCTGGGGCGGTGACGGCGCCGCGCACCGGCCAGGCGGCGTGGGGCGCGGTCGTCGTGGCCGTCGTCACCACCGCGGTCTTCGCCCAGACGCTCGGCTTCCCGTTCGTGTGGGACGACAACGTGTACGTCGTCTCGAACCCGCACCTGCGCAGCGTCCGCTACGTCGGCGAGTACTTCACCGCCAACTTCTGTGCCGGCGCGGCGAAGGAGTGCGCGTTCTACCGGCCCCTGGTGGCGCTCTCCCACCTGGGCGACTACCTGCTGTGGGGGCCCGCCCCGCACGGCCATCATCTCACCAGCCTGCTCGTGCACCTGGCGGTGGTCCTGGTGTTCTACGTCGTGACGCTGCAGCTGTTCGGGAGCCCGCGCGCGGCGGTGATCGCCGCCCTGTTCTTTGCCGTCCACCCGCTGCGCGTCGAGTCGGTCGCTTTCGTGGCGGCACGCACCGACCCCCCGGCTGCCCTGTGGACGCTGCTCGCCCTGTGGGCCTTCGCCCGCGCCCGCGCGCAGCGCGGCACACGCGCCACGGTGGCCTGGGCCGCGTCGCTGTTCGCGTACGGAGCCGCCTTGCTCACCAAGGAGATCGCCCTCACCCTGCCCGCCCTCCTCGTCCTGTACGACGGGCTGGTGGCACGGCCCTGGAAGAGCCTCCACGACGCGAGCCGACGCGTGCGCCTGGTGGTACCGTACGCGGGCGTCGCCGCCCTGTACTTCGTCGCCCGCCGGGCGGCACTCGGCTACGGCACGACCGGCGACCTGAAGCTGGCCGAGCTCCCCGACCGCCTGCTCGGCGCGCCGGCCCTGGTGTGGGACTACCTCCGGCTCCAGGTGGTGCCCCACCCGCTTGCCATCTTCCATGGCCGCCCGAGCCTGTTCGGGTCGAGGACGGTGGCGATCGCGTGGGGCCTTGTGGTTGTCAGCGGCGCGCTCGCCGTGCTCGTCCGCGCCCGCCGCTGGTCACCGGGCGTCACGTTCGGCGGGCTCTGGTTCATCATCGGCCTGCTCCCCGTCCTGAACCTCGTGCCGATCCCGTGGCCCACCGTCGTCGAGCGCTTCTCGTACCTCCCATCGCTCGGCTTCGCCCTCGCCGTCGGTCTGGCGGCGGATCACGCCCTGACGATCGCCACCCCGCCGCGACGCCGGCTGCTCACTGCCGTGGGCGTCGGCGCGCTCGCCGTCCTGGTCGTGTTGAGCACCGCACGCACGCGCGTGTGGGGCGACGAGCTGCTGCTCTGGCAGGACACGGCCGCCAAGTCCCCCGAGTTTCCGCTGGCGTACATGAACCTGGGCATCCTGTATCAAGAGCGGGGCGACCTGGCGCGCGCCGCCGCCGCCTACCAGGAGTCGCTCGAGATCAACCCGCAGAACGCCAAGATCCACCACAACCTCGCGACGCTCTACCAGGACACGGGCCGTCTCGACGACGCACTCGGCGAGTACCGGCGCCTGATCGAGCTCGGCGAGGCGACGCCGCAGGCGTACTTCAACATGGGCATGATCTACGAGGAGAAGGACGACCCGGCGCAGGCGATCGCCAGCTACCGCGAGGCCATCCGCCGCAACCCCGACTACGCCAAAGCCCACCTCCGTCTCGGCGGCGCCCTGGTCGACACGGGCCGCCCCGACGACGCCGTCACCGCCTTCCGCGAGGCCACCCGCATCGATCCCCGCAGCGAGATCGCCCACCTTGCCCTCGCCAACCTGCTGGACGACCTCGGCCGCCCCCAGGAAGCCGCCGACACCTACGCCCGTTACCTGGCCATCGCCTCCCCGACCACCCGCCAATCACCCGCCTACCGCGAAGCCCAGGCCCGACTCGACACGCTCCGCCACTCCAACACGAGGTAGCGGACCCGACGCGATCGCACGGGCGCGACGACCGTCGGGGGGGAGGGTCCGCCGCGGCGCGAGTCGCGGGCGCGGGGGCGCCGGTGGAGCGCCTCTCGAGCCGGCACGCCCACCACGATCAGGCGCCCAACGCCACGTCCGGCGAGAGCCGAAGCGGAACCGACGCCCCCGCGCCCGCGGACTGTCGCCTCACGCAAACCGCCGCAGCTCCCGCCGCGCGATGACCGCCTTGTGCACCTCGTCCGGCCCGTCCGCCAGGCGCAGCATGCGCAGGTCCCGCCACATGCGTGCCAGGGGCGTGTCGTCCGACACGCCGAGTGCGCCGTGCACCTGGATGGCGCGGTCGAGGACCTGCATGACGACGTTGGCCGCGACCACCTTGATCATCGAGATCTCCTGACGCGCCTCCTTCTTGCCAACCGTGTCCATCTTCCAGGCCGCGTAGAGCGTGAGCAGACGGGCCTGGTCGATCTCGATGCGCGACGTGGCGATGAACTCCTGCACGAACTGCTTGTCGGCGAGGGGCCCGCCGAAGGCGACGCGGGTGTTGGCGCGCCGGCACATCATCTCCAACGCGCGTTCGGCGGCGCCGATGGCGCGCATGCAGTGGTGGATCCGCCCCGGTCCGAGTCGCGCTTGCGCGATCACGAAGCCCGCCCCCTCGGGCCCGAGGAGATTGGCCGCCGGCACGCGGCACTGCTGATAGCGGATCTCGCAGTGCCCGCCCCCGCCCGTGTGGCCCATCACCGACACGGGGCGCACGAGGTTGAAGCCCGGCGCGTCGGTGGGCACCAGGATCATGCTGGCGCGCAGATGCGGAGGGGCGTCGGGATTGGTCACGGCCATGACGATGGCGAGGCGCGCGCCGACCGCGCCGGAGGTGAACCACTTGTGCCCATCGACGACCCACGCATCGCCGTCCCGCACCGCACGAGTCTGGAGCAAGGTCGGGTCGGAACCCGCCACCTCCGGCTCCGTCATCGAGAAGCAGCTGCGGATGTCGCCGGCAAGGAGCGGCGCCAGCCAGCGCTGCTTCTGTTCGTCGGTGCCGAACTCGGCCAGGATCTCCATATTGCCGGTGTCCGGCGCGGCACAGTTGAAAACCAACGGGGCCACCAGGCTGCGTCCCATTTCTTCGCACAGGATGCCGTACTCCCAGTTGGTGAGGCCGCCACCGGGCGCGGCGGCGGGCAGGAAGAGGTTCCACAGGCCCTCGCTCTTCGCCAGCGCACGCAGTCGAAGTAGAGTAGGGGGGTACGGAACGCCCGTCCGAACCTCCTCGCTCTCGGCGCCAACCTGCTGTTCCACCGAGTAGATATGGCGCCCCATGAAGCTTCGGATACGACCCAGAAACTCTTCCACACGTGGAGACGGCGAGAATTCCATCACGGTTCCTCCCCAGGGCGCGCACGCTAGACGACCACCCGCAACCAAGTCCAGCGCGCGCGCCATGGGGCGCGACCAAAGGGCGCCGTGGCGATTGCAGATATGCATGATCAGCGACAGGGCGCCGCGTCACGTGCTTTTCGCTCCCCACTGACGAATTTTTCCTTGACATCATTCCGGAGCGGCAGTAGACGCACTCTCAGATGTAGGCGGGCTAAGGGTTCTCGTGGCAACTCAACCAAAAAGCGGGAGGGAGACTAATGCGTAAATTGATTCTGGGAGTCATAGGAGCGGCCTTCGCATTTGCGATGACCGCGGGTGTCGCTTCGGCGACGCACAACGTTCCAAAGGATGCCAAGCAGCAGAAGGGCGAGTTCGTGAAGGCGTACAATCAGTGCGTCGTGCCAAACGACTTTACGTCGAATGGGTTCCCAGCCTGCACCGGCGTCGTGGCGAGCGACCCGAAGTGCACCTTCTCCACCAAGGGCAAGGGCAAGTACCTCGCGAAGTACAACGCCCTCGGCCCGGACAAGCTGCTCGGCACCAGCGACGACGGAGACGCTGACATTCAGGCCACGATCGTCGGCCTTGTGGGCTGTAACGCGCAGGTCCTGACCATCGTCGCCGACGTGCGTGCGACCACCGATGACTGCACGGCTGGTGCGGTCTGCACGGTCGTCGATCTGCCGAACTTTGTGATCGCGCCTTGCACCGTTGATTCCGTTGGCAACTGCAAGATCAAGACAACGGTGAACCTGTCCGCGGCGGGCCCGATCCTGCTGCCCGGGAAGAACGTCAGCATCGAGGTTAGGGGCGTGAGCATGAACAACGGCCCCAACCGCCTGCTCCGCGGCGGTCTGCTCATCAAGTAGTAGCTTCCGTAGCGTCCGAAAAAGAGCCGGGAGGCGTGAGCGCCCCCCGGCTCTTTTATTTGCGGTACCCGCACGAGATCAGCCGAGGGTCGCGCCGAACAGCCCCGTGGCCACCACCCAGGTCGCGAAGCCGACGAACAGCGGGATGGTCAGGTTGTCGTCGATGCGCAGCGGCAGCAGCTCGCAGACGGCCGACACCAGCGCGATCGTGAACGCCATTGCTCCCACGGCCAGCCACGAGGCAGTCACGCACTGTCCGAGGACCGCGACGGCGATCAGGAAGGTCGCCGTGAAGAAGGCGAGCGATCCCTCGAGGCTACGCGTGGCACCGAGCTTCCGCCGGCCCCAGATGATGCCGACCACCGCCGCCGCCGGGTCCGCGATCGCCAACGTGTAGATGGCGATCAGCGCCGCCGGCTTCGGGACGGTCAGGATCGTGAGCAGGGCGGCGATCGCGTACGGGGTCATCGCCGCCTCGCGCACCCGCTCTTCGGCGCGCCCGAGCACGCGATTCGCCCACGGCGCGTGGCGCTCGAGTACCTCGGGGTAGGCGATGCGGATCCGGTCGAGGACGTAGATCAGGCAGGCGATCGTCCCGAACACATGCACGATCTGCTGATGCGTGAAGAAGATCGCATACGCCGTCGCCACCGCGACGCCGTTCAGCAGGTGGAAGAGCCGGCGACCGATCTGGAGATCGTACCGGGTAGCGGTGGCGACACCACGTGCCGGGTCCGTCATGGCGTGTGGCGAACGCTCATACCTGCTTGGGCAGCTTGATGGCTGGCACCTCGACCCGGAACACCCGGACCGCCAGCGCCGCATTCCGCGGCGGGTCGGAGGTGTCCAAGGCCAGGATCGGGTACACCCCGGTCGCCACTTCGGTGAAGACCACGCCTGTCCGGTTGGGCGGCGGGAGGAGCAGGTGCTGCACCAGGTACATCGGGCGGGCGATCCGTGCCATGTCTACCGCCAGGACGGGGACCACGTCGATCGTCCCCGCCGTCCCCGGAAGCTGGACGGCCTCGCGGCCGTGCAGCAACCACAGCGGCACGTCCAGCAGAGCCCCGAACAGCGCCGGGTCGAGGACCACCAGGGCATCGGGCTCCGGGATTACGCGCACGAGCGCCGTGACGGCCGCTTCGCTCCCGCGCAGGAACGGTTTGTGCCAGAGGATCCGTGACCGCATCGCGTTCGACAGCACGACGGCAACCGCCAGGACCGCGCCCAGCCGGCGGCCGAGTTGGCGGGGCCAGGTTCGGGGCCAGGCAATGGCCACGGCCGCGGCCGCGAACAGCAGCGGTAACACCGCCGGCACCAGACGACGTCCGCCCCACAGGGGCAGGAGCAGCACGTGCGCGTCGTACAGGAAATGCCCGGCAGCCACCGCCCCGATCAGGAGCGCCAGGAGCCCGGCGCCGTCGCCCCGCAAGCGGTACCCCAGGACCGGGAGTCCCACCACGCTGGCGGCCAGGACGATCCAGGTGACGTAGTGCGGCAGGAGGCGCGCGCCCCCGAAGGTGGGCGGGGTACTCTGCAGCACATACGCGAACGCCCACAGACCCACGCCGACTCCCACGACTGCCCGCAGCCACCGGGGCCGGTCGCTCCCCGCGCCGAGGCGCAGCGCACCAACCACTGCTACCCCGACCGCAGCGACGAGCAGCGCAGCCATCGTTCCCGGGCGCTGTGCGACCGTCACGGCGAACCCGCCGAGATCTGTCCGAAGCGTCTGATTGACGGCTGCACGATAGTGCGTCGGGAGGCTCACCAACAACGCGAGCGCCACAGCCCCCAAGCCGGCCGCGGGCGCCACGGCGAGAAGCGGAATCTCGCGCAGCCGCCCGAGCGTCCATGCGATCACCGCGGTCAGGGGGATGAAGATCAGAAACTCCGCCCGGGCCAGCATTGCGCAGCCGAGTCCGACACCCCCGGCGACGGCAGCCACGGGGGCGCGCGACTCGTACCATCGGGACAGCGCCAGCAGGCCCCCCCACAGAAAGAACTGCCCCCCGATCTCGCCCATCGACACGCGCGCGAAGACGAGCTGGGGGATGCAGGTCGCCAGCAGCCCCGCAGCGACGAGGGCAACGAACGTACCCAGGGTCCGGCGCAGAAAGAGATAGTACGCCATGGTCCCGCATGCCCCCAGGAGAGGCGACATGAATACGGCGCCCGGCACCCCGGCCGCAGCGAAGCCGAGCGCGAGCCACACCGATGGCAACTTGGCGAACGTCGAGTACACGCCGCCGCGCGTCCCGATGTCGAAGGCGAGACCAGCGACGCTGCGCGATCGCGTCGCGGGGTCGTACGGGTTGTAGGCCGGGAAGAGGAACTGCCATCCCGCCGCGTTCACCGTCGGCAGCTGGTGCAGGAGGGGCGCGTCGATGCGGAACGCGCCATGGCGGGCCAGGTACGTCGCGCTACCGAGATACGTCGTGGCATCCGCCCCATACAGCGTGGTGTCGTACCCCGGCGCATACAAGGCCAGCGCCAGGAGGAAGACCAGGACACCATCGACCGTGCGCAGGCTGGCCAGCCTCCCGGAGCGTGTCGGAGGTGCGTCGCCGTCTCGGGACCCTGTCCGCATGGCCCGGAGCGCGAACGCCATCCCGGCTCCTCCCGCAAGTGCCACCGGGAGAGGGCGGAAGACCTCGAGCCCGCCGAGCACAAGACCCAAGCAGCCGGCGACGCCCGCGCCGAGCACGAGCGCAACCGCCAGGTCGGTGGCCAGGTCGCGCGGAGTCTGCACCGGCTCGGGCGTTACGCCAGGCCCAGCTTCTGCTTGCCCTCCGCACTGATGCGGGAGGGGTGCCACGGCGGCTCCCAGACGACATCGACGGTGACGTTGGCCTGCCCCAGGGCCGCGATCTTCCGCTTCACGTCCTCCGGGATGGTACGGGCCGACGGACAGGATTCCGACGTGAGTGTCATGCGGACCGCAATCGCCGACTCGTCGATGTCGATCCCGTAGATCAGACCGAGATCGTAGACGTTGAGCGGGATCTCCGGGTCGTAGCACTCGCGGATGGCGGCCACGACCTGCGCGCCACTGACGGAACCACCCCGATACCCTACCGGCACGTCTGGCGCCGCCGCCCCTCCGCCGGCAGCCACGGGAGCCGCCTCGGCGGCGACCCGCGGGCCCGTCCACGCGTGCATCCCACCCAGAAGATTGAGCAGCCGCGTGAACCCGCGTTGGCCGAGCGTGTCACACGCAGCGGCGCTACGGCCCCCGGCGGCACAATGCACGAGGATGATCGTGTCCCGCGCGGGCAACTCGTGCAGCCGATCGTCGAGCTCGTCGACGGGAATGAGCCGCGCGTTCGGGATGTGCCCATTGGCGTATTCGGCCGCGGTGCGGACGTCGAGGACGAGGAGGTCCGGCGTGCGTTCATAGAGGGCGAGCGCCTCGGCCGCGCCGATGTCCTGCCGGGGCGCACCCCGCACGATGATCTCCCGGGGAGGCGCCTGGCCGGCTGCGACGGCGGCCAGGTGCGTACGCGTCACCGCCAGCTCGCGCGCCGCTTCCTCGCGCAGCGTCCCCAGCTCGCGCCGCATGGCGCTCACCTCGCTCAGGCTGATCTCCGCGCGGCGCAGCCTGCGCACGAGCCAGACGACGACACCGCACCCCCCGACGACGCCGAGGACGAGCACCATTCTCACCATGCGTACCACGGATCATAGCGTTGACTCCTGCCGCACGCCATGGTGAGCGATGGGGCATGCGCGCCATCCTCATCCGGGAGCCCGGCGACGAGCGCATGCTCGAGCTGGGCGATACGCCCACCCCGCCTCTCGGCCCGAGCGACATCCGAATCCGCGTGCGGACGACGGCGGTCAACCGCGCCGATCTGTTGCAGCGCCAGGGCTTCTACCCCCCTCCCCCGGGGGCGTCCCCGGTCCTCGGCCTCGAATGTGCCGGCGACGTGGCCGCGGTGGGGAGTGAGGCGCGTGGCGTGTCCGTGGGACAACGCGTCATGGCCCTGCTCCCGGGGGGCGGCTACGCCGAGGAGGTCGTCGTACACTACCGCTGCGCGATGCCGGTGCCCGATGGCATGAGCGACGAGGAGGCCGGCGCCTTCCCCGAGGTGTTTCTCACGGCCTTTTCGAATCTGTTTCTGCCCGCGTTGGGCGCCCTGCGGCGCGGCGAAGCGGCCCTGGTGCATGGCGGCGCCGGCGGCGTCGGCACGGCGGCGATCCAGCTCCTGCGCGAGGCAGGCCATCCCTCTATCGTGACTGTGGGCAGCGACGAGAAATGCCGCCGCTGCGTCGAGCTGGGCGCGACCGTCGCAGTCAACTACCGCACCGAAGACTTCGTCGCACGCGCGAAGGAGGCGACCGGCGGTCACGGCGTCGGGGTTGTGCTCGACCACATCGGCGCCCGCTACCTGGCACAGAACCTCGCCGCCCTGGCCACCGGCGGACGTCTGGTCGAGATCGGGCTCATGGGCGGTGCACGGGCCGAGATCAACCTGGGCGACCTGCTGGTGCGCCGCCTGGCCGTCATTGGCTCGACGCTGCGCGGGCGCCCGATCGACGAGAAGGCGGCCATCATCGAGGCCTTCACGGCACGGTTCGGCACCGCGCTCGCCGGCGGTCGGCTCCGACCGCCGATCGACCGGGTGCTCCCGCTGGCCGACGCCGCCGCGGCGCATCGGCGCATGCAGGCGAGCGAGCACGTCGGGAAGATCGTGCTGCGCGTGACGTGACCGAGCGACTCTCGACGTTGACACGGGGACCGGGGTCGACGATACGAGCCCGCGTGGTCGCCCGGGATGTCGTGCTGGCCGCGGCGGTCGCGCTGCTCGCCGCCCTGCCGTATGCGCGGGTGTACGGGTATGCGTTCGTCAACTACGACGATACGCTCTACGTAACCGCCAATCCGGTGGTGCAGCAGGGGCTCACGCGTGCGACCGCGAGCTGGGCCCTGACCACGACCGACGCCGCCAACTGGCACCCGCTCACGTGGTGGTCGCACATGCTGGATGTGCAGCTGTTCGGGCTGGCCCCGGGCAGCCATCACCTGACCAGCGTCCTCCTGCACGCGCTCAACGCCGCACTGCTGTTTCTGGTGCTCCGGCGGCTGACCGACGCTCCGTGGCGCAGCGCGCTGGTCGCCGCCGTGTTCGGCGTGCACCCGCTCGCGGTCGAATCGGTGGCGTGGATCGGCCAGCGCAAGACGGTGCTGTGCACCTCGTTCGCGCTGCTCGCGCTGTGGTCGTACGCTGGGTGGATCCGGCGCGGCGGCGTGGTCCGGGGCATGCTCGTCGTGCTGTGGTTCGCAGCCAGCCTGCTCGCGAAGCCCATGTTCGTCACACTGCCTTTCGTCCTCCTCTTGCTCGACCACTGGCCGCTGGCGCGCGCCACCCCCCTTGCCCGTCGCGTGCTCGAGAAGACACCGCTCCTGTTGCTCTGCGCGGCATCGAGTGTCGTCACCTACCTCGCGCAGGAGCACGGGGGGGCGATGCGGGTGACCAACCCCCTCGACGACCGCATCCGGAACGCCGTGGTGGCGTATGCGCAGTACGTGCGCGCAGCCATGTGGCCCGCCGACCTGGCCGTGCTTTACCCGCTGCCGGCCGAATGGCCCCTGCCGACGGTCGCCGTCGCCCTCGCACTCCTGGGCGGGCTCACGGCCCTCGCCGTCGCGGCACGGCGTCAGCGGCCCGCCGTGCTCATCGGCTGGCTCCTGTTTCTCGGCACGCTGGTTCCGATGATCGGCCTGGTGCAGGTCGGGTACCAGGCACGGGCCGACCGCTACATGTACGTTCCGCTGGTGGGGCTCGCGGTGATGGTCGTGTGGGGGATCCCCGACGGCTGGCCGCGTCCCCTATCGATCGTCGGCGCCGGGCTGGCTGTGCTCGGGCTGCTCGTGATCAGCGCGCGACAGGCCCCGGTCTGGCGCGACAGCCGAAGCCTGTTCACGCACAGCGTCGCCGTCGCCCCGGGTAGCCCGGTCGCGCACCAGAACCTCGCCATGGCCCTCCTGGACGACGGCGAGGTCGATGCCGCCCTGGCACACTACCAGGCGGCGCTCGCGCTCGATCCTCGCTTCGCGGGGGCCTACACCGGCCTCGGGGCCGTGTACGCCCGCCAAGGGAAACCCGCCGAGGCCCGTCAGGCCTTCGAGCAGGCGCTGGCCATCGCCCCCACGCTGGCGGCCGCGCATGCGAGCCTGGCGAGGCTCTTGGCCAAGGAAGGCCAGCTGGAGCAGGCGCGTACGCACCTGGAGCAGGCCATCGCCGCGGAGCCGGCGACACCGGAGTTCCACTATGCCCTGGCCCTCGTCTACGACGGCGAGCGGAAGCACGCCGAGGCCGTCGCCGCCTATCGCGAGGCGGTCCGTCTGCAACCGCACTACCCGGAAGCATGGCTCGGTCTCGGCAACGCGCTGAGCGACGCGCACGCGCAGGCGGAGGCAATCGCCGCCTATCGGACGGCCATCGCCCTTCTGCCCACGCTCCCGCTGCCGAAGCACAACCTGGCCTGGCTGCTGCTCGCGAAGCCCGACCGGACGGCCGCGGACGTGACCGAGGCCATCGCCCTGCTCGACGAGGCCAACCGTCTCACCGACCACGAGGACCCGCGCATGCTCGACACGCTGGCGGTCGCCTACGCCATCAACCGTCAGTTCGACCGCGCGCTCGAGACCGACACGCGCGCCCTGGCCGCCGCCCGCGCCCGCGGGGACCCGGGCCTCGTCGACGAGATCCGACAGAACCTCGATCGGTTCGAACAGATGCGCGCGGCGACCGCCGGCGCCACTTCCTGATCACGGAGGGACACCATGGCAGACCACGACGATTTCCTCGCCCGCGGCCGCGCCGTCGCCGAGAAGCTCTGGGGAGCACGTGCCGGCGGCCAGGAGCTGCCGGCCCACAAGCTGGCACCCGAGTTCTTCGCCCTGGTCACGCAATTCGTCTTCGGCGGGTTCTGGGCGCGCCCGAATCTCGACCTGCGCAGCCGCAGCCTGTGTACGGTCGCGCAGCTCGCCGCGCTCGGCAAGACGGACGAGTTGAAGGGGCACCTGTATGGGGCGCTCAACCTCGGCATCCGACGGGAGGAGCTGATCGAGGTGCTCATGCAGACGGCGTGCTATGCGGGGGTGCCGGCGGCGGTGACGGCGCTGAATGCGGGGGCGGAGGTGCTTGGGCCGTAGCGGCGGTCCGCGCGAGCGGGGCCGGGGTCTCCGCTTCGTTCGCCGGCGGTCGTAGCGGCAGGGCCACACGCGGCGGCCGCGTCGCCGGCTCAAGGCGCTGCGACCCCGGCCCCGCTCGCGCGACTCGGCATTGCGGCGCCTCAGCGCGCGGGCCGCGGCTCCGCCACGCCTTCGCCTACGGCTTGGCGGGCGCCAGGTGGAGCTTCACGTTGGCCTGGCGTTCGATGAGCTCGACCAGGTCGGTGAAGTCGCGGTCGCCAAGGCCGGCGCCGACGGCGGCGACGAGCGCTTGGGCCACCCCGGCGGCGACCGGGACCGGGACGGCGGCTTCACGCGCGACCTCGAGCAGCAGCCCGGCGTCCTTGGCGGCGAGGGCCAGGGCGAACTGGGTCGGGCGGTGGCGGGTGTTGATGCCCTCGACCATCCGGTCGGTGAAGAAGTTGCCGGCGCCGCCGGTGCGGATCACGTCGATCATGGTGCGCAGGTCGATGCCCGCCTTGGTGGCTACCGCGAGGGCTTCGAGCGACGCCCAGGTGGCACTGAAGGCGAGCAGGCTGTTGACCAGCTTGGCGGTGTTGCCGAGCCCGAGCGGGCCCAGGTGGAAGACCGCGCGCCCGAGCTTCTCCAGGATGGGACGGCAGCGCTCGTAGACCGCCGGTGCCCCGCCCACCATGAACACCAGCATGCGCGCCTGCGCCCCCGGCGCCCCGCCCGTGAGCGGCGCCTCCAGCAGATGGCGGCCGGCGGCCGCCAGGCGCTGCCCCACCGCCCGGATCGTCGCCGGCGCGTTGGTGCTCAGGTCGACCAGGATCGCATCCCGCGCGGCCCCGGCCAGCCACGCTTGCGCCACCGCTTCCATCACCGCCGGGGTCGGCAGCGACGTGAACGTGATCTCGCTGGCGGTGGCAACCGCCGCCGGCGACCCGCCCGCCTGCGCGCCCTGCGCCACCAGCGCCTGCACGCGTGCCGGGTCGGTGTCGTGGACGGCGACCGTGTGCCCGTCCACGAGCAGGTTGGCTGCGATCGCCCCCCCGATGTTGCCGGCGCCGATGACTCCCAGCCGGCTCACGGCGTACAGAGCAGCTTCACACTGTCGGAGTCGATCAGCAGCTGAGTGGTGATGCCCTTCAGCTTGAGGGCCTTGGTCCCCTTGGCGGTGGCCGACTTCTGCGGCACGCGGATCGCGAGTCGCGGGCCGCAATCGTTGGCCGGCGCGCTGGCGGCCGCCTCCGTCGCCCACAGGAGCAGGTTCCGGTTCTGGAGGTCCTCCGGGCGGCGCAGGATGTCTTTCTCGTTCGGCTTGCGGATGTCGACGAAGGCAACGGTGCCGAAGGTCGGGGCCGCGGGCGTGCAGGCGGGGAAACGCGGGTCGACGTTGTTGGCGCACACCCAGATGTAGAACAGGCATTCGTCGGCCGTGCTACCGTGGTCGCAGGCGGGGTCACCGTCCTGGCATGTCTGCTTGATGCCGGGCTGCCCGGTGCGGTCCGGGAGCGGGTTCTCGTAGGCCCACTCGAGAACGCAGTCGGTGGTGGCGTCGCCCTTGCCGGCGATCCGGCCCGCGCCCGCGGGGGGCTCGAGGTAGCAGCGCGGCGAACAGCCGTCGCCGGCCGTGCCGTTGGCATCGTCGCACTGCTCGCGCCGCCCGGGATCGGTGACCGCGTCGCCGCAGCGGGGCAAGCGACAGTCGGGGCGGCAGGCCGCGTCCGGCGTGTTGGCGTTGGCGGCACCGGCGTCGCACTCTTCGCCCGCCTGCGGGACGCCGTCGCCGCAACCCGCCAGCAGCGTGCAGGCGTTCGAGCAGCCATCGCCGTTGTTGGTGTTGCCGTCGTCACACTGCTCGGCCCCTTCGACGACGCCGTTGCCACAGCAGGGCGTGATCGGCGTGTGATCGCAGGCGTCGGTCCCCTCGTTGCAGGTGTCGGCCGTGCACTGGTTGGTGTCGCCGCAGCCCCGGGGGCCACCGGAGACGCACGCCCCGGCCTGGCAGGAGTCCGAGACGCTACAGAAGAACCCGTCGCTACAGCTGGTACCGTTCGGCCGGTTGGGGTGCGTGCAATTGCCGGCGCTGCACTGGTCGTCGGTACACTGGTTGCCGTCGTCGGTGCACGCGCCGGTGCGGTTGGTGAAGACGCAGCCCGTGGCCGGGCTGCAGGTGTCGGTGGTGCACTCCCGCGTGTCGTCGCACACCAGCGCCGTGCCGCAGATGCCGCCGGCGGTGCAGGTGCTCCCGACGGTGCACGCGTCGGAGTCGGTACAGGGCGTGCCGATCGTCACCGCCAGGTGCTGGCACCCGCCCGGCTCAGCACAGCTGTCGACGGTGCAGCTCGTGCCGTCGTTGCAGTTGGGCACCGTGCCCGGGGTGCAGGTCCCCGCCTGGCAGGTTTCCGTCCCGTTGCATGCCACGCCGTCCGGGCAGGGGGTGCCGTTGGGGGCGCGAAAATGGCTGCAGCCGAGCAGCGGATCGCAGCCGTCGGCGGTGCACGGCTGGCCGTCGTTACAGGTCTCGACCTGACAGAATGCCGAGCACCCGTCGCAACCCTGCGCATCCCCGTCGTCGCAGGTCTCGGGATACTGCACACTGCCGTTGCCGCACACCGGACACGGGACGAGACACCCGACCGGGAACCCGAAGGCCGTGCAGGTCGCACGCGCGAACACGACCGGCGCTGGCTGGACGCTCCCGACCCCGATGACGGGCGCCAGGCGGCTCGGGTGATTGATGGCGTTGCCGCCCGGCAGCGAGGCCGCTTCGTTCTGGGTGGTGTTGACGCTGCCCGCGATCGTGAGCTGCTCGCGGGCGCTCAAGGTGGTCGACCCGCCACTCCCGCCGCGCGACACGAGCTGTCCCCCCGCCGCGATGGTGAGGTCGCACCCGATCAGGCTCATGTCGCCCCCGGCGCCGCAGCTTCCGAACGTGTCGCAGTGTCCGCCGCTCGCGTCGACGATTCCCGTCGCCGTGACCAGCAGAGTGCCCGCGCCCGACGCCCCCGCTTCGAGATCGATCGGGCCGCCGTCGGTCACGTCGGTGGAGCTCTGGCTCAAGATCGTGCCGCTCAACGTCACCGCCCCGTCGGCACTCAAGTCGAAGACCCCGCCGCCGGCGCCGCCGGACACGTCGAAGAGTCCCGCGTGCGTGATGGTTCTGGCAAAGGCGTTGATCTCGCCGCCGCACCCCTGGCCGCCGTTGGCCTTCGCCGATACGACCGCGGTGCTCTGGACGGCGAGGGTCCCGGCCGCCTCCAGGTTGATGAACCCGCCGCCCCCGTCGCTGATCGCGCCTTCCGCCGACACCGTGGTCGCAATCGTCAGGTCCCCGAACGACGACGCGAGATCGATGTCGCCGCCGCAGCCGCCCCCGTCCGTCGAGCCGTTGCCGTTCGCCAGCAGGTCACCGAGCACAAGCACCTGCGTCCCGGCCAGGGCGCTCACCGAGCCGCCGCTCCCGGCCGCGCCGGTCGCGTTGGCGATCACCTTGCGCAGCGTGACTTGTCCACCGGCCTGCGTGCTCAGCTGCCCGCCCTCGTCGCCGCTCACGTCGATCTCCTCGCCGAGGGTGAGATTGCCGACGGCGCGCAGGTCGATCGCCGAGGAGCCCGCGCTGACGGCGGTGATGCCGCTCCCGGGGAGGGTCACGAGGTCGGCGCCGGCATCGACGAAGATGACGCCACCAGCAGCGATCGGCGACAGCTTGTCGGCGTTCAGGCGCCCCGCCACCGTGACCGTGCCGCCGGCGAAGATGCGGATGGCTCCCACCCCGACCGTGCCGGATACGTCGATGCGGCCGTCGGAACTCGCCTGCTCGAGGGTCACGTTGCCGGTGGTCTCGATGCGGATCATGCCGCCGCGATCGTCCGGCGCGGCGTCCTCGCCCCGGCCGTTGATGAACCCGCCCGGCTTGATGACGAGGCTCCCGGCCTTGATGATGACGCTGCCGCTACCGACGATCAGCTCGACACCGTTGTCGAGGGTCACGGCGCGCGCGCCGAAGTCGAGCGTGCAGCCGTTCGCGATGTCGAAATCGCGAGTGATCGTGCACGGTCCGGCGCCGACCGGACAGCCGGCGTCGGCGGCCGAGACGTCCGCCGCCGTGCAGGCCGGGATCGGGACCGCGTGCGCCTGGCGTGGCCATACGCCGCCCGCCATGAGCCCGAGCAGACTGGCCGTGGCGATCCGCATCGCGCTCCCCTCCGTCACGGCAGGCATGGCTGGCCCCCGATCGCGCACTGCACGCCCGGGCGGTGCTCCCCGTGCCCCTGGTTTCCGCTGCCGCGATTGCCGCCCTGGTCGTGTCCCCACGACCCTATGAAGACGAGGCCGTCGCCATCGTTGTTGGCGGCGTGGTTGCCCTGTAGCTCAACGCCCATGCCCATGCCGTTGATCCCGGCGCCGCCGTTGCCGGACGCGGTGCAACCGTGGACTTCGACGTGCATGCCGTTGAAATGGATGCCGTCCTTGCCCCCGTTGTGGGCGACGCAGTCGAGCAGGCGCAGTCCCATGCCGTCCATCTTGAAGCCGTTGCCGCCGCTGTCCTCGGCCACCGCCCCCGTCAGGGTGGCGTCGGCGCCGCGGACGGCGTACCCATCACCGCGGTTCCCGGCTGCGCGCGTGCCGCTCAGCCGGTAGCCCTTGCCGCCGACCGAGAAGCCGTCGCGGCCGGAGCCGCGCGCCTCGGTGCGGCGCACCTCGTAGCCCGAGGCGCTGATCTGGAGGCCGTCCCGGCCGTTCCCCTGCAGGACCACGCCGTCGAGCAGGCCGAGCGAGGCGTCGCCGCGCGCCACCACGCCATCGAGGAAGCCTTCGATGGTGGCCGCGCCGCCGCTGCTCACGATGCGTGCTCCCCCGGTCCCGCCGTACAGGACGAGCAGCCCGGTGCCGCGCCCCTGGCCGCGCAGGCGCTGCCCGGCAAGGTCGACGGTCACCGCCGTGGCGGTGTCGCTGCGGACAGTGAGCCCGTCACTGGCACAGGCCGCGCTCGTGACCGGATCGCCGACATCGAGCGCCACGTTGCTCACCACCACATCGCCACACGCACAGGGAACGTCCTGCCCGTGGACGTCGTCCCCGCACAGCTTAGCGCCGGCCTGAACCGGCACACCGACCATCGCGAGCGACAGCAGCGTACCCAGAGCTCGCCACCTCATCGCCGACCTCCTTCCAGTATCGGCAACGGGTATACGCGCGCGGCCGTCGGGGCGTCAACTCGAAAACCGTGAATTCTCGATACTATCGGGGCGGCATGCGGAGGGCGCCGTCGAGGCGGATGGTCTCGCCGTTCAGGTACGGGTTCTCGACGATGTGGCGCGCCAGCGCCGCGAATTCGCTCGGGCGCCCGAGGCGGGGCGGGAACGGGATGTTGACCGCCAGCGCCTGGCGGGCGGCCTCCGGGAGCACCGCCAGCATCGGCGTGTCGAACGTACCCGGCGCGATGGTCATCACGCGAATGCCGACACCGGCGAGATCACGCGCGATCGGCAGTGTCATACCCACCACCCCACCTTTGGACGCCGAGTACGACGCCTGCCCGATCTGGCCGTCGAAGGCCGCCGCCGACGCCGTGTTGATGACGACGCCACGCTCCCCGTCGACATTGGGGGCGTTCTTCGCCATCAGGGCGGCGGCGAGCCGGATGACATTGAAGGTCCCGACCAGGTTGATCTCGATCGTCTTCTGGAAGATGGCGAGCGGCATCGGCCCGTCACGGTTGATGGTCCGCATGGCCGTGCCGACGCCGGCGCAATTGACCGCCACGTGCACCGCCCCGAAGCGCTCCACGGCCCGCTCGAGCGCGGCCTGGACCTCGGCCTCGCTGGTCACGTCGGCGGGAGCGAAGAGCACACGCTCCCCGAGCGTGCCCGCCACCGATTCGCCCGGCGAGCCCGGGCGATCGAGGATCACCGCCCGGCCTCCGGCGCCGACCAGTTCGCGCACCGTGGCTTCGCCGAGGCCCGAGGCCCCGCCCGTGACGACCGCAACCGTGTCTGCAACCCGCATGCGGCCTCCATAACCCCCGGCCGCCCGCCGACGCCAGCGCCGGTGCGCTTGCCTGCCGCCGCCTCCACGCGCCACACTGCGGCATGCTGCTCGACGTGCACGGGCACCCGCTCCACACGCGGGCGCTCTCGATCACCCTGGTCGAGCGCGCGGACGGTCGCCTCGACGTGCGCGGCGACCTCCTCGACCTGCGCAAGCGCGGCTTCGTGCCGGTCGGCGGCGACCTGCAGCCGTCGGGCATCGTACACCACATGCTGCTCGACGCCGTGGCCGACCCCGCCACCAACCGGCTCGACAGCATCCGGGCGAGCCAGCCTACGGTGGCGTTCGAGCCCACCGCCGTGACCGGCGGCGAGAGCTGCCGCGATCCGATCGACACCGTCGCCGCTCTGGCCGGAGCCCGGCTCGACGCCGGCTTTTCCCGGCGGGTGAGTGCGGCCGTCGGCGGGCCACGGGGCTGCAACCACATTCTGACCCTGGCCCATCTGCTCGGCTCCACCACCGCCTGGGCCCTCGAGCAGGAACGCAGCCGCGACCCTGTTCCCGCCCGGGTGGCCGGACAGCGGGTGTTCCGCCGTGATCTGATCGTCGACGGACACGAGGCGGCCGACGGGACGCTCATCCTCGGGCTCCAGCTGCTCGACCTGCATTTCGCCCCGGCGCCACCCATCGCCCGCCCGATGGATCGCTTCGGTCGCCAGTACGAGGTACGCGCCCTGGTCCCCGTCGACCTGCGCACGTTCCACATCATCGAGGCGCTGGCCGCCGCTGAACGCCGGCGCGCCGCCGCGTCGCTCACCGACGCGCCCTGGGTGATGCGGGACGACGTCCGGGCCGCCCTGTTGGGCGAGCGCCTCGGCACCGGCATCACGGCCACCGTCTTTGCCCGCCTCGGTGGTGTGCCCACCGACCGTCCCCTCGTCGATGCCCTGCTGATGCTCGCGCCCACGCTCGTGCAATGCATGGCGGCGCTGTCCGAAGGCTGGGCCGTCGGCGCCGCGCGCGCGCCGACGGTCATCGGCATGGGCGGGCTGCCGGACGCCTGTTACATGTGGCGAGTCGACGGCCCACTGGCCCGCATCCGCGCCGCCGAAGGCGCCCCCCCACCGGTCCGACCCGGGGGTTGATCCGCGGCGACCCGTGGGTCCTGCCACGGCCGCCACGGTTCCCGGTTTCGCTCCGCGCAGTTCCGGCGGTCACCTCTGCCGTTCCCCGGTGCCGTTCGCCGGTTGCTGCGCCTGCGCGTTCCCGGTCTAATGGTGGCGCGCCATGCCGCGACGTAATCCGCAGGAGGCCGGCGACACCGGCGTCGTTACCGAAACCCGCCCCAAGGAGACGCTCAAGCGCCCGCCCCTCTACAAGATCCTGCTCCTGAACGACGACTACACCACCATGGAGTTCGTGGTGTGGATTCTGCAGACCGTCTTCCATCACGACGAAGGCACGGCGACTGCCATCATGCTGCACGTCCATCAGAACGGCTTCGGGGTCGCCGGCGTGTACCCGCGCGACATTGCCGAGACGCGCAGCGCCCGGGTCGAGGCGCTGGCCCGCGAGCACGAGTTCCCGCTGCACTGCCAGATCGAGGCGGACGACTAGGATGGGTCAGTAGCCATGCGTCTCAGTCGCATGCTCGAGGCGAGCCTGGCGCTCGCCGTGCGTGAAGCCCGGCGGCGCCGCCACGAGTACCTGAGCATCGAGCACGTCCTCTTCGCCCTGGTGCACGATCCGGGCGTGCTCGAGGTGGTGCGCGCCTGCGGCGGCGACGCCGACGCCCTCAAGGCCGAGGTGACCGCCTTCCTCGACGCGCAGACGCCGCTCCCGGACGGCACCGACGTGCCCCCGCAGCAGACCCTCGGCTTCCAGCGCATCCTGCAACGGGCGGCCGCCCACGTACAGTCGGCCGGCAAGGACGAGATCGACGGCCGCAACGTGCTGGTGGCGATCTTCCGCGAGACCGACTCGCACGCCGCCTACCTGCTCGGCCGCCAGGGCGTCACCCGGCTCGACGTGATCAGCTACCTCTCGCACGGGGTCAGCAAGGTGTCCGGGCCGTCCGACCCCGCCAGCGGCGCGGACCCCGACGAGCGCGGCGAGGACGACGACGCCCCTGCCGCCGCGCGCGATCCGCTGGCCGCGTTCACGACCGACCTGGTGGCCCTGGCCGCGGCCGGGCGCATCGACCCGCTCATCGGCCGCGAGCGCGAGCTCGAGCGCACCGTTCACGTGCTCTGCCGGCGCCGCAAGCACAACCCGATCTTCGTGGGCGATCCAGGCGTCGGCAAGACCGCCATCGTCGAGGGCTTCGCGCTCCGCGTCCACCAGGGGCAGGTCCCCGAGCCCCTGCGCAACGTACGGGTGTACGCGCTCGACCTGGGCGCCGTGCTGGCGGGCACGAAGTTCCGGGGCGAGTTCGAGGCGCGACTGAAGGCCGTGCTGAACGCGCTGCAGCAACGGCCGGGGGCGATCCTCTTCATCGACGAGATCCACACCGTGGTCGGTGCCGGCGCCACCCAGGGCGGCTCGCTCGACGCCTCCAACATCCTCAAGCCCGCCCTCGCCTCCGGCCAGCTCCGCTGCATCGGTGCCACCACGCACCACGACTACAAGCAGCACTTCGAGCGCGACCGCGCCTTCGCCCGGCGGTTCCAGCGCATCGACGTGGGCGAGCCCAGCGTCGACGAGACGCACGCGATCCTACGCGGGCTCCGCCCCCACTACGAGCAGCATCACGGGGTAACGTTCACCGACCGGGCACTGCGCGCCGCTGCCGAGCTGTCCGCGAAATACGTGGCCGATCGCTTCCTGCCCGACAAGGCGATCGACGTGATCGACGAGGCCGGCGCCGCGCTGCGGGTGCTGCCGCCAGGCAAGCAGAAGAAGACCGTCCGCACGCGCGACATCGAGCACGTGGTGGCGACCATGGCCAAGATCCCGCCGCGCACGGTGACGGTGTCGGATCGCGACCGCCTGCTCACGCTCGACCGGGACATGAAGCTGCTGGTGTTCGGGCAGGACGCCGCCATCGACGGCGTCGTGTCCGCCATCCGGCTCGCGCGCGCCGGGCTCGGCCAGCCCGACAAGCCGGTCGGGTCGTTCCTGTTCGCGGGCCCCACCGGCGTCGGCAAGACCGAAGTGGCCAAGCAGCTCGCCAGCGCCCTCGGCATCGAGTTCCTGCGCTTCGACATGAGCGAGTTCATGGAGAAGCATACCGTCTCGCGGCTGATCGGCGCGCCGCCGGGGTACGTCGGCTTCGACCAGGGGGGCGCCCTCACCGACGCCATCCGCAAGACGCCGCACGCCGTGCTCCTCTTGGACGAGATCGAGAAAGCCCACCCCGACGTGTTCAACATCCTGCTGCAGGTAATGGACCACGCGACGCTCACCGACCACACCGGCCGCCAGGCCAACTTCCGGCACGTGATCCTCATCATGACCACCAACGCCGGCGCGCAGGAGATGGCCTCCCTCGCCATCGGCTTCGGCCAGCCGTCCAACCGCGACAAGGGTCGGAAGGCGCTGGAGCGCCTGTTCAGCCCCGAGTTCCGCAATCGGCTCGACACCGTCGTCCAGTTCGGCACGCTCACACCCGAAGCCGTCGAGCGCGTGGTCGACAAGTTCGTCACCGAGCTCGACGCGCAGCTGAATGCGCGAAAGGTCACCATTCAGCTGACGCCTGCGGCGCGGGGCTGGCTCGCCGCCCGCGGCTACGACGCCACATTCGGCGCCCGCCCCATGGCCCGGCTCATCCAACAGGAGATCAAGCGTCCGCTGGCGGAAGAGATGCTGTTCGGCCAGCTCCGCGACGGCGGTCGGGTCGATGTCGACGTGAGCGACGATCGGCTCACCTTCCGCTATGCGCCCGTGAAGACGCCCGCCCCCGCCGAGCCGGCCTGACTGGCGCCTGCGCAGACGCCACGGCGATCGACGATCGGGCCCGGTTTTTTCGGTTGACACGCCCGGGCCGACCGTAGGACAACCGGGCCATCGCGATGCGTCCGCTCCGCCCGTCCCTCGCCCTGCTCCTGCTCCCCTTCCTGGGCGGCGGAGCCGGCGCGGTGAACATGCCCGACCTGGTCGCCGACCAGACGATGGCGGCCCAGACCGTCGGGCTCGAACTCCTGGCCTTCCGCCCGGGCGACTGCGCCCTGGAGCCCGTTGACCAGTGCGTCGACGGCCCGGGCGGCCGCAAGGTGCTGCGCTTCACCATGGAGACGCGCAACATCGGCACGGCCGATCTGGTGATCGGAGACCCACGCTTCAACGTGATCCCGAGCTGGAGCTTCCTCTACAGCCCCTGTCACACGCACTATCACTTCGTCGGCTTCTCGAACTACGAGCTCCACCCCCGCGGCCAACCGGGCGTGGTCGCCGCCGGCCACAAAGAGTCCTTCTGCATCGAGGACACGCACCCGTTCGCCCCGAACCCGGCGCCGCAGCACTACGGTTGCTTCGACCAGGGGCTGACCGTCGGCTGGAGCGACCGCTACGATCGCGCGCTCGACTGTCAGTGGATCGACGTGACCGACGTGCCCGCCGGCGAGTACGACCTGCACATCAACCTGAACCCGCTCCAGCTGCTGCCCGAAGGCGACTACAGCAACAACGTCACGGTCGTGCCGGTCACCATCCCGGCCGACCGCGAGCCCCCCGCCATCGTGACCGTGCGGCCCGTGAACGGCGGCGTGGCCGTCCGCTCCGGCGACGCCGTCCGCCTGCGCTGGCGGCGCCGGTACCTCCATGGACGCGTTCAGCTCTCGGAAGTGTGGCTGTCGCGCGACGACGGCGCCACGTACGAACTCGTGGAAATCCTCGAAGCCAACCGCCGGCACTACGACTGGGTCGTCCCCGCCGTCGCCGCCCCCACCACCGCGCGCATCAAGATCGTGATGTGGAGCCAGAACATGAAGCGCGGCATCGGAGTCGGCGAGGCCTTCACCATCCAGCCGTCCTCATTCACGGCCAGCGCCCGCCCGGCGCGCCGGGTCCAGACGCCGCAGACCAAGAAGCAGGCGCGGTAGTTCCGCCTCGGGCGGGTGCGGGCGGGCGCGGAGACGGGGGCGACGTCTCCGGTTCGTTCGGCGCCGATCGACGCACACGAGCTCACATGCGCTGCACATCGGCGCCTCAAGGCCCTCCGACGTCGCCCCCGTCTCCGCGCCTGCCCGCACGATCGGCGGTCCCCACCCCCGCCGCGCGAGGCGCGCCGACGTCGCTCCGGCGGCGGCCGGTAGCGCACTGGCGGGGCGCGTCGAGTCGCGGGCGCGGGGGTGTCCGCGGAGTGCCTTGAGGCGCCGTCGCGCATCGCATGCAAGGTCGCCCGCGCCGATCGGCGCCGATCGAAACGGAGCGGACACCCCCGCGCCCGCGGACCGGCCCCACACCCAGCGCCCCCCCGTCACCCCCTCCGGAGCGCCGTCTGCTCGCCGAGCCAGTCGATTTCGCGCGCCACCGCCGCACGCTCGCGGGCCAGGAAGTCGCGCACGGCGGCGGCAAAGCGGGGGTCGGCGATGAAGTGCATGCTCTCCGTCGGCGTCGCCTCGAAGCCGCGCAGGTGCTTCCATTCGCCGCCGGCGCCGGGCTCGAAGCGCCGCAGCCCGTGCGCGATGCAGTAGTCGATGGCCGCGTAGTAGCACACCGCGAAGTGCAGGTGTCGCACGTCGCGGTGCGCGCCCCAGTAGCGACCGTAGAAGGTGTCGCCGCTCTGCACGTTGAACGTGCCGGCGATGACCTCGCCGCCCTGGCGGGCCACGATGCAGCACAGGCGCGGGCGCAGGCGCTCGGCAGCGAGGGTGAAGAAGCTGTCGTCCAGATACTGCTGGCCCCACGGCAGGCGCGCGAGGGTGGTCCGGTACAGCTCGTACATGACCGGGAAGAGCGCGTCGGGGATATCGTCGCCAGTGTACGTGAGGATCTCGACGCCCGCCGCCGCGACTTCGCGTTGCTCGCGCCGGACCTGATTGCGCCGCTTGCTGCGCAGGCTGGCGAGGTAGTCGTCGAACGACCGGAAGCCCGGGTTCGTCCAGTGGTACTGATAGCCGGTCCGGCGCAACCAGCCGCGCGCGCTGAGGGCCTCGACCTCGTCCGCGCGGCAGAAGTTCACGTGCGCCGACGAGAACCCCTGCTCGCGGCAGAGGGCCTCGAGCGCGCCGGCCAGGAGCGCGATGACGCGTGGCCGGTCGCCCGGCGCCGCCAGGAAGCGGACGCCGGTCACGGGGCTGAACGGGACCGCCACCAGCAGCTTCGGGTAGTAGGCGATGCCGGCGCGGTGCGCGGCGGTGGCCCAGCCCTGGTCGAACACGAACTCGCCCATGCTGTGGCTCTTGACGTACAGCGGGCAGGCGCCCACGAGCCGATCCCCGTCCCACACCGTCAGGTGCTGCGGCAGCCAGCCGGTGGCCCGGCCAGCGGCGCCCGAGTCCTCCACCGTCGACAGGAACTCCCAGGCGACGAAGGGCGAGTCGTCGGCCACGAGCGCGTTCCAGGCCGCGCCCGACACCTCGCGCATGGCGCCGAGGACGCGGGTGGTGAGCGCCATGCGACCCGCTCGCGGGCCCCTCAGGCGAGGGCGCGCACGACCTCGGCGCCGCGGTCGAGCAGGGGAAGGACCGTGTCGCGTCCCGCGGGGGGCAGGCCGAAGACCACGCGCTGGACACCGATATCCCGCAGGCGGGAGACTTCGTCGGTGCGCATGGGCACGCCGTACACCGATACCGACAGGGTGTTCGGGTCCCGACCCTTCTCGCGCGCCAGGCGGTGCAGCTCGCCGATGCCCGCCGCCAGGTCGCCGGCACGGACGCCGATCGGCAACCAGCCGTCGCAATAGTCGACCACGCGCTCGAGCGCCCGGCGCCCGTGCCCCCCGAGCACGATCGGGGGATGCGGCTTCTGGACGGGCTTGGGCCACGACCAGATGGGCTCGAAACGCACGAACTCCCCCTGGAACGAGGCCTCGTCCTCGGTCCAGATCGCCTTCATCGCCTGCACCCGCTCGCGCAGGAGCGTCCAGCGCGTGCGGAACTCGGTGCCGTGATGGGCCATCTCCTCGGCGTTCCAGCCCCCGCCGATGCCGAAGATCACCCGTCCGTTGGAGAGGGCATCGAGGCTCGCTACCTCTTTGGCGGTGGTGATCGGGTCGCGCTCGACCAGGAGACAGATGCCGCTCGCGACCTTGAGCCGCGTGGTCACCGCGGCCGCCGTCGCTAGCGCCACGAACAGGTCGTGGGTGCTCCAGTACTCGCGCGGCAGGACGGGACCGCCGGGCCACGGGCTCCGCCGCGACACCGGAATGTGGGTGTGCTCCGGCAACCAGAGCGACTCGAAGCCGCGCGCCTCGGCGGCGCGCGCCAACTCGTCGACGCGGATGGCTTCGTCGGTGGCGAACATCTGTATCCCGCAGTGCATCCGTCGCCTATCGCCCGCGGCGTCAGTGGCGTCAAGCGGGTGTTGCCCCGCCGGGGGGCGGTGTAGGGTAGCGCATGGACACCCGGGATTGGGCGGCGCTGGGGACCTACCACGAGGCCACCAAGCACTCCGTCGCGAGCGTTCAGCACGATGCGCACCGGCTGGATTTCGCGATCATGCCGCGCCCGTTCAAGGTCTACCCGGAGGCCACCTCGACACCGCTGCCGCGCGACTTCACCACCTGCGCCGTCCCGGCGCTGGAGGCGCTGGCTGCCCCGGCGCGCGGCAGCGGGACCGGGCCGCGGATGGATCGCCAGCTCCTCGCCCGGCTGTTGCATTTCACCGCCGGCGTCCTGCGTCACCGCACCTACCCCGGCGGGGAGATCTTCTTCCGCGCCGCCGCGTGCACCGGCGCGCTCTACCACATCGACCTCTACCTCATTGCCGGCCCGCTCGCCGACCTGGACGCCGGCGTCTACCACTTCGGCCCGCACGACTCCGCCCTGCACCTGCTGCGCGCCGGCGATCACCGGGCCGTGGTCCAGGACGCCACCGCCGACGCCCCGGGCATCGCCGACGCCCCGCTCGTCCTGGCCTTCGCGAGCACCTTCTGGCGCAACGCCTGGAAGTACCGGACGCGCGCCTACCGGCACGCCTTCTGGGACAGCGGGACGTTGCTCGCCAACCTGTTCGCCGTCGGCACCGCCGCGCAGGTCCCGATGCACCTGGTGCTGGGGTTCGTGGACGAGGAGATGAATCGACTGCTCGACCTGGACGGCGCGCGCGAAGCCACCCTCGGGCTGGTCGCCCTCGGGTGCGAAGGTCCGCCGCCTGTCCCGTCGCCGCCGGTCACGCGTCTGGATCTCCCCACCCTGCCGCTCTCCAGCCGCGAGATCGCCTACCCCGCCATCGCGGACGCGCACGCGGCGTCGTCCTTGGCCGCGGAGGACGAGGTCCGGGCCTGGCGCGGCACGCTGCCCGCGCGGGCCATCGCAACGGCAACGGGGCCCGCCGTCCCGCTCACCCCGCTGCCGCTGCACGCCGTTCCCGAACCGATCGAGACCGTCATCCTCCGGCGCGGATCGACGCGCCGCTTCGGCCATGCCCCGATCCGCTTCGACCAGCTCTCCACCCTTCTGGCCGCCAGCATTCGCGGCACACCGGCCGACTGTCTCGCACCCGAGGCTCCTGCCGCCGATGTCTACGTCCTCGCCCACGCCGTCGACGGTCTCGATGCCGGCGCCTATGTGCTCGACCGGCGCCAGGACGCGCTCACCCTGCTCCGCGCCGGAACGTTCCGCGACCAGGCTCGCCATCTCGGCCTGGGGCAGGACCTGCCCGCGGACGCGGCCGCGTGCTTCTTCTGGCTGACGGACCTGCGGCCCGTCCTCGGCCGGTTCGGGAACCGCGGCTACCGGGTGGCGCAGCTCGAAGCTGCCCTCGAAGCGGGCAAGACGTATCTGGCCGCCTACGCGCTCGGCCTGGGCGCAACCGGCCTCACGTTCTTCGACGACGACGTCACCGCGTTCTTCTCCCCCCACGCCGCCGACAAGAGCGCCATGTTCCTGATGGCATTCGGGCATCGCGCCTCCCGCACACGTTGACGGCGGGTCGCCCGGCGGTCTAGGGACGGGCATGCGCCACACCGCGATCGCCCTCTTCGCCGTCGCCCTGGCCGTGCCCGCTGTGGCCGAGACCATGCGCCACGAGGCCGCCGGCCTCCGCTTCTCGGTGCCCAAGTCGTGGACGCGGGTGCCTGCCCCCTCCGACGTGCGGGCCGCGCAGTACAAGATCCCCCGCGCTGGCAGCGACACCGAGGACGCCGAACTGATCCTCTTCTTCTTCGGCAAGGGGAAAGGCGGTGGCGTACAGGACAACCTCGATCGCTGGTACGGCCAGTTCACGCAGCCCGACGGCACCCGCTCCAAGGACGCCGCCGTACTCACCGTCCGGACCGTCAACGGGCTTCGCGTCACGGCCGTCAGTCTCGGCGGCACCTACAGCGCCATGACCACCCCCGGACAGCAGGCGGTGCCCAAACCCGGCTACCGCATGCTCGGCGTGATCGTGGAAGGCGAAGAGGGGCCGTGGTTCTTCAAAGCCGCCGGCCCGGCGGCGACGATGGATGCCGCGCGCGGCGATTTCGACGCGCTGGCGCAGTCGGTCGAGGCGCACAAATAACTCCGGGGGCCCGTGCGATGCTCGCGCGCGCGCTGCGCGCCTCCGCTGCCCCCCCCCCGTCGACAAACCCCGACCAGCGCTCAGCCCGGCGGCGCCAACGGGAAAACGCCCGCCCGGCGCGCAGCTCGTCCATGAACCAGTCGGCGAAGCCGTGCTAGAGCGGCAGCTCCGGATAGCGCTCGTCCAGGTACTCGCAGATGACCGTCGAATCGAAGACGACGAACCCGTCGTCGACCAGCGCCGGCACCTCGCCGCGCGGGTTCACGTCGAGGAAATCGGTGCGGTTACAATCGCCGTGCAGCGCGCGCACGCGTTCGAAGGGCAACCCCTTCTCGTACAGCGCGAGCCGTACCTTGCGCGCGTAGGGGCTGAACACGTCGTCGTACAGAACGCGCATGGGCCCTTACGTAGCAGACGGCGACCGCCCCGTCACCCAACGGGAGCGGCCGCCGCCTGCAGGAAACCAGGACGCGAGCCGGAGGGGGCTCAACCCTGGTCGGAACAGTCGCGCATGCAGCGGCGGAACAGACGCCGGGCCCGCTTCGCGGCCCCCCGCTCGCTGCCGCCCCCGGCGACCACCGCCTCGAAGCGCTCGCGGGCGTCCATCTCGCACTCCTCGGCGCACGTCTGCTCCGGCGCAGGGCCGCACTCCTCGACGCACTGATCGAGCATCCCTTGGGCGAGCGCCTCGCACTGGGCAGCGTCGGCGTTCGGCTCCGCCAGGCACCGGCGGCCAGCCTCGGCCGCGTCCTCCTCGCAGTCGGCGGTGCAGGTGTCGGGGGGCGGCGGCGCGCACACCCGCTGCCGGCAGGCGGCCGCGAACGCCTGCGCCCGCGCCTGACACTCCTCGTCGCTTCCGCCCCGCTTGACGCACTTGCGTACGAACCGGGTCGCCTTCCGGTCACACCGGTCGACGCACGACGACGGGCTCTGGCAGTGCATGGCCACACAGCCCTCGAAGGACGCCCGGGCGCGCTGCTCGCACTCGGCTTCGCTGCCACCGGCGACAACACACCGCCGGGCTTCGCACTGCGCGTGATCCTCGCAGCGCTCCGCGCACGACGGCTCCTCGTCGTTCGGATGCTCGCAGTGCTCGCTCACGCACCGCCGCGCCGCCTCCGCCACCCGTGCCGCGCAGCGCTCCGCATCGACCCCTTCGTCGAGGCACGGCTGGAGCAGTGTCTGCGCCTTGGCGGCACAGCGCGTGGGGCAGTCCGCCTCGGGCTCACCCTCACACTGCGCCTCGCACGCCTCCTCGGCCGCGTGCGCACGCACCTCGCAGGTCTCCTGGTCGCCGCCGTCCGTGATGCAGCGCTCGAACTGTCCGTTCGCGTCCAGCTCGCAGCGGTCGTCACAGTCCGGCGCCGGCTCCGTGCAGTGCTCCTGGAGACAGCGTGCCATCAGCTCCTCGCCGAGCCGGTGACACACCTCTTCCGAGTGCTTGGCGTCGATGCAGCGCTGCACCGCCGCCCGCACGGTGGTCTTGCAGCGTTCCTCGCACGTCGGCTCGGGCATCTCCTGGCACACCTCGGCGACGCACTCCGCCCGTGCGGCGCCGGCGCGCTCACGGCACGCGTCTTCGCTTCCCCCGGCCTGGAGGCAGGTCGCCAGCACCCCGCGGGCGAACTCGGTGCAGCGGTCCTCGCAGCTCATCTCGTGGTCCTGGCACAGCACCGCGACGCAGCGCTCGAGCGCGGTCGCCCGGAGCGTGGAGCACTCCTCGACCGGGCGCCCGGTCTCCAGGCAGCGTGTGCCGACCATGTCGGCCACCGCCGCGCAGCGCGCCTCGCAGGTGGGCGGCTCGGTGCTGCAGGTTCCGGCGCATTCGTGGTAGGTCCCGCGGGCCATCTCGAAGCACGCGTCCTGCCCGCTCCCCTCTTCGACACAGCGCTCGAACACGCGATGCGCATTCGCTCCGCACTCTTCGAGACACCGGCTGCCCTCGGCCGACCCCTCGTCGCCCAGGGCGGGCACGGGGATGGCAACGACGAGACTCAGGAGCGACGTGGCGAGCAACCTGCGCATGGAAACCTCCGTGACGGCGCGGACGGAGCAAGGGCCGTGCCCGGGAAGCCCAGGCGCGGGATGCTGCTGGTGGACGGGTTTTGACGCCCGCCTGAGCGGACGCCGCACTACCCGATGCCGGGTCCGCGACGCGTGCGGATGACGCCCGTCACGAACGTGGCGCTTGCCGCCCAGGGAAGTGCACACTCGGCGCCGTGAGCAGGGCCGCCCCGATCACGCCGGCCGAGTCACCCAAAGCGTGCCGGACGATCGGGGTCCGCAGCTCGTCGTTGAAGACGTAGCGTGCCACCGCCGCGCGCCCGGCGCCGTAGAGCGCCGCCACGTTGGACAGCCCGCCGCCGAGGACAACCACGTCCGGGTCGAGGATGGAGATGACATTGGCGAGCGCCCGGCCGAAGCGGTCGAGCCAGTGTGCAAGCACGGCCCCGGCCGTCGCCTCGCCGGTTTCGGCCCGCCCCGCAATCGTCGCCGCGTCGGCCGCCGCCCCGCCGGCCGCCCGGTAGGCGGCCTCGAGGGCTGGCCCGGCGAGCACCGTTTCGACGCACCCGCGCTGGCCGCAGTAGCAGGCCGGTCCGGTCGGATCGAGGGCATGGTGGCCCCACTCGCCAGCGATGTGCTGCGCCCCGGCATGGACGGCGCCGTCGAGCACGATCCCGCCGCCGACGCCGGTACCGAGGATGACACCGAAGACGACCCGGTGCCCGCGCCCACTGCCGCCGAGCGCCTCGGCCAGGGCGAAGCAGTTAGCGTCGTTCTCCAGGCGCACCGGCAGGCCGATCCGGGCTTCGAGGTCGCGGGGAAGCGGCCGGCCATTCAGACAGGTGGTGTTGGAGTTCTTCATGGTCCCGTCGCGCGCGGAGATCGAGCCCGGCGTGCCGATCCCGATCGCCGTGCAGCCGAGCGCCGCAGGGCGCAGGCGGCCGACCAGCTCCGCCACCCGCGCGACGATGTGGTCGTAGCCGCCCTCGCGCTCGGTCGGCACGCGCACGCGGGTGAGGGGCTGGCGATCCGGGCCGAGGACGACGCCCTCGATCTTGGTGCCGCCCAGGTCGATGCCGATCAGGGGCCCCGCCATGGCCCTTGCCTCCTGGCCGCTTCCGCGGGAAAAGTCCACCTCGGAGGTCGGCCTTGGTGAACGCGCCCGCCAGCGGTTCTACTGCGACAACTTCGTCGACCTGATGGGGGAAGGACTACCGGCGTGAGCCTCACAGCCAACAAGACGCTGGTGCAGCGCTTCTGGGACGACCTGTACGCGCACGCCTTCGACCGCCTGGGCGCGTACTTCAGCGCCGACGCCGTCTACGACGACGTGCCCATGCCCCCCGCGCGTGCCGTCGGCCCGGCCGCGATCGTGCGCAAGCTCGAGATCGGCTTCGCGCGCGTGCCGCGGCACGTGCATCATCTGCATCGGATGGTGGCCGAGGGCGACACCGTCATCACCGAGCACACGGAAGACTGGTGCTTCGCGCCCGCTCATGTCGTCTCCCTGCCGTTCGTCTCCGTGCAGGAGATCGCCAACGGCAAGATCACGCTGTGGCGGGACTACAGCAACATGGACACGTTGCTGTCGGCGGCGCCGGCGTGGTGGCTCGAGCACGTGACCAGCGCGTGGGCGGCGCCGTAGCCGCGGCCTCCATGCGGGCGCGCCCCGGCCGCGCTACTCGCCGCCGCACCGCGCCGGGTCGTTCTCCGGGGCGGCGGGCAGCTTGCGGAAGTTCACCGAAAACCGGCGTGAGTCGACCACCGTCACCCCGTCGGGGAAGCGCAACGTGCGCCCGAGCTGCTCCGGCGGCTCGGGCTGGCCGGTGGCGTCGAACCGCACCCGCGACACGCTCCCGCAGCGCGGGCGCAGTCGCTCCGGGTCGAGGTTCAGCTCGGCGTAGTAGACGGTCCCGTCAGAGCCCACGTCGATGCCGAGCGGGTTTTTCGGCACCCCGTCGGGGACGATCGTCCGCACGACCGCCCCGGCGGCGTCGTACTCGCGGATGACCGGCGGCAGGAGGACGCTGCCGACGTAGAAGTGATCGCTGCGCGGGACGCGCGCGATGCCCGCCAGCGTGAGCGCGGCGGGCGATCCCGGAATGAAGACCGTGCGGGTGGGCGGCGTCGTGACCAGGCGCTCGGTGTTGTCGCAGTCGGCCGGGCTGGACGGAAACGGCGGCGAGAACCGCGTCAGGCGGAGGCCGGCGGGTTCGGGGATATATAGATGTTCCCGGCCCCGTCCAGGACCGGCATGCCGGGCGCACCGAGGGCCTTGGCGACGAAGCAGTAGCTGTCGTAGCGATGGCGCCGGCCGGGGAAGAAGACGATCAGGCTGCCGTCCGGGTTGGCGAAGTCGTCGAACAGACACCCCTGGGGTCGATGGTCCCCGGCACCTCGACACCGGGCTCGGCGTCGACGTGGATGACCCGCTTGGCCCACTTGCCGTTGCGCTTGAAGACGCCCCAGCCGTCGGGGTCCCGGCCGACGAAGTGGGGGCTGCGGCGGCGGGTCACGCGGCAACGCGCCTGCGGCACGCTGCGGTCGAGACACGCCTCGCGGTAGGTGTCGTCGGCGATCAGGAACTGGCCGTCGTGCCCGAAGCCGCGCGGGAAGAAGCAGAGCTTCCCGTTCACGTGCCGGCCGACGCGTGCCGGCGGGCTGGCGGGGTCATCAGGCGCAGGCGGGTCGGGGTCGATGAACACCACCCGGCGCGGCGTGGGACTGCCGTCGATGAGGTATCCGTCGAGGAACTCCCCCTGCGCGTTCAGGACCACGTCGAATGCCGGCGCGCCGGACGCCGGCAGCAGGAGGGTCGCCAGGTACAGGGACCAGACGACCGCGCGGTGTTCGACCGTTCTCACAGCCTCCCTACTCGTACTCGCCCATCGCCTCGTGGACAATCCCGAAGTGGTGGGCGATCTCGTGCACCACCGTCCGACACACCTCCTCGCGGAGCGCGTCCTCGTCGGGACACTGGAGCTCGTGCGAGCGTTGGAAGACGACGACGTGATCGAGGTGGTCCTCGGTCGCCAGCGTGCGCTCGGGGCGGGCAACGCCGACGTAGACGCCGAGCTGGAACGGTTCCTCCTCGTCCGGACCGGGGTAGTCGCGTACGCGGACCACCACCTGGGCGAGGTAGGGGGCGAACTCCTCCGGGATGTCGTCCAGGGCCGTCGCCACCAGCGTCTCGAAGCGGGCCCGCGGCAGGCGGAGGGGCACGAAGAACGTCGCCGCGTCGAGCGCTGCGGCGCGACCGAACGCGGCGTCGGCCTCGGCGATGCGGCCGAGCCGATCGAGACAGAGCGCCAGGTCGTGATGCACCGCCGCCCGCTCGCCGCGGTCGAGTCGATCCTCCGGACGGGGCAGACCCTGCAGGGCGGCGAGAGCGTCGGCGAAGCGCCCGAGGTCGATCAGCACGGCTGCCCGCTCGCGTTGCGCCCAGTAGCGCCGGGGATGCACCGCCAGCACGCCATCCAGGATCGCGACTGCGTCGGCGAAACGTTCCTCATCGACCGCCAGCGACGCCTCCCATTCGCGCAGCTCGGGCGCGTCGGGAAAACGCGTGAGGGCGCGAGCAAGCTCGCGGCGGAGCGCGTCGACATCGTCGGCCTCGTCCAGCTCCTCCAGCCGATCGAGCACGTCGTCGACGGTCACGGCGTCCTTCACCGGAAGGCCGGCATCACCTCGGCCGCAAAGCGACGCATCAGGTCGCGGTCGTACGGCGCGCGTAGGCTGACGATGATGCTGGTGGCGCCGGCGTCGACGTAGGCGCGCAGGCGCTCCTGGATATCGCTCGCCGAGCCGACCAGCAGAGAGCGGGCGATGCGCCCGTCGACGACGGCACGGGCGGCGAGGCGGGTGGCCGGGCCGGCGAGCGGGATACCGGTCATCGCCACCAGGGGCAGAAACGCCGACACGCGCTCGACGCACGGCGACCGCCCGATACGCGCGCACTCGGCCCGCAGGGCCGCGATGCGCTCGCGCACGTCGTCGGGCGTGAGCCCGACCGGGACGTTCCACTCGTCGGCATAGCGCGCCACCAGCGGCATGATCCATTTCGGGCCCTGTCCACCGATCACGATCGGCGGGTGCGGGCGCTGCACGGGTTTTGGAGAAAACGGCGCCTTCACCAGCTGGTAGAACCGCCCCGCAAAGGACGGATGGTCGTCGCGCCACAGGCGCGTGATCACCTCGAGCGCCTCGCCCAGACGCTCGGCCCGCTCGCGCGCGTCGTAGAAGGGGATGCCGTAGGCCGTGTGTTCGTACTCCTCCCAGCCCGCGCCGATGCCGAAGTTGAGCCGCCCGGCGCTCATCTGGTCGACCGTGGCGGCCATCTTCGCCAGCACGGCCGGATGCCGATACGTGTTGCCGGTCACCAGCAGGCCGATGCGCAGCCGCTCGGTCCGTTGCGACAGCGCCGCGACCAGCGTCCAGCCCTCCAGCGCCGGATCGTCCTTGTCGCCCATGATGGGGGCGAAGTGGTCGTAGGCCCACGCCTGCTCGAAGCCGAGGCGCTCGGCCTCCTGCCAGGTGGCAAGCACGTCGGCCCAGGTGGTGTGCTCCTGCGGCGTGTGGATGCCGAACTCGACCCGTCCCGCCGCTGCCGGTCCCGGAAGAAGGCAGGCCACGACCAGCGCACCCAGGACCGTCCGGAACGCGCTCATGCCGGCCGCCACTGCGGCACCAGATCGCCGTCGGGAGATGGCGCGAAGTCGACCAGCAGCGCCATGTCCATCTGGAGCGTGTCGGCGGTCGCGCCGACGAGCCCGCCGATCGTGCGCACCCCCTCTTCACACTCGACCAGCAGGGCGACGTACGGCACGCGCTCCTTCCACAAAGGCAGCACGGGCGGATGCAGGACCACCCACGAGAGCAGCCGCGCCCGGCCGCTCGCCGGCGCCCACTCGTGCGCGAACGACAAGCAGGCGGGACACATCGGCCCCGGTGGGTGGCGCCACCGGCGGCATGGCGTGCAGCGCTGGAAGCGCAGCTCGCGCCGCCGTGCCGCCGCCCAGTAGGGGAGCCAATCGACGCCGCCCGTGCGGCGCTCGAACCCGGTCGCAGCCGTGTCGGTCATCGTCGTCAGTCCCCACGCAGCAGGAGCGCGCCCGTCGGCACCATGTTGCCACTGGTCACCAGCGACAGGCGCGCGCCCGCCACCTGGTTGAGCGACGTGCCGCGGATCTGGCGCGCCGCCTCGATGATCAGGTTGATGCCATGCACGTAGGCCTCCGACAGGCTCCCCCCACTCGTGTTGGTGGGCAGCCGGCCGCCCACCTCGAGGCCGTGGTCCTCGACGAACGCCCCTGCCTCGCCGGGCTTGCAGAAGCCGTATTCCTCCAGCGAGCCGAGAACGAGCGGCGTGAAGGCGTCGTAGAGCTGCGCCACCGGCACGTCCCTGGGCTCCACCCCCGCCATGCGCCACAGGTCACGCGCCGCATACGCGCCCGGCGACTCGAGCAGCGGCTCCTTGAAGTAGTTGTTCATGGTGACGTTGCGCGGCCCCATGCCCTGCGCCGCCGCCATGATGTAGGCGGGCTTCTGACGCAGGTCGCGCGCCAGGTCGGCCGCGGCCACGATCACCGCTGCCGCGCCGTCGGTTTCGAGGCAGCAGTCGAGCAGGCGGAGCGGCTCGGAGATGAAACGCGAGCGTTCGTGGTCGTCGACGGTGATCGGTTCGCGCATCATCGCCACCGGGTTGTTGGTGGCGTGGCGGCGGCAGGCGGCCGCGATCCAGCCGAGGTGGCGGGTGGTGTAGCCGCGCTCGTGCAGGAACCGGCGCGCGAACAACGCCACCTGGTCGACCGGGCGCACGAAGCCGTACGGCGAGAAGAGCGCCGTCTCGTTGGTTTCGGCGGCGCTGTTGTCGCGCTCGCGCGACGTGCCCGCCCACGGGCGGCCCCCCGAGCCGCGGTTGCGCGAGCGGTAGACGAGCACGCAGCGTGCCATGCCGGCGGCGATCGCGGCCGCCGCATGCCCGACCACGCCGCAGCCCCCGCCGCCGCCGTAGCCGACCTCGCCGAAGAAGCGCAGGTTCGGCACGCCGAGGTTGCGCGCGATGACGTTCTCGGACGTGGTCTGGATGCTCCACTTGGTCATGCCGTCGATGTCCGACGGCCGGAGCCCGGCGTCCTCGAGGGCGAGCTTCGCCGCCTCGAGTGCGGTCACGTCTTCGCTGCGACCGATGTTTTTCGAGAACGGCAGCTGGCCGATGCCGACGATGGCGGCCTGGTCCTTGAGCGACACGTCGGCGGTGTAGCAGGGTCCGGCCGGCCCCGCCAAGCCAGGCCACGGGAATCAGGCGCCGCCATGCTATACGGGCGGCGTGATACCGGGAACGAAACTCGCGTGGCTCGCCGCCGCCGGAGCGCTCGGCACCCTCGCCCGGTACGGACTCGGCGGCCTGGTGCAGCGGCTGGTACCCGCCACGTTCCCGTGGGGCACGCTGGTCGTGAACGGGCTCGGCTGCTTTCTCTTCGGCCTGGTGTGGACGCTGGCGCGCGAGCGATCGCTGATCGGGAGCGACACTCAGGGTATCGTCCTGGTCGGCTTCATGGGCGCGTTCACCACCTTCTCCACCTACGCGTTCGAGACCGGCGCCATGGTGCACGAAGCGCAGTGGGCACGCGCCGCCGCCAACCTCCTGGCACACAACGTCGGCGGGCTCCTGCTGTTCTTCCTCGGCATCGCGGCCGGACGCACGCCGTGAGACCCGCCCCAACTTGACCACCCTGCCGCGGGGGCATACCAGTACGGGCCATCCCCTCATGCACATCCGCCGCCTCGATCACGTCTCCCTCCGCATCGCCGACCTCGGCCGGGCGCGCGCCTTCTACGAAGGCCTCCTCGGACTCCGCACCGCGCCCCGCCCCGAACTCGGCTTTCCGGGCACGTGGTACGACGTGGCCGGCACGCAGGTGCACCTGATCCAGCGCGACGGCGGCTTCGACGGCATCGACCCGACCGGGCCGCACTTCGCGGTGCAGGTCGAGAGCCTGGCCGCGGTCAAGCACGATCTCGAGGCGCGCGGCATCGAGTACCTCGCCTTCGGCGACACGCAACTGTGGATCCACGACCCCGACGGCAACGTGGTCGAGCTGTGCGAGGCGTCCAGCCCCGGATGAGCCTGCGCGACGACTTCGCCGCCGTCCTCGCTCCGGGCCCGCAGTGCGACCTGGCCCGGGGGGCGCTCACCATCGCGCGCATCGGCTATCCCGCGCTCGACGCCGCCCCGTACCTGGCCCGCCTGGACACGCTGGCGGACGGCGCCCGTCCGCGGCTCCGCCCCGGGCTGTCGCCTGCCGACGCCGGCCTCGCCGTCGCCGGCTACCTCTTCCACGACCTCGGCTTTCGCGGCAACGAGGACGACTACTACGATCCGTGCAACAGCTTCCTGAACGACGTGCTCGAGCGACGCACCGGCATCCCCATCTCCCTGTCCGTGCTCCTGATCGAGACCGCGGTACGCCTCGGCCTCCCTGCCGAGGGCGTCGGCTTCCCCGGCCACTTCCTCGTGCGCATCGACACCGTGCTCCTCGACCCGTTCTTCGGGGGGCGCCCGATCGGGCCCGACGAGCTGCTGGCCCGCTACCGGGCGCTGGGCGACGGGCAGGCCGCCACCCTGCCCCACGACGCCCTCGCTCCCACCGATCGCCCCGCCATCCTGGCCCGCATGCTCCGCAACCTGGTGCGTACGTATCTCGACCGGAAGGAGCCCGCGAGCGCTCTCGAGGCGGTCGACCTGCTGCTCGTGCTCGCCCCGAACGCGCCCGACGAGATCCGCCTGCGCGGCCTCATCTACGAGCAGCTCGAGTGCCCGGCGGCCGCGCTCGCGGACCTCCGGCGGTACCTCGAGCTCCAGCCCGACGCTGCCGACGCCGACACCATCCGCGACCTCGTCGTCCGCCTGACCCGCGCCGACGTGACGGTGCACTGACCGCAAGGACACCACCCGAATGAGCGACCCCGTGCTCCTGAAGACCGACCTGCCCGGCCTGCGCCACCTGTCGAGCGGCAAGGTGCGCGACATGTTCGACCTGGGTGACAGCCTGCTCATCGTCACCACCGATCGCCTGAGCGCCTTCGACGTGGTGATGGCCAACGCCATCCCGTGGAAGGGCAAGGTGCTCAACCGGCTGTCCGAGTTCTGGTTCGGGATGCTCGACGTGCCCCATCACATGATCACCTGCGACGTGAGCCGCATGCCGGCCGCGGTGCAGCCGTACCGCGACCTGCTCCGTGACCGCGCCATGCTGGTCAAGAAGGCACACCCCTTCCCGGTCGAGTGCGTCGCGCGCGGGTACCTGATCGGCAGCGGCTGGAACGACTATCGCGCGACCGGCGCCGTGTGCGGGATCCCGCTGCCGGCCGGCCTGCAGCAGGCCGCGCGCCTCCCGGAGCCGATGTTCACGCCGTCCACCAAGGCCGAGGTCGGCGCGCACGATCAGAACATCGGCTTCGCGGAGGTGGTGCAGGCCGTGGGTGCCGAGACCGCCGCCCGGCTGCGCGACGTAACGCTCCGCACCTACGCCCGCGGCGCCGCCCACGCCGAATCGCGTGGGCTCATCCTGGCCGACACCAAGTTCGAGTTCGGCCTGGTCGACGGCCGCATCACCCTCATCGACGAGGTGTTCACGCCGGACTCGTCGCGCTATTGGCCGAAGAGCGAGTACCGGCCCGGCATTTCACCTCCGTCGTTCGACAAGCAGTTCGTGCGCGACTACCTGGAGTCGGTCAAGTACGACAAGCGGCCGCCGGGCCCCGCGCTGCCGGACGAAGTCGTGCGGCGCACGAGCGAGAAGTACCTCGAGGCCTACCGCCTCCTCACGGGCCGCGAGCTGGGCGCATGACCGGAAGGGCGGTCGCCGTCGCCGTGCTGCTCACGGCGCTGGCCGGCTGCATGCACGCGCACGCGCCCTGTCCGTGCCACCCTGCGGGGCGCGAAACCCAACTCTTCTTTGGCCTTTCACGTCCCGACGGTGCCGTCGTGAGCGACGCCGAGTGGCGCACGTTCCTGGCCGAGGTCGTGACGCCGCGCTTCCCGCGCGGGCTCACCGTGATCGATGCCGAGGGGCAGTACAGGTCCGCCGACGCCCCCACCCCCCGACACGAGCGCACCCGCGTCGTCATCCTGGTGCACGACGGCGGCGGCGACGCCGCCATCGACGACATCGTGCGCACCTACCGCGGACGCTTCCAGCAGGAGTCGGTGCTACGCGTCGACACCCCGGCAACGGTCGCGTACTGAGCCGGGGCGTGCACAGCCTGCTGGTCTACGTCCATCCGGTCGCGGGCGGGGTCACGATCCTGCTGGCGGCCTACGCCGCCAGCCTCGGCCTGCGCGCCCGTCGTGCCAACCGCTACGCCGCGGGCATGCGCCGGCGCCATGCGGCGCTCGCTCCCTGGGTGTACGGCCTCGTGCTCGCCAACTGGGCGGGCGGCCTGGTCACGACCTGGACGCTCCGGCCGGAGCTCGAGGTGACGGACAGCGGGCACTTCACCGTCGCCAGCGCCATCTGCGCGCTGTTCACCGCCGCGGCGCTGGTGTCGCGGCGCATTCCGGAGCCGCGCGCGCGGCTCGTCCACCCGTTGCTCGGCGCCACAGCGTTGCTCTTGTGCGGCGTGCAGGTGTTCCTCGGGCTCCAGCTGACGCCGTAGCCGCCGACACCCATGCCCCGGTCGACCCCGCAGAACCACGTCGGCACGGTCTCGCTGCTGATCACCGTCGCCGCTACGCTCGCCTGCCACACCGCGCTCCACACCGGCCCGTTCGTCGACGCGCCGTGGCTTCGCATCCTGACCGCGGGCTTCGAGGCCGCGCTGGTCGGCGGCCTGCCCGACTGGTTCGCCGTCACCGCGCTCTTTCGCCATCCGCTCGGGCTGCCCATCCCGCATACGGCCATCATCCCCGCCCGGCGCGCGAAGATCGTCGACGGCATCGTCACCATGGTCGAGCGCGATTGGCTGTCGCCGGACGTGATCGGGACCCGGCTGGCCCGGCTCGCACCGAGCACGCTCATCGTCGACTGACGACGCGGACTGGGAGCGTGCCCCGAGACTGCGGTGCGGGGAGGCGGGAGCACCGTCGGAGCGCCTATGAGGCGTCGAGGGCGCCGGTCGACCGAAGAACGCAGCCCAGCGGCGCCGAATCGAAGCGGAGACGGTGCTCCCGCCTCCCCGCACCGCAGTCTCGGCGCACCGCTCCTAGTTGAGCTGCTTCTGGATCGCGCTCAGTGCGCCCCGGGCGAACGTGTACTCCGGTTCGATCTCGAGTGCGCGTTCGAACTCGCGCGCCGCGTGCGCGAGCAGCCCCTTGGCCCAGTACACCTGTCCCAGGTTGCAGTGCGGATAGTGCCGCGGGTCGTAGCGCTTGGCGCGGATGGCGCCCTCGAGCCACGGGATGGCGTCGTCGAGCTTGCCGAGCTTGATGAGATAGGAGCCGATGTCGTTGTACGGGTTGCCGAACTCGGCATCGACCGCGATCGCCGCTTTGCACTCGGCGATGGCATCGTCGTAGCGCCCCTGGAAGCTGTAGGTCCAGCCGAGGAACGTGTGCGCCTCGGCGGTCGCGTGCAGCGAGATCGACTGCTGATAGCACCGGATGGCGTCGTCGAGCGCGCCTTCCATCTGGAGCTTGTACGCTTCGTGCATCAGCTCGACGGCCTTCTGCAAGCGCCCCTCGGAGTCCATCGTCAGTCGTGATGATAGCCGATCGCCGCGCGCGATTCACACGCCCGGCCCCGCAGAGGACGTGGCGGACGCCGTGACGCATCGCGTTTCGCGGCCGCGGACGGGCCAGTTTCCCTCGACCGCGAAGAGGAGTACACAGCCAGTCAGTTGAGGGTGGCAAGGAGGGCAGGATGATGCCAGGCTTCGAGACGGAAGTGGCTTTCCTGTTCGAGGACGCGCGGGCCTACGACCTCGCCCAGTTCGAGCCCGATCCCGAGGGCCACGACGAGTGCGAGGAGGCGTGGACAGGCCCCGGCGGCGATCTCGACGATGCGCAGTGGGTGGTGTGGCCGGATGCCGCCGACGAGTCGCTGTGGGCGGCGCTGGAGCTGCGTTTGTACGGGACCGGTCCGCACTGAACACGTCCACTCCCGTTGAATCGGCCCGGGCGCTCGACTAGCGTCGGGCGCCATGGTGGATCTCGAGCGCTTTCGCGACGACACGCGGCGGTGGCTCGACGCCACCGCCCCGGCGTCGATGCACACGCCGCCCACGGTGCCGGAAGACATCTGCTGGGGCGGCAAGAAGACGCGCTACCCCGACGACGTGCGCCGCTGGCTCGGCGTCATGGCGGAACGCGGCTGGACGGCGCCCACCTGGCCGCGCGAGTACGGTGGCGGCGGCCTGTCCAAGGCCGAGGCCAAGGTGCTGGCGGAAGAGATGGCCAAGCTGCGGCTCCGCCCTGCCCTCACCGGCTTCGGCCTCTCCATGATCGGCCCCCTGCTGCTGCAGGCGGGCAACGAGGAGCAGAAGCGCACGCACATCCCGCGCATCGTGCGCGGCGAGATCCGCTGGTGCCAGGGCTATTCCGAGCCGGGGGCCGGCTCCGACCTGGCCGGCCTCCAGACCCGTGCGGTCCGCGACGGCGACGACTTCATCCTGAACGGCCAGAAGGTGTGGACCTCGTACGGCGACAAGTCCGACTGGATGTTCATCCTGGTGCGGACCGACCCCGACGCCGTCAAGCAGCAGGGCATCACGTTCCTCCTGATGGACATGGAGACGCCCGGCGTGTCGGTGCGGCCCATCCGCCTGATCAGCGGCTCGTCCCCGTTCTGCGAGACCTTCCTGTCCGACGTGCGCGTCCCGGTGCACAACGTCGTCGGCCACGTGCACGGCGGCTGGCAGCTCGCCAAGGCGCTCCTCGGCCACGAGCGCACCATGATCGCCGACGCCTTCAAGCAGCGCGACGAAGGCCGCCGCATGGTGGAACTCGCTCGCCGCCAGCTGGGCGAGGAGCAGGGTCGCCTGGCCGACGCGATCCTGCGCGACCGCATGGCCCAGCTCGAGATCGACCAGGCCTGCATGGACCTGACCCTGGCACGGTCCCGTGACGCCGCCAGGGTCGGCCACCAGCCCGGCCCCGAGTCGTCCATCTTCAAGCTCTACGGCACCGAGCTGAACCAGCGCCGGCGCGAGCTGCTGGTCGCTATCCTGGGCCCGCAGGCGCTCGGCTGGGAAGGCCCCGGCTTCTCCGCCGACGAACTCGCGATCACGCGCGACTGGCTGCGCTCGCGCGGCAACACCATCGAGGGCGGCACCTCCGAGGTGCAGCTCAACATCATCGCCAAGCGTGTGCTTGGGCTGCCGGACTGAACGCGATGGATCTCGTGCTCACCGAGGAACAGGACCTGCTGCGCCACGCGGCGCGCGAGTTCGTCACCGGCCGCTCGTCCCTGAAACGCCTCCGCGCGCTGCGCGACAGCCGGGACGCCGACGGCTTCTCCCGTCCCCTGTGGACGGAGATGGCGCGGCTCGGCTGGCTCGGCGCGGTGGTGCCGGAAGCGCACGGCGGCGCCGGCCTCGGCTACCTGGACCTCATGGTCGTGCTCGAGGAGCTCGGCCGCGGCCTCATGCCGGAGCCGGTGCTGTCGACGGTACTGCTCGGTGCGACCACGCTCCTGCTCGGGGGCACCCCGGCCCAGCAGCAGGAGCACCTGGCCGCGGTGATCGCGGGCGAGCGCCTGCTGGCACTCGCCTGGCAGGAGCCGGGCAGCCGCTACGCCCCCCGGCACGTCGCCACCCGCGCCACGCGCGCCGGCAGCGGCTGGTGCCTGCGCGGCGAAAAGATCCAGGTGCTGGACGGACACGTCGCCGATCGGCTACTGGTCACGGCCCGCACCGCCGGCGACACGGCCGCCGCCGACGGCATCACGGTCTTCCTCGTCGACCCCGCCGCTCCCGGGGTCGGCATCGAGCGCCAGACACGGATCGACGACCGCAACGCCGCCCTCGTCCACCTGGCCGATGTGCGCGTCGACCCGGCTGCGGCCGTCGGCCCGATCGACGGTGGCGGCGCGCTCCTCACCCGTGTCCTCGACCGCGCCACCATCGGCCTCACCGCCGAGATGCTGGGCGCCATGACGACCGCGTTCGAGCTGACCATCGACTACCTGAAGACGCGCCGGCAGTTCGGGGTCCCGATCGGCAGCTTCCAGGCCCTCAAGCACCGCGCCGCCCGCCTGTACGTCGAGCTCGAGCTGACCCGGTCGGCCGTCATGGGCGCACACCGGACGCTCGACGAGGGCCGCGACGACACCGCCGTCGCCGTGGCGGCGTCGATCGCCAAGGCGCGGGCTTCGGATGCGTTCGTCCTGATCGGCAACGAAGCCGTGCAGATGCACGGCGGCGGCGGCATGACCGACGAGCACGACATCGGCTTCTTCCTGAAACGCGCCCGCGCCGCCGAGCTCACCTTCGGCGATGCCGCCTGGCACCGGAACCGCCTGGCCACTCTGCACGGCTACTGACGGAGGATCGCATGACGGTCGCACTCACCTGTACGGCGCTCCTCGGGCTCCTGGTGTTCGGGCTCGGCCTCGGGGTGTCGCTGACCCGCGGCTCGACCAAGACCAGCATCGGACACCCGGCCGACCCCAGGGACCGCCTCCACAAGATCGTCCGCGCCCACGCCAACGCCACCGAGTACGCGCCCATGATGGCCATCCTGATGCTCGCCATCGCCGCCCGCGAGCCCGCCACCTGGATGCTGTGGACCTTCGCCGTGGCCACCGCCGCCCGCTACCTGCACGCCGCCGGCATGCTCCTCTGCCGCTCACTGAACGAGCCGCACCCGCTGCGTTTCGTCGGCGCGCTGTTCACGTACGTGTCGGGCCTCGCGCTGGTGTGGGCACTGGTGCGCGTGGTGTGAGTGCACACCGCCAGGAGTCATTGGCAATAGTGGTTGATCGCGGTCGCGGCCTAACGCGCCGCGTTGTGTCCGATGACCGTTTCCATCGCTTGCGGCTCGTTCTGGCATTGGTGTCCGTCGGAAGGCTTGTGCGAGGTTGGGCGCGAGTCGAATTGGGAGAGGCCGAGGCGGGCCTCGCGGAGATGCAGCAGGCGATAGTCGAGCTGGCTGCGATCGGGAGCGGGGCCGGAGCGCCCGGGATACTCTGCGGCCTCGCCGAGGGCCTCTGGAAGGTCGGGCGCCACGACGACGCCCTAGGCGCGCTCGCACTCGGCGTCGTGCAAGCCGAGCAACAGGGAGAGCACAGCTCCGATGCCGATCTCTACCGGCTGCGGGCCGAGATTCTCCTCGACAGTGACGGCGATGCGGCCCTGGAGGCGGAAGCGCTCTTCCGGCGGCAAGAGGCCAAGGCGTTCGAGCTGCGCGCCGCCACCAGCCTGGCGCGGCTCTGGCAGCGCCAGGGTAAGCGCGCCGCCGCCCGCGCCCTCCTCGCCCCGCTCTACGCCTGGTTCACCGAAGGCTTCGCCACGCGCGACCTGCGGGACGCGAAGGCGCTGCTGGAAGAGTTGGATCGTTGACCGGGCCGCGAGCACCGTATATCCGGCGTGTATACGGAGGCTGATCAATGATCACGAAGATTCAGAAATGGGGGAACAGCCTGGGTCTGCGCATTCCCAAAGGGGTGGCACGGGGGGTGCGGGTGCGAGAGGGGACGACGGTGATGTTGGCGGTGAGCAACGGTCGCCTGATCGTGGCGCCCCTGGACACGCGAGGCTATGAGCTGGACACGCTGATCGCGGGGGTTACCCGTAAGAACATGCACGTGGCGGTCGATTGGGGCGATCCGGTCGGGCGGGAGAGCTGGTAGATGCCGCGCGGCTACGCCCCTGATCGGGGTGATATCGTTTGGGTGGAGTTCAATCCGCAGGCGGGCCACGAGCAAGCAGGGCACCGGCCGGCGATTGTGATCTCGCCGGGCGTCTACAATCGCCGTGTCGGATTGGCCCTGTTTTGCCCGGTCACCAGCCACGTGAAGGGATATCCGTTCGAGGTCGCACTGCCCGTGGGCTTGCCGGTCGGAGGTGTGGTTCTGTCGGATCAGGTCAAGAGCCTCGATTGGCGTGCGCGCAAGGTAAAACGCATCGCCAAGGCGTCGCCGGCCGTTATCGACGAGGTCCTCGGTAAGCTCGCCACCCTCGTACGCTGAACGGTGAGCACGGTGAGCTGGAGATCGTGATCCGCTGCCACAACTGCCGTGGTGAGAATCCCGCCGGCAAGACGTTTTGCGGCGACTGCGGTTCCGCCCTGGAGAATCGGTGCCCGCAATGCGGTGCGGAGAATCCGAAGGAGAGGAACCTGTGAGCAAAGCCAAAGCCCCACGGACTACTGGTCGAACGAGCATCTCTAGGGCCAAGACGTACGAGGAGATCGGCGAATTCTGGGACGCGCACGACCTTGCCGACGCTCGCCCTTCTCCACGCCAGGCCGCGTTCATAGTGGCGCCTGAAAGGCGGAGGTTCCTCGTGGCAGTGGATCCGTCCCTGGCAGGACGGCTCCGCGATCAGGCGCTTCGACGCGGGTTGTCTTCCGAGAGCCTCCTCAATCTTTGGCTAAAGGAGAAACTCGCGGGCTAGCCTCGGCTGCCCTGCAACCTGACGCGACGCGCCATGGCCGTTTGCGTCCCAAACCCGGCCAACCTGTCGGGATATTCTGATTCCCGGCTGACCGACGGTGCGGTCAAGCAGCGGCGCGCCATCGTCACGCACAACATCCGCCACTACCTACGTGCGGAAGCTACCGGCGACGCGTCCGCACGTCGACCAGCGCATCGCTGACCGCCCGCCGGATGGCCTTGGCGCAATCGGCGGATATCTGGCGCTTCCGCGCCGCCCGGAGCGCGAGCTTGGCCACCTTCTTGAGCACCCGCACCGCCCGCCGCTCGAGCCGCTTGGCGACGGCGCGCGGGTTCGACGGCGCCGTGGCCGCTTCGATGGCGAGGAACGGGGCGCGGTCGTAGAGGCGCTTCAGCTTGCGCGGGAATATCTGCCCCGCACACGGCGCCGGCGGGGGCGTGAACGCGCACGGCACGCTCTTCAGCCCCCGGACGCGCGGATTGAGACAGCCCACCACCGGGTCGCACTTGTCGTCGGTGCACGGGTCCTCGTCGTCGCACGACCGGATGCCGCCGGCCTGGCAGCGCCCCGAGCTGCAGCTGTCGTCGGCGGTGCATTTGTTGAAGTCGTCGCACCCCGCCCCGTCGGGCTTGATCGGGTTGGCGCACGTGCCGGTCTCCGCGCTGCACTCGCCGGCCACGTGGCAATCGTCCTGGGCGATGCACACCACCGGATTGATGCCGACGCACACACCGGCGCTGCACACCTGTGAACGGGTGCACAGGTCGTCATCGGCGGCGCACGGGCGGTTGTCGGGCTCGGCCCGGCAGGTGGCATCGCAACAGTCACCGGCCAGGATGTTGGAGTCGTCACAATCCTCGAGGCAGTCGAGGCGCCCGTTGCCGCAGGTGGTGAGGCGGCAGATCGAGTCGCACTGGTCGCAGTCGTCGATGTTGCCGTCGTCGCACTGCTCGTTCGCGTCGAGCCGTCCGTTGCCGCAGGTGAGGGTCCCGCCCGTGCAGGGCGGCATGTCGGGGTTGAAGCGGATGACGGCCGGCGGCGCGATGGTGCCCGTGACCAGCGGCGGGAACTGCACGTTGGCGTACTCCAGGCGATTGC
>CAZUDO010000009.1:0-4071 GCA_964618895.1 uncultured Binatia bacterium (SeqCode)
CCTCTGGCCGTTCCTCCTGATCGTTCTCGTCGCTCCGCGCGTGGTGGGGCGAAACCTCGATCCGCAGGCGGACTTCCTGCTCGATTACTTCTTCGCGCTCGCGGCGCTTCTGGTCGTGCTCTGGCTGCTCGATCGCCAGCCGTGGCGCCTGGTCGCCGCCTCCCTGTTTCTAGGCGCAGCGATGCTGACGAAGCGCGAAGGGCTGATGCTGGCCGCGTGCGTCGTTGCTGCGGCGCTGGTTGCCTCGTGGCGCGATCGTCGGTACGCGTGGCCCCGCCTCACGCTTGCGGCGGCCTGTGGAGTCGCGGTTACCGTCCCGTGGCGGATCTGGTTCTCTTCGCGGGAGCTCAGCGGCGAGCTGCCCGCGGCCGGATTGCTTGGGCTGTTGGACCATCTCGACCGTGCATGGCCGGCCCTGAAGTCGGTGCTCGGGACGGTTTTCGACTACGACCTCTGGCTAGTGGTACCCACGTTGGCTTGCGTCGCGGTCGTGCTCGCGTTCGTCGCTGGCGCCCGCGTTGTGCCCACGTTCGCACTGGTGCTCTACGGGTCGCTCATCGCAGGCTTCACCTGGGTGCTGTGGTCGTTCACCGAGCTCGAGTTGCCTTTCGTGCAGGACGAAGGCGTCAATCCGATCGTTCGGTTGACGGGCTCGCTCGTGATCCTGTCCGGTGCCCTACTTCCTCTGTTGTGCGATGCCGCCTGGCGCGGAGGCGAACGTCCCGTGGGGGAGGAGCGCTGACATGCGACGAGTCGCCCCGTGGGCGGTCGTTCTCGTACTGGCGCTTGCGTACCCGCTCTCGGTAGTCGCGGGGGGCGCACCCCGCTTCCCGTCCCGCGACGAGTGCGTGCGCCCGGCGACCGAGGACGGCGAGATCGATGCAGTTTTCGGCTACTTCGACTCCGAGTTCGACGCCGTCGTATTGCGCGATTCAGCATTGGGCGCGGGCTTCATAGGGACGGAGATGCAATGGAACGGCTGCGGCCGAGTCCGGGTCGCGGTTGGCGGGATCTCGACTCTCGAGGTGGGGCGCGAGCTCACCGAGGAAGCACGGTCGGTCGGCCTCGAGGTGACGCTCGAGGAGGCGCGCTGAGTATCACCGCCACGTTCCTCGTTGTGCTCAGGGGCCTTGGCAGCCGACCCCGTCGTGCCGCTCGGCTGGGGGACGCCCGGACGCACGGGTAGATTCGCCGTCCGGATGTCGTCTGGGCGCTCTCGTGGTCTCCTCACCGCTCTTGTCGGTGTCCCGATCGGTCTCGTTTTCCTCTGGCTCGCCTTGCGCGACGCGGATCTCCAGGCTGTCCGGCGTTCGCTGCAAGATGCCGATGCCGGTCTTGTCGCGCTCGCGATCGCTGCATTCGGAGCCGTCTACGTTTTCCAGTCGGTCCGGTGGAGGAGGATCGCGTCGACACCGCAGGTTCGGCTCGCTCGCTTCTACGAGATGACTGTCAGCGGGGTCGCTGTCAACAACGTGTTACCCGGGCGCATCGGCGACCTCATGCGGGCGCGCTGGCTCGGGCTCGCTGCGGGTATGCCTGCGGGAAGGGCGTTCGGAACGGTGATCCTCGACCGGGCCTGCGATTTCGTCGTCCTCGTCGGCTTGCTCGTGGTCGGCATAACGGCGGTTGCGAGCGCAGAGTGGCTCGTTCGGCTCGCTGTCGGCTCGCTTCTCGTCGTCGTTGCGTTCGGAATCGTCCTCCTCCTCTCGCGGGCGTACATCGGTAGGCGGGAGCGGGAAAGGCGCAGCCGCGGGCTCGTCCGCCGGCTCGTTCGCGACACGGTGGAGGTGCTAGCGGAGCCGCTTGGACGGCGGCGGCCGGTCGTCTGGCTGGGACTGAGTCTTGCCGCTTGGGCGACATGGGCGATCTCGGCAAGTCTCGTGGCGCGGTCCCTCGGGCTCGACCTGTCGCTAACAGACGCTCTCTTCGTGACTGCGGTCCTGAACCTCGGATCGGCCGTTCCGTCCTCGCCGGGCTACGTGGGCACATATGAATGGCTCGGCGTGGCGTCCCTGGGCCTGCTCGACGTCCCGCACGAGCAGGCGTTGGCGTTCACGATTCTGCTGCACGCAGCCTGGTACGTGCCGACGACGCTCGCGGGCGGAGTGGCGCTGTCGGTTCGGGGAGTCCGACAGCTTCGCCGGTCTCGGGCCGACCAGGGGCGGGCAGTGAGCGATTCGGCGGCGCGCAACCAACCGTAACCGTGCCAGGATCGTCCCAGACACCCCATCAGGTCCCTGTGAGCCCGGCGACCATGGGTCGTGAAGCGCTTTTCGCGGCGCTTGCCGGAGTGGTGCTCGCCATCGCCATGACGTGGCCCCTCGCTCTCCATCTGGGTAGCGACATCGGCAAGGACCTCGGCGACCCTCTTCTCCAAGCCTGGCAGGTGTCGTGGATCGGGCACGCGCTTGTCGAACGGCCTCTCGACCTGTGGCAGGCGAACACCTTCTGGCCCAACCTGGACACTCTCGCCTTCTCCGACGCGCTCGTCGGGTACGCACCAGCGGGACTCGTGGCACAGGAGAGCCCGCATGCGGCGCTCGTCGTCTACAACCTCCTCTTCCTCGGCGCGTACGGCCTCGCCTTCCTGGGCGCATACCTGCTCGCCCGCGAGCTCGGGCTGGGGATCCTCGGTGCGGTAGCAGCGGGTGTCGCCTTCGCCTACGCCCCGTGGAAGCTCGCTCAGAACGGCCACCTGCATGTGCTGTCGAGCGGCGGTATCCCGTTGGCCCTCTTCCTCCTGCTCCGTGGATATCGGCGTCGAAGCACCTGGCTCGTGCTCGGTGGCTGGCTGGTTGCCGCCTGGCAGATGACCCTCGGATTTACGCTGGGCCTCCAGTTCGCGTACCTCCTCGCAGTGCTCGGGGTGATCGCGGTCGTCGCGCTCGCCCTGGGCGCGGTACCGGTACCTAACCGGCGCATCCTTGTCGCCACGACCGTCGGGATCCTCGTCTTCGCCGCCGCAGCGGTGTTCATGGCCCGGCCGTATCTCCGCGTCATCGATAAGCATCCGGAAGCCCATCGCACACCCGCGTACGTCGAGAGCTTCTCGCCCGAGCTTCGAAGCTTCCTCGCCGCGCCTGCTCAAAGCTGGCTCTGGGCCGGTCCGTCGCTGCGAGCACGAGCGCCGCTGGCTGCTCCCGACGAGATGTCTCTGTTCCCGGGACTCGCGATCTCGTTGCTTGCGCTGCTCGGTGTCCTCGGGTCGGTCTTCACGCGCCGGTTACGCATCGGGCTCGCGCTGGGTGTCGTCGTGTGCGCCGCACTTTCTCTGGGAGTGCGGGATGCCTCGGGACTGGACAGGTACCTCACCCCGTACCGGTTCCTCTTCGACTTCGCGCCCGGCTGGGACGGCGTGCGCACCCCCGGGCGCATCAACACGCTCACCTCGCTGGGGCTCGCCCTGCTCGCCGGCGCAGGCCTGTGCGTCCTCGTCCGCTATTTGCGAGATCTGACGAGGGCTCGTTCTGCGGTCACGGCAGTCGGTATCGCGCTCGTCGCCGTGATCCTGATCGAAGGGATCGGTCCGCTCGCGCATCCGCGCGCTCCGGCGCCACCGGCGGCGGTGCGGATCGCGGCGTCGCCACAGCTTCATCTTCCCGCTGGCTTTCACGACGACCTCGTCTACAGCTACTGGTCGGCCGCGGGCTATCCCGAGACGGTTAACGGGGCGGGTGGATTCGATCCCGATGCCTACGATCGGCTGAGGAAGGTCGTGAGCGGGTTCCCCGACGCTCGATCTGTCGCCGCCCTGCGCGAGCTCGGGGTACGAAGCGTGCTCGTGCATCCTGAGAGGGCGGTCGGAACGCCTTGGGAGGGGGCGGCCGCCCGGCCGCTCACGGGACTCCCGGTCGCTCGCGAGCGCGTGGACGGCGTCGTCCTCTTCCGTCTTCGTTAGTACCATCGCCTCGTGCCCGAGCTCGTCGTCGACGGCAAGAAGATTGCGCAGGATGGCCCTGCGTACGTCATCGCGGAGATCGGCAACAACCATCAGGGCGACGTCGACAAGGCGAAAGCGCTCATCCACGCTGCCAAGGAGTGCGGGGTCGACGCCGTCAAGCTCCAGAAGCG
>CAZUDO010000010.1:0-166126 GCA_964618895.1 uncultured Binatia bacterium (SeqCode)
CCACCACCACGACCACCACCACCACGACCACCACCACCACGACCACGACCACCACCACGACCACCACCACGACCACCACCACCACGACCACCACCACGACCACCACCACGACGCTGCCCCGCGGGAAGTGCGGCGAGTTCGACACGACCCCGTGTCGAATCACGCATGGCGGGAATCAGTACGCGACGCTCCAGGCGGCAGTGAACGCCGTCCCCAACGGCACCGCGGCAGTCCCCACCGTGATCAGGGTCGAGGGCAAGTGCGTAGGGCCGGCGGTCATCATTCAGAGCCGCTCCAACATCGTCATCGCAGGTACGCCACCGCCAGGGATCACGGCGCCACCCTTCACCACCACGATGCCGCCCGCATCCGGGTGCCGTCCGAAGGGCCCTGGGACGACGGACCTTGCGTCGACGATCGCTCCCAACCTGGCCCTGCCGTTCCCGAGCGGGAGTGACGGTGAGGCGATCAAGATCGTGTCGTCGACGAATATCGGCATCTGGTACGTGAACCTGGTCGATGCCGATCCGCACGATGGTGTCGAGTACAAGCTCACCACCGGCGGTGTGGCATTCTGCAACTGCATCGCCCGGAACGACGAGGGCGTGCAGCTGCATACGGGGAACCTCCTCAAGGTGCAGCAGAACCTCGTGTGCGAGAACGAGAACGGTATCCACGCGCGACACACGACCCAGTCGGCGGTGATCATCGACAACACGGTGCAGGACAACGAACTACCGCCGACCGGCTCCGCTCCGACGACGCCGCCGGGCCATGGCATCTCGCTGATCGAGGGGTCGACGTTGAACACCGTCTCCGGCAACCAAGTGGTTGGGAACGGTCAAGATGGCGTTCAGCTCGAGGACGCGGTGTCGAACACGATCCTCAACAACACGATCACCACCAACGGCTTCAATCCTCAGGGTGGGACCACGGCAGGATGTGAGCTGGTGCGGTCCAACAATAACTGCATCAACGGAAACACCATCCTGAACAACGTCGGCGACCCGGCCCCGAACAAGTGCCTGGTAATATCGGGGACGGGGAATCTGGGGTCGAACATCGCGTCGAACATGACGCCGTGTCCATGAGGTGGGAAGGGATCGCTCCGAGGTGGGGCTCTGATCGTTCGGGCGGGTGTGCCTGCTGGCGGGCTGTAGTCTATCGCTCGTTTTCGTGCAGCTCAGCGACCGAGACGTGATCCCTGGGGCTGGCCCCAACAGGCGTCCGCCGCCCGACGAGGTCATACACCCTCATCCCCGACACCGCCGCCGGTTGCACCGCTCGCAGCGTGAGTTCGAACGCCTCCTCGAGCCGCCCCCACACCTCCGCCTCATGCGCATGAAACACCGGCGAGAGCGTGTCGTCGTACCGCACCACCACGACGCCCCCGCTGGGTGTCCCGCCCCCTAGCCACGCCAGCAGCTCGTCTGCCGACCACGCGGGCACACACGCGTATCGACACGGGATCACGCCGACGATCCGCACCCGCTCGACAAAGCGGTGGTGCCCCAGGCGGAGGTAGAGCCGTTCCGGGATGCCCATCGGATCGGTCGTGTTCTCTGGATACGCACCGTAGCCATACAGCAGGACGACCGTCCGTCCCGCGTCGAGTTCGGCGAAGAGGCTGGCAACGCCTTGCATGAGGTTCGGGTCGACGTGAAAGTCGCCCACCGACTCGGTGAACGGCAGGCTCACGCTGCGTTCACGGATGCCCGTGCGGGTGAAGCGGTCGAGGTGGTGCAGTTGAAGACCGGCACCCGCCAATGCGGCCGCGAGGACCGTTCCGCGAAGAAACGAGGTGCGTGGGAGTTCGCTCACCCAACAGGCGATGACGAAGAGGTCGTACCCTTGCCCGATCACGTAGCGCCGGGCCGACAGCTGACTCCCCGACGCGAGCATCAAGAAGAGCGGCGCCAGCTGCACGACGAACACCGCCCGCAGAAACCACGCATCCCGTCGCATCGCGAGCACGGCCACGAGCGCCAGCCATGCCAGCACCGGAACGTCGAGCGTGCCGGAGAAGTACATCGCCCGTGCGAGCTGCGCCACGTGTGTCGGGAGGTTGCGAAGCACGGCGGGCAAGGTCTCGGAAAGGAACGACCCGGCTGACCCTTCGAAGGTGCGCAGTTGGTACATCTGCAGCGCCGCACACGCGAGCCAGGCCAGACGCGTGGCCGGGCGCACGCCCCGCAGCAGGAACGCCGCGGCGAGGAACACTGCGAAGTGGGTCTTCCCCAACGGGTACGCGTGCCACGAGAATTCGACCGCGACGAGTCCGATGGCGAGCGTTCGCCACGGCCGTGATTGACACGCTGGCGATCGTACGAGCCAGAGGGCGAGTGCGTGCGGCAGCAACCCGGACACGTACGGCGCACCGAGCACCGTATGGGAGAGGAGGGTGCCGGACCCGGCGGCGGCGATCAGCAGGACGCCCCAGGCTGAACCCGACACCCCCGCCGCGAGGCCGAGGAGGTAGAGGACGAGCGCCCCGGTCAGCACGCTGATTGTCTGAGCCCAGAACTCCCAGGGCCACAGCAACGTGAGGGCGCCCGCCAGGAGCGCCTGGACGCCGCTGTTCGCGCCGTTCCAGTACTGGAAGTGCCGCGTATCGACCCACGCCTTGGCGAGCGCCTCGCCCGTCGGGAGCGTCGCCAGGAGGTGCTGCCCATAGGCTGCACCGATCGCCTCCCAGCCGACGTAGTGGTCCTGCCGGGAGAGCGCCCGCCACGCCAGAGAGAGCCCGATAAGGCCGAGGCCCAGGACCAGCAGCCAGGCGCCTCCGGTCTGACGCGTGGGCGCAGACGGTTCAGCCGCGGGCATTATGGTCCCGTAGCCACACCACCATATCCGTCCCGCCCGGCTCCCTCCCGAGCTGTTTCAGCAACGTCGTCACCTGTCCGCGATGGGTCAACGCCCACCAGAGCGGATGCTCGCAGGCCTCGCCGGCCGACGTGCGATAGCGGAAGGGCACCTCCACCCGCCCCTCGTCCAATCCAGCGACCCAGGTCGCGATGGCGCCGTCGGTCCGCGCCCGCTCGGTCCGCAGGACTGGGAACTCCGCGTACAGCTCCTGCCCGAGCGACCGCACTTCGATGACACGACCCATCGCATCGAGCGATTGACTGACCGCCCGATCTCCGGTGAATCGCCCGAGCCATCCCCGATCCGTCAGCAGCAGGTGATTCGGCGTGCCGTGCACCGACCGGAAGAACGCCCCCCAGGTCCCGGCGACGCTCCTCGTCCGACAGCTCCGCGGCGACGCCATAGAGGCGGTCGTTCATCTGGCACTGCGCGACGAGTCCCATGTCGTTCCTCGCTACCGCGCGTACCGTACGCCCACGCGATGACAGTCGCCCGCCACTCGACATGTCGAGCAGCGCGGCGAGATGGGCTGGCACACGTTCTGCCCGAAGGCGACCAGCAGGTCGTTGATCCCGATCCAATGTCGCCGCGGCAGCTTCTCCCGCAACGCCCGCTCCGTCTCCTCCGGCGTCCGGGTGCGTACGAAGCCGAGCCGGTTGGAAATACGGTGCACGTGCGTGTCGACGCAGATGCCCGGTCGGCCGAACCCGAGGGTCACCACCAGGTTCGCCGTCTTCCGCCCCACGCCGTGCAGGGTGAGGAGCGCATCCATATCCGACGGAACGGACCCATCGAAACGATCGAGCAGCTCGCGGCAGACGGCCCGCAGGACACGTGCCTTGGTATGGTAGAAACCGACGGGGTAGATCGCCCGCTCGATGCGGCGGGGCGTGAGGGCGAGGATGCCGGTGGGGGTGTCGGCGAGCGTGAACAAGCGGGCGGCGGCCGGTCCCGTGGTCTCGTCGCGTGTGCGGAGCGATAGGAGGCACCCGATCAGGATGCGAAACGGGTCGCTCTTGGTGGCCTCCGCGACGACGGCCAGCGCCGTCTGCTTCCAATCGCCGGAGACGCGGGACAGGCGCGCGAGCACGCGGCTCATGGTGCGCGCGTCCATGGGGCCGCTGGTCGATCGGGGGCGGCGCGCTCCAGGACGTTTCATGCCGGCGTGGTAGCACAGACACTGCTGGCGGACGAAATGACATGAAAGCCGCCACGGTCATGTCAATCGTCGGGAGGTGGGCGAGGCGCGGTTTGAAGCCGGTGGGTACGGGATGCACGAGTAGAGCTGTGCCAATGACCGTCCGTACCATCGGGCCGATGGCGATCGCCTCCTGTGCCGCGTGCCGACGAGATGACGACGTGCGCTGCCACTTCAAATGATCATGATGATTTGAAGCGGTGGGCACGAGGGCGCTTGAGCTTCGTCGACGACACGCCGACAGCAGGCTGCTCCCCTCAGGACTCCCACGCGGCTGGGGTTCTGTCCCAGTACAGCACGTCCGGACAGATGTCCGCTCCATTCGGCCAGACGATGGTGCCGAGTTCCTCGTCGACACGCATGCTGCGAAAGACCTGCGGATCGTTACGCAGGGGTTCGAACACGGGGCCATAAAGGTACGGAGCGAGATCGACCGTCTTCTCCGTTCCGTCCGTGAAGACCAGTCGGATGTTGAACCCCTCGAGCACGGTCGCGGTGCGGATCCGGATCACGCTTCTAGCCTACTCCAGCGGCGGGATGGTATCCAAGGGCAGGCCGCGCCGAGCCCTGTCCCAATCGTCCATCAATGCTCGCTGATGGAGCGCTGCCCACTCCATCACCATTCCGCGCACACGGGCGGGCAGGGACCCCTCGAGCAGGAGGAGTGTCGCAATGGTGACGGTCGCCTCGTGCTCGCCGTAGCGCACGTGGAAATGCGGCGGGGAATGGTCGTCGTAGAACATCGCGATCACGATTCCGAAAAACTGGCTTATGCGCGGCACGCGTCATCGGCGTAGCCGACGGCCACCATCGTCGCGAGAGGGGTGCCCGCTCCGGTCGGTGCATTCTTCTGAGTACGCGCGGCGAACAGGTGCCGCCCGCTGAGGGCGGCCGGGGCCGCTGTACACCTACGTGTCCGTCCGTCGCGTCACGCACTCGACCCCGTCCGGCCGCCGCCAGCTGGGTGGCTGGCGTACGAACGGCAGGGCGAGGAGCCGGCCGAACCTCACAGCACCCGGCGTGGCATAGGCGGGCACACCGATAGTGATCGCCTCCTCCGCAATGTCGTCCCGGAACGTTCCGTGCAGCCGATCCCAGAGCGTGAGCCCGCTCGACCAGTTCGAGTCGGTCTCGTCGCGCACGGCGGAGTGATGGATGCCGTGCAGGCGTGGGGTCACGAACACCCACGCGAGCGCGCGCTCGACGCCGAGCGGCAGGCGGACGTTGGCGTGGTGGAACATGGTCGAGAGCTGAAGCAGGAACTGCCAGAGCGCGAACGCCCAGGGCGTGACGCCGATCAGGAGCACCTGCGCGGCACGCCACGGGACGGAGAGGATCAACTCGGCGGCGTGAAAGCGCAGTGCGGTGGACGCGTCCATGTCGAGGTCGGCGTGGTGCACGAGGTGGAAGCGCCACAGCCACGACACGCGGTGCGTGAGGATGTGCCAGACATAGAGCGTGTAATCGAGCAGCACGACCGCGACGGCAGTCGCGAGCCAGGACGGCAGGGCGGTCGACTGCGTGAGCCCCCACCCACGCCGCTCGACCAGCGTGGCCAGGGAGAGGATCGCCGGCATCTCGACGAGCCGCACCGCCACCAGGCTCACGGCGGCAACGGCGAGATTCCGCCCGACGCGAGTAGCCTTTGGTTCCACCGATCGCCGGAGCGGCCAGCGCAGCTCCGCGCAGAGGAGCAGCGCGAACGCCGCCGTACCGAGAACAACCGGCCCCATCACCCCACCACCGCCTCCCCGCGCCGCATCTCGAACCGCCACTTCCAGATGGCGTACAGCACCGGGTACACCAGCAGCTCGAGCGCGAACGAGGTCGCCAGCCCCCCCACCATCGGCGCCGCGATACGCTTCATCACATCCGCGCCAGTACCCGTCGACCACATGATCGGCAAGAGTCCCAGGAAAGCCGCCGTGACGGTCATCATCTTTGGCCGCACGCGCTTCACGGCCCCGTGCACGATGGCCTCCTCCAGGTCCTGCTCCGTCCGCATCCGGCCCGCCCGCACGCGTTCCTCGTACGACAGGTCGAGGAAGAGGAGCATGAACACGCCGGTCTCAGCGTCGAGCCCCATGAGGGCGATCATCCCCACCCACACCGCGATCGACATGTTGTAGCCGAGCGCCCACAGCAGCCACACCGCGCCGACGAGCGAGAACGGCACCGCCAGCAGGACGATGCCCGCCTTCACCGCCGACTTCGTGTTCAGGTAGAGGAGCAGCGCGATCAGGAAGAGCGTCAGTGGGATCACGACCACGAGCCGCTCCCGCACCCGGGCCAGGTTCTCGTACTGCCCGCTCCACGTGAGCTGGTAGCCCGTGGGCAGCTCCACCTCCGCCGCCACCCGCCGCTTGGCTTCGTCCACGTAGCCGCCCAGGTCGCGCCCGGCCATGTCGACGTACACGTAGCCGGCGAGCTGGCCGTTCTCGTTGCGGATCATGGACGGCCCTTCGAGCAGCCGGATGTCGGCGAGCTGCGCCATGGGGATGTGCGCCCCCGACGGTGTCGGCACGAGCACGCGCCGCAGGTCGTCCAGGTCCTGGCGGAAGTCGCGGGCGTAGCGGACGTTCACCGAGTAGCGCTCGCGGCCCTCGACCGTGGTGGTGACCGTGTCGCCGCCGATGGCCGAGGTGACGATCATCTGCCCGTCCTCGACCGACAGGCCGTAGCGGGCGAGCGCGTCGCGGTCGAGGACGAAGTCGACGTAGTAGCCACCCGCGGTCCGCTCGGCGACGACGTTGCGCGTACCGGGCACCTGGCGCAGCGCGCCTTCGAGCTGTTCCCCGATGTGCTGGATGACCTTCAGGTCGGGCCCGAAGACCTTGATCCCGATCGGCGTCCGTACGCCGGTCGACAGCATGTCGATGCGGTTCCGGATCGGCATGGTCCAGATGTTGGGGATGCCGGGGAAGCGGAGCTTGGCGTCCATCTCGTCTTGCAGCTCCTCGAACGTCATGCGTTCGGGAGTGACGAACGAGAACAGCCAGCGCACGGGACCGGGATAGTCGGAGTACCAGCGCCGCATCGGCCGCCACTCCGACTCGGGCTTCAACGTGACGGTCGTCTCCACCATCGAGAACGGCGCCGGGTCGGTCGGCGTCGTGGCGCGGCCCGCCTTGCCGAACACGCGCTCCACCTCGGGAAACGTGCGCAGCATGCGGTCCTGGATCTGCAGGATGCGCTGCGCCTCGGTGACCGACATGCCGGGCAGGGCGGTCGGCATGTAGAGGAACGCTCCTTCGTTGAGCGGTGGCATGAACTCCGACCCCAGACGGAAGAAGACCGGAACCGTCGAGGCCACCAGTCCGGCAGCCACCAGCAGGGTGACCGCGCGGTGGTGCAGCACCCAGCGGCACGCCGGCTCGTACACTGCGAACAGCACGCGGCTGATCGGGTGCCGCTCCTCGGGGTAATAGCGGCCGACGAGCGCCGCCGTGGCCAGGCGGGCGATCGGGCGTGGCCGGAAGCGGAGCGGCTCCATGCGCGTGAACAGCATGCGCAGCGCCGGGTCGAGCGTGATGGCCAGGACGGCGGCGATCGCCATGGCCAGGTTCTTCGAGTACGCGAGCGGCTTGAAGAGGCGCCCCTCCTGGTCGATCAACGTGAACACCGGCAGGAACGCCACCGCGATCACCAGCAGCGAGAAGAAGACCGACGGGCCCACCTCCTTGAGCGCCCGCAGGCGCACCTCGTGGAAATCGCCCCGGCGCCCGCCGGCGATCCACTCTTCCAGCCGCTTGTAGGCGTTCTCCACCTCCACGATTGCCCCGTCGACCAGGACGCCGATCGAGATGGCGATGCCGGCGAGCGACATGATGTTGGTCGTGACGCCGAGCAGGTAGAGCGGGATGAAGGCGAGGAAGACCGACACCGGAATGGTGACGATCGGGATGATCGCCGACGGGATATGCCAGAGGAAGAGAAGAATCACGGCGCTGACGATCAGCATCTCTTCCCGCAGCGTGTGCAGGAGCGTGTCGATGGCGCGGTGGATGAGGTGCGAGCGGTCGTAGACCGGCACCACCTCGACGCCGTCCGGCAGGGTCGGGGCCAGCTCGGCCAGCGTCGCCTTCACGCGCTCGATCACGCCGAGGGCGTCCTCACCCTGGCGCATGACGATGATGCCGCCGACGGTGTCCCCCTCGCCGTCTAGGTCTGCGACGCCGCGGCGCAGGTCTGGCCCCAGCGTCACCGTGGCGAGCTGGCGCACCAGGATCGGCGTCCCGGTCTTGGCGTCCGTCGTCACCACGATCTTTTCGATGTCCTCGGTCGAAGTGACGTAGCCGCGCCCGCGCACCATGAACTCCGTGCCGGCCAGCTCCAGCAGGCGGCCGCCGACGTCGTTGTTCCCCTTGCGGACGGCGTCGATGACGCGCGGCAGGGGGACGTCGTAGGCGAGCAGCAGGATCGGGTCGACGTTCACCTGGTACTGTTTGACGAAGCCGCCCACGGCCGCCACCTCCGCGACGCCGGGAACGGCCTGCAGGCGATAGCGCAGGTACCAGTCCTGCAGGCTCCGGAGCTCGGCCAGGTCGTGCTTCCCGGAGCGGTCGACCAACGCGTACTGGTACACCCAGCCGACGCTGGTGGCGTCCGGACCGAGCTCGGTCTGCACGCCCTGCGGCAGTTTTGGCAGGATCTTGCTCAGATACTCGAGCACGCGCGAACGCGCCCAGTACAGGTCGGTGCCATCCTGGAAGATGACGTACACGTAGCTGTAGCCGAAGTCGGAGAAGGCGCGGATGGCCTTGATCTTGGGCGCGCCCAGGAGGGCCGTGACGATGGGGTAGGTGACCTGGTCCTCGATGATGTCGGGGCTCCGGTCCCAACGGGAGTAGACGATTACCTGCGTGTCGGAGAGATCGGGAATGGCGTCGAGCGGGATGTGTCGGACGGCCCACGTGGCCCCGACCAGCGCCGCCGCCGTGAGGACCAGCACCAGGAAGCGGTTCCGGGCGCTGAACTCGATGATGCGTTCGACCATGGCTTTGCCTTTAGTGCTGATGGCCCCGGAAGGCGGCCAGCGCGGCGCGGAAGCGCGACTCGGAGTCGATCAGGAAGTTGGCCGAGGTGACCACCTCGTCGCCCGGCGCGAGCCCGCCCAGCACCTCGCGGAACCCTTCCGCCGACCGCCCCAGCGCGACGGCGCGGGGCTCGAAGTGCCCGTCGCCGCTGACGACAAACACGATGCGATGCTCGCCGGTGTCGAGGACCGCGTCCGCCGGCACGGCCAGGTGCTCGCCGAGCGGGACGCGTAGATGGACGGTGACGAACGCCTCCGGGCGCAGGTTGGCGTCTGGGGTCTCGACCAGGAGACGCACGCGGATGGTGCGCGTGACGGGGTCCAGGATGGGGTCGACGGACACCACCTCGGCCGGGAACGTTCGCTCGGGGAGCGACGGAGCGCTGATGGTCGCCGTCTGACCCGGCCGGATCAGCTCGACCTCGTACTCGTACACCTGGGCGTAGACCCAGACGCTCTTCCCGGGCAGCAGCAGGTTCACGGGATCGCCGCCCTGGCGGCGGAGCACCGCGAGCTGATCTTCTGCCACGCCCTGCTGGCGGAGCTTCAGCGCCGCCGCCCGGATGACGGCGTCGGCGCCCTCGTGGGCTTCGAACCACGGGCTGTCCTTGATCTGCGTCTTGGCGTGCAGCGCCTCGCGGTACTCGACGATCGCCTGGTAGAGCTTCGGATCGTAGGCGACGCGGCCGACGGCGCGGAGATCGATCGCGAGCGGCCGCACGGTGACCGGCGCATGCGTGACGCCGATCAGCTGCTGGCGCTCGGGTGAGAGCGTGAACGGGGCGTGGCCGGGCACGGCGCCGGGCTTCCCGGAGGCGGCGGCCGGCTCGTCCACCGGCGTCAGCTTCATCTGGCAGATGGGGCAGAGCCCCGGCTCGTGCGACACGATCTGCGGGTGCATGGAGCACTGGTAGGTCTGCCGGTGGGCGGTCGGAGCGGGCGGTGTCGGCAGGGGGCCGTCAGCCCGGCGCAGGAGCACGGTCCCGAGCGCGGCTGCGACGGCGAACACGAGAATGGCAAGTGTGCGGGGCTTCATGGCGTGACCTCCCCGGCGTCCGGTAGGGCGCCGTGCAGCGATCCGGTGGCGCGTTCCAGGTCGGCGTAGGCCTTCTGCGCCTCGCCGGCGGCCTCGATGTGCTCGAGATGCGCCTCCTCGATGGTGCGTACGCTGTCGAGCAGCGCGAGGAAGTCGACGCTACCCGTCGGGTATGCGGCCTCGGTGACGCGTAGCGCCTGCTCGGCTTGTGGAAGGTGTGTGGTGACAAACAGGTCGTGCTGCAGGAGCGCGCTGCGCAAGCGGAGGAACGCCTGCCGGACCTCGCGGCGGATCATGTCTTCCAGGTGCCGTCGCTCGGCCTGTGCAGATGCCAGGCGGGCGTTGGCCTCGGCCACGCCGGCATCGTACTTCCCCTTGAACGCCAGCGGGATGGTCATCGACGCCATCGCGCCGACGCCGTCGGACGCGCGGTAGTTGACGAAGCGTCCGACGCTCAGCTCGAAGTCGGGCAGATACCCTTTCCGCGCCAGCCGGAGTGCCGTCTCTTCGCGTGCGATCATGGCGGCCTGCGCCGCCATCTCGGGCCGTCGCTCGAGGGCGGCCGTGACCAGGCGGTTTGGGGAGGGTTCCAGACGCGGGAACACGGGCTCCTCCGGCGTGCCCAGCGGCTCGTCGCCCGATCGGCTGAGGAAGGCGTCCAGGGTCGCCCGCGCGGTGTCGATGGCGAGTTGTTCCGTCGTCACCCGGTTCTGCGCGTGCGTGCGCTCGACCTGGGCCCGCAACACCTCGGCCTGCGCCACCTCGCCGACGGCGTAGCGTTGCTCGACGACGTGCGCGATGCGCTGCAGCAGTATCTGCTCGCGTTCGAAGACCGTGAGCCGATGATGTGCCTGCCACAGGCTCCAGTAGGCGTGTGCGACCTCGGCCAGCACGTCGAGCTCGATCGCCTGCGCGGCGCGGGTGGCGGCATCGGCGTCGTGCGATGCCGCCTCGCCGGCCAGGCGGCGCTTGCCGGGGAAGGGGATCTTCTGGGACAGCCGAAAGATATTGTTGTCGGCCTGGCCGACCTTGAACGGCTCCGGGGCGTTCCAGGTTTCCCACGACACCACCGGGTCGTCCCAGGCCGCCGCGCGTGCCGGCAGAGCCGCGGCCGCCCGGGCGCGCTCACGCGCCGCCAGGATGGACGGGTTGTGTTGCCGGGTGTCCCTCAGGACGTCGGCGAGGTACAGCCGGGGCTCGGCGGCCTGTGCCGTGGAGCCCAGCAGGGCGAACAGGAAGCCGGCGGACGCGAGCCGCCGGACGCGGGCGTGGGTGTGCAGCATGACTCCTCTCCTTGACCGTGATGGCGGACGGGAACCCGGCCGGCGCGCTGCCGGCGGGCGTTCACGGGACGCGGAGGAGTCTCAGAGCAGGAGGGATTGCGTCTGCAGGTAGATCGGGCCGGCGCGCGACCACCCGAGGGTGGTGTCGCGCCGCGTGACCTGGGCGCGAACGACCGGGACCGCCGGAAAGAAGGAGGTTACCAGGACGGCCACCGGCTGGGGCGCGCTTGGGGCCGGCGACAGGGCGATCGTGGGTCCGGCCTCTTGGGGTACCCGGCAGCACTGCATGGCCCGCCCGAGGGAGCGGGTACCGTGGCACTTGCCGGCGCAGCAACTCTGCGCGCGCAGCTGGGCCGTCCGCAGCGGTGCCGCCTGCGCCGTCTGGAGCGTCACTCCGACGAGCAGGGTGAAGATGGCGGACAGGGCGCGCGCACGACGCACGAACAGCAGGCTACGCGCTCCGGGTTTCGAAGGCAAGATGCGGTTGGGCGGCCGTGCCCGTCTTGTCCGGCACCCGATCCATGTGACACGATGTGCACATGAAGACGATCACCATCCGGCAACTGCATCTGGAGACCGGCCGATGGGTTCGTCACGCCGCCGCCACCCGCCAGTCGATCGTGGTCACGGACCGTGGCCGCCGCGTCGCGGCCCTGCAGCCGTTCACGCCCCCGGTGGCGAAGGCGTTGCCTGATCGAGAAGCGCGTATCCGCAGGCGGAGCAGGATCCCGGTGGACTCCGCCGTGTACCAATCCGAGATGCGCGACCGGGGATGATGTACTTCGATGCCGCCTACGTCGCGAAGTGCTACCTGAACGAGCCGGGGGCGGAGCGCGTGCGGGCCTTGGCTCACTCCGCCCCGGGGCTCGCATCCTGCGAGTGGACCCGCCTCGAGTTCACGTGCATCGTTCACCGACATCTTCGCGAAGGGCACATCACCGCGCGCGAGGGGCGCGAGGTGCTGGAAGAATTTGCAGGCGACGAGAGCGCCGGCGTCTGGCACTGGCTGCCGGTGACGCCGGCGTTGATCGAAACGGTCTGCACGCAGGTCCGGAATCTCTCGAAGCGGACGTTTCTCCGGGCCGGCGATGCCATTCACCTTGGCTGCGCGCGGGAGAACGGGCATCGCGAGGTGTACACCAACGATCGCCACATGTTGGCAAGCGCCAGCCACTTCGGCCTGATGGGGGTGAACGTGCTCGAGGCGGAACGCCGGAGATGAGTACGGTAGAACGCCGCGCCGTCATCATCGTCGGCTCCGGCCCGGCCGGCGCGGCGACGGCGCTCCGGCTGGTGGCCTGCGATCCGGCGCTCGCGTCGGAAACGCTCCTCCTCGACAAGGCCGTCCACCCGCGTGACAAGACCTGCGCCGGCGGCGTGATCCCGAAGGCGCTCCGCACGCTCGAAGACCTGGGCGTCGCCTTCACGGTGCCACACGCGCGCGTCGATGCGGCGGCGGTCGCCGTCCCGGGGGCGAGCGTCACCGTGGCGGGGCGCGATCTCTGCCGCGTCGTCCGCCGGCACGAGTTCGACGCCACGCTGGCGTGGGCAGCACGCGACCGCGGCGTCGACCTGCGGGAGGGCGAACGCGTGACGCATCTGGCGCGCGACGGCGAGGGTGTGCGCGTCGAGACCGACCGCAGCGTCTACTGGGCGCCCGTCGTCGTCGGCGCCGACGGCAGCGGCAGCGCCGTCCGGCGGGCGCTCGTGCCGGGGCCGGCAGGGCCCGTCGCGCGCGCCGTCATGACCGACGTGCCGGTCGCCGCGACCGCCTGGGACGGCTACGCCGCCCGCCGCTACGACTTCGACTTCACCTGCTGCCCCGGCGGCTTGCGCGGCTACCGCTGGACCTTCCCGTGCCTCATCGACGGCGTGCCGCACGCCAACGTCGGCGCCTACGCGCTGCCGCCCGTCGACGGCGCGCGCATGCAGGCGGAGCTGGCCGCCGAGCTGCGCCGCGTCGGCGCGGCGTCATCGACGTGGAAGGCGTTCCCCATCCATACGTACGCCCGCACCAGCGCGGTGGCGGCGCCGCACGTGCTCCTGGTGGGCGACGCTGCCGGATGCGACCCGCTCATGGGCGAGGGCATCTCGTTCGCGCTCGAGTACGGCATGCTGGCGGCCGACGCGGTTCTCGCGGCGCGCGCGAGCGGTGACTGGTCGTTTGCCACCTACGCGCACGCGGTCCACGCCGGGCCGATCGGCCGGAAGCTCCGTCGCCTGGTCCTGGGGGCGCGGCTGTTCTACGGCCGCCGGCAGCGGTTCTGGTTCCGCCTTGCCGCCGCCAGCCCGCGCGCGCAGGCGATCGGGCTGGCGTGGTACAACGGCGTCGACCGGTGGGACGAGCGCAGTCCGTGGGCGGCCCTCGGCGCGCTGCTCTGGCGGCGCGGCCTGGCGACGGCCGCCGGCCTTTGACAGCGCGGCCGACGGTTGGTACCCCGCGGGCAGCGGGGGGGATCATGGCCGTGCGGGGAGTGACGCGTCGTCGTGGGCCGGCTACCGCGGCGCCGCACCTGGAGCGCCTGTTGTGGCGTGTCGGCATCCGGCACGTCGCCGGCGTGGATGAGGTCGGCATGGGGCCGCTCGCGGGGCCGGTGGTGGCGGCGGCGGTCGTCCTCCCGCCGGAGACGGCGATCGACGGCGTCGCCGATTCGAAGGTCCTGCGCGCCGCGGTGCGCGAGCAGCTGGCGGCGGAGATCTACCGGCGGGCGCTGGCGGTCGCGATCGGCGTGGTCGAGCCCGACGAGATCGACCGTATCAACATCTACCAGGCGGGTCTCACAGCGTGCCGGCGCGCGGTCGAAGGGCTCGCGGTCGTGCCGGGCTTCGTGCTCGTCGACGGGCGGGAGATCCCCGGCCTCGCCATGCCGCAGTCGGCGTATCCCAAGGGCGACGCCTTCGTGGCCTCGATCGCCGCCGCGTCGATCGTCGCCAAGGTGTACCGCGACGCGCTCATGTGCGACCTCGACGCGTGTTACCCGGCGTACGGCTTCTCGCAGCACAAGGGCTACGCCACGGCCGCACATTTCGCCGCCATCCGCGCGCACGGGGCCTCGCCCGTGCATCGGCGGTCGTTCGCGCCTGTGCGGGCGGTGTTGCGCGGCGAGGAACCGGCGCAGTTGGCATTGGCGGCGCTGGAGCTGGCGGCGTGCTCGACTGACGCGCTGCGCCGGCGCGCCTTCCCCGTCCTCCGCGATCCTGTATGATCGGCGCCACCCATGGACGCGGAACTGGTGCTCGGCCTCTACCGGCAGATGTGCCTCTGCCGCCGCTTCGAAGAGGCGGCGGCCAAGGCCTACTCGCAGCAGAAGATCAGCGGCTTCCTGCACCTCTACATCGGTCAGGAGGCGGTCGCTGTGGGCGCCATCTCAGCGGCCGCGCCGACGGACTACCTGGTCGCCACCTATCGCGAGCACGCGCACTACCTGGCGCGCACGGGTGACGCGCGCGGGGCGATGGCCGAGCTGTACGGGCGCGCCACCGGCTGCTGCGGTGGTCGCGGCGGCTCGATGCACCTGTTCGACGCCCGCCAGCGCATGTTCGGCGGCTGGGCCATCGTCGGGGGCCACGTCCCGATCGCCGCCGGGGTGGCGTTCGCCAGCAAGTACCGGAACGAGCAGGACGTGACCCTGTGCTTCTTCGGCGACGGCACGGCCAACCAGGGCGCGTTCCACGAAGGCCTGGCGCTGGCGAGCCAGTGGAAGCTGCCGGTGGTCTTCATCTGCGAGAACAACCAGTACGCCATGGGTACGCCGCTCTACCGCACCCTGGCGGTCGACGACGTGTCGGTGCGCGCCCGCGGCTACCCCATGGAGGCCGAGATCGTGAACGGAGATGATGTGCTCGAGATGCGCGAAGCCGTCCGGCAAGCCATTGCCCGGGCGCGCAAGGAGAGCCTGCCGTTCTTCCTCGAGGCCAAGACGTACCGCTTCCGCGGCCACTCGGTGGCCGACCCGGGGAAATACCGGACCAAGGAAGAGGTGCAGAAATGGATGGAGCGCGACCCGCTCACCATTCTCGCCCGGCGCATCGAACAGCTCGGCATCGCCAGCGCCACGCAGCTGACGGCGCTCGACGACGAGGCCAAGGCACAGGTCGCGGACGCGGTCGAGTTCGCCGAGCGCTCGCCGGTGCCGGCGGCCGCGTCGGTGACGGAGTACGTGTATGCCTGAGTTCCGTACGCTCACGTTCCGCGAGGCGCTCCGCGAAGCGATCGCGGAAGAGATGGAGCGCGACCCGGCCATCTTTTTGATGGGCGAGGAGGTCGGGCACTACGGCGGTGCGTACAAGGTGTCCGAAGGCCTGCTCGACCGCTTCGGCGAGCGGCGCGTGATCGACACGCCCATCGCCGAGACCGGCTTCGCCGGCGTCGGCATCGGCGCCGCGATGGTCGGGCTCCGGCCCATCATCGAGTTCATGACCTGGAACTTCTCGCTGGTGGCCGCCGACCAACTGATCAACAACGCCGCCAAGCTGCGCTACATGACCAATGGGCAGTTCACGCTCCCGATCGTCTTCCGCGGCCCTGGCGGCGCGGCGCATGCGCTGGCGGCGCAGCACTCGCAGGCCCTGGAGTCGTTGTACGCCCACGTTCCCGGGTTGAAGGTCGTGATGCCGGCCACGCCGGCCGACGGTAAGGGCCTGTTGAAGGCGTCCATCCGCGACGACGACCCGGTGGTCTTCATCGAGAGCGAGGTGATGTACGGCGTGAAGGGCGAGGTGCCCGCCGGCGAGCACGTCGTGCCGCTCGGGGTCGCCGACGTGAAGCGCCCCGGGCGCGACGTGACCCTGATCACGTGGGGCAGGATGGTGCACACGACGCTCGCCGCCGCCGGGCAGCTGGCGGCCGAGGGCGTCGAGGCCGAGGTGCTCGACCTGCGCACCGTCCGGCCGCTCGACGCGGCGGCGGTGCTGGCGTCGGTCCGCCGCACGCACCGGTGCCTCGTGGTGCAGGAGGGCTGGCCGTTCGCCGGCGTGGCGGCAGAAGTGATCACGCTGGTGGCGGCCGAGGCGTTCGACGATCTGGATGCGCCCCCGGGACGTGTGACCAGTCTCGACGTGCCCATGCCGTACGCGCGCACACTCGAGGAGTTGGTGCTGCCGTCGGCCGAGCGGGTGGTCGCAGCCGTCCGGTCGCTCCTCGGGCTCGAAGAAGGGCCGCCGGTCGCGGTGGCGCGGAGCCGCTAGCATGGCCATCGAGATCACGATGCCGAAGCTCTCCGACACCATGGAGGAGGGCACCATCATCCACTGGGTGAAGCAGGTGGGCGATGCCGTCCGCATCGGCGACGTGCTCGCCGAGGTCGAGACCGACAAGGCCAACATGGAGCTCGAGGCCTTCGACGAGGGTACGCTCACGGAAGTGCGCGTGCGCGAGGGCGAGAGCGCCCCGGTGGGGGCGGTGATCGCCCTGCTGGGCGCGGCGGGCGACGCCAGGAGCCCGGTCGCCCGGCCGGCGCCGGCACCGGCGCCTCCATCGTCCGCGCCCGTCCCGCCGCCCGCACCGGCAGCGCGCGTCACACCGCCACCACGGGACGGCGAGCGGGTGCGCGCCTCGCCCCTTGCCCGGCGCATCGCGATCGAACGCGGCGTCGACCTGGAGGCGGTCGCGGGAACCGGGCCGGGGGGCCGGATCGTCGAGCGCGATGTCCCCCCAGCGCGTCCGGCGTCGTCGCCGCCACCTCCTGCGCCCGCTCCCCGGGTGCCGCCGACCGCGGCAACGTCTGCCGGGGATCAACGCATCGAGCTGTCCCGCATCCGGCGTACCACCGCCAAGCGCATGACCGAGGCCAAGCGCGACGTGCCCCACTTCTACGCCTCGGCCGACATCGCGATGGACGAGTCCGTGCGTTTGAAGGAAGGGCTCACGGCGCTCGGCGGCGACTGGGCCGGGCTCACCTACACGCCGCTCGTCCTGAAGGCGGTGGGGCTCGCGCTGGCGCGCGTGCCGGCGGTGAATGCCTCGTACGAGGACGACGCCATCCGCCAGCACGCGGCGGTCAACGTCGGCCTCGCGACCGCGCTCGACGACGGCCTCATGGTCCCCGTGGTGCGGGGCTGCGATCGGGAGCCCCTGGCAGCCATCGTGCGTCGGGTGCACGACGTGCTGGAGCGGGCCCGCGCCGGGCGGTTTGCGGCCGACGACTTGACCGGCGGCACGTTCACCGTGTCGAACCTGGGCATGTTCCCCGTCTCCAACTTCGCGGCGGTGGTCAATCCGCCGCAGGCGGCGATTCTCGCCGTGGGAACGATCCGCGACGTGCCGGTCGTGCGCGGCGGGCAGGTCGTGCCCGGACGTGTCATGACCGTGACCGTGTCCTGCGATCACCGCGTCATCGACGGCGTGCTGGCGGGCCGCTTCCTGAAGGAGCTGAAAGCGCTGCTCGAGAGTCCGCTGGCGCTGCTCGCGTGACCGAGGACGCGCGCGTGCCGGAGTACGATGTCGTCGTCGTCGGGGCCGGGCCGGGCGGCTACGTGGCGGCCATCCGGGCGGCGCAGCTCGGTCTCCGGACGGCGGTGGTCGAGCGCGACAAGCCGGGCGGCGTGTGCGGCAACTGGGGGTGCATCCCGTCGAAGGCGCTCCTGGCGGACGCGGCGCTGGTGAGCGATCTGCGCGCCGCCACCGCACGCGGCATGGTGCGGGACGGGTGGCAGGTCGACTACGGGCAGGCGGTGGCGCGCAGTCGCGAGGTCGCCGACCGTCAGGCCAAAGGCGTCGAGTTCCTGTTCAAGAAGAACCGGATCGCGTATCACGCCGGCGCGGGGCGCCTGGTCACCGGCGGGGTGTCGGTGACGCGCGACGGGAGCCCGCCCGAGCGGCTCGGGGCGCGCCACGTGCTCCTCGCCACCGGCAGCGGCGAGCGCCTGCTGCCGGGAATGGCGGTCGACGGGCGCGTGGTCATGACCAGCCGCGAGGCGCTGGCGTCGCCGACGCTGCCGGGGTCGGTGGTGATCGTCGGCGGGGGCGCGGTGGGCGTCGAGTTCGCGTACGTGTTTGCCAGCTTCGGCGCGCGCGTCACGGTGGTGGAGATGGCCGACACGCTGCTGCCCGGGATGGACGCCGACTTGGGCCGCGAGCTGGCGCGCGTCTACCGCAAGCAGGGAATCGACGTGCTCAGCGGGCACCGCGTCGAGCGCTGCGTGGTACGCGGGGCAGATGCCGAGGTCGTCGTGCGTGGCGCCGACGGCGAGCGCACGCTGGTGGCGGAGCGTGTGCTGGTCGCGGTCGGGAGGATGCCGCTGTCGGCGGCTCTCGGCCTCGAAGAGGTCGGGGTGCAGACCGAGCGCGGCTTCGTCGTGACCGACCGCGCGCTGCGGACCACCGTGCCGGGCGTGTGGGCGATCGGTGACCTGGTCGGGCCGCTGCTGCTCGCGCACGCGGCCTCCGAGCAGGGGGTGCTGGCGGTCGAGACCATGGCCGGCCGGCGCACGGGGGATTCCGGACTCGACCCCGCGCGCGTGCCGATCTGCATCTACTGCCAGCCCGAGGTTGCCGCCGTCGGGCTCACCGAAGCCGATGCGCGCGCCCGTGGGCACGACGTGCGGGTGGGGAAGGTGCCGTTCCGGGCCGTCGGCAAGGCCGCAGCCACCGGGCACGTCGACGGCTGGGTCAAGCTGGTGAGCGAGGCGCGCTACGGGGCGATCCTGGGCGTGCACATGATCGGGGCGGGCGTGACCGAGCTGGTGGCCGAGGCGGCGCTGGCGCTCACGCTGGAGGCGACGACCGCCGAGATGATAGGGACGGTCCATGCCCATCCGACACTGGGAGAGGCGCTGCGCGAAGCGGCCCTGACGGTCGGGGGCGAGTCGATCAACACATGAGCGGCGTGCCGGCCACAGCGCTGCAGGTGGGGTGTCCCGGGCGGGTCGAGTACGAACGTGCGGTCGTGTGGCAGGAGGCCCTGGTCGAGCGCCGGCTCGGCGGCGGCCCGGACGTCCTGCTGCTGCTCGAGCACCCGCCCGTCTACACCCTCGGTCGGGGCGCCGACCCCCGTCATCTGGGCGACGCGGGCGGGGATCGCATCCCCGTCGTGCGGACCCATCGCGGGGGCCAGGTGACCTACCACGGGCCCGGGCAGCTGGTCGGGTACCCCATCCTCGGCCTGCGCGACCTGCGACCGGACGTGCGCTGGTACGTACGCATGCTGGAAGAGACGCTGGTGGCGGCCCTGGGCGACCTCGGTATCGTCGCCGGCCGGCGCGAGGGCCTGACCGGGGTCTGGGTGGAGAACCGGAAGATCGCCTCCCTCGGCGTGGCGGTCCGGCGCTGGGTGACGTGGCACGGGTTCGCCCTCAACGTCGGTCTCGATCTGGGTGGCTTTGGGGCCATCACGCCCTGTGGCATCGAGGGCGTCCGGATGACCTCGGTCGCTCACGAGGGCGGACCGGCGAGCGTGGAGGAGGTGCTGCCCGTCGTCCTGGCGCGATTCGTGGCCCAGTTCGGCTATCCGGGGTGGCGGCCGTTGTCCGGGGAGGAGTGTCTCGAGGAGGCCTGCCCGTGAGTGCGCACGCGGTTCGGCGCCTTCCACCATGGCTCAAGGTGAAGGCCCCGGGTGGCCCGGGGTACGCCGAGACGACCGCCACGGTCCGGTCGCTCGGGCTGCACACCGTGTGCGAGGAGGCCCGTTGCCCCAACATCGGAGAGTGCTGGAGCCACAAGACGGCAACCTTCATGCTCCTGGGGGACACGTGCACCCGCAACTGCGCCTTCTGCGCCGTCAGCCACGGCCGCCCGCTCACCGTCGACCCGCACGAGCCCGTCCGGGTGGCGGAGGCGGTCGCCCGCCTGGGGCTTCGCCACGTGGTGGTGACCTCGGTCAATCGTGACGATCTGGCCGACGGCGGGGCGGGGCACTTCGCCGCCACCGTACGGGCGATCAAGCAGCTGCTGCCGGCGTGTCGGGTCGAAGTCCTGGTGCCCGACTTCCAGGGCGATCTCGACGCCGTCGCCAGCGTGGTTTCCGCGCCGGTCGATGTCTTCAATCACAACCTCGAAACCGTTCCCCGATTGTACAAGCGTGTGCGCCCCGGAGCGCGCTACGAGCGCTCGCTGGAGGTGCTGGGCACCGCTGCGCAGGGCCTCCCGGGGGGGCTGGTCAAGGCGGGACTGATGCTCGGGCTTGGCGAGGAACACGACGAATTAGCTCGAGTTTTTAGTGACTTGCGGTCTGTCGGGTGTGTGATCCTGACGCTCGGGCAGTACCTTCGCCCTGGCCCTGAGAACCTGCCCGTGGAGCGCTTCGTGCCGCCCGAGGAGTTCGCCGCCCTGCGTGATATCGCCCTCGGGTTCGGCTTCCGGCACGTCGAGTCCGGCCCCCTGGTGCGCAGCTCCTACCACGCCTGGGCGCACGTCCCGACATAAAAACTTCTAAAAGTAGCCACTTTACACCCTGCTAATTATTGCCACGCGCGGGAATTTCGATTACCGTGCGGCCGTCCCGAGGTGGGGTTGGGGGTCTGTTGGGAGGGTAGGGAGGCCTAGACGACGATGCTGAAGCTATACGATTACCCCGATTGTCCGTTCTGTCAGAAGGTTCGCGTGGTCCTGGCGGAGAAGGACCTGGAGTTCGAGAAGCTCTTCGTGGACCTGCGCAAGCAGGAGCAGAAGTCTCCGGATTTCCTGCGTTTGAACCCATACGGCAAGGTCCCGGTGCTGGTTGATGAAGACGAGGTCATCTACGACTCGACAATCATCAACGAATACCTGGAGGAAGAGTACCCACTGCCCCGGTTGATGCCGGAAGATTCCCAGGGACGGGCGCGGGTACGCATCCTCGAGGACTACTGCGACAATTCGTTCATCCCGCCGACAACGATGCTGCTCACGCAGCTGCGCAAGGCCGATGCCGAGCGCGATCAGCAGCGGGTCGATCAGTCCCGCGAGGAGCTCCGCCGGGGGCTCTACTACCTGAAGGACCACCTGTCGGGGCAGGAGTTCCTGGTGGGCCGCGAGTTCACCCTCGCGGATGCCGCCTTCGCGCCCCGGATCATGGTGCTCGGGCGGCTCGGGATCGAGCTCGAGCCCGGCCTCAGTGCAGTCCAGGCCTGGATCGACCGTATCCGGGCACGACCGAGCGTGCGCAGTCTCGGGCTTTGAAGCTGCCCGACAGCATTCCGCTGTTCCCTCTTCCCAACGTCGTGCTCTTTCCACGCATGGCGTTGCCGCTGCACATCTTCGAGCCGCGGTACCGGGCCATGGTCCGGGACGCGGCTCGAGGCGCGCGGCTGATCGGCATGGCGCTCCTGCGCGGCAACTGGCAGGAAGACTACCACGGCCATCCGCCCATCTTCGGCGTCGGCACGGTCGGCGAGATGATCCGGGTGGCCGAGCTGCCCGACGGACGGTTCGACCTCGTGCTCCGCGGCGTGCGCGAGTATGTCATTGTCCAGGAACTGGCCACCGAGTCCTATCGCGAGGCCGTGGTCCGCTGGCGCGACCCGGTGGTCGGGACGCTCGTGCCCGAGCTGCGCGAGTGCGTGGTCGATCTCGTCCGGCAGTATCTCGCCCGCCGCGGTCGTGACGCCGATCCCGAGGTCCTGCGCGGACGGGTTGACGACGAGACCTTCGTCAACTTCCTGGCCCAGCACCTCGATCTGGCGCCGATCGCCAAACAAGCCGTGCTGGAGGCGCCGAGCCTGGCCGAGCGTGCGGGGCAGCTGCGCGACGTGCTCGAGTTCCAGCTGCAAGAGCTCCGTCTCCATCCGGTCGGCGTTTCGGAACGACCGCAGTAACACGGGCATATCGCCTTGACACGCTTCCGGACGGTAACGATAGTGGCCGTCGCGTGCCGATGCGCCCCCCGACGTTGTCCCTGGCCGAGCGGCTGTACCTGCCCCAGGTCGTCCAGGGCCTGCGCGTCACCGTCGGCCACTTCGCGCGCAACCTGACGCTCCACACGTTGCACCTCTTCGGCATCGCCCGCGATCGCAAGGCGGCGGTGACGACGCAGTATCCGGAAGAGCGCAAGGTGTACTCGGAGGGCTATCGCGGCGCGCACCGTCTGACCCTCAAGCCCGACGACTCCGTCCGCTGCACCGCGTGCTTCCTGTGCGCCACCGCGTGCCCCGCCAAGTGCATCCACATCGAGGCCGGCGAGCATCCCGACGCCGCGGTCGAGAAGTACCCCGTGCGCTACGAGATCGACACCCTGCAGTGCATCTACTGTGGCATGTGCGTCGAGGCCTGCCCGTGCGACGCCATTCGCATGGACACGTTCGTGCACCCGCGCGTGTGGGGCTACCGCCGCGAAGACTTCGTCGAGAGTAAGGCCGTCCTGATGGAGCGCTCGCGCGTGCTGGCCTCGCGCGGGCGGGATGCGCTCATGGACGACATGCAGCGGGCCTACCGCGAGGCCGAGGCGGCCACCGGCAGCGGCCCGCTCCCGGACCGCGTCCGGGCGTGATCCTGCTGGCACTCTGGCGCCGGGGGCTCCTCCGCCGGGCGGACCGGGAGAAGGTGCGCTTCTTTCTGGGCCTCGGCCCCGACCCCCTGCTCCTCTCGCGTCGCTATCCGTTGTGGCGCATACTGAGCCTCCCGCGGCTCACGTTCTCCCCGCGCTACGCGGCGGCGGTGGCGTGCTGGGTCGAGTACCGCATGAACCTGTACGACGGCGTCGAGGGTTGAGCGCATGGCGAAGACCTACAAGCAGATCATGGACGAAGCCCGGGCCAGTGTGCCCGAAGTGTCCCCGGACGAGGTGCAGGGGCAGCTGACCACAGGGAAGCCCCCGGTGCTGCTCGACGTGCGTGAGCGCGAAGAGTACCGCCAGGGCTACGTCCCGGGCGCGGTGTCGCTCCCGCGCGGCTTCCTCGAGATGCGGATCGAAGAGACCGTGCCCGACAAGAGCCAGCCCATCGTCGCCTACTGTGCCGGCGGGACCCGGTCGCTGCTGGCGGGACGCATCTTGAAGGAGCTCGGCTACGCCGATGTGGTCTCCATGCGCGGCGGCTTCACTGGCTGGAAGAACAAGGGGCTGCCGATCACCGAAGACCGGCAGTTCACGCCCGAGCAGCAGATCCGCTACAGCCGCCACTTCCTCCTGCCCGAGGTGGGCGAGGCCGGGCAGGCGAAGCTGCTCGACGCCAAGGTGCTCTGCATCGGCGCCGGGGGGCTCGGCTCGCCGGTGGCCTTCTACCTGGCGGCGGCGGGCGTCGGGACCATCGGCATCGTCGACATGGACACCGTCGATCTGTCCAATCTCCAGCGCCAGATCCTGCACACCAACGACCGCATCGGCATGCACAAGACCGAGTCGGCGCGCATGACGCTGCAGGCGCTCAACCCCGACGTGAAGGTGCTCGAGTTCCGCGAGCGCCTGTCGTCGGAGAACGCCTTCCGGCTCTTCGAGCAGTTCGACGTGATCGTCAACGGGTGCGACAACTTCCCCACCCGCTACCTCGCCAACGACGCGTCCGTGATGCTGAAGAAGCCGCTCGTCGACGGCGCCATCTGGCAGTTCGAAGGGCAGGCCACGGTGTTCCACCCGCCGCACGGACCCTGCTACCGGTGCCTGTTCCCCGAGCCGCCGCCCCCGGGGGCGGTGCCGTCCTGCGCCGAGGCCGGCGTGCTCGGTGTGCTGCCGGGGCTGGTCGGCTGCGTGCAGGCCCTGGAGACGATCAAGGTCATTCTGGGGCAGGGGACGCCGCTCTACGGCCGCATGATGCACTTCGACACGCTGTCGGGCGAGGTGCGCATCCTGAAGCTGCGCCGCGATCCGAAGTGCGTGGTGTGCAGCGAGCAGCCGACGGTCACCAAGCTGATCGACTACGAGGTGTTCTGCGGCCTTGGCGATCCGCCCGGCGGCACGACTTCGCCCCGGAAAAAGTCCGCCGCCTGAGACGGGATGAAGCAGATCGTCGTCCACCAGGAGCGCTGTACCGCCTGCCGCGAGTGTGAGATGGCGTGCTCGTTCGAGCACGAGGGCGTGTTCGTGCCCGCCCTGTCCCGCATCCGGGTGAACGACTTCTACGACGAGCAGTTCTATCTCCCGCTCACGTGCGTGCACTGCGCCGACGCGCCGTGCGCCACGGTCTGTCCGACGGTCGCGATCGTGCGCGAGCCGTCGGGCCAGGTGCAGGTGCTGGCCGACCGCTGCATCGGCTGCAAGATGTGCCTGCTCGCCTGCCCGTTTGGGGTGATGGGCTTCAATCCCGGGAAGGCCGTCGCCCAGAACTGCGACCTGTGCGGCGACCACGAGCCACAGTGCGTGGCCTTCTGCGTGCCGGGCGCGCTCGAGCTGGCCGAGGTCGAGACCGAGGCGCTGGCGCAGCAGAAGTTCGCGGCGGCGGTCGCCATGAAGGCGCTCGGCGCCGCGTGAGCACGGGCGCGCGATGAACCCGTCCGCGCCCTACGTCCTGATCGGCAACAGCGCTGCCGCCCTGGCCGCGGTCGACGCCATCCGCCGGCGCGACCCCCGGGGCGCGATCGCCATTGTGAACGGCGAGCGCGGGCCGGCCTACTCGCGGGTGGCGCTGCCGTATTTCGTCTCCGGCGAGCGCTCGCTGGAGAGCCTCACCATCCGCGATCGCCCGGCGTACGCGCGTCTCGGCGTCGAGCTGGTCGAGGGCGAGCCCGTGGTGCGCATCGACCCGGACGGGCAGGTCGAGCTGGCCGGCGGGCGCCGGCTCCCGTTCGGCACCTGCCTGGTCGCCACCGGCTCGCGCTGTATCCGGCCCCCCATCGCCGGGCTCGACACCGTCCCGCATCACTTCTTGTGGACCCTGGAGGACGCGATCGGGCTGCGCACGGCGTGTGAGGCCGGCGCCCGCACGGGAGTCGTGATCGGCGGCGGCTTCATCGGCATGCTGGCAGCCGAGGCGCTCCGCAAGCGCGACATCAAGCTCACCATTGTCGAGGCGGCCGCCCAGCTGATGCCCCAGCTCCTGGACGCGGAGGGCGGCCGGCGCTTCGCAACGGCGGTGGGCGCGAGCGGGCAGGACGTGCGCCTGGACACGGCCGTCGAGTCGGTCGCGCGCCGCGACGGGACCATCGAGGTCGTGCTGCGCGGCGGCGCCCGCATCGCCGCCGACGTGCTGGTGGTGGCGACCGGCGTGCAGCCGAACCTGTCGGCGCTCGCTGGCGGGCCCGTCTCCATCCGGCAGGGTATCGTCGTCGATGCGCGGCTGCGGACGACGCATGCGCGGGTCTACGCCGCCGGGGACGTGGCCGAGGGTCTCGACCTCCTCACGCAGGAGCCCACCATCCACGCCATCTGGCCGACCGCCGTCGACCAGGGGCGGGCAGCGGGCGCGAACATGGCGGGCGCGGACGTGGCCTATCCGGGGAGCCTCGGCATGAACGTGGTCGAGCTCTTCGGGGTCACACTCGCCGAGATCGGGCGCTTCCGCGAGCAGGCCGGCGACGACGTGAAGCTCCTCGGCGGAGCAGGGTATCGCAAGGTGGTGGTCGACCGCGACGGGCGGCTGGTGGGTGCGCTCTACCTGGGCGACGAGAACGGCGTGGCGGAGATGGGCGTGCTGCACTACGCCGTCAAGCGGCGCGAGCGCTGGCGCGAGTTCCGCCCCGGCAATCCGCCGCGGTTCAGCTATGCCAACCTGGTGCACGGCGCCCGGGTGGCGGGGCAGCGGGGAGCGTGATGGGCGACATGACGGTGACGGTGCGGCTGTTTGCGAGCCTCAGGAAGTTCCAGCCCCAGGGGGTGGACGGTCCGGTCGCGGTCCGCCTCCCCGCCGGTGCCGCGGTGAAGGACATCATGGCGGCGCTCGGCATTCCGGAAGACCACGCCGGGATCATCGTCTCCAACAACGTCCACCTGGAGCTCGGCACGCCGGTCGCGGACGGGGTCGAGGTGAGCGTCTTCCCGCCGCTGGCGGGGGGCGGGGGGCGCGAAGACGAACTCGCCCGGCTGCGCCCGATCACGCGCCGTCTGCGCGAGCACGTGATCCGCATGGTGACCGCCGCCGGCTCCGGCCATCCGGGCGGCTCGCTGTCGGCGGCCGAGATCGTGACCGTGCTCTTCTTCCATACGCTCCGGCGGCGTGCCGGCGATTCCGGCTGGGCCGAGCGCGACCGCTTCGTCATCTCCAAGGGGCACGGCGTGCCCATCCTGTATGCCGCCCTGGCGGAGGCGGGCGAGCTGCCCGCCGAGGAGCTGCTCACGCTGCGCCGGCTCGGGAGCCGCCTGCAGGGGCATCCCGACCGGATCGCGCTGCCGTGGGTGGAAGCGGCGACCGGCTCGCTCGGGCAGGGGTTGTCGATCGCGCTCGGCATGGCGCTGGCTTCCCGCCTCGACGGCAACCGCTTCCGGGTGTACTGCCTGCTCGGCGACGGGGAAGTGCAGGCGGGGCAGGTGTGGGAGGCGGCGATGGCCGCCGGCAAGTACAAGGTCGACAACCTGATCGTGATCCTCGACTACAACAAGGTGCAGCTCGACGGCCCGGTGCCGGAGATCATGGACCTGGAGCCGCTGGTCGAGAAGTGGCGCAGTTTCAACTGGGACGTGCGTGTGGTGCAGGACGGCAACGACCTGGGGCAGGTGTTCGACGCGTTCTCCGCGGCACGTGCGGTCGGGCGCCCCACGCTGCTGGTCGCGCATACCGTGAAGGGCAAGGGGGTGTCGTTCATGGAAGGGAAGGCGGCGTGGCACGGCAAGGCCCCGACGGCCGAGGAAGCGGAGCGCGCGCTGGCGGAGATCGCCACCCATGGCTGAAGCCACGCGGGTCGCGTTCGGGCGCGCGCTGGCGCGTCTCGGGGTCGATCCGCGCATCGTCGTCCTGGACGCGGATCTGGCCAGCTCCACCAACACCAAGCCGTTCGCCGACAAGTTCCCGGATCGCTTCTTCCAGCTCGGCATCGCCGAGGGGAACATGGTGAGCGTCGCCGCCGGTCTCGCCCTGGCGGGCAAGATCCCGGTGGCGGCAAGCTTCGCCTGCTTCCTCGCCGGGCGGTTCGAGCAGATACGCGTTTCGGTGGCCTACAACCGGGCCAACGTGAAGCTGGTGGGGACGCACGCCGGCGTCGGTATCGGCGAGGACGGCTACAGCCAGATGGGGCTGGAAGACCTGGCGCTCATGCGCTCGCTGCCGAACTTCCTGGTGGTGCAGCCGGCCGACGCGGCCGAGACGGAGGCCGCGGTCGAGCACATCCTCGGACACGAAGGGCCGGTCTACCTGCGCCTCACCCGCCAGAAGGTGCCCGACGTGACGCCGGCCGGCGCGCGCTTCCAGTGCGGCAAGGGGGTGGTTCTCCGGCCGGGGCGGCATCTGACCATCGCTGCCTCCGGAGGCGTCGTCGGGCACGCCCTCACCGCTGCGACCGAGCTCGCAACCAGCGGCCTCGACGTGGCGGTACTCAACTTCCACACCCTGAAGCCCCTCGACGGGGAGCTGCTCGCCCATTGGGGCGCACGGACGGGAGCCATCCTGACGGTCGAGGACCACGGAATCGTCGGCGGGCTCGGCAGCGCCGCGTGCGAGGCCCTGTCCGAGACCGGCATCACCATTCGTTGCCACGCTGTACGCGAGTTCGGCGAGTCGGGTACCGGTGAGGCCCTGTACGCCAAGCACCGGCTCGACGCCGCGGGGATCGGGGCGGTCACGCGCCAGTTCGTCGACGACCTGGCGCGCCGGGGGAGTCGGGCGCAGGCTGCGCGAGGCGGATAGCCCGCCCGGCCGGGGCAGGGTTCAGGGCAGGCGTTGCAGCGCTGCCTGGCTCTCGCACCCCTGCGTCGTAGTCCCTGCTGAGGGCACTGGCGTCCGCAGTGGCACTATCCTTGCTTCCCGATAGGGCAAGGGAGCGGGGCTCCGGCGCCATCGTTCACGTCGTCCCACCGCAACGCTTCACGCCGTCCGCTTTCAGTCGCGTTCATCGTTCATCCCCAGCCACTGGAGCCGGAGCCCCGACCCTGCATCGCGGACGGCCGGCCGGGGCAGACGAAGCAGGCGTAGTGCGTGCCCCCCGTGCGGGCGTAGCGCCGTTCGTACACCGTGACCGGGCGGCCCTCCGGGGCAAGGGCATCGTCCAGTCGGACCAGTCCCGCGCCGATCAGTGAGCGGGAGCACGTCGCCAAGAGGTGGGGTAGGTCCGTGGCCAGATGGACGGAGCCTCCGGGAACGAGCGTGCGGAGGAGATGCCGCGCCAGGTCCGGGGTGATCAGGCGCCGGCGGTGGTGGCGGGTCTTCGGCCACGGGTCGGGGAAGTAGATGTGGACCGTGGTCACCGACGCGTCGGGCACCAGGCGCGCGATCACGACCCGGGCGTCGGCCCCGAGCACGCGGACGTTGTGGAGTGCGAGCGCGGCGGCGCGGCGCGCGAGCGCGGCTGCCGCCCCCAGGCGGTGCTCGAGGGCGAAGAAGTTGGTCGTCGGGGTGGTGGTGGCGGCGGCGAAGAGCACCTCGCCGCGGCCGGGCCCGATCTCGATCTCGACCGGCCGGTCGTTGCCGAATACCGCGGTCCACGGGACCCGGGCGAGCTCGGCGTTGCGCATGGGACAGACTTAATCCGTGGGGGATGCGCCCGCCAGCCGGGCCCGGGCAGTATCTGCCGGGCAAGCGCTGCCCGGGGGACACGAGCGTTCCCCGGACCGCCCGGCCCGCGCAGTCTGACGCCTTGGCATCGCGGTTGCTCCGTACCCGCTCGTGTTCCCGACCGTACGTGACATCCGCGGCGCTCCGATCCCCGGGGTGTCGGGTATGGCGCCGCGTCCGGTTCCCCGGCCGGCCGGGCAGCGCTTCCGGGATCTGCTGCACCAGATGCCGGTGCGTCCCGAGACCGCGCCCACGCTGCGACGCTTGCTCCCGGGACCGGCGCTGCGGCTCCGTCCGGGCGGCACCGTCCCGCGGCCGGCACCGCCCGGACGGGTATCGCAACGACCGACGCTGCAGGCCAAGCAGGTGTTGGCGGCGTCGATCCGGCAGGCCGCCACGCACGCGGGAGTGGCGCCGGAACTCTCGGTGGCCGTCGCGCGTGCCGAATCGGGCCTCAACCCGGCGGCGCGCAGCCCCGACGGGAAGAGCGTCGGCGCGTTCCAGGTGACGCACGCCACCGCGGCCGAGATGCGGCGCAAGATCGCCGCCGGGCGGGTGGTGCGACCGCCGGGAACAGACGACGTGGCGCTCGGCGTGGGCTACCTGCGCTACCTGCAGGACCTGTTCGGCCGGAACGCCCGCTTGGCCCGTGGGCTCGACACCGTCGCCATCCCGGATGCCGGCGAGCGCCGGCTGTTCGCGATTGCGGCCTACAACGCCGGCGAGGGGCGGGTGGCCGGAGCGCAAGCGCGGGTGGCGGCCGCGGGCGGCGATCCGACGCGCTTCGCCGACGTGCGCCCGTATCTGCCCGCCATCACCAAGGGGTACGTGGACCGGGTGGTGGCGTACGCGCGCGAAGAGCAGCGAGCGACCGCGGTGGTGTGACCGTCAGGCCAGCACCGGCGCATCGGCCGGACGCGGGAGTGGGTCGGTGAGGAAGTCGAGCAGGTAGCCGTTCACCAGCTCGGCCTGCTCCTGCTGCACCCAGTGTCCGGACATGGGCACGTACTTGATGTCGAACGGGCCGGTGAAGAGCGGCTCCATGTCGAGCGTGAGCTCCTTGCCGAGCGCCACGTCGAGCTCGCCCCAGACGAGCAGGGTGGGGGCGCTGATCTTCGGCCAGTCGTCGAGGGTCTCGCGCAGCGGACCAACGGGCCGGTCGCCGTACACGAAGCGGCGCAGCCAGGGCGGCCAGCCGGCGAGTGACTCCGGGCTCCGGAACACCGCCCGGTAGTAGTTGATGGCGCTGTGCAGTGCGCCCGGCTGGCTGGCGGCGTCACGCAGGACGCGGAGGTCGTCGGCGGTGATCGCGTCCTGGCGGACGGCGGACTTGCGGATGGCATTGGCGATCGGCCAGGCGTGATTCAGGCCGAGCAGCGTCTCCGGCAGCCAGGGGATCTGGAAGAAGAACATGTACCAGCTGCGCGCCAGCTGGCGGCGGTTGGTACGCAGGTGCTGCCCCATGATGGCGGGGTGCGGGCAGTTCATCACCACCAGCCGGCGGGTGGCCTGCGGCCGCTCCATCGCGAACGTCCACGCGAGGGCACCGCCCCAGTCGTGGCCGACGATGATCGCCTCGCGTTCGCCGAACGCTTCGATCAGCCCGTGCACGTCGGCCACCAGCTCGGGGAGCGCGTAGGCGTCGATCCCGGGCGGCTTGTCGCTCTCGTTGTAGCCGCGTAGGTCGGGGGCGACGACACGAAAGCGCGGCGCGAGTGCCGCCAGCTGGTGGCGCCACGAGTACCAGCACTCGGGGAAGCCGTGCAGGAAGACGACCAGCGGGCCGTCGCCGTCGACGGCGCAGTGCAAGCGCACGCCGTTGGTCTCGATCATGCGGTGCTGGAGCGCCACGCGGGCCGCATAGCCGGGGGTCCGGCGGCTGTCAATGCGGTGGCGCCTGCGCTAAGGAAAACGCATGGAGCTCGAATTCATCCGCTACGAGAAGCGCAACCGGATCGCCTACGTCACCATCAACCGTCCCGAGGTGATGAACGCGCTCCACCCGCCCGCCAACGACGAGCTGTCACGCGTCTGGGACGACTTCGCCGCCGACCCGGAGACCTGGGTCGCCATCCTGACCGGCGCGGGCGACAAGGCGTTTTCGGCCGGCAACGATCTCAAGTACACGGCGCTGCACGGCATGCCGCGCATGCCGACGGGGGGCTTCGGGGGCCTGGTTTCGCGTTTCGACCTCTGGAAGCCGCTGATCGCGGCCGTGAACGGCTTCGCGCTCGGGGGCGGCCTCGAGATCGCGCTCGCCTGCGACATCATGGTGGCGGCCGAGCACGCGCGCTTCGGACTTCCGGAGCCCCGTGTCGGCCTGATGGCGGCGGCCGGCGGGGTGCATCGGCTGCCGCGCCACATTCCGCTCAAGGTCGCGATGGGGATGATGCTGGCCGGCCGTCAGATCCCGGCCGCCGAGGCGTCCCGGCTCGGCCTGGTGAACGAGGTCGTGCCCGCGGCCGACCTCCTGCCGGCAGCGGAGCGCTGGGCGAACGCCATCCTCGAGTGCTCGCCGCTCGCGGTCCAGGCCACCAAGCAATGCGCCACCGAAGGCCTTGGCAAGCCGCTGGCCGAGGCGATGATGACGTCGTTCCCGGCGATGCAGCGTCTATTCTCGAGCGCGGACGCGATCGAGGGGCCACGGGCGTTTGCGGAGAAGCGGAAGCCGGTGTGGCGGGGGCGGTAGGGGGCTGTGCGCGCGACGGTGGTGGCCCGGAGCCGGGGGCGTCGTCTCCGCTTCGGCTCTCGCCGGACATGCGTCCTTCCACGGTCCCCTGGCGCGTTCCGGCTCGAGAGGCGCTCCTACGACGCCCCCGGCTCCGGGCCACCACCGTCGCGGGCCGCGTAACGATCGCCCAACCCGCGCAGGCTCTGCCACGCCGCGTGCTCCAGGGTGAGGGAGTCTGACCGCGAGAGCGGTCACGCCAGGCGACGGGCCTCGGGAAGGTTTGCTACGGCACCAGGAGTCCGCCGGTGAACGGATAGACGGCGCCGCGGCGGAAGCGGGCGGTCTGGATCTCCCAGCCGGTGCGCTTGGTGGTCTCGACGGTGCCGGGGCTGAAGGTGTTGACCGACGACTTGATGATGCACTTGCCGCTCAGCACCACGCACGAGGCGATCGGGGTATTGCTGGTGACGATGCCGGCGACCGTGCAGCCACCCGGGGCGGCGCTGCAGTCGTCGGTGGTGTTGGTGGTGGTGATCGTGAGGGTGAGCGTCTCGCCTTCACAGCCGGTGTCGAGGTTAGCGAGGACGGCCTTCACCTGCACGTCGCCCGGAACACCCTTGATGGTGACCTTGCCGGTGCCTTTGGCCCCGTACCCGCAGGTGGGATCGAGGCGGGTCGCCGTGCACGCCGGTAGGACGAGCCCCGGGGTGCTCGTCATCGTGTTCGGTGACGTGCACGGCGCGTGGGATGTCATCATAAAGGCCTTGTAGAGGGCGCCCTTGAGCGGCTCGTTGTGGGTGGCGTGCGCAATGCCGGTCAGCGTGAGCGTTGCGGCCAGCGCGAAGAAGGTCCGACGGAGATGGGATCGCATGGTATCGCCTCGCTCGGTCACGGGTTCACGATGCCCGCGAGGAAGGTGGTGAAGGTGGTCCGCTTGAATGTCCAGGTGCCGAACTCGATCGCCTGCCGCTTCCCGCCCTCGATGACGAGGGTCGCGGGCGGGGCGGTGTTGAAGGTGGACTCGAGGACGCAGTGGCCGCTGGTCACGACGCACGAGCCGACCGAGAAGTTGGCGGCATACGTGCAGCCCGCCGGGGCGCCGATGCAGTCATCCGAGGTGACCTGCGCCGCGACGCTGAGGGTCAGCGTGTCTCCCTCACAGCCGCCGTCGAGGCCGACCAGGATGGCCAGGACGCTCACGTCGGTGCCTAGCTTGGTGACGGAGTCCGTCAGCACCTTGGCCTGCAGCTTGCCGATGCCCTTGGGGCCGAAGCCGCAGATGGAGTCCCGACGCACTGCCGGGCAGGCGGCTTGAACCGGGCCTGGCGGGTCCGTTGCGACCGTCGCGGAGGTGCAGCTCTGGTACGCCGTCACGACGTTGGCCTTGAAGAGGTTGCCCTTCAAGGGCTCGTTGTGGGTTGCATCTGCGGTAGTGGTGAGCAGCAGCATCGCCCCCACACCGGCGATGCCGTGGACCAATCGTCGCATGGCGAGCCTCCCTGGCAGGTGAGCCCGAGAACGCGGGCAGGACGCAGGCTTACTGTGGCCCGCTTTCCGGTGTCAAGGAGAAAGTGACGTGACGGTCCGCAGCCGGAGCCGAGTGCTTCCCGACGGGCGGATTATGAGCACGTCGCCACGCTCGTCCCGCCCCGGCGAGCAGGACGGGCTGCCCGCGATGACCTCGATGGGGTGGAGGATTGCACGGCCGCACGCTCGCACGGCGATCGCCCGGGGGGTGGGGGCGATGTCCAGGAGGAGGTCCGCTCCGTCCGCCTGGACGTGGACCACCACGTCCCCGTCCGGGGCGGCCACGGTGACGGTATCGCGGGGAGCCCCGCGCACCTCGATCAGGACCGGATCCCACGGACCGGCCTCGGTGTGCTGCCGGGCGGGGACGAGCGGCAGCACGCTGTCTCCGCGTACGAACAGCGGAATCCGATCGAGCGGGGCCGACACCTCGATCCGGCCGGGGCCCTCGTGCGCCCGGTCGTCCCACCAGCCCCACCAGGTCCCGGCCGGCAGGTAGAGCGCGCGCCGATCGCCGGCGTCGAACAGCGGCGCCACCAGCAGGAGCGGCCCGAGCAGGTACTGCAGGTCGACCCGCCAGGCGAAGGGATCGTCTGGGTAGTCGAGCAGCAGGGGACGGAGCATCGGCATACCGGTCGCGGTGGCCTCGCGGGCGCACGCTTCCAGATAGGCGAGCAGCCGGTAGCGCAGGCGCGAGAAGTTCCGCACGATGGTCACGGCCTCGGTGCCGAACTCCCACGGCTCCCGGGGGGTGGTGCCGTGGAAGCGGGCGACGGGCGACAGGAGGCCGAACTGGGCCCACCGGATGTAGAGCTGCGCGGGCGGTGGGGCGAAGCCGTCGGGGTTCCAGAAGCCGCCGATGTCGTGCCCCCAGATGGCGCCGCCCGAGCACGCGAAGCCGAGCCCGGCGCGCAGCGCACCCGCCATCCCGCCCCAGGTGGCTTGCGCGTCGCCCGACCAGTGCACCGGATAGCGCTGCGAGCCGGCCGCGGCCGAGCGTGCGAACACGATGCCGCTCCCGGTCGCGGCGCGCGTCTCCTCGAACACGGTGCGGTTGTAGAGGAGCGGGTAGTAGTTGTGGACGCTGGCTCCGGTCTCGCCGCTGGCGAAGCGGGCGTCGGCTGGGACCGACTCGCCGTAGTCGGTTTTGAAGCACGCCACGCCCATGTCGAGGAGCGGGCGGTGGCGGGCGGCGATCCAGGCGGCGGCGTCGGGATTGGTGTAGTCGACGACGGCGCCCTCGGGGTTGGTGGTGGACACGGCGGGCTCGCCGTCGGGCGCGAGGGCCAGGAAGCCGTGCGCCTTACCCTCGGCGTAGAGGGCGCTGTCGCGGGGGACGTACGGATTCTCCCACAGCGACAGCCGCACGCCGCGGCTGCGGAGGCCGGCGATGAAGCCGCGCGGGTCGGGAAACGCCTCCTCGTCCCACACGAAGTCGCACGCGTCGAGCAGGCGCTGCGCCCGGCCGCGGAGCCAGAGCGGATCGAGGTGCACCACGTCGAGGGGCAGGGCGTGCGCGAGCATCTGGTCGACGACCTGCTCGACCTCGGCGCGGTCGCGGTACATGCAGCGCGACATCCAGACGCCAAACACCCAGCGCGGCAGCGCCGGCGCCCGGCCGGTGAGCGCCGTGTAGCGCGCCAGGACCTCGCGCGGCGTGCCGAGGAAGACGAAGTAGTCCATCTCGGGCGCGTCCACTGCGACACCCAGGGTGACGTTCGAATGGGCGCCGCAGTCGATCACGGCGTGCTCGGGGCGATGCAGCAGGCAGCCGTAGCCACGGCTCGAGAGCCAGAAGGGGATGGGTTTGTAGGCGAGGTCGGTGGTGTTGAGCCCGATGGTATCGGTGGTCCAGATGACCCGCCGCCGGCCGCGTTGATCGAGGCCGGTATAGGTCTCGCCCAGGCCGACGATCGCCTCGTCGGGTTCCAGGGCGAGCGCCTCGTGTACCCCGCTGCGGCCGTCCGGGTCGTGCCAGGTGCCGGCGGGCGGAGAAACCCAGCCGACCATGGTGCGATCGAGCACCTGACTGACAACCCGGGGGCTGGTCGTGTCGGCACCGATGGCCAGCCGGAACGGTGTCCGACGGACGACCACGTGTACCCCCGGGGCGTCGATGCTGAGGTGCTCGGGGGGAGAGGTGTCGACGCGAACATCCTGCGCCGTGGGGCCGGGGTCGAGCAGCACGGGCGAGGGCGCGTGTGCAGGCACGGCATCGTCCGCCCGGAACTGGACGCGTACGACGCCGGGTGCCCACGCCGTGAGGCGCACGACGTGCGTGGCGGCGGCCTCGTCCTCGACGCGAATCGTCACGCCGCCGGGAGCGAGCGCATGGCCGAGGACGCGCGTGAACGGGACGAACGTCCGGCCCGGGGCCGCGAGCGGCGACGCGTCGAACAGTGGACGCGGCCCCGGGTCGGCCACGGCCGGCGGTCAGTCGCCCTTGGCGCGTGAGAGATAGGCGCCGGTTTCGGTGTCGACCCGGATGACGTCGCCCTGGCTGATGAAGTTGGGCACCGGGACGATGAGCCCGGTCTCGGTGGTGGCCGGCTTCAGCACGTTGGTGACGGTTGCGGACTTCAGCCCCGGCGCGGTCTCGACGATGCGCAGGTCGACGGCTTTCGGCAGAGTGACCCCCATGGGCTTGCCCTCGTGGAACTCGACCTCGATGCGGAAATTGGGCAGGAGGTAATGGACGGCGTCCCCGAGGGCCTCGGCGTCGAGCGTCGTCTGCTCGAAGTTCTCGGTGTTCATGAAGTGGTAGAGGCCGTCGCTCTCGTACAGGAACTCCATCTCGTGTTGTTCGAGCGTGATGCGCTCGGCCTTGTCCTCTGAGCGGAAGCGGTGCTCGGTCTGCGAGCCCGAGCGCAGGTTCCGCAGCTTGGTCTGTACCATGCCGCGCCAGTTGCCGGGCGTCACGTGGACCACGTTCATCACGCGCCAGAGGTCGGTCTGGTGCTGGATGATCATGCCGACGCGGAGGTGGGTGGCGGGGATCAGCATGGGTGGCGGTTCTTCATCGGGGGCATGAGGTAGCATCGTCGATCGCGGGACGCAATTTCGTGGGGTCGGTTGCGTCGGTCATGGTGCGCGGCGGGTCGGTGACGGGGTGGCGCAGTTGACCGCCGCCACCGGCGGCGATGTGCCCCGCGGACGCCCGTCAGCGGGCGGGCACATGATCGACGCAGAGACGGTCCCACGCCGCTACGCGCGGGTCGTCGCCCCCCATCATGTCGATCAGGTGCGCGCGGATGTAGGGGAGGTCGATTGCTCCGCCGGAGACGGCGAGAAGCCGCTCGAGATCGCCGACGTCCTTGGTGCGGAAGAACAGGAGCTTGAAGATGCAGAGGGCCTCGGCGGAGAGAAACCAGACGTTTCGCCCGTCGATCCGGACCTGCGTACGCGTCCGTTCGGCCTCCCGGGAGAACGCGATGCTGGGGGTGAACACGTCGACGCGAAAGTCCGCGAACTTCAGGACGATCAGCCCCTCGCGCTCCGCGTCACGCCGCGCGGTGTCGTCATCGACCACGATCCCGAGCGAGCGTAAGGCCGCGCTGACCGATGGGAGTGCGTCGTCGTGGACGAACACGTTGACGTCGACGTCGTTCGTGGCCCGAGGGATGCCGTACTGCCCGTACGCCAGCGCGCCACCCAGGGCGTACGGGATGCCGGCGCCTTCGAGCGCATCGGCGATCCGGAGGCCCGCTTCGAAGGCGTCGGCCGGAGGGATCATCGCGCCTGGCGCCGATAGGCCGTCCGCAGGCGTTCCAGCGCAGCGATCGAGCTTGCGGGCAACGGGTCGCGATAGGCCAGGAGCCGCGCTCGATCGGCGCGAGTGGCGAGCTGGCGCGCTGCTCCCCGGCACGCTGCGGCCACCAAGCGCCACCGTTCGTCGGGTGACAACGCGCGGTAGGCCACGGCTTCGCGTTCAACGGCCGTCCGGTTGTCCACGGCCCACTTCGGCAGCCGCTGCATGGTGGGCAGCATACTCGCGCGCCTGACCGCAGACCACCCGGGTGTGTTCAGTGGACTTGCGTCCCGCTGCCGCCCGCGAACGGCGGCGACACCGGCGAGCCGTGATGGTACACCAGGAGCCAGCGGCCCTCGCTGCGCGCGAAGATGTTCGTCGCCTGCACCTCCGCGTTCATCTTGCCGTCGCGATGGCGGCTCTCCAGCTGCTCGGTGCACACCACCCAGGCGAGGTCGCCGTGGACGTGGACCTGGACCCCGGAGAGCGTGAAGCGCATCGCCAGCGTGTTGGTGAAGATGCGCGCCCAGCTCTCCATGACGGGCCCCCAGCCGGCCAGGAGACACCAGCCGGGGTGGACGCACTTCACGTGCGGGGCGCGGAGCCACACCGCCTCCATGCGGGCCAGGTCGAGGCTCTCGAAGGCGCGGTAGAAGGCCGCGTTGGCCTCGTGCACGGCCGCGTCGTCGGGCGGCATGCGTTCTCCTCGCACACTGCCCCGACGCGCGCCAGGGGGGCCGGGCGCGGTCAGGCCGGCTTCGGCGCCATCATCACCAGCACCGTGAGCTGCTCCGGGCCGGAGTTGCGCACGGCGTGGTCCTCTCCGGCCGGCGCGCACACGAGATCGCCGGGCCCGACCTCGCGCTCGTCGGTGCCGACCCCGATGCGGCCTGTGCCCGAAAGCACGTAGTAGAGCTTGTCGCCGACGGCGTGCCGGTGGCCGGCCTGCGCCTGCCCGGGCTCGAAGCAGTACACGTCGCAGAAGAGGCTCGGGGTGTCGACCAGGCCGACCTTCTTCATCTTCTCGGGCGAGAAGGCGATCAGGGACGGGACGTGGCGGAAGCGTTCCATGGGCGGTCCTTTCACGAGGGTCGCACGGCGGCGAGCGCTGTTTCCAGTGCACGCAGGGCCTGCGCAACGCGGGCCTCGGTGTCGGCGGGGTCGGTGCCGGTGGCGGTCACGCGCACGCGCAGGTCGGCGTCCGGCGCGAACGCGGTCGGGAGCGATTTGACGTGCACCCCCGGGAGGGCGGCCATGACGCGTTCGGCGGCGAGCGTGATCAGCGACTCGTCGCCGAGACCGGAGGCGATCTCGCGCGTGGCCGTGTGGCGTGGGGTGCCGAGTCGGGCACGGATGTGGCCGGCGGCAGCGTCGAAGAGGGCGTGCATCTCCGCCGGCACACCGGGCAGCGACAGGATGGCGAGGTGTGCGTCACACGCGAACACGCCCGGGGCGGAGCCGACCGGGTTGTCGATCGGCTGCGCGCCCTCCGGCAGCGCGGCCATCTTCCGGCGGGGCGGGGAGAGGGCGCCGTCGGCGACGGCGCCGGCCTCGGCCAGCTCGCGATAGCGCTGCTCGACGAAGGCAAGCGCAGCGGAATGCTCGACCAGCGCGACGCCGAGCACGGCGGCGACGCCCACCAGCGTGCGGTCGTCGAACGTGGGCCCGAGGCCGCCGGTCGTGATCACGAGCGCCCCTCCGCGCTCGCGCGCGCCCGTGATCTCGCGTACGATCTCGGCGGGGTCGTCGTCCACCACGACGATGCGCGTCACCCGGCCGCCCAGCGCCGGCAGCCGTGCGGCCAGCCAGGCGGAGTTGGTGTCGACGGTGTGGCCGGTCAAGAGCTCGCGGCCGACGGCGACGATCTCGGTGGGTGTGCCCGACTCGGCCGGCCGCGTCATCACCGCTGCGCCCAGGAGCGCTCGTACTGGGTCGGGTCCCAGGTGCCGTCGGCCATCAGCGCCCCATCTGGTAGCCGACCCAGCTGGTCCATACCGCCAGCGCGACCCCGAGCCACGCCGCCGAGCGCATGCGCCGGATCATGCCCGCCTGCTTGTCGGGTTCCACCGGTAGCTGCCCCAGCTCGGCGCGCACCAGCCGATGGGCGAGGCCGAAGGAGACGTAGGTGGCGACGTTGATCAGGACGAAGGTGAGGGTGAGCTTCCCGGCCAGCGGCCAGATGAGGCGGCCGAACGCTGGCCCGAGCGCGGCCTTCAAATCGGTCAGCCGCGAAGCGCCCGAGATGACCAGGACACCGAGCGCGCCGACTGAGAGGACGTTGTAGAGCCGGAGGTTGCGCGCGAGCAGCGTCCGCCGGGCGGCGGCATCCTGGATGGCCGCGGCCGCGGGGAGCAGGACGAGGGTCACGCCGAGCGTCGTGCCGATGTACGTCGCCACGGAGAGCATGTGCAGCCAGCGCGCAAGGGCATCCATGCGGCGCCTCGGGTAGCGCGCGGGTTTCGCGAATGCAAACCGGCTTTTGACAGAGGAAAGGGCAGGCGATAGACCAAGGTCAGCCGGTATGCCGAAGCCGCTCCCGCCGCCACGGCCACGCGTGGTCACCTCGAGCACCGACGCCCTCCTGGGCGACGCCGTCGTGATCACCCGTCTCGACAAGGCGATCGGCTGGGCGCGGAAGTACTCTATCTTCCCGTACCCGTTCGCCACCGCCTGCTGCGCCATGGAGTTCATGTCCCTCTCGATGTCGCCGTACGACATCGACCGCTTCGGCGCCCTCCTGCCGCGTTTCAGCCCCCGGCAGGCGGACCTCCTCATGGTCATCGGCACGGTGACCGTCCGCCAGGGACCGATCCTGAAGCGCGTGTACGACCAGATGGCTGATCCCAAGTGGGTGATGGCCTTCGGCGCCTGCGCCGCCACCGGCGGCTTCTACGACAATTACACCACGCTCCCGGGGATCGACATGATCGTTCCCGTGGACATCTACGTCCCGGGGTGCCCGCCGCGCCCCGAGGGGGTGCTCGACGGCCTGATGGCACTGCAGCGCAATATCCAGATGCAGAAACACGTGCCCGGGCCCGACGACACCGCGGCGGCCCGCTAGCGACCCCGACGCATGGCCGAGCGGCTCCTGCTGCGCTGCCGGGACGTTCCGGACCTCCACCGGATGGAGGTGTATCGTGCCCACGACGGCTACCAGGCCGTGACCAGGGCGCTCACGCAGCAGAAGCCCGAAGAGCTGGTCGAGCTGGTGAAGGCGTCCAACCTGCGCGGCCGCGGCGGCGCGGGCTTTCCCACCGGCATGAAGTGGAGTTTCCTGCCCAAGCAGGACACCAAGCCGGTCTACCTGTGCGTCAACGGCGACGAGAGCGAGCCGGGCACGTTCAAGGACCGCGAGCTCATGGAGGACGACCCCCACCAGCTCCTCGAAGGGGTCATCATCGCGGCCTACGCCATCAAGTGCCACACCGCGTACATCTACATCCGCGGTGAGCTGCTGACCGCCTGCGAGCGCATGGAGGCGGCGATCGGCGAGGCGCGGCGGGCGGGTCTGATCGGCAAGAACATCCTGGGCACCGGCTTCGACCTGGACGTGTGGGTGCACCGCGGCGCGGGCGCGTACATCTGCGGCGAGGAGACCGGACTCATCGAGTCGCTCGAGGGCAAGCGCGCCTATCCGCGCATCAAGCCGCCGTTCCCGGCCGTGTTCGGGCTCTTCGGCTGCCCCACCATCGTCAACAACGTCGAGACCCTCGCCTGCGTGCCGCACATCGTGCTGCGCGGCGCGGAGTGGTTCCGGAGCATCGGGCCGGAGAAGAGCCCGGGCCCCAAGCTCTACTGCGTCTCCGGCCACGTCGTGCGCCCAGGCACGTATGAGCTGCCCATGGGAACGTCGCTGCGCGAGATCATCTACGAGCACGCGGGCGGCATTCCGAACGGCCGGAAGCTGAAGGGGGTGATCCCGGGCGGCGCGTCCATGCCCGTCTTCACGCCGGCCGAGATCGACGTGGCCATGGACATGGACTCGGTGCAGAAGGCGGGCTCGTTCCTCGGCTCGGCCGGCATCATGGTGATGGACGACACCGTCTGCATGGTGCAGACGACGCTCATCCTGGAGCGCTTCTTCCATCACGAGAGCTGCGGTCAGTGCACGCCGTGTCGCGAGGGCACGGGCTGGCTCCACACCGTGCTCGAGAAGCTCGAGCACGGCCAGGCCAAGCCGAGCGACGTCGACCTGCTGCTCAACATCGCCGGCAACATGATGGGCAACACCATCTGCGCCCTCGCCGACGCGTCGGCCATGCCGGTGCGCGCCTTCGTCACCAAGTATCGGGCGGAGTTCGAGCAGCACGCGGCGCTCGGCCGCTGCCCATTCCGCCCCGCCGGAGAGGAACCGCGCGCGCATGCCCACGCTTGAGATCGACGGCCGCAAGGTCGAGGTGGCCGACGGCACGACCGTCATCCAGGCCGCCGACCAGCTCGGCATCGAGATCCCGCACTATTGCTGGCACCCCGGCCTGCCCATCGCCGGCAACTGCCGCATGTGTCTGGTCGACATCGAGAAGAGTCCCAAGCTGCAGATCGCCTGCAACACGCGCGCGACCGAGGGTATGGTGGTGCACACCACCAACGAGAAGACCAAGACGGCGCAGAAGGCGGTGCTGGAGTTCCTGCTGCTGAACCACCCCATCGACTGCCCCATCTGCGACCAGGCCGGCGAGTGCAAGCTGCAGGAATATTACATGGACTACGACCGGCAGCAGAGCCGCATCGCGCTGCCGGACAAGGTGAAGAAGAAGAAAGCCAAGCCCATCGGCCCGCTGGTGATGCTGGACCAGGAGCGCTGCATCCTGTGCTCGCGCTGCGTACGCTTCGTCGACGAGGTGACCAAGACCAGCGAGTTGGCCTTCTACGAGCGCGGCAACCACGTCGAGCTGGACCTGGCCCCCGGCAAATGGCTCGACAACAAGTACTCCGGCAACGTGGTCGACATCTGCCCGGTCGGTGCGCTCACCAATCGCGATTTCCGCTTCCAGGCCCGCGTCTGGTACCTGGAGCGTACCCCGTCCGTGTGCGCCGGCTGTGCCAACGGCTGCAACATGGAGATCTACCACCGCGAGGGCCGCATCTTCCGCTTCCAGCCGCGGTACAATCCGGACGTGAACCAGTACTGGATGTGCGACGAGGGACGGCTCAGCTACCGCACGCTGCAGGGCGAGGGGCGGCTGACGCAGCCGCTGGTGCGGGGGAGCGATACGTTCGAGCCGGCGAGCTGGGACGCGGCGACGGCGGTTGTGGCGCAACGTCTCGGCGAGGTGGCGCGCGCAAGTGGCGGCGGGGCGATCGGCATCGTGGTGTCGGCGCAGGCGTCGAACGAGGAGATCTCCCTGCTGCGGAAACTCGGCGCGCACCTGGGGGCGCGGATGGTGGGCGTCTCGTGGTCGCCGGCGGACGCGTCGCACGACGACTTCCTGATCAAGGCGGACAAGAACCCGAACACGGCGGGGTTGGGGTTGCAGGGGCTGGCGCCGGATCGGGCCGCGTTGGATGCGCTGCTGGCGGATGCGACGGCCGGGAAGGTGCAGGCGCTGGTGCTCTTCCGGGTGGACCTGACGAACTGGGTTGCTGGGCCGGTGGCGCGCGGTGCGCTCGAGGCGGTGCCGTTTGCGGTCGTCGCCGATTCGCATCGGCGGGAGGCGGCGGAGTACGCGAGCGTCGTGCTGCCATTGGCGACGTATGCGGAGAGCGACGGGACGTTCGCGAATCACGCCGGGCGGGTGCAGCGGTTCGAGGCCGCGGTGCAGGTGCCGGGGGAGGCGCGGTCGGGGGTGGGGGTGGTGGGTGGGGTGGTGCGGGCGGTGGGTGGTGCGGCGGGGGGGTAGCTCACTCAGCGCGCAAGGCCGCCGGGACGGACAGCCGGGAGGCACGCACGGCGGGCAGCACCGATCCCACGCCACAGAGAAGCAACGTAAGGGCCGCGGCCGTCAGTACGAATCGTGTGGGGAGGCTGAGGGAAAGCGTCCAGCCGACAAGGGCCGGAAAATGCAGCTCGACCCAGAACACACCAAGGGCCAGCCCCAGTACCATCGCCAACAGGAGGCCAAGGAGTCCTATCGCCTGACCCTCCAGGAGGATAACCTGGGAAAGTTGCGAACGGCGAAAGCCGACCGCCCTCATCATGCCGAACTCACGAGTGCGTTCGATCACGGACGCTGCAAGGGTGTCGCCGATCCCGACCAGCACTAGCGTGAAGGTTATGGCCTCCATGAGAAAGAGGAGGCTAAAGCCCTCACGGACCTGACCGGCAAAGAACTCGATCAGTTGCGCACTTGACCGGACATGGAGGTGATAGGTCGTCCCGAGGCTGCGGCTGATAGCTTCTCGTGCTGCTCCTGGAGCGGTCGCTTTGTCGACAGTGACGTGGGCCAGGTAGATCGATCCATCGTTCCAGGCTCGTCGGTACAGGTCACGAGACATGACGATGGCATTCTCTGCCTGTCCGTTCGTTACGCCGGCAACCGTCAAGGCGATGGGCCCGTTCGGTGATGCGAGGCGAATGACGTCGCCAACACGCGCTCGCTGCTGGTACGCAAACGTGCTCGAGACCAGAACGGCCGTTCCGTGCCCCACCTGAGCCAAGGCATCGGGTGAGGCGCCTGGGTCGAGTGGCCAATCGCAAACTCGGCGATCCTCAAAGCATGGCGGATCATAGCTGTCGATCGTGATGGTGGTGTCGGCATAGGAGACGTCCTTCGCTTGGTTGCCGACAACCAAGGCGACTCCGTGTACCTCTCTCAGCTTCTGGAGAAGGCTGTCCGACAGCGGTGCGCTTCGGTACCCGCCGCTCACGAACGCTGAGGAAACGATGAGGTCAGCGGAGAAGCGACTGGTCAAGCGCGATATAAGCGTGCGTTCGAAGCTGAACGCAAGGATCCCGAACAAAAGAACGGTTCCGAGACCAACGGTGAGTGTGGCCACGGTAGTGGCGGTTCGTCGCGGTTGTCGATCGAGCTGCGCAATGGCGAAACGGCCCGCAGGGCCGAGCGTGCGCTGCCGCACGCTCGTCAGGACGCGACTGGCAAGCCGAACGACGGGAGTAGCCACCACGAAGCTGGCAATTGCCATGAGAGCTGTTGTGATGTGGCCGAGGACAGCCACCTTGAGCTGAGACTGCGCGACGATCAGTCCGACCACAATGACAACGAGGAGCGAGCCGGCGCGCCAGTGGATGTGACGTACGGCAGGCACCTCGCGTCCCCGCAGCGTTAGGGCTGCAACTGGGTGCGTGCGCGCAAGTCGTAGAGCAGGCACGAGTGCTGCGAGCGTCGCGGCTAGCAACCCGACAGTCGCCCCGACGAATAGTGCTCTCGCTTCCACCGTCAGGGCGGTTGCCGGGGCCGGCAGACGGAAGTTGATTGCCGTCGCCTGTGCGACCAAAGGCAGGCCGACCTGCGCGATTGCGATTCCAACGGGGACGCCCACCGCTGTTCCGAGCGTACCCCAAAGAAAACTCTCCTTGAGGAGTTCGCGCAGTACAATCGCGCGTCGAAGCCCGACGGCGCGCAAGAGCCCTATCTCCCATGTCCGCGTGTCGAAGACCGTGCTCAGTCTCCCATAGCAGATGACGAAGCCGGCCAGGATCGCAAGAAGACTGAACGCAGTGAGCATAGCCTGAAACCCGCCAACCGTCCTTCGAACGGCGTCCTTGCGGAAGGCAGGTTCTTCCAGCGTGAGCCCGGACGGGAGCACGCGCGCGACGGCGTTCTTCGTTGTCGCAAAGTCAGCGTCCTGCTTGAGAACGATGTCGACCCTGTTTACTTGCCCGTCGGTGGTAAAGGCTCGCTCCGCTGCGAAGAGGTCCATCACGATGAGGCGTCCTTGCAGTGTTCGCGCCAATCCCTCCGGATCGACTATCCCGCGTACGGTGAAGTCCTCCACCCCGTTCGGGGTAACGAGGGCGAGCGAGCTGCCGACGCGCAGGCCGCGACGCATCGCGTACTCTTGGCCCAGAAGAATTGAGCGGGGCTGGTTGAGGAAGAGGAGGAGATCATCGAGCACGTCGCCCTCGGCATCACGGGTTCGGTAGACGCGTACAGCGGCATCATTCGTCAGATCAATGCCGTGAACTGTGAGAGGCTCGCCACTGCCGTCGTCGGGAAACGCCACGGCACTCACCAGCGGAACCGCGAGCTCGACTCCGGGGATGGTGGCAACCATCTCTGCGACCGCCTCGGGGAAGGTGACTCCGTCACCCGCAGTGACAGTTAAGGCTGCACGGCCGGCGACTGCGTCGACGGCGTTGAGGAACGAGTTGAGGACGGCGGCGTTCATGAGTTGTACAGCAACGACCAAGGCCACACCCAGGGCGACGGCGACAATGCTGATGATGATTCTGCCGAAGCTGGCCCGCACGTGCCGATACGCCATGGCGAACGAGAGGGATCGCAATAAGCATCTCGGAAAAGATCCGGGGTTAGTCATGTCGGAGAGGGGCGGCGACAGATTTCCGCGCGGCCCGCACGGAGGGTGTGAGGTTCCCGATGAAGTGCCGGCATTCCATGCCGACGGAGACCCTGGAGGCGATGCGTGCCGCTCCGGTCATCCTCCGGGGCGCCTGTCGCGCTTGGTCGCGGCGCGTTCGACGGCCGGTGCGATTGCGAAGGGATTCGCCGCGAGCGCGCGCTCTCGGGCGAGCCACGCGTCCAGGTCGGTGCGAAGCTCCTTGACGAACTCGAGCTCGGCGGTGAGATGCTTGAGCTGGCGCGAGAGCAGCGCGGGAACCGCGGTGAACGACGAGCCGTACGGTCCGACGTTCAATACGTCCTCACGCGTGCGTGTGAGCGCTTTGGCACGCGACCAAAGATCACCCTGCCAGCGATCGAGCAGCCGCGCGAGCCCCTCGGCCGGCGCGCTATCGACGAACACAAGGCGCTCGGCGATCTCGTCCTCGTCTCGGACCGGCGCGAGGAACCAGGCGTCGAACGCCTGACGGCCGCGGTCGGTGATCTGGTACGGAATGCGGCGCGCGTCGGCTTCCGGGGGATTTACCCCCGCCTGCACGAGGGCCTCCTTCAGCATGCGCGCCACCTCGCGGTAGAGGTTGCCCATGCTGAGCTGCTCGCCGGCGCGCAGGCGGTACTCGCTCATCAGGCCGTAGCCGTGGCGGGGGTTCCCATCTCGCAACAGACCCAGAATGAGATGTCGGAGCATGTGTCCCCCTCTTAGCGGACGTGGCCCGCAGGGGGACGGTAGGTCGTGAAATCCCAGGCTGTCAAGGGGAAATCACGGGAAGACGAGATGGTCTGCGCATGGATGCACTACACACAGTGGCAGCGAGGGAATGCCGGGCTCATGACAGCAGGGCGCGGCGCCGGGCGGCGCGGGGGCTCACGCGACGCCGGAATCGATGGCCCGCGATCCGAGCGTGGTCTCCCGCGGCGGCGTACGCACGTCGCGGGCGATGCGTCCGTCGTGCAGCTCGATGGTGCGGTCGCCGTAGGTCGCGGCGAACACGTTGTGGGTCACCATCACCACGGTGACGGCTTCCTCCTTGTTGAGCTGCCGGAGGAGGTCGAGGATGCTCTGGCCGGTGCGCGAATCCAGGTTCCCCGTCGGCTCGTCGGCGAGCAGCAGCCGCGGCCGGGTGGCGATCGCCCGGGCAATGGCGACCCGCTGCTGCTCGCCGCCGGCGAGTTCCCCGGGGTACCGGCGTTCGCGTCCCGGGACACCGGCGCGCTCGAGCGCCGCCGCGCAGCGCACCCGCACGTCGGCGCGTCGATAGCCAGAGAACTCGAGGGGCCAGGCAACATTCTCCTCGACGGTCAGCGCGGGGATGAGGTTGAACGACTGGAAGACGAAGCCGATGGCCTGCAGGCGGAGATCGGCGAGCTTCGCGTCGGTCAGGCTGCCGAGATTCACGCCGTCCAACGTGACCGTACCGGTGTCGGGAACGTCCAGGCCGGCGATCAAGTTGAGCAGCGTGGTTTTGCCGGAGCCGCTCGGGCCCATCAGGGAGAGGAACTCTCCGCGGGGAACCTCGAGGGTGAGATCCTCGACGGCCTTGCTGGCCTGCGCGCCGGTGCCGTAGGCCTTGGTGATCCTCGCCAGGTGGATCATCGGGTGCGCCATCACGCCTCCGAGCGCCGGGAGCGCCTGGACGAAGCGCGTGTGGGGACGGGGCTCGCGTGGAGCGGTTGCGGAGTTGCCCGCCGCGCGGTCCACGCGTCGAATTCCTCACGGAACTCCTTCAGGAACTCGAGCTCCGCGCTAACGTACTTGAGTTGCCGCGAAAGAAGCGAGGCGAGGGCACTGAAGCGAGGCGGCGATTGACCGCGGGCCAGTGCGTCGTCGCGGGCCTGGGTGATGGTCTTGCCACGCACCCAGAGGTCTTCCTGCCAACGGTCGAGCAGCCGGGCGAGACGATCCGCGGGGAGCTGATCGAGAAACACGAGACGCGCGGAAATCTCCTGTTCGCGCTCGATCGGGGCCAGGAACCATTGATCAAAGATCTGAACGCCCCGCTCGGTAATCTGGTACACGATGCGTCGCGGGTCGGCCCCGGGCGGGTTGATGCCTGTCTGCGCGAGTTCTTCCTCGCTCAGGCGGGCCAGCTCGCGGTAGAGGTTCCCCATGCTGACGTGCTCGCCCGAGCGCGCCCGATACTCCGTCATCATGCCGTAGCCGTGGCGCGCCTTCCCGTCGCGCAGGAGCCCGAGAACGAGATATCGGAGCATGTCGCCTCCCCCCGGGCGGGACGTTCGAATCGACGACCCGCCGGCCGCGGACCGTAGGCCCGCCAGGCGTAGGGTGTCAAGAGAAAAGCAATGTAGCGCGCATGGGTGCATTGCACACAGACGCAGCGTGGCGCGGTCGATCACGGGCCGGTCATAGTGGCCGAGCATCATCAGTAGCCATGGGACGCTGCCGGGGCCCACGCCCCGGATCGTCCGTAACGCGCGCGCCACCTCGTCGCTCGTGAGATGCGCAGCGTCCGCCTCGAGGCGTTCCAGGTCTCGACTGCCGGACGCGACCTCGGCGGCCAGCGTGCGGAGGTACGGCACCCGGTAGCCGAGCCGCGTGCCGGTGCGTAGCCGCTGCTCCGTGGCCTTGGCGATCCGTGTGGCGGAGGGAAACGCCCGCAGTGCGGGCGCCGCCGGGCATGGGTCGCCGAGCGTACCCAGCCGCCCGATCATGGTCACGGCGGCCGTTTAGGTGGTGTTCGTCCACGCGATCGCCTTGACGACGTCTTCGAACAGCGTCGTCCCGCGCAGCATCCGTCCGAGCCCCAGCCGGGCGATCGGCTCGAGCCACGGGTCGCCACGACAGAGCCGGTGGAAGGCGGCGAAGTCGTCGTCCAGCCGGAGCGCCGTGCGCACGCGGGCGCCCAGTGGGGCCAGCACGGCCAGATTCTCGGCCCCCTTGCCGGTCACCCGCAGGCGCACACCCCGGAGTGCCGGCTGCACCTCCAAGAGATACACGTCGCCACTGGGGAGCTGTTCCGCACGTCTCAGGACGGGCCGGGCACCGTCTTCCCACTGGAAGGGCGGAAGCTGGTAATAGCCGTACGAGAGCACCGTCGCACGCAGGTCGAACCGCCCGCGCGCGGGCAGGATGATCTCACCCGTGTGCACCGCGACCGACCTTAGCGTCCTGCCGTGGGGGGACGGAAGCCCTGCAGCGTCGTTGACTTGCGGCGACGCAGGCCCACATAATCGCGGCGTCATGCGCCCCACCGAAGCTCAGCACCACGCCGCGCTGGCGGGCCACGGCGGTCGCACCGAGCGCTGGATGGCCGGCCAGCTCAGCGCCGACGAGTGGCGGCCCATCCGTCTTTCGTACGGCCTCTACTACCAGCTCGACCACACGAGCCACATGCAGCGCATCAAGATTCCCGGCGGCATGGTCTCGGCCGAGCAGATGGAGGCCATGGCCGACATCACCGACAAGTACGGCCGCGGCATCGCCCACGTCACCACCCGGCAGGACATCCAGATCCACTGGGTGCCGGTCGACGGCATCATGGACATGTACGACCGCCTACTGGCGGCCGGCATTACGACGCGCGGGGCGTGCGCCGACAGCGTGCGCAATGTGACCGCGTGCCCGTATGCCGGGGTGGCGCCCGAGGAGCCGTTCGACGTGGCGCCGTACTGCCTCGCCATCCACGACTACTTCCTGTTCAACCCGCTGAACCTCACGCTGCCGCGGAAGTTCAAGATCGCCGTCGAGGGCTGCCACCTCGACTGCGCCCAGGGGCCCGTCAACGACATCGGCCTCTATGCGCACGAGCGGGGCGGTGTGCGCGGGTTCTCCGTCTACGCCGGGGGCGGCCTCGGTGCGCAGCCCTTCCTGGCCAAGCTGGTCGCCGACTTCATCCCGGCCGACGACCTCCTCATCTGGTGCGAGGCCATCGTGCGCGTGCAGCACCGTTACGGCGAACGCAAGAACCGTAACAAGGCGCGCATGAAGTACGTCGTCAACAAGATGGGGGTCGAGAAGTTCAAGGCCACCGTCCTGGCGGAGGTGCAGCGCGTCGAGGCCGAACGCGGCGCCGAGCTGCGGGCCGAGGTGCGGGAGGTCGTGGCCGAGTACCGGGTGCCCGCGCCGCCGTCGGCCCAGCGTCCGTCCGCCACGCCGCGCGCGGGCTACGACCACTGGCAGCGCACCAACACGCGCGCACAGAAGCAGGCCGGCTACCGTGCCGCACTGGTCCAGCTGCCTCTGGGGGACATTTCCACAGATCAGATGCGTGCCATCGCCCGGCTCACGCGCGAGCTCGGCAACGGCACGCTGCGCACGACCGACGACCAGAACCTCGTCATCCCCTGGGTGCCGGACGCTGCGCTCCCCGCGCTGCACGCGACCCTGGTGGACATCGACCTCGCCAACCCGGACGTGAGCACGATCACCGACGTCGTGTCGTGTCCCGGTATGGACTACTGCTCGCTCGCGATCACCCGCTCGATGGGGATGGCCGAGGGCATCCGGGTGTACCTCGCCGCCGACCTACAGTCGGCCGGCGGCTTCGCCGAACGTCTGGGGACGTTCTTCGTCAAGATCAGCGGCTGCCCCAACTCGTGCGGGCAGCACCAGGTCGGTGACATCGGCATGACCGGTCATCTGGTGAAGGACGGCGACGGCGTCGAGCGGCCGTACTACTCGATCCTCGTCGGCGGCAGCGTGGGCGAAGGGCAGGGACGGGTTGGTAAGCGCCTCGGACGGTTCCGCGAGGAGCGGGCGCCGGCCGTGGTGGCGCACCTGGCACGCCTCTATGAGCGCGAGCGGCAGACGGGCGAAACCTTCCGTGCCTTCGTCGATCGCGTGGGCGAGCCGAGGCTGCGGGAGGTCGCGACCGAAGTCGCCGGAGCAGGCGGGCGGGCGTGAGCACGGACGATCCCGAGCGGGAGCGCGACGCTCGGGAGGAGGCCCCGCCGGCCGACAACTGGTACCGCGGCATCATCACGCGGGTGTACTACGGCAGCGAGACCGGCACGCTCACCAGCAAGGCCACGGGACGGGAGTACCAGTTCAAGGGCCAGTTCGTGCGGATCATCGGCTCCATCCCGCGCATCGACGGGCTGCGGGAAGGCATGGAAGTCGGGTTCGACCTTGCCTGGACGTCGAGTGGCCGGCGCGTGAGCGTGATCCGCGTCTTCGATTAGAGCGGCAGCGAGGTCCGGAACAGGATCAGGCGCCCGAGCAGCTCGCCGACCATCACCGCCAGGATGGCGATGTAGAAGAGGCCGGTCGCGGCCATGGTCTGCGGGATCTGCAGCGTGCGGTGGATCATGTAGCCAAGGGCAAGGGTCGCCCCCGGGCCGAGTACGAGCCGTAGGGCCAACAGTGAGGCGTGCTCGGTCCACAGGTTCGCCACCGCCGCCGCGGCAGGCCCGGGGGTTACCGCCATCAGGAGGGTGGTCAGGACGATGGTCCCCAGCTGCACGAGGACGACCGTCATGAAGTAGCGGAAGAGGCGCTGCAGCGGCACGATCGAGAGGCCGAGGTCGATCAGATACCAGTGACCGAGCAGCATCCCGGTGGCAACCGCCCCGAGGGTCAGGGCGCCGGTCAGGAAGGCGAGGGGATAGAGCAGCGTGATCGGTGACCAGAGGGACCCCAGGCGGTAGGCACTGGCGCTGGTTGCCAGCGCTACGACCCCGAGCAGCAGGGCTGCCGTGTAGGTACGCGCGCGGCGGAGCCCGCTGTCGCCCCACAGGGCGGCGAGGTAGAGGGCCGTGGCCAACACGAACCCCCCCCACAGTACGAGTTCGAGACCTTGGGCGACGGTCGGACCGCCGCTTCGCAACACGAGCGTGATCTTCCCGATGAGGAAGAGCGCGCCGCAGCCCAAGAACACACCCGCGCTCGACTTGTAGAACCCCCGCTCAATCACCGTGAACGGCGGGACCGCCAATCCCGCCATGCCACCGACGGCGAGCTGCCCGAACACGAGCAGGAAGCAGTTGCTGAAGTCCGTCACGCGGCAAGAAGAAGGGCCGGGGCTACGTGTGCCCCGGCCCCCAGGATGGAACCGTCGTTACTGGTCAGCGGGCGTAGATCTCGGCGCGGCGGTTCTTGGCCCGACCCGCGGCGGTGGCGTTGTCGGCCACCGGCTTTGCCTTGCCGTAGCCCTTGGTCATGAGACGGCTGCTGTCGATGCCTTGGCGGACGAGGTAGTTCGTCACCGCCTGGGCGCGCTGCTCGGACAGCTTCAGGTTGTAGGCGTCCGATCCGACGCTGTCGGTGTGGCCTTCGACGTCGACCTTGACCGATGGATGGTCCTTCAGGGTCTTCACGACACCGTTCAGGATCTCGGCGCCCGCGGGCTTCACGTTGGCCTTGTCGAAGTCGAAGTGGGCGGCCCCGAGCTCACCCAGCTTGGTGCCCGGGGGCGGGGCCAGCGGCGGGGGCGGCGGCGGAGGCACCGGCGGGGCCTTCATGGGGTCACAGATCGCGTGGCCGAGCAGCGCACCGAGGAGCGCACCCGCTACCAGACCGCCACCGATGGCGGCGCCGCGATTGGCGTTGTCCGGATCGTCGCTGCTATTGTTGACGGCGACACCGCCCGTGACGCCGCCAGCGGTCCCGCCGATCAGGGCTCCGGCAACCGCACAGCTTCCCCACTCGCGCTCCCGCATGCTCGCACAACCCGTTACGGCGAACAGCGCCACAGTTCCCAACACCATCCTCTTCGAGACCCGCATAGTGCCCTCCCTGGCCGACAGGCCGAGAATGTCCCGGCTCAGGGCGGGGTAGCCAAGAATGGCAGGGGAGTCAAGGAGCCCGCTGCCTTGACAGCCGCTCGCGGCCCCCGTTTAATCGCCGGCCGAGGAGGTGCGCATGCGGAAATTCCCGCGGAGCTTTGCCTTTCTCGGTCTCGCGACGCTCTCGGCGTGCGGTGCGAGCCCGAGCGATGTGGAAGAGATCAAGAAGGGCCAGAAGGACATCCTGGCCAAGCTCGAGAATCTCGACAAAGCCGTCCAGCAGATCAAGGCCGCGCCCGCCGCAGGGGCTCGCCCGGGCACCCCGGACCCGAACAAGGTCTACAACATCCCGATCGTCGCGGCGCAGGTGAAGGGGCCCAAGGACGCCAAGGTCTCGATCATCGAGTTCTCGGACTTCCAATGACCGTTCTGCGCTAGGTCGGCCAGTTTGGTCGACGAAGTGCTCAAGAAGTACCCCAAGGACGTCAACTTCGCGTACAAGAACTTCCCGCTTCCGGCCACCATGCATCCTCAGGCCATGCCCGCCGCCAAGGCCTCGGTGGCCGCCGGTAAGCAGGGCAAGTTCTGGGAGATGCACGATATCATCTTCCTGAACCTCTCCACGCTCGGGAACGACAAGTACAAGGAATTCGCTGGCCAGATCGGCCTCGACGTGCCGCGCTTCGAGAAGGACATGAACTCGCCCGAGGTCCAGGCCATCGTCGACAAGGACGCGGCGGACGGGCGCGCGGCCGACGTGTCGGGCACGCCCACTTTCTTCATCGGGGGGAAGCGCGTACAGAACCGATCGGTAGAGGGTTTCTCGCAGATGATCGACGAGACTCTGAAGGCCAAGAGTTAGCGATCGCCGACGAGGGGGCGTTGCCTGCCATGCGACGCCCCCTCTTGTTTCTCGTCCTGTATGCCCTGGTCGCATGCGCCCGGGTCCCGTTCACGAACCGGGCGCAGCTCCTGCTGTTGAATCCGAAGCCGATCACATCGGGCTCATTCTAATGGCGCGCGCAGGCTACGACCCGCGTGCAGCGATCACGTTCTGGCAGCGCATGGAACGTAGTGGCGGCGGGTCGCTCGAGTTTCTCTCGACGCATCCGAGTCACGGCACGCGCGAACAGCAGATTCGTGAATGGTTGCCGGAGGTTCTGCCGGTGTATGAGGCGGCGCCGCACGCGCTGGACGTGCCGCTCGCGGGGCGATCGTCGCCGCGCGAGCGTGCGCGCGCGTGAGTCATCACGAACACACGTCCGCGTTCTGTTCGTCGGCGCGCGGAGTTAGCGACGCGCGATGTTTCCACTTGCATTCGGCGCAGCACCGGAGTACATGACTCCCTTCCCAGCGACATATTACTTTCTTAGCTATGCGGACGGTGGAAGGGTTGGTCGCGGTCGACTTCCCGTGAGCGGGGGGGTGAGGCGGGGTGGTGTAGCGGGGCAGTGGCCGCAGCTGTGTGACCAGCGGTATGGAGAGGACTTGCACGAGTTCTCCCCATCTGTGGACAGGGTCACGCGGTGGGATCTTCGAGAGCCCGACGGTGGTCGGGGCGAAGAGGGGACGGTGGATGCTCGACACCATCTGGCTCGAGGCGCGGCGATGGCTCCGCAGCGAGTTGGCGGAAAAAGACTACGACACGTGGATCACTCCGCTGCGGGCGACAGATTGGGCCGCCGGGGTGCTGACCCTCGAAGCGCCCAGCGGGTTCCTTCGTGACTGGCTGAGACGACACTTTCTCGGGGCGCTCGAGCAGGCCGTCGCGCACGCCAGCCGGGCCCCCGCAACGGTCGTCCTGCGCGTGAACCGCCGGCTCGACGTGCCGGTGGCCATGCCGCATGTGGTGGCGGTGGAGGCCCGAGCCCCGGAGCCGCCCGGTCGCTTCACGTTCGACAGTTTTGTCGTCGGTGCCAGTAACCAGGTGGCGTTTGCGGCCGCGCAGGCGGTGGTGCACCAGCCGGGCATCCGCTTCAACCCCCTGTTCTTCTATGGTGGGGTCGGGCTCGGCAAGACCCATCTCCTGTGTGCCATCACCACCGGGCTCGCGGCGCAGCCCCGCCACGGCCGCGTGCTCCGCATCTCGGCCGAAGCTTTCGTCAACGAGATGATCGCGGCCATCAAGACACAGCGCATGGAGCGCTTCCGGCAGCGTTTCCGCGGCATTGCGACCTTGGTGATCGACGACATCCAGTTCCTTGCCGGGAAGAAGCGCTCGCAGGAAGAGTTCTGCCACACCTTCAACGCCCTGCATGACGGCCGCAAGCAGATCGTCATCGCCTCCGACCGTGCGCCACAACAGATGCCGGGCGTCGAAGAAGCCCTGCGCAACCGATTCGCCTCCGGCTTGCTGGCACACGTCGCGCCGCCCGATCCGGCGTTGCGCCTGGCACTGGTGCGGCGGAAGGCGGCGACGCTTGGGCTCACCCTCGATCCGGACCTGGAAGGCTTCCTGGCCGACGGCTGGTGCAGCAACGTGCGCGTCCTCGAGGGGGCGCTCACCAAGATCGAAGCGGTCGGGAGCTTGGGAGGAGGGAGCGTCGATCTCGCGCGCGCCGAGCAGCTCCTCGGCACGGCGGCCAGTGCGTCTGCCAGCGATGTCTCCCTCGATCGCATCATCGACGAGACCTGCGACGAGTGTGGTGTCAGCCGTGAGGAGCTGACCTCCACCCAGCGGACGGCTCGGGTCGCGCGCGCACGACACCTGGCGATGTATCTCTGCCATGAGGAAACGGACAGTCCGCTGAGCGCCATCGGGGCCAAGCTCCTCCGGGACCACTCCACTGTGATCCACGGGCTCAAGAAGACCACGGAACGCCTTCGCGAGAGCGCCGAGTTCCGGCGTCTGCTGGCGAAGCTGAAGGCACGCCTGCGGAATTGACACCTACCGGACGGCGACGCCGGCGGCCAGCAGATTGGTGACCAGGGCGTTACGGTAGGCAAGGTAGTCTATCGGCACGTCGTCCCCGCCGTCAGGGTCCAGAGCGGTCGCGACGCGGACGGTCGCGGGCACGCGCAGCCGCGCCACGTAGACGAGGTGCGCACCCGTGGGCTCGAGCTGGTATCCGGGAGGAAGCGTGTCGGCGGACAGCTCGAGGGCGAGGGGCTGGTCGGGGTCGGTCTCTTCCCAGAGCATGATGGCGGGCAGCAGGGGATCCACGCCTGGCGTCAGGTCATCGCCCTCGGCCAGGATGCCCTGTGTCGCGAGGTCTGCGATCACGCCGGCGAGGTCAGCAGGCGGACGGATCCGGCCACGGTGCCGCCACGCCACTGGATAGAAGAGTGTGCGCGGACGGGCGGCAGGCGCGAGGCCAGCGAAGATCGACGGCAGCGTACGAGCCAGGGCGTCCTGATCGCCTGCGGTATGGGCTGCGACGGCTGCGTGGTAGATGGACCCGTCCCGCACCTGCACCAGGAAGGCCTGCAGCTCTGCCCCCAGCGCGCGCGCTCGTGCGAGGTGTTCCGCGACCGCGGTCGCGTTCAGCGCCCCCCGTCGATGGAGCCGACGGACCGAGTCCCCGAGGGCCAGGGCTCGCCGGAGGACGGCCGCGGCGGTGTCGCCGGCGCGATACTTCTGGGCACGCACGAGTAGCGCGCCTACGTCGGCGATGGCGGCCTCGAGGTCGGTGACGAGGCGCTGGTCCACGGCGCTTTTTACATCGGGGCGAGGGCTTTGCTAAGGGTGCAGGCATGCCGATTCGACCGCGTGCGAGGCGAGCGACGGTGCGCGAGATTCTCGACACCGCCATTGATCTCGAGAAGCGAACGATGAGCCTCTACGTCGGCTTCGTGCGTATGTTCTCGCGCCCGCAGGAGGTCCGCAACTTCTGGTTCACGATGGCCCGGCACGAGGCGGCGCACTGTGGGGCGCTCGCGCTCGTGGAGAGCATCGTGGAGTCGGACCCGCGCGCCGCCAAGACACGCGTATGGTTCGAGCCGACTACCGTCACCCGGCTGCGGGCGCTCCTGAGCTCGTACGTCCGGGAGGCCGGCGGGAAAATCACGCTCGAGCGCGCGTTCGAGATGGCGATCGACATCGAGGCCTCCGAGCTGGAAGACTTGGTGGTCGACCTGATGAAGGTGGTGAAAAGCCCGGAGTGGCGCGAACGGGCCATCCAGCTGCTCATCCACGACCTGGGAGATCTCTCCTACATGATCGAGCGGTACACCAAGAACGAGGGGCTGCTGGCGCGCGCCGACGCGCTCGTCGAACGGCGCGTGGGCGGGCTCACGCGCCGCCGGCCGGTGCGCCAGGCGGCCCGACGCTGAGTATGGCTCGGCCCCGAGCGGTTCGACCGTCCATGCTCACCGTCCCGCACTACCTCGCCGCGGTGCGCAGTATCCACGGTATTGGCAGCGGCGACATGGCACGCGCGCTGCAGGTGAGCCCGTCGGTGATGCGCCGCTGGCTCGCGGGGACGCTCGTGCCGACGTGGCGGCGTGTGCAAAAGATGACCGCGCTGTGGGGCGGCGATGCGCAACTGCTCGCCCTGGGGGCGGCGCTGCAGCGCTACTGTCGGACCACCGGGGTGTCGCTCGAGGATGCCGTGCGCATGGTGCGCTCGGGACGCCGGACCGGGCCGGTGAAACGTCCGGCGTCCCGGCGGCGCGATCGTCGACAGCTGGCGCTGCCGATGTAGACCGGTTATCGTTCGCACCGCATGACGGATGAGCCTCGCGGCCTGGCCACCACCTGTATGGTCGAATCTGCCGAAGGGCCGGTGGCGATGGAAGAGACCCCGGGGAAGGGGTTCGCGGTGCTCACCCGGTTGCCGTCGGGCGGGCTCGGGTTCCGGCAGCTTCTCAAGGTGACGCGGATCGGCCCGGTGCCACTCGTGCGCGTCGTGCTCGATTCCGGGCACGTGGTCGTCGCCGCCGCAGGACATCCGTTCTACCGTCTCGGGATGGATCCCGTTCCGGCGCGACAGCTCGCCACCGGCGACCTGCTCGAGACCGCCTTTCACTATCCGGAAGGCTACGCGCCGCCCGCCGCCATCGCGCCGGTGTCGGCGCCAGCGGTCGCCGTGCGGGCGGTCGAGCCCGCGGGCGAGGGCGAGGTCCTGAGCGGCACCGTGCGCGATACCCACATGCTCTTCGTGACCGCCGGTGTCCTCTGCGGCGAGTGAGTGGCTGGTGCGGGTCGAGCGGCGAGTCGTCGCTTGCCGGCAATGCCCGCGCCTGAATGCCCATTGCGAGCGGGTCGCGCGGGAGAAGGTGGCGCGCTTCCGGCACTGGCGCTACTGGGGGCGGCCGGTGCCGGGGTTCGGGGATCCCGAGCCGCGCCTGCTCGTGGTAGGGCTGGCCCCCGCGGCCCACGGCGGCAACCGGACCGGCCGCATCTTCACCGGCGACGAGAGCGGCAACTGGCTGTATGCCGCCCTGCATCGGGCACGGTTTGCGAATCAACCCACGTCCACCGACCGGCACGATGGCCTCCGCCTGCGGTACGCGTTCGTGACCGCCGTTGCTCGCTGCGCCCCGCCCGCCAACCGCCTCACGCCGGCGGAGGTGGCGGCGTGTCGTATGCATCTGCTCGCCGAGTTGGCGTTGTTCAGGCGCCTGCGGGTCGTAGTCGTGCTCGGCAAGGTGGCGCACGATGGGTTTCTGGCCGCAGAGCGGGCGCGCGGAGCGATCGTGCCGCGCCCCATGCCGCGCTTCGGGCATGGGGCCGAGCATCAGCTCCCGTCGGGGCTCGTCCTGCTGTGTTCGTACCACCCGAGCCAGCAGAACACCTTCACGGGCAAGCTGACGCGCCCGATGCTCGACGGCGTGTTCGGCCGTGCCCGGGCACTCATCGACGCGGCGTGATCCCCACCTACGCCTCGCACGCCTCACGCCGCGTGCGGGTGCGGGCGCTTCCCGGCCGGATCGACGGTGCGGTCGCGCCGGACGCTCACCTGGACGCCGCGCGTTTCGAGCCAGGCAAAGTCGTTTGCGAGGCGCGCGATGGTGCGGTCGCTGGTGTCGGTGGGAACCGACATCTCGAGATGAGCGCCCGGCCCGGCGTGGAGCGCATCGGCCGCGATGTCTTCGGCCGTGTAGGGCGTGAGCTCGCCCGCCCGCGCGAGAACGCCGCTGCCGGCGCCGGACACGACGCGCGCCCAGACGACCGGGGTGACGTCATCGAAGGGCTGGTGGCGCGCGGAGAGGGTGGTGACCGCGTCCACGAGGTCGCCGTAGCGATGGACGTCGTCGAGCAGGGATTCCGGAATCACGATCCCGAACTGACCTTCGAGAACGATGGCGAGCTCGAGCAGGTCGAGTGAGTCCGCGGCCAGGTCGTCGGTCAGCGAGACGTCTGCGGCAAGCTCGTCCGGATCGACTCCGAGGTACTCAGCCACAAGGCGTCGCACGCGCGGCTCCACGTTGTCGGACATTCCCCACCTCCACGGACGCGCCGGACGAGTGATGACGAAGAGGATGCTGCTGATCGGGAGGCCTGGCGTGTAGCAGCGAGCTGGACCGCTGTGAATCCCGTAAAGGGGTGAAATGGCGCCGTCCATTGGTCGTAGTATCGTGCGCTCGACGCGCCGCATTAGATAACTACGTGCCGAACATGTCGACGACCGCCATCCCACCCCTTCGGCTTGACGCGCCTCGTCGAACTCGGTAAGTGCGCGATCTTCCTGCTGTGCCCTCGTAGCTCAGGTGGATAGAGCACCGGATTCCTAATCCGGGGGTCGTGCGTTCGAATCGCGCCGGGGGCATTCACGTTATCAACGAGTTGCAGCGCCTCACCACCGCCCGCGCTCACCGCTGCTACCGTATTGCTACCACTTTCGTCGTCGAGCGCCGCCAGGCCCATCACCGCCGGCCCCGGCCCGCGGACATCCGATGACGCGTCCGGAACGGCTCGCTCAGTCGGAGGCCAGGTACGCCCCCGAGGGAGAGCCCCCAGGCAGCGTCGTGGTCGTGGTGGTCGTGGAGCCAGCGCAGGCCTGCTGGCACACGCTGTACTGCCGCTCAATCCCGGCGGTCTGCTCGGCGGAGCATCCCCCCTGCGCGCAGGCCGCCAGCGCGCGCTGGCGACTGGCCTCGCAGACCGCCGCGCAGTCCCCGAGGTCGCAGTTCGGCTTGTAGCGCCGAACCTTCCCGTAGTGCCGGACGGTGCGGAAATACGATCCGAACCCGCGCGTCCCCGAGAAGGAGCTCGGGCAGTCTTCGCCGGCGCCGCTCTTGCAGCACCCGCCGCACGAGCCGGTGGCGGACCGGCAGGTACCGACGAGCTCGCGCAGACGCTGCTTGGCCTGTGCCCGGCACGGTCCCTTGCCGGCCGTGCAGCTCGCCAGCAGGGCCTTCTTGTCCTGCTTGGCGCAGTAGGCGCAGGTCCGGCGGGCCTTGTTGCACGTTCCCCTGCACTTCCTCACCTCGCAGGCACGGCCGCACTTCTTGTATCCGTAGCCATACCCGGGCCGGGGATCCGGCCACAGCCCGACCACGCCCGATGCCAGGGCGACGGTGAGTAGCGCCCCAAGAATGGAGAGCCGAAAAGAGGCCTTGGATGCCATGAACCCTATTAGCCCAACACGAAGAAGCTTGACAAGCCCTGACGCAACCCAAAGAGAAGGAAATGCCATGCGTTCCGGCACCGTCTCAGGCCGTCGACGTGCTTTTACCGTGCGGGCCCTGGCCACACTGCTGCTCGCGGGCGTCGGTCAGGCGGGCTGTGCCGGCGCGAGCCGCCCGAACGTACTGCTCGTGACCCTCGACACCACGCGCGCGGACCATGCGTCGGGCTACGGGTATGCACACCCCACCACGCCGGCGCTCGACCGCCTGATGGCCCACGGGGCGCACTTCGTCGCCGCCTACACGCCGATGCCGACGACCGGCCCGTCGCACGCGAGCCTCTTCACCTCGCGCTATCCGTTCGCGCACGGCATGGTGAAGAACGGCAGCGTGCTGGCGGACGAAGTGGCGACGCTGGCCGAGGTGCTGCGCGACGGCGGCTACCAGACCGCGGCCGTCGTCAGTGCCTTCCCGCTGGCGCGCCGCTTTGGTCTCGACCGGGGCTTCGAGCACTACGACGACACCTTCCCCGCCGCCAGCGCCAGCGTCGTCGAGCGGCGGTGGGAAGCTTTCGCACTGGCGGAGGCCTTCGATCGCCGCGCCGACGCCACCACGGATCGCGCGCTCGCCTGGCTCGCGTCCGCGAGCGGTCGACGGCCCTTTTTCCTGTGGGTCCACTACTACGATGCCCACGCGCCCTACGAGCCCCCACGCGGCTACCGGCGCCGCTTCCGCGAGCGTGGTGGCGGCCGGCCGCGGCTCGCGCGTCAGGTGGCGGGCTACGACGGCGAGATGCGCTTCGTGGACGACCAGCTGGGCCGCCTGCTCGAGCAGGTCGACCGCAGGGGTCCCGCGGACACGGTCGTCGTCGTCGCGGCGGATCACGGCGAGGGGCTCATGCAGCACGGCTGGATGGAGCACGGCATCAACCTTCACGAGGAGTTGGTCCGGGTGGTGCTGGTGGTCTCCTGGACCGGGCACGTGGCGGCCGGCCGCGTCGTGGACGCCCCGGTGAGCCTGCTCGACGTGGCGCCGACCGTCCTCGATCTGGTCGGTCTGCCGGCGCTGAAGCTCCGGCCGGAAGGGCAGACCCTCGCGGCCGTCCTGACGAACGGCGACGCCCCGCCGGACCGCGTGCTGTACTTCCAGCGGCGCCTGTATACGCCCCCGGACCGGCGCGAATGGCCGGCCATGGGCGACATGGTCGCCGTACGTGCGGGCCCGTGGAAGTACATCGAGGCGTCCGAGGAGGGGGTGGCGGAGCTGTATCACGTTCCCCGGGACCCGGCCGAGCGCCGCAACCTCCGCATGCAGGAGCTGCCCACGGCGACGCGGCTGGCGGCCCTGGCGCGCGGCTGGCTCGCCGAGCAGCGGAGCCGGCACGGGGCCGTCGAGCCGCGCATCCGCGACGAGGATGCCGCCCGCCTGCGCGCGCTCGGCTACATGGACTAACGTGCACCGCAGGGTCACCATCGCGCTCGCCGGTCTGACGTCCCTCGCCGTGGCGCTGCGCGCGCTGCACCTGCACGCCATGGCCGACGTGCTCCTCGAGATGCCGCCGGAGGCCGGGATGGATCGCTGGCTGGCGATGCACGTCGCCGGGGCGGTCGGGGCGGGCGACTGGCTCGGCGGGTGGTCGGCGGACTACGACAGCGGTCCGGCGTACGCGTACTGGCTCGGCCTCCTCTACCGTCTGGGCGGCCAGCGCTGGATCGTCCCGCTGGCCGTGCATATCCTGCTCGGGGCGGCGGTGTGCCCGCTCGTCTACGTCGTCGGCCGCCGGCTGTTTTCGCCGGCGGTGGGTCTGCTCGCGGCGGCGATGGCCGCGCTCTACGCCCCGGCCGTGTTCTACGAGACGCTGCTGGTCAAGTTCTCGCTGGTCTCGTTCACGGTCGCGGTGCTGCTGGTGTGCCTCGTCCACAGCGACGGTCCCGACGCGCGCTGGGCGCTCGGTGCCGGATGCGCCTTCGGGGCGCTGGTGGCGCTGCGTGCCAACGCGGCCCTGGTCGGCCCCGTGCTCGCCTGGTGGATCGTCCGTCCGGCGCAGGGTGTGCGACAGGGAGCCGCCCGCCTCGCGCTCCTCGCGCTCGGGACGGTGCTGGTGCTCGGGCCGTTCCTGCTCCGCGACCGGGTCGTGATGGCGCGCGGGGGCGGGGCGTCGCTGTGGGGCATCCACTTCTACATCGCGACCCACGCGGAGGCCGACGGGACGTACTCGCCCGTCGACGGCGTGCGCGACGACGCGGTGGGCCACGTGGTCGACGCCCGGCGCGTTGCGGAGCAGGGGACCGGCCGGCGCCTCACGCCGGCGGAGGTATCGTGGTACTGGTTCTCGCGCGGCCTGTCCGCCATCCGCGAGAACCCGTGGCGGTACGCGCTTCTCGAGGCGCGGAAGCTGCGGCTCGTGCTCGCGGGCTTCGAGGAAGGCAGCTTCGGTGACACCTACGAGGACGCGGTCGAGGAGTCGTGGGTGCTCCGCCTGCCGCTGCTCACCTTCGGGAGCATCTGCCCGCTCGCGCTCCTCGGCATGGCGCTGGCACTCCAGCGCCGTGAGGGCGAAATCCTCGTCTGGGTGATCGGCGCCTACGTGCTCTCACTGCTGCCGTTCTTCATCGCCGGACGGTACCGGTTGCCGATCGCCGTGCCGATGCTGCTGCTGGCGGCCCGCGGGCTCGTCTGGGTCACCGACGCCGTGCGCCGGCGCCGGTGGGACATGCTCGCGCTTGCCGGGATCCTGATGGCGGTGCTCGTCGCGGGGCTGCCGGCGGAGGCCGCCGACCGTTGGAAGTTCGCCGCCGTCCTCGGCACGGGCGTCGTGGCGGCAGCCCTGGCGCGCCGTCAGGAGCCGCGATCCGCGACGTAGCCGAGCGCCCGCAGGCGCTCCACGCGCTCCTCGGGGATCCGAGGTCCGACGGGACGAGGCGCTGCCGCCGCCCGTACCCGTGCACGCCCGTAGGCGGCCAGCACCGGCCAGGTCAATGACACGTCCACCTGCTCGCGGGGATCCTGCACCGTGTCGAAGAGGACGAAGCGGCGCGGCCAAGGCGTCTCGAGGTCGCGGATCGTCTTCCAGCCGTCGCCGACGATGGCGTCCTGGGCGAAGCGGCCGAGGCGGAGTGCAGCATACGCCTCCGCCGCCTCGTCCGGCACGAGCGCGGGCCGCCCGTCCAGCCCGGGGGGCCCCGGCATGCCGGCCAGGTCGAGCACGGTCGGCAGGATGTCGACGTGCTGGACGAGCCCGTCCACGACGCGACCACCGTCCCGGCCGCCCGGCAGTCGGATGAGCAACGGGACGTGCAGGACCTCTCCGTGGAGGGTCTGCCCGTGCCCGACGCCGCCGTGCTCCGAAAACTCCTCTCCGTGATCGCTGGTGAGGACCACGATCGTGTCGTCGAGCAGGCCCCGTGCCTGCAGCGCGTCGAGAACCCGCCCGAAACCGGCGTCCGCAGCGCGTACGTCGCCGTCGTACAGGTCGCGGAGCAGGGCGAGGTCGCCGGACGCGATGCGCGCCGGCCGCGTCCCCCAGAGCTCGCGGCCGTTGTGCAGCGGACGCACGGCGTCGACGACGCGGGTCGCGGCGGGCACCGTCACGGCGCGGCCGAGGAACGGCCGCGCGTAGCGTGGGGCGGGCAGGTAGGGGAAGTGCGGGTCGGTCGCGTGCACGTAGAGGAAGAACGGGGTGCGCACCCGTCGGTCGAGCCAGCGGACGACCCGCCGTGCGAGAACGTCCGAGGGCAGGTAGACAGCCGGCCGGGTCGCGCCGCGCTCGGGGTAGAAGCGGAACACCGCGAACCCCCGGTCGAGCCCGAAGGCGGCACCGCCGAGGTAGTTGGTCACGAAGGCGGCGGTGACGTAGCCGCCTCCGCCGAGCAGCTCCGCAAGCGTGGCGACGTCGGCACGGAGCCCGTGGTCGGGGTCGACCGCACCGTGCGCCGGTGGTGTGCGGCCAGTCAGGATGGACCCGACCGCGGGCAGCGTCCACGAGCTCTGTGCCACGGCGTGTGTGAAGCGTACGGCCGACTGCGCGAACCCGTCGATGCGCGGCGTCGTCGGACGCGGGTACCCGTGACACCCGAGGTGGTCGGCACGCAGGGTGTCGATCACGTACACGACCACGTTCGGCGGCCGTCCGGCAGACGCCGCCGGGCGGGCGCGCGGTGGCGGCGCGGATGTCTCCTGCTCGCCGTGGAGCCGCAGGGCGAACACGTCGGCGCTGCCGTCGCCGTCGACCGAGAAGGCGAGACGCACCACGGCACCCGCGAACGCCGCGAGCGCGACGCGGACACGCTGCCGTCCCGGCCCCGCCGTGCGGTGCACGTCGCCGGCGCCGCCACCCGGCTTCGCCGGCTCGACGGTGACGACGAGGGCGGCATCATGGACCTCGACGTCGATGTCGAGCACGGGCGCATCCGGCAGGTGGAGGAAGAGGTCCCGGGGCTGCAAGCGTACGAGCCGGACGGATACCGTCGTGCCCCGGGGCCGGGGCCGCGGCCGGCACGTGACCGGCTCGCCGCGACAGCGCTCCGCCGTCACGAGGGCGTCGAGCAGGTCGTGCTCGACGGGCAGGCCGCCGGCCATCGCCACGGCGACGCTGGCGCCGGTGACGAGCATTCCCACCAGGAGGCCGCGGGCTCGATGCGCTCGCCCGGCTCGCATGGGGCTGCCGGTCGCGTGCTTGTCGCCATGCCGGGACGTTCCCGGCGGCCGGGGGACAGCGGTCAGCAACCCACCGTCCAGGCGGTAACGGCGAGCGGTAGCCGCTCGGGCCCGGTGTTCCCGATCGGCGGCTTCCTGCCGAGCACGCGCCGGAGATCGGCGAAGCGGGCGGGCAGCCGCCCGTCGGCGAGCAGCTCGCGGACGCGCTCGTGGCCGAGCACGATACAGGTCTTCGCCATCGTGACCGTACGACGGGGCCGTTCATAGAGCCGGTGCCCGGTGCCGTGCAACCTGGTCGGGCGATCAGTGGGGTGGAAAAAGATCGAGCGCGGCCACGAACAGCGTACCGGCGCCCGGCCGGCGCTCGACCAGAGCGTCTGCGTCTGGTCGGCCCTCGTCGTCGCATCTCGGCGCGTTCTGACGCGCGGCGTCGTGGGCCGAATGCCGGTCGACCGTCTTGAGACCCACATTATTGACTTGACAGTTGACTCGGAGAGGGAGGACATCTTGGATGCTTGGCCACCAACGACGTTTGCCAGTGGCCTAGCCGGAGGGATCATGTTGGCCCAGGCAACCGCAAGGCGAAGAGGCGCTTCTTGAGCGGCCGCGGCGCTGGCGACCGTTGCTTGGACGCGATGCGTGGTCGCATCCGCCGTCAAACGGCGGATGTCGTCGAGATGTACGGTTGCCGCGCACCGCGTGCCCTTGCGCTTGGCCTGATGGTTCTGAGGCACGCTTGGATTCCACTCGCCTGTGCGTGTGCCCTGATGCTCGCCAGCACCCGCCCGGCCCAAGCGGTGACCGTCTCGTTCCCGGACTTCTCGGACGTCACGAGCCTCACGCTGAACGGGTCGGCCGCCCCGACGAGCACGCAAGACGGACGTGTGCTCCGCATCGTTCCCGCATCCTTCGACCAGGCAGGTAGCTTCTTCAGCAGCACCACGCTGAGGGCGGCGGACTTCAGCACCTTCTTCCAGTTCCGGATCACGAACCCCGGGGGCGTATCCGACGGCACCGAGGCGTTCCAAGTGCCCACGACCGCGAGCACAACGCTCGGCACCAATCGACCACCTGATTGTTCGCGGGCGATCGCAAACCCAGATGAGCTGTGGCCGCCGAATCACGAGTTCGTGGCGGTATCAGTTGCTCGCGTGACGGACCCCGACGGCGACCCCGCAACCATCACGATCACCGACATCGCGCAGGACGAACCCATCAACGGCCAGGGCGACGGGGACACGTGCCCAGACGCTATGGGGGGCGGCGCAGATGCCGCGCAGGTGCGCGCCGAGCGCTCAGGGAAGGGAAACGGTCGCGTCTATAGGGTGACTTTCAGGGCAGACGATGGTCGGGGAGGCGGGTGCATGGGGGCGGTGAAGGTGTGCGTACCCCACGACCAGCGCCCAGGCCATGTGTGTCTGGACGAGGGGCTGCTCGTCGATTCGACGGGCCCGTGCGCGACCGAGGGAAGTACGACGACGACCACCTCCACCAGCACGATGAGGCCCTCGACGAGCACGACTGCCACGACGACCACCAGCTCGATCACGATACCCTCTTCCACCAGCTCCAGTACCACGACGTCGAGCCGCCCAAGCACGAGCAGCTCCACGTCCACGCCGACCTCCACCGCTGCAACGACGTCCAGCACAACGACGAGCACCGTGGGCCCCACAACCTCAACGACAAGCAGCTCCACGTCGACGTCGTCATCCACGGCCACGACAGCGACCTTTACACAGTCCACGACAACGGGCACGACTCCGACCACGACCTTCAGCACGACCACATCGGTGGTGAGCACGACTACGACCACCACGGTCGGGCCGCCACGCACCAATCGCCCACCCGAGATCACCTCGACGCCGGTCACCACCGCGACGCAGGGTGTCACCTACTACTACGCGGCCACCGCGCGGGATCCCGACGGTGACCTGCTCCTCTTCAGCGTCTCCTCGCCACCTGCGGGCATGATGATCGATTCGTCGACGGGGCTCGTCAGCTGGATGCCGGGAGCCACGGCCGCGGGCAGCGTCACTGTCACCGTGGTGGTACGAGATCCCGCGGGCGCCCTCGACACGCAGACGTGGGACGTCGCGATAGAGGAGGTCAATACGCCGCCCAGGATCGTGTCGCTCCCGAACCTCGTCGGCACCGCGGGGGCTACGTACGCCTATGCGGCCGAAGCGGTCGACCCGGACGACGCTATGCTCACGTGGGCCGTCACGGGGCCGGCGGGCATGACGGTGACCAGGGCAAGCCTCGTGAGCTGGAACATCCCTGCCGGCGCTGCGGGAAACTTCCCGGTGACCCTCACGGTAACCGACGGCCGCGGCGCAGCGGCCTCGCAGAGCTACGGCATTGGCGTGGCGGCAGAGGGCGACACGACACCGCCGACCGTGGCCATCACGTCGCCGAGCGACGGCGCCACGGTCATCGAGGCCGTCCCGGTCCTCGGCACCGCGGCCGACCCGGCGTTCCGGGAGTACCGGCTGGAGCTCTGCCGCGAGTGGGGCGACGGAGGGTGCATGCTGATCGGCCGCGGCAACGCGCCGGTCACGAACGGCATCCTGGGCACGCTCAATCCCGCCACCATCATCAACGGCACGTGGCGCCTGGTTCTTACCGCCTTCGACGCTGCCGGGAATGTCGGCGAGGCCTTCATCAGCGTCAGCCTCGAGGGCTCGGCCAAGCCGGGCATGCTGCGCCTGGAGTTCACCGACCTGGTGATCGAGACCCGTACCGCGTCGATCACGCTGAGCCGGATCTACGATAGCCTCGATTTGCGCCGTACCGAGCTGGGCAACGGTTGGCGCTACGAGTGGCACATGGGCCACCTGGAACGACCGCAGGAGATGAAGAGCGGCTGGAATGTGGTCCTGTGTGCTTTCCCCCGCTGCATCCCCCTCCCGCGCTTCGACGTCGAATCTCTCTACGATCACCCGCTCCGCTTCGTCCTGCCCGACGGGCGCAGGTACGAGTTCCTCATCGAGGTCGAGCACGACGACACGATCGCGTCGATCCACCCGTCACGGCCGGTCTACTTCAACCTCGACGGCAGCGCCGCCACGCTGCGTACGCTGAATGCGGATTTCGTTCCCTACTCGATCACGTCGTTCGAGCTACTTGTCAACCCAAGCCCCGACCCGAGGGACCCCGACGTCTACGAGGACGAAGACCTGCAGACACCCTGGGAGCCGGCCTACTACGAGCTCACCACCGATTTCGGCGAAGTGATCACCTTCCGCACCAGCGACTTCGAGGTGATCAAGTTCAGCGAGCCCGACGGCGTGACTATCGATCTCTCGGGTGGCGACGTGAACCTGGACGGCGAAAACGTCGTCGACCTGGTCCGCGGGCCCGATGGTCTCGTCAAGGCCGCCAGGGACCTGATGAGCGGCGTGCAGGTCACCTATGCCCACGACGCGAACGGTGACCTCGTCGCCGCCACCACCGTGGACGGCTTCGATCAGACCTTCACCTACGCGACCGGGTCCCGGATGCTCTCCTACCATATCGAGGGCCGGGCGCCCGAGCTGTTCGAGTACGACGACCAGGGCCGCGTGCTCCGCCACGTCCTGCCCAGCGGCGCCGTCGAGAACATGACCTACGACGACGCCGGCCGCCGCGTAGTCAAGACCGACGCTGCCGGCAACCAGGTGATCACCGAGTACAACGCCCTGGGCCAGGTCACGTCGATCACCGACCCGCTCGGGCACACGACCACGTTCACGTACGTGTCAGGCTCGAACGACGTGGCGAGCAGGACCGACCCACTCGGGCACGTGTGGAAGTACGAGTACGACAGCCGGGGTCGGCGGACGGTCATGGAGAACCCGCTGGGCGAGAAGACCATCGTCGAGTACGCAGCCAACACGAGCCGGATTCTCCAGACCACCGACGGCGAGGGGCGTGTGTTCCGTGAGATCCCTGATGCCTCTGGCCGCGTTACCGCGTTCGTCCTGCCCGACGGCACGACGGCGCGCACTTTCTCGTATCCCGCGCCGAATACGACGGTCTCCACTGACCCGTTCGGCAACGTGGAGACCACGGTCATCGACGACCGCGGGCGGGTCACCTCGGAGATCACGCCCGAGGGCACCTGGACCAGCACGTACGACGACGCGAACCACACCCGCAGGAGCGTCCATCCCGACGGCACGATCACGCACGTGACCACTGATCCGCTCGGCCGCGCCACCCGCATCGCGTATGGCGACGGCACAGCGTTCAACTACGCCTGGGGCTCGGACGGCACGCTCGACTCGACGGTGGCGCCCGACGGGACGCCGTTCGAATGGGAGAAGAACCCGGGCGGTGAGGTTGGCACCTCGCGCATCAACGGCGGCGTCGCCCTGGAGCGGCGCCACGACGCCCTCGGGCGGCTGGCTTCGGAGCGCGAGCCGAACGGCGCGCGCGGCTATGGCTACGACGCGGCCGGCCGCCTGACCGCGGTCACGACCGCAACCGGTACCGTCAACTTCACCTACGACGCCGGGGACCGCCTCATGGGCGTGAGTGCCTCCAACGGACACGACGTCACCGTCGAGCGCGACGACGCGGGCCGCATTACCGCACTCATCGACGCCGGCGGCCGCCGTAGCAGGCTGACCTACGATCATAGCGGCCGGCCCACGAGCTACAGGGATCCAGTCGGTCGCATGGTGAGCATCGAGCATGACGCCAACGGCCGCGTGATGCGCGCTACATACCCCGACGGGCGGACGATCGGGTGGACCTACCACCCCTCCGACGAGACCTCCAGCGACGAGGCCCCGGTGAAGACCCTGAAGGACATCGAGGGCATTTTCTGGAGCTACGACTACGACGCATCGCTCCGCCTCAACCGGGCAGTTGATCCCACCGGGGGCGTCACGACATTCGACTTTGACGGAGACGGTCGCGTCACGTCGATCATTGACGCTCTCTCGCGTGAGACCATGTTCGCCTATGGCCCGAGCGGCCTCACGAGCACCATGGCGCCGGGCGGGCGCGCCCAGATGTGGACCTACGACTCGCTCGGTCGCCAGGCCACCTGGACGCGCGGCGACGGCTCAGTCGTCAGCTACGGCTACACCACCGGCGCCCTGACTATGAGTCTCCCGAGCGGCGACACCTACGTGGTAGAGACGGATGACACCGCGGGCTCGCGCGCCGAGTTGGGCGCGCCCGGTGGCGGCGTTTTCCTCTTGCAGGACGAGCATGGCGAAGTGTCGTTCGTGCAGCTGCAGGACGGCGCCACCGTTGAGATCGCGCGCACGCCGGAGGGCGCGCCCCAGCACGTGCGCGCCACTACGCCGGGAGGGGCCTCCTTCGACACCTCCTACCGCTACGACGTGGCGGGAAACCTCGCCTCGGTGACCGACCCGTCGGGCGATACCACGGGCTACCAGTACGACGACGCGGGCCGGCTTGCGGCGATACTCTACCCGAACGGCACCAGTGTGGCCTTCACCCGAGGTCTGAGCGATCGGCCGGAGACGATCCGTCACCTCGATGGATCCATCGTCGTGCAGGAGTACACGTACCGCTACGCTGCGGACGGCCGCTTGCTCAGCGAGACCACGCCGCACGCGACCTTCACATACGGCTACGACGGCCTCGGCCGTGTCGCGTCGGTAGACCGGATCGTCGGCGGCGTGAGCGTGGAGAGGATCACCTACGGCTATGACCCGGTCGGCAACCTGCGGTCCCGCACGGACGGGGGGGGCGTAACGACGTACTCGTACGATGCCGACGACCGGCTGCTGTCCAAGGTCGGCCCCGAGGGGACGGCGATGTACACGTACTCCCTGCGCGGAGCCCTGAGCAGCGTGAGCGGTCCAATCGGAACCACGAGTTACGACTACGACGACCTCGACCGGCTGGCGCGTGTCGTGCTGCCGTCGGGCTCTCGTGTGGAATACCGCTACGACGTAACGGGCCGGCTCCTCGCCCGGATCGACGCGTCAGGCGAGCGGCGATGCCTGCCTCTCCCCGCGCGGCAAGACGGCTTCGATGACTGCGCCGTGACCTACGCGCCCGACGGCTCGGCGCCCGAGGCCTATGCCTTCGGGGCCTACGGCTTGGCGGCGATCGTCTCACCCGCAGGCGCGAGCTACATCTGGCCTGAGGCCCGGGGAACCGTCTCCGCTGTGACCGACGCGTCGGGCGCCGTGAGGTCGACGCGCGCGTACGACGAGTGGGGCCGCGTGACCGCGGGCTCCGGTCGGCCGATCGGCTACGGTTACATTGGTGAGCGACAGGACCCGGCCACGGGCCTCATATTCCTCCGCAGCCGCTGGTACGATCCGTCGATCGGACGGTTCCTCACCCCCGATGCCGCGCCGGGCGCGACCGATGACCCGCGCACGCTCAACCGCTACACCTACGCCGCGTCCGACCCGAAGAACAAGATCGACCGCTCGGGTGAGGACTTTACCATCATCGGCATCTCGGTCTCGCTCTCGATCGGAAACACCCTGTCGAGCATCCGCAACACGATCAAGTTCTGCCTGGGCGACAAGATCAGGAAAAATATCGGTAAGGCGGTCGCGACCTGGGCGGCGCGCAACATCGGCAACCTGGTTCTCGAGTCGGTGGCGGCCGCAGCGCTCGGTCCCCTCGGAGCTGTCGTCAGCGAGGGGGATTTCCAGGAAGAGCTCGCCAAGATTCTGTGCGGGGACCTCATCAGTGGCACGATCCTGGGCGACCTCTTCGAGTTCGAGGTCCTCACAGACCGCTGTGGCGGCACGCGCGACCGGCGGCGCCACCACCGCGGCGGTGATGCCGACGGCAGCGGGTCGGCCTACTTCAACTGCCTGAGCGAGCAGCGCTCGCGCCGCGGGGTCACTGGAGTCGACATCGTCTTCGATCAGAGGGTTCCGGTCGAGCTGAAGCTCGACTTCCGTACCTACAAAGAGGATCAGGCTCGACGCTGGTGCCGCTTCGCCGCGAAGCGCGGCCTGCACACGGCAGTGTGGGTCTACTATGAGTTTCCCGAGGGACCGCGCCACGACAAGGCTGCCGGACACTGCTACCAGTGCTGGGACGCGAGTGCCTGTCCCGACCGCACAACACTGGGCTCGATCTACATCGGCCTCGGCGTGAAGGGGAACAATGACCCAGACAAGGGAAAGCGGCACTTCTATGTGCCAGATCCGCCCGACATCTGCCCCGGCCGGCTGTAGGCCGTATATTCACGCGACGAACGATGAGAGGACCCCCAGATGCGAACGGGACTGATTCTCAGGGTGGCCATAGTTGCCGCCCTTCTGGCACCGCCCCTCAGCGTTCCCGCCGGAAGGGTCCGCAACGCACACGCCGCCGTTGACCTCACCGGCACCTGGCGCGCCGACCTGACCGTCCCGATCCTGGGGCCGCCGCCCCTTCGTTGCTTCCTCGACGTGGAACAGGCCGGCACCGAACTCTCGGCATCGGGCACCTGTGACCTCGCCGGCCTGATCTCTTCGCGCGGCACCATCAACCCCGAGACGGGCGTCTTCCACCTGAGCGGCGCGTCGGGTGTTCTCTGCACGGCCCCGGGAAGCCTGACTGTGGACGCGACCTCCGCGCTGGACGGAAGAAGTTTCAGCGGCGCCTTCGTCTGCTTGCTTCCCGGCACGCTCACCGGAAACCGGTGCGAGGACGTCGGCTGCCCAACGCCGGTCTGCGGCAACGGCCAGCTCGAGCTGGGCGAGGAGTGTGACGACGGCAATCTGGCGCCCGGCGACGGCTGCGACGGCTCGTGCCAGGCGGAGGGGTGCGGCGACGGGATCGTGGGAACATTCGAGCGGTGCGACGACGGGAACCGGTTCAACGGTGACGGCTGCAGCAGCACCTGCGAGCCCGAGGTCGGGTGCGGGAACGGCCTCCCCGACGCCGCCGAGCAATGCGACGACGGACCGAACAATGGCACGCCCGGCGATCCGTGCGACGCGACCTGCCATTTCGTGGGATGTGGCAACGGGGTGCTCGAGTCCGGCGAAACCTGCGACACTATCGTCGGCAACCTCGGCCCGGGCGCGTCGTTTCAGACCCCGACGAACTCAACCTGGGCGACCGGTGGCGCCAGCAACAGTTCAAACGCGGTCGCCTTCAGCATTCCAGCCGGGCAAGTGTACCGTCTCGTCCAATTTCGCTTTGCCGCGCATTGGTTCGCAGGAACAAACAGTCTGAGCGCGGCACTTTATGCTGGTTCTAATCTCAATACTGCGGCTCTGGTAGAATCCTTCATGTTTTCGGCGAATGCATTTCAAACGGCGCAGCTCTTCACAGCCGTATCGACGATCCAGCCGCTCCTGATCCCGGGAAGCACCTATTTCATTGCGCTGAGCGTTGCGCCCCCATCGGTGAGCAGTACCTCCACGGTTTGGGCCTGGCAGTGGAACGATCAAGGACAAACCGGTGGCTGGTTCGCTCGTTTCGGGAATGGTTCATGGTTCGCCGAAACCGATGTCACTCCGGCATTTGATGTCTCGGGGACCCCCGTGCCCTTAGAAGGCTGCGGCAATGGGTTCGTGCAAGCCGGCGAGGAATGTGACGACGGGAACCTGGTGAACGGAGACGGCTGCAGCGACCAGTGTCAGTCCGAAGCACGCTGCGGGAACGGCATCGTCGACGCGGGCGAACAGTGCGACGACGGGAACGGCGAGAGCGGTGACGGCTGCTCGGCAATCTGCCGCTTCGAGTTCCCGTTCTGCGGCGACGGCAACCTCGACCCGGGCGAGGAGTGCGACGACGGGAACTTCGGGGGCGGCGACGGCTGCTCCCCCTCATGCCAGTTCGAGGTCTGCGGAAACGGCCTCCTCGACGCGGGCGAGCAGTGCGACGACGGGAACCTCGAGAGCGGCGATGGGTGCTCCCCCGGCTGTCAGCTCGAGCGCTGCGGGAACGGCGTCGTCGATCCCGGCGAGGCATGCGACGACGGCAACCGCGTCGACGGCGACGGCTGCTCCGTATTCTGCCGGTCGGAGGTCTGCGGCAACGGCTTCCTCGACTTCGACGAGCAGTGCGACGACGGCAACGTGACGAGTGGCGATGGCTGCTCCGCCACGTGTCGGGTCGAATTCTGCGGCGACGGCGTCGTGCAGCCGCGCGAGCAGTGCGACGATGGCAACTTCGTGAGCGGCGACGGCTGCTCGGTCTTCTGTCAGCTCGAGGTCTGCGGGAACGGCAGGCTCGACGCGGGCGAGCAGTGCGACGACGGGAACGTCGAGGCCGGCGACGGCTGCTCCGCCGCCTGCGAGCTCGAGGGCTGCGGCAACGGCGTCCTCGACACGGGCGAGCAGTGCGACGACGGGAACCGCCTCGGCGGCGACGGCTGCTCGCCGGCCTGCACGTCCGAGGCGTGCGGGAACGGCATCCTCGACACGGGCGAGCAGTGCGACGACGGGAACCGCGTGGACGTCGATGCGTGCCGGAACGCCTGTACCGTGAACGTCTGCGGCGACGGCGCCGTCCTCGCGACCGTCGACCAGTGCGACCCGCCGGGGAACACGGTCGACTGTCCGGGCGGCGCCACGTGCGGTGCGGACTGCCGCTGCCCGCCGGAGCCCGTGTGCGAGCAGGGCGGAGAGCGCGTGTGTTACGACGCCGCGCCGGAAAGCGCGGGAGTCGGCATCTGTCGCCAGGGCATCCAGGTGTGCCTCCCCGACGGCAGCGAGTTCTCGCCGTGCTTCGGCGAGGTCCTCCCGGAGCCTTTCGAAATCTGCGACGGCCTCGACAACGACTGCGATGGCGAGGTCGACGAGGGAACGGGCAGGCGGTGCTACGACGGCCCTCCGGGAACCGAGGATGTCGGCGTCTGCGCGGGGGGCGAGCAGGCCTGCGTCGAGGGGACCTTCGCGACGGCGTGCGCCGGGCAGGTCCTCCCCGCGCCGGAGGGACCCTTCGGCGCGGGCACCTGCGCCGACGGGACCGACAATGACTGCGATGGGCTGACCGACGCGGCGGACCCGGGCTGCAAGCCGACGTGTGGCAACGGCATCGTCGAGCCCGGGGAGGCCTGCGACGACGGCGATGCGGATGTGACCGACGAGTGTCTGCCGAGCTGCGACCCGGCGCGGTGCGGGGACGGCTTCCTCAAGGGGGGCCTAGAGGAGTGCGATCCCGCGAGCACCGCGCCCGCCTGCGGGGGGCTCGAGTGCCTCGGTGTCGGGGGACCCGCGGCGTGCACGTGCTGCCGGCCGGGCGACGCCGTCACCGTGCCCATCCCGGCGGGGACGGATTCCTTCAAGTCGAGCGCGTTCCTCGGGGTGGAGATCTTCGATCCCTTCCTTCCGGGCGGGATCGTGGAGCGGCTCCCGTGCAGCGCGCGAGGTCTGCCGCCCGTCGAGGTCACGCGCGGCGCCCTCGACCTCGGCACTGCCACCATCGCGACCGAGATGGTGAGCCTGGAGCTCCGCTGCCAGAGCGCGTTCGTCGGCGAGGTCCGCATCGTCGAGAGCCCCGACCGCGCTTCACGCGGCGCCGTGGAGGACGTGCATCTCAAGTGCATCGGGGGTGGGAACCCCGGGGAGCCGTGCCGGACGGGAGCGGACTGCTGCGGCGGGACATGCGGCGGAGACGTCTCGGCCTTCCTCTCTGGCCACAGCTTCTTCGACGTTTTCGTCGAGATCGAGGTGCCCGCGCGCGGTGTGACGCTGGTTAACGTGGATCCGGTCCGCATGGAAGCCGACATCCAGAGCCTGCCGCCGCTCGGAGCGGTTTACGTTCCTCCCGCGCAGACGTTGCCCATCTTCCTCAAGGGGACGTCCATCCAGGTCGGGCGTCTGCTCCACGCCGCTCATGACCCTTCCGACTGCGGCGACCTCGTGGTTCAGTCGCCGGAAACCTGCGACGACGGTAATACCGATCCATGCGACGGGTGCTCGGCGAAGTGCGAGGACGAGGGCGAGCTCGAGCGCGAGGTCGGCTTCGTCCCGTGCGAGGACGATCTCTTCTGCACGACGGGGGACTCCTGTCAGGCCGGCGCGTGCACGTCCGGGGATCTCCGGGACTGCAGCTTCCACGACGGTGAATGCAGCGTCGGCTTCTGCAACGAGGCGATGGATCGCTGCGAGGCGGTCCCGAGTCCGGACGCCCCCGCGTGTGACGACGGAAACGCCTGCACCGTCGACGACGTGTGTCTCGGCACCGAGTGCGGCGGCACACCGGCTCCACTCGGGGCGTCCTGTGACGATCTCGCCCCGTGTACCAGTGGGGACGGCGCCCCAGACGGGCCGGACCGTTGCGACGGCACCGGGCGTTGTCTCGGCCAGTCCGTGGTCTGCCCCGACGACGGTCTCTTCTGCAACGGCCCGCGGATCTGCCAAGTGGGCGAGTGCGTCGAAGCCGGGAACCCGTGCCCCGGGCCGTGCGACGAGGCGGGGGATCGCTGCGATCAGGTCCCGACCACGACCACGTCATCCACCACGACGACCTCTTCCACCATGACCTCTTCCACCACGACGATGGTGCCGGTGACCACCACGACCACGAGCAGCTCGACATCGACGACCACGACCTCCACGGCGACGACTACCTCCACCTCGACCTCCACGACGAGCACCAGCACCACGACGAGCACCCTGCCCAACACGCCCCCGGACTGCGGTACGGCCGTGGCAAGCCCTGTCAAGCTCTTTCCGCCGAACCACAAGCTCGCGCGCGTGACCGTCGCGGGTGTCGTCGACGACGATGGCGATCGCGTTGCCATCACGTTCACCGGCATCACCCAGGACGAGCCCCTGAACGGCCTCGGTGACGGTGATACCTGCCCCGATGCGGTCGGCGTCGGCTTGCAGAGCGCGGCGCTCCGCGCCGAGCGCGCGGGACCTGGCGACGGGCGCGTATACCACCTGACCTTCATGGCCGACGACGCCCGAGGTGGTCGCTGCACCGGCACCGTGATGGTGTGTGTGCCCCATGACGGATCGGGCCGCGGGTGCGTGGACCAGGGACCGCTCGTGAATTCGAGCGGCGCTTGCCACTGACGTGATGGCCGGAGATATGGCGCCCGCTGTCCGGACCCCGGGATGGTCACGAGGCGGGCGACGGCCGGCCCCGGCGACGAGCTGAACGGCTACGGGCGGGAGCTGGAGGCGCTGCTCGACTCGTCGGGGTTGGAGGAGGGCGGCTGCCCACCCTGCGGGCCCAGGATCGCGCCACGCGCCGACCCCCCGTCCGCTGCCTCACAGGTGCAAGCGCGGGCGCACGTCTCCTCCGCATCGCATCCTTTGCCGGCATCGCATCGTTCGCCCTCGGGATCGAACACCCCGTCGCCGCAGCTCGACCGCAGGGCCGTGAAGGCCGTCCGGGAACGACGGCCGATGAGCGTGCCCACCAGACGGTCGCAGCTCGTGCCGTCGAGCGTTGCCCTGAGCTTGACCCGCTTCAGCTGTCCGCAGCGCGGCCATTTCGCGCGGAGCGCGACCAGCGTGCCCTTGCCGGAGGCGCGCAGTACCGTCGGCTCGCAGCCGCTCTGGATCGCGACCTGGCCCGGCGCGACGACGATCACGTCTTCCGCCACGGCGCCGCCCGGGACCAGCTGCACGCCCGCCGGGAGAAGGAATCGCCCGGGCGGGCAGAGGCCCCCCACGGGGCCCCGCCCGACGATCGCCTGCGTCAGCACGAACGTGTCCCCCTGCTGCCGGACGAGGACGAGACCGGTCCCGCGCGCCACCGTCCCGGTGAGCCGCTCGGTCAGCGTTTCGTCCACGTGGCGGCCGACGACGCTCCCGGCGATGCGGAGGTCGAGCACGAGCGCAAGCCCGAGCACGTCTGCGAAGTGTCCCGCCGGCGTGTCGACCGGCTCCCCTGCGCTCCAGGTGGTGCTGGCAGTGCCCGTGAGGTGGAAGGTCGCGCTCTTGTCGATCGGTCCCACGCCCACCTCGACCTTGACCGTGCCCCGGATCGGGGCGACGATCGGTTCCTCGCCGAGCGACACGGTACGCCCTCCGAGGCAGATGGGCTGGTCGAGGCTCACGTCCCCCTTGACGTCGATCGCCCCGGGGAGGCCGAACCGGTCGGTGAGCGTCCCGGCGACCCGATGAAGGCAGAGGTCCCCGTCCGACGTGTATCCGACCTCGGCCGCGACGTTCACGTCCTCGAACGGTAGCGTGAGAGCGAAGCGCCGCGCTCCGGCACCCGCCCGCCGGCTGGTGATGCGGAGCGCCCTGGCTGGGCTGGCGATGCCCGTGTAGCGCCAGCTGTTTCGCGGCCCGAGGGGGAAGTACTCGCCGACGTCGATCGTTCCGGCCAGGACCTCGACCGCGCCGCCGATCAGCAACACCAGCCCGAGCATCCGCAGGCGCGCGCTCCCCCGCTCGCTCATGGTTCCGCGGTTTCCGACTCTCCCGAGTACCGCGTCCGGATCTGCGTCCGCTCGCGCACATACTGCGCGCGGCTGAGGGCTCCCTCCAGCCACCGGGCCTCGAGGTCGTCGAAATCGCGCCGTTCGAACTCGTCGACCCGCTTTCTGGTCGCCCAGTAGTTGAGCGCCTCGGCTGCCTGCCGGGCGACGACCGGATCCCAGCACGCCGAGAGTGGCCACGTCATGAGCGCCGCGGTCCCCTCGGCATACTGGCCGCTGTAGAACGACCCCATGCCGAGCAGAAAACCGAGCTCGAACGCCGTGTCTTCGTTCACCTCCTCGACCTTGAGACCCCGTGCGTCCCACTCGCGTAGTGCACGCTGCTGATGGGTGCTCAGCTCGGAGCATCCCGTGATGAGAACGCACACGTTCAGTGCAACGGCCGTGCGCCAGCCGCCCCCTGTCCCCACGCCCGGCATCCTACTCGTCGGCGGGCGCGCTCTCGTCGTGTGTCGCCTCGTTTGTGGGCTCCGGCTCGACGGCCTCCCGCGTCTTCCTCCGGCGCGACGCGGCAGCTTGCCCCTGGGTGTCCGGCAGGAACTCGATCACGTCCGCCGTCACGGTCACCCGCGGAAGCGAGAAGAGGATGAGGTAGAGGTTGGAGGCGTCCTGCGTGACGTTCGCGAGCGCCGCCGCACGCCCCGTCACCGGCACCTTGGAGCGCAGGTTGCTCATCGCGTTGCCGTAGCTCGGCGACACGATGGGGATGAGCCCGAGCAGCGAGAAACCCGTGTCGCTGCCACGCACGTTGCCCTCGAGCACGCGGAAATTCGCGCGTGAGAGTTCGGTGTGGCTGCTCGTGGTCGCCGGGAAGCTTCCGGCGTTCGTGCAACCGAAAAGCGCGGCCGCGAGCACCATGCTCATCGTGGTGGTCGAGACGACATGGCGCGGAATGGATGACATGAGACGCCCCCAATCATCAAGGTTGGCAGCAGCCTGACTGCGTACTTCGGGGAGTTGCCGGCTGTCAAGGGACGGTGGGTCACCGCGCGAGCATACCCGCGAGCCACATTGCATTGTTCGCGTCGCTCGTGCGCCCAGGGATCTGCCGACCCACGTGCTCAGACACTTGCGGACGGGGGACCACCGATGAATGCGATGCCCTTACGCCCGGCTGCTTCTGCGCGTCGACAACCGAGGGCACGGCAGCCTGCATCGAGGGGGTGTGCACCCTCAAGGTGTGCACGAGCAGCGCGGATTGCGGCGCCGATGACGGAGGCGGAGGCCAAGGCGGCGGCGAGGTGCCTTCGGCGTCCGAGATGCGGCGTTGAACGCTGCTGCTTCGCGGCAGCAGTCGTGCGGATCCGGACGGGTGCGACTCACGCATCCGTGCTGTGGCGCCGGTTCTCCGAGCAAGAACCTACTTGAGGGAGTCGCGGAGTGTAAGGACGTCGACGCGAATCGCCTCTGCTTTGTCGTGCAGCAAGGCCCCGGTATCAGGGTCGAGCCGCCGGCCCGCTCGAGAGTCGAGCTTCCGCGTGAACTTACGGAGCACCTGTAGCGTCTTGCCCAACTGCTTTATCGCCGCCCGGGTCTTGTCGTTGTCGATGCTCGCCTTGGCCCGCCGCACGGCGGGGAGCGTGTGGCCAAGGGCGGTCCGCAGGGATTCCGCGAAGGGTGCCGACTGGACCCGCGTTGCGACGATGTCGGACAGCTCACGCAAGCGGTGCTCGATGCAGGAGAGGCCAGGCGGCTCGATCTGACATCTCCTCGAGCAACAATCCCCGCTACGCGCATTGCCGTCGTCGCACTGCTCCTCGGGATCGAGCGTGCCGTTGCCGCATGGTCCCGCACCGACGATGGCCACGCCCCACGGCTGGACGAAGTGGCCGCTCGAGGAAACCGTGGTGACCGCGCCTGTGACCCGGTTGACGCGAAGTACCCTGTCGGCAACTCGAGTCCCTGCATCAACGACGATCAGAGCGTCGGTTGCCTCGATGGCCAGTGTGTGCGGGTTGTTGAATTGACGGTCACTGGAGATGACCGTCTGCGTCCCCGTCGTCGGATCGATTTCGATGATCCCGCCCCTGGCGCCGAACGCGTCCTGATCGGCCACGAGCAGCTTGCCGTCTGGCTCCGCTACAATACCCCTCGGAGCCACGAGATGGCCCGCCTGAGAGACGACCACCTGCTTTCCCGTTGCTGGGTCGACCTTGATGACCCTCCCCGCATTCGTTTCCACCACGAAGAGGTCCCCGCTCGGCGCCGCCGCGATTCCCGCGACGTCCACGAACGCACCCCCCGAGCTGCTCCGCGGCAGCAGCGTCTGGACTCCTGTGGTCGGATCTACCTGGACGATGCGTTGTGTGGGCCGATTGACCGCCCCGCGCTCGGTCACGAAAAGCTGGCCATTCGAGCCGAAGGCCATGCCGTACGGACTGCCGAAGAACTGGCCCTCTGACACGACCGTCTGCGCTCCTGTCTTGCGGTCGATGCGAATGATCCGTCCTACTGAGCTGATGTCGCTGACCAGCAGATCGCCTTGCGGGTCGACGACGATCCAATACGGGTTGACGAGGTTCCCCCCCTCCGCAACGATGTCCTGAACGCCTGTCTCTGGGTCGACACGAACGATGATTCCCGTGACGCCGCTTCCACGTGGGTCAGTGACCAGGATGTCGCCCGGATACAGAGTCAGGGCATGCGCCAGCCGCGAACTCCCGCCCGCGCCAACGACGGTGAGCCACAGCAATCCGAGGACAATACCGATTCTGGTGCCCAATTCGCGCAACTCGTGTCACCGAGCAGCTTGCACCCTACCAAACTCGCGCCCGCTGACGCCCCCTAAACTACGCCGCGGACAAAGCGGCCGTCAAGGAGAATCCGGGAGCCGCAGGACTCCCGTTAGAAGGCGAAGGATCCAGCGATGTAACCGCCGGTCAAGAAGGGATCCACGTTCGCCGACCGTAAAACAAGTTCCTGCCCACGCCAGGAGTGTTCTCAGGCCATCAAGAGGGCGGCGAGCTTCTCCGCCAACAGGCGTCTGGCCCCGCAGTGCCATGGAGCAGTGCTCGATGTTGTAGCGCGGCTCCCAGGCGCCGAGCGCCATCCACGGCAACCAGGCCACCCCCGCACTCAAGAGGTCGGACAGTCTCTCACGCAGGGGGGGCCGCCACTCACCCACCCCCGTGTTGTTCGCTCGTTGAGTGATGGGCGCGGTCGGGCGGAAGAGGTGGCGCCGGAGGAAGTTCGCGAGGACGGAGTCAGACGGGCCAGCGGCGAGAAATCTGGGGAGGCTGGGTCGGCCCGCAGGTGAGCGCGAGATACTGCAACAGGCCCTGCGCGATGTACCCGAGCTGGATCCAGAAGTGGTGCCTCGTCTTCGCCGCCCGCGACCGCTACGCGCGCGAACCCGGCGGCGACCCCGCGCCGACTCGCCGGACGGTGATGCGCTGACTGCCCGCCTGGCCCTCGGCGAAGCCCACATGCGACCGTGGCTGGGTTCCGGGTAGGGTCAAGGCCGGCGCGGGGCCGTGCAAGGCTGTAATCGCGTCGCCCGCGGACCAGCTTGCCGGCCGACGCTCGCCTGGGGTAGGACGACGACCCTGGCAAGGCGCTGGTTGAGAGATGCGGCGGGCCAGGTAGAATCAAGTAGGAGACCCCCAATGGACACGCCGAAGACGACGCTCGACGAACGGGTTGAGGACTTCCTCAAACAGCACCCCGAAATCGCGCGCGCGCTGGAGGTGTGGGCGCAGTCCTCGGGCAAGTACGAGGAGGCGATGAAGGGCCTGCTCTCCGCACCGCGTGTGTACAACGGCGGGTCCTCGACCGCCGCGCCCGTCATCCCGCCCGGCCGCTAGCAGATGGCGTGGGCGAAGGTCCTGGCCGAGATCGTCCAGGCGACCCAGGGCGGCACGAACCCAGCGGGCCTCGACACCTGCCGGCGAGAGAAAATCGCAGGCGTGACGGCCATTAGCCATCGACCGCTCGTGGTCTATGCGACAGCCTGCACGACGCCCGGCAAGGCCGTGCCCGAGATGTTCCTAATGATCGAGCCCTCGGACAAGATCGGGTTCGATGAGGTGACGCGCCGGATTCAAGGGACCAGCCTGGATGTTCTGGTCCACAGTCCCGGTGGACTACCCGACGCTACTGCGGCCATCGTCGATCTGCTGCGCCAGCGCTTCACGGACCTCCGCTTCATCGTCCCGTTCTACGCCAAGAGCGCGGCCACCATGCTCGTCCTGTCCGGCAACGAGGTCCTCATGGGCCACGCCGCGGAGCTCGGGCCGATCGACCCGCAGATGCCCGTGGTCCTGCCGAACGGGGTAGTGATGTTCTCGCCGGCATACGCGCTCAAGGAACAGTACGAGCGCGCTCAGGCGGAGGTCAACGCAGACACCAGCAAGATGCCGGGATGGGTCGCAACGCTTTCACATCCGTCGCGCATGGTCGAGTGCGAAATCGCGATCAAGCGCTCGGCTGACCTCGTAGAAAGCTGGCTTACGCAGTACATGTTCGCCGGCGACCCGGCCGCAGCACAGAAGGCCAAGACCATCGCGACGTACTTGGCTGACCACTCGCACTTCAACTCACACGGCTACCCGATTCGGCTAGGTGATCCTGGCCTGGCGCAGGCGAAGATCGCCCCCGTGGGTTCGGTCAGTCAGCCGTTCGAGGATGCGGTGTGGGAGCTCTACTGTGCGCTGGACCACACCTTCACGATGACGGGTGCGGTCAAGCTGTTCGAGAACAGCCTGACCCGGCTGACTGCGTTGCTCGCCTGGTTCAGCAGATCGCCGTGCAGGTCGCTCAACAGCCGCCGGTGGCTCCAGCACCGCAGCCCACGATATTCCTTCCGGCGCCTGGTCCTACACCGTAAGCGACCCCTCCATGATCGCGTCGCCCCGTCGAGTTGGCGCGGCCTCTCGACGCCTCACGCGTGCGACCGATTGGTGCAGGTGCTCGTAGATCGTTCGTTCCAGGCTGGGGGGTATGCTCGTTCTCGTCTGTCGCCAGTATCCCTCGCGCAACCAACTCGGCAGTGACGATCGACACCATCTCGGCGAACGCCGGCCAGTCCGCGAGGGAGACCCGCAAACCATTCCCCGTCGCTGTCGGGGTACCCGCCAGCCATTGGCGCAAGTCGCGAAACCAGTCGTTGAGGCCGCGGCGCAGGCCCAGCTCGGCCCGGATGTCGCGGCCGGGATCGCGGGCACTGTTGAAGCCGGCCACGATTTCGAGCTGGCGCCCGTAGCGGCGCTCCTGCGCCTCGTTCCAGGCAGCCAGCGGGAAGCGTCGCTCCAACGCCGTCCCCGGGCGACGTGCAGCGGCGTGGGCAGGCCCTTGGGGGCGATGCTTGGCTCGCCCCCGGGCCGGCCGGTGGACGCTCATCCGGACGGCTCCCGCGACAACGCCATCGCCGTGGCGTCGATGGCCGGCGTCTCTATCCGCTGCACCGGGGCCTCTTTGTAGCTCGGCCCCGGCACGCCCTGGTTGAGGATGATCTTCACCATCCGGGGGTCGTGCGTTCGAATCGTGCCGGGGGCATTCGTCCACAAAGATATGGAACCGCGGGCGGGTGCAGCGTCCCCGTCCCCGCGGACCTCCGCGGGTCGCGTGTGCATCCGCCGCACCCGTGCCGTGATGGTTGGCGGCCCGGGTCGAACCCGCTAAGTAGGCCGAGCACATGACCTCCCTCGTGATTCGCGACGCGCTGCTGTGCGACGGCAGCGGCCGGGCGGCGACGCGCGGTGATCTGGCCGTCACCGGCGGGCGCATCACGGCGGTGGGACGGGTCGCGGGGCGTGCGGCGACCGAGATCGACGCGGGGGGGCTCGCCCTGGCGCCGGGGTTTATCGACCTGCATACCCACTACGACTGCCAGCTCCTGTGGGACCCTCAGGCGAGCCCCTCGCCGTGGCACGGCGTCACCACGGTGGTGATCGGCAACTGCGGGTTTACCATCGCCCCGTGCAAGGAGTCGGATCGCGAGACCCTGATGCAGCTGCTCCTGTTCGTCGAGGGGATGCCGATCGACACGCTGCGCGCCGGGATCGCGTGGACCTGGACCGATTTCGCCGGCTACCTGGCGGCACTCGGGCGGCAAGGAATCGGGCCCAACGTGGCGGCCTTCGTGGGGCACTCGGCGGTGCGCTACGCCGTCATGGGCTCGGCGGCGGTCGAGCGCGCGGCAACGGCCGACGAGCGGGCGGCCATGGCCGCGCAGGTGCGGGTGGCGATGGACGCGGGGGCGCTCGGTTGGTCGACCTCGCTCTCGCCGACGCACTTCTTCGGGGATGGGACGCCGGCGCCGAGCCGGCTCGCCGAGCCGGAAGAGTTATTGGCGCTCGCGGCGGTCGTGCGCGCATGTGGGCGCGGGGTGATCGAGATCGCGCCGCGGAGTCTCATCGGCGCCGCCGACGACAAACTCGCCGAGCAGCGGTTCTTCGCCACCCTGGCGCGGGCGAGCGGTGGGGTGGTCTCGTGGGCGCCGTTGCTCGACAACCCGTTCGCTCCGGGGAGTGCGCAGCTGCTGATCGCCGATGCCGCCGCGTTGCAGGCCGAGGGCGTGATGGTCGTTCCGCAGGTCGGCTGCCGCCCGCTGGAGGTCCGGTTCGACTTCGCCGAGCCAGCCTTCTATCTCCAGAACAACCCCTTCTGGCGGGAGTTCATGACGGCGCCGCGCGCCGAACGCCGGCGGCGGTTCGCCGATGCCGCCTTCCGCGCCGAGTTGTCCCGGGACGCGGGCCCCTTTGTGGCCAACCTGGCACCCGGCTGGCAGACGCTCGTGCTGCGTCTTCCCAGAACGGCCGCCACGCGCGCATGGCAGGATCGGAGCGTGGCCGACGTTGCCGCGGCACGGGGCCTCGCGCCAGTCGACGCGTTCTGCGACCTCGTGCTCGCGGATGACCTCGCCGGGCAGTGGGGCGTCGTCATGATGAACGGCGACGAACGCGCGGTGGCCGAACTTGTCCGCCACCCGGCCGGGGTGCTTGCGCTATCGGATGCTGGCGCGCACGTCGATACGCTCTGCGACCAGGGGTTCACGACCACGTTGCTCGGCCACTGGGTGCGGGACCGTGGCGTGCTGTCCCTGGAAGAGGCCGTGCGCCTGCTCACCAGTGTGCCCGCCGAGCGGTATGGGCTCGACCGACGGGGTCGGCTCGCCGTCGGCTACGCCGCCGATCTTGTCCTGTTCGACCCCGCACATGTTGCGACGCGGCCGACCGAGATGGTTCATGATCTCCCCCGCGGCCAGCGTCGCCTCCTGCAGCGGGCGGCCGGGATCGAGTACGTCTTCGTCAACGGCCAGGCGCTCGTCGAGCGCGGTGTGCCGACCGATCGCCGCCCGGGGCAGGTGCTCCGAGGCGGGCGCTCACCAGGAGAATAGATCGATGCGTACCGACGCCGACGCGAAAGAGCAGATCGTCCAGATCACCAACGAGCTGTTCTCGATGGGGCTCCTCACCCCCACCGGGGGCAACATCAGCGCCCGGGCGGCCGATGCCGACCGGTGCTGGATCACGCCGAGCCAGATGTTCAAGGGCGGACTCACCGCCGACGACCTGGTCTGCATCGGCAAGGACGGGACTGTCGTGGCGGGGACCAACAAGCCGTCGATCGAGTTCCAGATGCACTGGGCGTCGTACGAGGTCCGCCCCGATGCGACGGCGGCGGTGCACACGCACGCGCCTGTCGCGACCGCCTTCGGGATCACCAACCAACGCTTTCCCCCCATCAACACGGATGCCGTCTTCCTCGCCGATACCAAGATCGTGCCCTGGTTCATGCCGGGATCGAAGGAGCTGGCCGATGCGGTGGCGGAGGCCCTCCGCGTCAGCCGGGGCGCCATCCTCCAATGCCACGGCCTCATGACCGTCGGGAAGACGATGCGTGACGCGGCGACGCGCGCCATGATGCTCGAGGAGACAGCGAAGATCGTCTTGTACTGCAAGCAGTTCGGCGGCGAGGTTACCCTGCTTCCCGACGAGTGGGTCGAGCGCCTCGCCGGCTTCGCGGCGTTTCTGTGAGGCAGGGTATCTGAGCGGCCCGGATCCCAGCGACGGGGGTTCGGGTGGTCCCGTGTCCGACGGGCGCTGGGCGCAACGGCTCGGCTTGGCGCTGGCGCCGCTCGCGTTCGCGGGGATGTGGGTGCTGCCGACGACCCTCGCAGCCCCCGCCCATCGACTCGGGGCCGTACTGGCCGCCGTGGTCGTGCTGTGGGTCACTGAAGCGATCCCGATGGCGATGACGGCGTTCCTCGGTGTGGCTGCGACGGTCGTGCTCGGTGTTGCGCCTGCCACCGAGGCGTTCGCGCCGTTTGCCGACCCGATCATCTTCCTCTTCGTCGGCACCTTCATGCTGGCGCAGGCGATCTTCTTCCATGGTCTCGACCGGCGCTTCGCGTTCGCGATCCTCGGGCTGCGCGCGGTGGGTGAGCACCCTGGGCGCCTGTTGGCCGCCTATGCGGCGGTCACGTGCGTCATCTCGATGTGGATCAGCAATACGGCCACCGTGGCGATGATGTTCCCGATCGCTCTCTCGCTGCTCGCCGTACTCGAGGGACAGGAACGCCGGTCGACCGCCGCGTTCGGGTCGGCGCTCCTGCTGTGCACGTCGTTCGCGGCCTCGGTGGGAGGGCTCGCGACCCCGGTCGGGACACCCCCGAACCTGATCGGCATCGGCTTTCTGCGTCGCGAGGTGGGCGTGGAGGTGTCGTTCTTCGCCTGGATGGCACTGGGGATCCCGGTGGTGGTGGCGATGCTTGCGTGGTGCGTGTTCGTTCTGTGGCGGGGCGGTGTCGAGCGGGGCACGCGCTTCTCTGGCGTCGTGCAGCTCGTACGTGCCGAGCGTCGCGCCCTCGGGCCGTGGACGCGTGGGCAGGTGAACACGCTCGCCGCCTTTGGCCTCACGGTCGTACTCTGGGTGCTGCCGGGCGTGGTCGCGCTCGTCGGCGGCCAGAGTCATCCGCTCTACAGGGCGCTGGTCGGCGCGTTGCCCGAGGGCGTCGTCGCGCTGCTCGGCGCGAGCCTGCTCTTCGTCCTGCCCACCGACCTGCGTCGCCACGAGTTCACCCTGCCGTGGGAGGAGGCGGTCAAGATCGACTGGTGGATCGTCTTCCTCTACGGGGGCGGCATGGCGCTCGGTACGCTGGCGTTCAAGACCGGATTGGCCGAGGCGATGGGGCGTGGGCTGACTGACCTCCTCGGCGTACGCAGTGACCTCGGCCTGGTGGCCCTGTCGACGTCGCTGGCCGCGATGCTGTCGGAGACGACCAGCAACACGGCGTCGGCCAACATGGTTGTGCCGGTGGTGATCGCCGTGGCCCGTTCGGCCGGGATCGACCCGGTGTTGCCCGCCATCGGGGCCACCATGGGGGCGTCGCTGGGGTTCATGCTTCCCGTGTCGACGCCGTGCAACGCGATCGTGTACGGCTCGGGTCGCGTCCCGCTCGGGACCATGATCCGCTACGGCGCCGCTCTCGACGTGGTCGGCGTGTTCGTCGTCGTGGCGGTCGTCGGGCTCCTCGGCCCCGTCGTGCTGTCGGGGGTCCGCTGACCGGTCAGCGCGCGAAGGTGCTGCGCGGAACCAGCAGACGGCGCATGTCCTGGCGAAGCCGGTCGGTGGCACGGCGGAGCGCCTTGCCGTCGGCGCGCCGGCCACGGGCGAAGCTGGCAGCGACCAGACGCCGCGAGCGTCCTTGCCCGACCGTGGCCACGAATGCGCGCAGGTTCCCGGGGGTATCGCCGAGCACCGTCAGGGCGAAGCGCAGGCGGACGGTCGGGTCCTGGAGTGACCCCGGCATGCCGGAGTTTGCGAGCCGCCCTGCCAAGGTCAGCACGACGAGCTCGAGGTCACGTTGCACGGTGCTCATGAGCGTCCGCAGGCGATCCGCCGGCCCCCGGGGTCCGGCGACGACCTCACAGCTCGTCGGCTGCCCGACGGCCAGGCAGGCACCGCTGCTCGCTCGATCGACCAGCACCGCGAGCCCGTTGATCCGTCCGAGGAGTTCGACGGCGGCACGGAAGGGAGCGTCGAGCACGGTGCATTGCTCCCCGGACCCATCGGCGCTGTGGATGCATGTGCCGGCGACGCACGTGTCCTGCGTGCATGGGTCACCGTCCTCCGCACAGTAGGCGGCCTCGTCCACCGCCCGGCGTGTGCACCCGTCCGGGGCGGCGTCCGGCGCGCCGGGGTTGCAGACCGAGGCGGCGCATTCGACGCGTGCGCCGCAACGGGTGTCGATCGGCGCGTGCACGCACGTTTGGTCGAAGCAGCGGTCCTCGGTGCATGCGCGGCCGTCGTCACAGTCGGCATCCACGAGACAGCAGCCCGCGATCGACGCGCCGCGACAAGCCCCGGCCTGGCACTCGTCGGGCGCCGTGCAGGCGTCGCTGTCGTCGCACGCGCTCCCCGGTGGCATCAGGGGTGTCGAACACCGGCCGGTGGCCGGATCACACGTGCCAGGGGCATGGCAGGCGTCTGCCGACGTGCACACCACCGGCGCAGCACCGACGCACCGGCCCGTGCGGCAGGTGTCGGTGCGGGTGCACGCGTCGTCATCGTTGCAGGCGGTGCCGTCCGGGCGGACGGTGGCCGCAGGGCACGTCGCGTCGTGCCCGTCGCACTGCTCGGCGGGGTCGCATTCGCCGGTCGATGGCCGGCAGACGACGAACGCGCCGACGACGCTGTCGGCGGGGCAGGTTGGTGTCATGCCGTCACACATCTCGACGACGTCGCAGGCCCCGCCGGCCGGGCGGCAGGTCTGACCTGCGTTGCCGGCCTCGTGGTGGCATGCGACGTCCGCGCCGTCACAGCGATCGACGGTGCACGGGCTGCCATCGTCCGCACACGCCGTGTCCGCGGCGGCGCGAGCATCGACCGGGCAGTCGGGCGAGGTGCCGGCGCAGCGCTCGAGCACATCGCACTCGTCGGCGACCGCTCGGCAGACGGTGCCTGCCGCCGTGAGCAGGTCGCCGGGGCACGTGGTTCGCGTGCCGTCGCAGCGCTCGGGTGGATCGCACGTACCGCTACTGGAGCGGCAGACGCGTGTGCTGTCGGCGACGCGATCGTTCGGGCACGCGAGGCTGGTACCGTCGCAGGTCTCCGTGAGGTCGCAGGGCCCGGCAGCAGGTCGACAGGCGGTTCCGGGATTGCCGGCCCGGTGGGGGCAAGTGACGTCGATTCCGTTGCACTGATCGACCGTGCAGGGGTTCTGGTCGTCGGAGCATGACGTGCCGGAGTCCATCCGCGTGTCGTCGGGACATTCGTCGCCCCGGCCGTCGCACGCCTCGGCCACGTCACATTCGCCGGCACGGGGACGACAGACGGCGATGCTCTTCGTGTCCGCCGGACACGCACGTTCCCGGCCGCTACAGCGTTCGACGAGATCGCACGCGCCGGCAGCCGGGCGGCACACCGTGCCTGCAGTGAGCAGCACGTCGACGGGGCAATCGTCGGTTGCGCCGTCGCAACGCTCGGTGGCGTCGCAGTCGTCGGCGGCGACGCGACAGATCGCGGTGCTCTTGAGGTCGCCGGGGCATGCCGGGTCGGTGCCCGTGCACCGTTCGGAGAGGTCGCACGCGCCGGCAGCCGGACGGCACGTCGCGCCGGCGTTTCCGGCCGGGTGGTGGCACGTGTTTGTGGTGCCGTCGCAGGCGTCGGCGGTGCAGGGAGTGCCATCTTCGGTGCACACGGTGCCGGCGGACTTGCGGGCGTCGATCGGGCAGGTGGCGTTGGTGCCGGTGCACGCCTCGGGAAGATCGCATTCACCGACAGTCGGGCGGCAGATCGTGCCGCCGTTGCCGGCCGGGTGCACGCATCGACCACTGCCATCGCACTGATCGATGGTGCAGGGGTTCTCGTCGTCGCTGCAGACGATGCCCCCGTTGGCGAAGCAGGAGTCTGCCGCCTCGTTGCAGGAGCGCGCGCACTCGGGTCCGGCCGCGCACGGGTCACCGCGGTGGACGCTACAGGCGCCGGTACGGCAGACCTCCGTGCCGTTGCAGAAGAGCCCGTCATCGCACGACGCGGCGTTGTCCGGGTGGGCGCACCGACCGGCTCCGTCACAGGTATCATCCGTGCAGCCGTTGCCGTCGTCTGTACAGAGCGTGTCGGTGGATTGGAACGCGTCCACGGGGCAGGTGGGGCTCGTCCCAGAGCAGGTCTCGGTGCGGTCGCACTCCCCGGCTGCCGGCCGGCAGACTGCGCCGGCGTTGCCGGCAGGATGTCGGCACGCAGCGTCGGTGCCGTCGCACCGATCGCGGGTGCAGGGATTGCCGTCGTCGGTGCAGGGGGTGTTGGGGGGAAGCCTGCCATCGGTGGGGCAGGCGGCTGCCGTGCCGGAGCAGGTGTCGGCCGCGTCGCACTCGCCGGCGGCTGGGCGGCAGACGGCGAGCGAGGGCAGGAACGCATCCGCGGGGCAGGCCGGAGCGGTCCCGTCGCAGCGCTCCTCGCGGTCGCATGGGCCGGCACTGGCACGGCACACGGTCCCGTCTGGCTGGCGCGCGTCGGTGGGGCAGGTGGGCCCGGCGCCGGTACAGTGCTCGTCCAGATCGCACGCGCCGGCGGCGGGGCGGCAGACGGTGGCTGACGCCAGGACTCCGTCCGCCGGGCAATCGGTCGCGGTGCCGCTGCAGTGCTCCGCCCGATCGCAGTCGCCGACCGCAGGGCGGCAGGCCGTCGTCGAGGGGACGAAGACGTCGGCGGGGCACGCCGGGTCGCTGCCGGTGCAGGTCTCGGCGCGGTCACACACCCCGGCGGTGGGCCGACAGAGAGTGCCGGCGTTGCCGGCCGGGTGGGTGCACGCGCCGCTGCCGTCACACTGGTCGCGGGTGCACGGGGTGGCGTCGTCGGTGCACGCGGTGCCGGGGGGCGCGAAGCAGGAGTCCGCGGCCTCGTCGCAGGCGCGGGCACACTCAGTACCCGCGGCGCAGGGATCGCCGGCATGCACGCCGCACGCGCCGTTTCGACAGGTGTCGAGCCCGTTGCAGAACAGGCCATCGTCGCACGGGGCGGTGTTGTCTACGTGTATGCAGGTGCCACTGCCGTCACACTGGTCTTCCGTGCAGGGATTGCCGTCGTCGGTGCAGGGGGTGTTGGCGGGAAGCCTGCCATCGGGGGGGCAGGCGGCTGCCGTCCCGGAGCAGGTATCGGCGGCGTCGCACTCGCCGGCGGCCGGGCGGCAGACGGTGAGCGAGGGCAGGAACGCATCCGCGGGGCAGGCCGGAGCGGCCCCGTCACAGCGCTCCTCTCGGTCGCACGGCCCGGCACTGGCACGGCACACGGTCCCGTCTGGCTGGCGCGCGTCGGTGGGGCAGGTGGGCCCGTCGCCGGTGCAGTGCTCGTCCAGATCGCACGCGCCGGCGGCGGGGCGACAGACGGTGGCCGACGCCAGGACTCCGTCCGCCGGGCAATCGGCCGCGGTGCCGCTGCAGTGCTCCGCCCGATCGCAGTCGCCGACCGCAGGGCGGCAGGCTGTCGTCGAGGGGACGAAGACGTCGGCGGGGCACGCCGGGTCGCTGCCGGTGCAGGTCTCGGCGCGGTCACACACCCCGGCGGTGGGCCGACAGAGAGTGCCGGCGTTGCCGGCCGGGTGGGTGCACGCGCCACTGCCGTCACACTGGTCGCGGGTGCACGGGGTGGCGTCGTCGGTGCACGCGGTGCCGGGGGGCGCGAAGCAGGAGTCCGCGGCCTCGTCGCAGGTGCGGGCACACTCGGTGCCGGCGGCGCAGGGATCGCCGGCATGCACGCCGCACGCGCCGTTTCGACAGGTGTCGAGCCCGTTGCAGAACAGGCCATCGTCGCACGGGGCAGTGTTGTCCGTATGTTCACAGGTGCCGCTGCCGTTGCACCGATCGTCGGTACAGGGATTCACGTCGCTGGCGCAGGTCGTTCCGGCCGGCTGCTGGCTGTCTACGGGGCAGATGGCGCTCGTTCCGGTGCACGTCTCGGCGCGGTCGCAGTCTCCGCCGGCCAGCCGGCAGACGGCGCCCCCGTTGCCGGCCGGATGCTGACAGGCCACGTCGACGCCGTCGCAGCGATCTCGCGTGCACGGGTTGCCGTCGCTCGTGCAGGTGGTTCCCGAGGCACGCCTCGCGTCGAGTGGACACGTGGTGGACGTGCCGGAGCAGGTCTCGGCGAGGTCACACGCCCCCTCTGCGCGGCGGCAGACCACGCCCGCCGTGAGGACGCTGTCGGCGGGACAGGTGGGACTCGTCCCGGAGCAGGTCTCGGTCACGTCGCACGCCCCCGCCGCAGCACGGCAGACGGCGGTCGAGGGGAGCAGCGTGTCGGCGGGGCAGTCCGGAGTGGTGCCGGTGCAGCGCTCGACCGCGTCGCAGGGGCCGGCCAGTGGCCGGCAGACGACCCCGGCGTTGCCAGGGGTGTGCGTGCACGTATTGGAGGCGTCGCAGGTATCGACCGTGCACGGGTTCTGGTCGTCGCAATCGGTCGCCGTCAGGCAACCGACCACGTCGAGCTGCGCGCTGGCCGCGATCGTGAATGGCGTTCCCGAATCGAGAGGGACCACCAGCGCCGTCGCCGTGTCGCGAAGCGGACTGGCCTCGTCGGCGGTGATCGTCCCGAGGTGCGCCGCGGTCACCGTGCCGCCCGCGTCGCTGAGCAGCACGGGCGCGGCGAGCAGGTTGCCGCTCTCGACGTCCCCGATGGCCCGATGGGCCACGTCGACGATCGCATCGATGCGCAGAGGCGGCCCGTCGCTGGCGATCCTGGTGACGACGATCGAGCACGTGTAGGCGTCCCCGACGCGGACGACCTGTGTTCCGCTGACGGTGCCACTGCAGCTCTTTTCGATCCGGACGTTCTGCGCGATGGAGGCGCCGGGGCCGCCGACGAGTGATAGCAAGGTGGCGATTGCGAGATGCTGGCCGAGGCGCATGGCGCCGTTCAGTTACCACATCCGGGGCGTCGGGCGCACGGAAAACGCGGCACGGAACATCGCACGGCACGCGCACTGCGGCTTCCGTTGCGGCCGCATGGGGCGCCCGCTACCCTCCGGCCGCGTGATGCTGCGCCGGGAAGTCGCCGTGTTGTCGATGGCCGTCGCGCTGGCGAGCGCGGGCGCATATGCCCAGCATGTCAGCCCAGAGCCAGCCGCCGCGCTCGGACCGCTCGAGGTCAGCCCCGCGGCGCCGAGTCTCTCGGTGGTGGTGGGGGACGCGGTGCGTTTTACAGCGGCGGCGCAGGGCGCCCACGGGTTCACGTGGTCCCTGTGGGGACGCGTCATGTCGCGCGATCCGGTGTGGGAGTACGTGCCGGCGCCGGAGGACGCGGGCTGGCAGCAGGTGCAGCTCGAGGTTCGGGATGCGCACGGCAACCGGCGGACGTACACGTGGGAGGTCGGTGTGGTCGCGGCCGTCGCGCCCGAGGTGGTCGACGTGTCGCCACCGCCTGGCCCGGTTGCCGTGGGCGCGGACGGCACCGTGACGCTCCGCTGTGCCGCACGTGTTCCGGCGGCTCGTGCGCATGACCGCGTGCGCTTCCGTTGGGAGCTCGACGATCACGTGGTGCGGCGCGATGTGCGTGGCGAGGCGTCGGGAAGTTCGGAGGTCACGCTGTCTGCGCTCCCGCCGGGCACGTATCGCGTGGTGGCGCGCGTGACCGAAGACGGGCGTGCGTCCTCGTTGGTCGAGTGGAGCCTGACGGTCGCCGCTCGCACTCCCGCGCCAGTGCCCCCGCCGCGGGAATCGCCGCTGCATCGCCTGGTCGCGCGCCCCGCGCCCGGCCAGGTGGAGCGACGGGAGGGGGAGCCGATCACGGTCGTGGTCAACGCCGAACCGGGTGCGACCGGTGTGGTCTACGAGTGGCTCGTGGATGGGCGCCGCGTCCCGGGCGGATCGACCGGGCGCTTCGAACATCGTACGTTGCGCCGCGGCCGGCATCGGCTCGACGTGCGTGCTGCGATCGACGGCGCGCGGATCGGCGACCTTGGGTGGACCGTGGTCATCCGTCCGCCCGAGATCGCGACCCCGCCGGCTCCGCCGGAAATACGCGTCGAAGCACCGCCGGCGCCCCCGGCGCTGGCGGAACAGGAGGTTCGTGCCTGGGTCGAAGAGTACGCGCGGGCCTGGTCACGGAAGGACGTCGGTGCCCTGCGCCGCATGGGGCAGGTGCGGACCGCCGCCGATGCGGATCGCCTCGAGCGATACTTCGGGACCATCGAGGCGCTGCATGTAGAGGTGCGAGTATTGGCGCTACGCGTCGAGGGGGAACGGGCGGCGGTCGAGCTCGAGCGTATCGATACGGTGACCGATCCGACCGGCCACCGCCAGGAGCTGCGTCTTCCACCGTTGCGCAAGCAGATCGAGCGTACCCCGGAAGGACTGCAGTTTGCCGAGGACGACGGACGAGGGTGAGCGACTTGTCTCGACCCGGAGCCGTTGTTATTGATGGTCGCGCTTGCGACACGAACGAGCCCACGCGAGAGTGGCGGAACTGGCAGACGCACGAGACTTAGGATCTCGCGGGCAACCGTGGGGGTTCGACTCCCCCCTCTCGCATGTCGCGACGGGCGGACCGTGCCCATAAAGGACATGCGGGTTACAGTCGAGGATCTGACCCCGGTCCAGAAGCGGCTCCGGGTCGAAGTTCCGGCGGCACGAGTCCAGGAGGCGATCGATCGCGCCTTCCAGCTCGTCGGGCAGCGGGCGCGGCTGCCCGGCTTCCGGCCGGGAAGGGCGCCGCGCTCGGTCCTCGAACGGATGTTCGGCGAGCAGGTACGGCATGATGTGTTCGGCCGCCTGCTGGAAGAGTCGTTTCAGGAGGCCGTCGAGCAACACGGGCTCGCGCCCGTCGGCACACCCAACGTCGACGCGCAGCCCCCTGCCCTTGGCGAAGCACTCCAGTACTCCGCCACGCTCGACGTACGCCCCGCCATCATCGTGGGCGATCTCGCGGGGCTCGAGGTCTCGCGACCCGAGACGGCGGTGACCGGGGACGATCTCCAGCGCGTGCTGCACCGAATGCGTGAGTCCGCGGCCCAGCTTCGCCCGGTGACGGAGCGATCGGTCGTCGAGGCGGGCGACGTGGTCACCATCAACGTGGTCAGTCTGCTCGCGGGGGGCGAGCCCGAGCGTCGAGAGGGCGTCCTGGTCGAGGCCGGCGCAGGTTCGTTCCCGCTTGCCCTCGAGCGGCAGCTGGTGGGACAGCATCGCGGGGCACGGCTCTCCCTCCGGGTCCCGTACCCTGCCGACTACCCTAACCCCGGCTTGGCGGGAAAGACCGCCGAGTTCGAGGTCGAGGTCGGGGACCTCCGCCAGAAGGAGCTCCCGTCGCTCGACGACGACTTCGCGCGTGATCACGGTCGTTGTGAGACGCTGGCGGAGCTCCGCGAGCGTGTGCGCGTCGACCTCGAGCGCGAGGCCGCGCGACGCGCCAACCAGGCGGTTCGTGAGGCCGTCCTCGACCAGGCGCTCACGCGCCATTCCTTTGACGTTCCTTCATCGCTCGTCGATCGTCGAACCGAAACCCTGCTTGCGACCCTCGACGTGCGCCTGCCCGAAGGGGCGGGGCAGGCGCAGGCGCTCAAGGAGCTGCGCGAGCGCGTCCGGCCGAGCGCGGAGCGTCAGGTGCGCGGGGAACTCCTGCTCGATGCGATCGCGGCGCGCGACGGGCTTGCAGTGGCGGACGATGAGGTAGACGCTGCAGTAGATGCCATCGCAGTGCGCGAGCGACAGGCGGTGGAGAAGGTGCGATCGCTCTACCAGCGTCCGGAAGCCCGGACCGCGCTACGGGCCAATCTCGTACGGGATCGCGCGCTGACCAGGATGGTCGACTCAGCAAGAGTCGTGCCGGCTTCCGGTGGGGCGAGCGTTGCCCATGAAAAGTAAAGTCGGTACAATCCGACCAGCCGCAGAGGGACCCGCCTCCGACATGCACGCCAACCTCGTCCCGATAGTCATCGAGCAGACCGGCCGCGGCGAACGGGCCTACGATATCTTCTCCCGTCTGCTGCGGGACCGGATCGTCATCATCGGTTACCCGATCAACGATGACATCGCCAACCTGGTGGTTGCGCAGCTGCTTTTCCTCGAGTCGGAGGACCCGGAGAAGGACATCTACATGTACATCAATTCCCCGGGAGGCTCCGTGACCGCGGGTCTCGCGATCTACGACACCATGCAGTACATCAAGCCCGAGGTCTCCACCCTGTGCGTCGGGCAGGCCGCGAGCATGGCGGCTTGGCTCCTGTCCGCCGGGGCCAAGGGCAAGCGTTTCGCGCTCCCGCATGCCCGGATCATGATCCACCAGCCGCTCGGGGGGGTGCAGGGACAGGCCACCGACATTGACATCCAGGCCCGGGAGATCATCCGGTTGCGCGAGCAGATGAACAACATCCTCGTGAAGCACACCGGGCAGAGCCTCAAGAAGATCGAGAAGGACACGGACCGGGATCTTTTCCTTACCGGCAAGCAGGCCGTCGAGTACGGTCTCGTCGACGAGGTCATCGTCTCCCGGCCGGGGAAGGTCAAGGTCGGATGAGGCATGACCAACGTCTCGTGCCGGCAAGACCGCGGGGTAAGGGGGCGTAATGGCCAAGCACGGTGACGAGCGCACCGGCAACCTGGTCTGCTCGTTCTGCGGCAAGAGCCAGGATGAGGTCCGGAAGTTGATCGCCGGACCGACCGTCTACATCTGCGACGAGTGCATCGACCTCTGCAACGACATTATCGCGGAGGAGTGCGACCAGGAAGAGAGCTTGTCGTCGACGTCGGCGGTCCCCAAGCCGTCGGAGATCAAGAAGGTCCTCGACCAGTACGTGATCGGACAAGAGCGGGCCAAGAGGATACTCGCCGTCGCCGTCCACAATCACTACAAGCGCATCGATTCGCAGCTGGTGACCGGGGACGTGGAACTGCAGAAGTCGAACATCTTGCTCGTCGGGCCGACCGGCTCGGGCAAAACGCTGCTGGCGCAGACCCTGGCGCGGTTCCTTCAGGTGCCGTTCGCGATCGCGGACGCGACCAGTCTTACGGAGGCCGGCTACGTCGGTGAGGATGTTGAGAACATCATCCTCTCGCTCCTCCAGAACGCCGACTACGACGTAGAGAAGTGTCAGCGAGGCATCGTCTACATCGACGAGATCGACAAGATCGCCCGCAAGGGCGACAACCCGTCCATCACCCGCGACGTGTCGGGCGAGGGGGTGCAGCAGGCACTCCTGAAGATCATCGAAGGCACCACGGCCAGCGTGCCGCCCAAAGGGGGCCGCAAACACCCCCAGCAGGAGTTCCTCCAGGTCGACACCACCAACATCCTCTTCATTTGTGGCGGGGCGTTCGTCGCGCTCGACGACATCATCCGCCGGCGGATCGGGGTCAAGGGGATGGGCTTCGGCGCCGATATACGTCGCAAGGACGAGCGGAAGATGAGCGATATGCTGCACGAGGTGCAGACGGAGGACCTGCTCAAGTTCGGCTTGATCCCTGAATTTGTTGGGCGTTTGCCGGTCATTGCGACGCTTGAAGAACTGGACGACTCGGCTCTGGTGCGTATCCTGAAGGAACCGAAGAACGCCCTCACTCGGCAGTATCAGAAGCTGTTCGAGATGGAAGGGGTCCACCTCCGCTTCACGGATGGGGCGCTCGCGGCGATCGCTCGCGAGGCCCTCAAGCGGAAATCTGGAGCTCGTGGGCTGCGCGCCATCATGGAGAACATCATGCTCGACGTGATGTACGACATCCCGTCGCAGCCGAACATCAAGGAGGTCCTCATCTCGGAAGAGGTGGTGACCAACAAAGAGCAGCCGATCATCCTCTTCCAGAAGGCCGCCGAGACCGCATAACCGAACGGGGGGGGCAATGCTTTTCCGGAACGACAAGCGGGATCCGAAAGACCAGCCGTCTACGGAGGGCGGGCTTCGGGTGCCGCTGTTGCCGCTGCGCGATATCATCGTCTTCCCGCACATGGTGGTTCCGCTCTTCGTGGGCCGGCAGAAGTCCATCCGCGCCCTCGAAGAGGCGATGAACAAGCAGAAGTACATCCTGCTCGCCGCACAAAGGGACGCCAAGACCAACGACCCGGCCGAGGACGACATCTACAAGGTCGGAACGCTCGGCACGGTCGTCCAGCTCCTCCGGCTCCCCGACGGGACCGTGAAGGTTCTGGTCGAGGGCAAGAAGCGTGCTCGTGTGCTGCGGTATCTCGGCAATCCGGAGTTCTTCCTGGTTGATGCCGAGGCCGTGGAAGAGGTGAGCAGCAAGAGCACCGAGGTGGAGGCGCTGATCCGGAGCGTCAACGCCACTTTCGAAAACTACGTCAAGCTCAACAAGAAGATTCCGCCGGAGATGATCATGTCGGTGGCGTCGATCGACGACGCCGCTCGACTGGCGGACACCATCGTCGCCCATTTGGGCATCAAGCTCGAGGACAAGCAGACGCTCCTCGAGATGCCCAACCCGTCCGAGCGCCTCGAGAAGGTCCTCGGTTTCATGCGGTCGGAGATCGAGATTCTCGAGGTCGAGAAGCGCATCCGTACTCGGGTCAAGAAGCAGATGGAGAAGACCCAGAAGGAGTACTACCTCAACGAGCAGATGCGCGCGATCCAGAAGGAGCTCGGAGAGAAGGACGAGTTCAAGAACGAAATTCAGGAGCTCGAAGAGAAGATCAAGCAGAAGAAGCTCTCGGCCGAGGCGCGGGAGAAGGTGGAGAAGGAGCTGAAGAAGCTCAAGATGATGTCGCCGATGTCTGCCGAGGCCACGGTCGTGCGCAACTACATCGACTGGCTCATCTCGTTGCCGTGGCACGAGTACACGGAGGACCAGCTCGACATCAAGGATGCCGAACGGGTCCTGGAAGAGGACCACTACGGCCTCGAGAAGGTGAAGCAGCGCATTCTCGAGTATCTAGCCGTGCAGAGCCTGGTCGGCCACCTGAAGGGTCCCATCCTGTGTCTCGTCGGGCCGCCCGGGGTTGGCAAGACGTCCCTCGGGAAGTCGATCGCGCGCTCAACGGGCCGGAAGTTCGTGAGAGTATCGCTCGGAGGTGTGCGCGACGAGGCCGAGATCCGAGGGCACCGGCGCACGTACATTGGTGCGCTCCCCGGTAAGATCATCCAGTCGATGAAGAAGGCCGGGTCGGGGAATCCCGTCTTCCTCCTCGACGAAGTCGACAAGATGTCCACCGATTTCCGCGGAGACCCGTCCTCGGCGCTGCTCGAGGTGCTCGACCCGGAACAGAATTCGTCCTTCAACGACCACTATCTCGACGTCGACTACGACCTGTCGAAGGTCATGTTCGTCACCACGGCCAACACGCTCGACCGCATTCCGCGGCCCCTCCAGGATCGCATGGAGATCATCCGTATCGCGGGCTATACGGAGCTGGAGAAGCTCCACATCGCCAAGCGCTACCTGTTAGCGAAACAGCGGGAGGCCAATGGGCTTCAGCCGGAGAACCTGATCCTGTCCGATTCGGCACTCCAGGCCATCATCCGGCACTACACCAAGGAAGCGGGTGTCCGGAATCTGGAGCGCGAGATCGCCGCCGTGTGTCGGAAGGTGGCTGTCGAGGTCGTCAAGAAGGATCGCAACACCCGCATTCGGGTGTCGGCAAAGACCCTGGCTACCTATCTTGGCCCGCCGCGCTACCGCTACGGCAAGGCCGAGGCGGAACATCGGATCGGCGTGGCGACCGGGCTGGCATGGACGGAGCTCGGCGGTGAACTGCTCGCCACCGAGGTGCAGGTCATGCCCGGCAAGGGCAAACTCCTCATTACTGGCCGCCTGGGCGAGGTCATGCAGGAGTCGGCGCAGGCAGCGATGAGCTACGTGCGTTCGCGCGCAGACGAGCTCGGCCTCGAGCGCGACTTCTACCAGAAGATCGACCTACACATTCACGTGCCCGAAGGGGCCATCCCGAAGGACGGGCCGTCGGCCGGCATCACGATGGCCACCGCGCTTGTCTCAGCGCTCACCCGCATTCCCGTGCGGCACGATCTCGCCATGACCGGTGAGGTCACACTGCGCGGCCACGTGTTGCCCATCGGCGGCCTGAAGGAGAAGATTCTCGCGGCCCATCGGGGCGGCATCAAGCGGGTCCTCATCCCGATCGAGAACGAGAGGGATATCCGAGAGATCCCCGCGGTGATCCTCAAGGTCATCCAGATCGAGGTGGTGGAGCACATGGATCAGGTGTTGCGGAAGGCCCTCGTCCTCGACGACCCGGACAATTACCCGCGCAAGCGGGCAACACCGGGGCCGGAAGCCGTGCCGCCGGCGTCGTTCCAGACCGATCCGTCCGATCCCTCCGACGTCGTCACGCATTGACACGGTAGGGGTCGGTTGCTAAAGCGGCCGACGCGCCCGTGGGCGGATAGAGGGGAGGGGCGATGACGAAGGCCGACCTGATCGAGTCGATGGCCACGAAGCTGGACCTGCCCAAGGGGCAAGCCGAGCGAGCGGTCAACACCATATTCGATGACATCGTTGGTGCGCTACGCAACGGTGACAAAGTGAACATCTCCGGGTTCGGCACCTTTGCTGTGTCGGCTCGCAAGGCGCGCGCCGGCCGGAATCCCAAAACCGGTGAGACCATCCAGATCGCTGCCTCCAAGTCCGCCAAGTTCAAGGCCGGCAAGACGCTCAAAGACTCGCTCAACTGAGGCCCCAGACCCGCGACGCGCGCCTGGGCCACGGGTCGACGGGGTCGCGGCGCGGGCGGTTAGCTCAGCGGTAGAGCATCGGCCTTACAAGCCGGGGGTCGCCGGTTCGATCCCGGCACCGCCCATCCATGGGGTCGAGGTTGCTGCCGCTTCGCAGGCTCCATACCCGCCACCGCGCGTTGCAACGCGCTTCGTCGTAGGCTAGGAGCTATCTTTCGGTCGTATTTCGGGGGTATGGGGTCGTAGTTCAGTTGGTTAGAACGCCGGCCTGTCACGCCGGAGGTCGCGAGTTCGAGTCTCGTCGGCCCCGTCATCTTGGGAGGGACCCCGGCAGCGCGGCGGGCCGTGGGTCCCTTCGCTTTCGGGTGAGAGTCGATTATGTCCATGACGCGAAGCACGAAGAACCTGAGTACCGAGGGGGCGAGAGCGGCACGGCGCTGGTACGTGACCGACGCGGACGGCCAGGTGCTCGGGCGCCTCGCATCGCGGGTCGCGTGCGTGCTGCGTGGCAAGACCAACGCCACATTCTCCCCACATCTCGACGCCGGTGATTTCGTCGTCGTGGTCAACGCCGCCAAGATCAAGCTGACTGGAAAAAAGGCCACCGACAAGGTCTACATTCGCCACAGTGGCTATCCGGGCGGCATCCGGCGTATCCAGGCGGGAGCGGCGTTGCAGAGGAACCCGATGCGCGTGATCCGTGACGCGGTCGAGGGCATGCTGCCGAAAAATCGGCTCGGCCGGCGGCTTGCGACCAAGCTCAAGGTGTACGCCGGGCCGCAGCATCCGCATGAGGCGCAGAAGCCGGCACCCCTACCGGGTTGAAGGGACGCGACATATGGCGGCAGAACATTCGGTGATCTGGGCGACGGGAAAGCGGAAGACGTCCGTGGCCCGGGTACGTTTGCAGCCCGGTGGTGGAGAGGTCGTCATCAACAGGCGTGCGCTGGAAGACTACTTCGGGCGCGAGACCTCGCGCATGATCGTGCATCAGCCGTTCGAGATTACGTCGACGCAGGCGCAGTTTCGGGCCGATGTGAAGGTGCAAGGGGGCGGGGTGGCCGCCCAGGCGGTCGCGATCCGGCACGGGATCACGCGGGCGCTGCTGCAGGCGAATCCGGAGCTCCGCGGCGTGCTCAAGAAGGCGGGGTTCATCACCCGTGATCCGCGTCAGGTCGAGCGCAAGAAGTACGGCCGCCACAAGGCGCGCAAGCGGCCGCAGTACTCCAAGCGTTGACGCGGGGCAGCCTTCCGGCGTTGCACCCCGCCAGGAGACCGCGTACGGTTCGGCCATGCAGCAGGGCGGCGGTGTCAGAACTCGCGTCGCAGTGCTGGGCGCGACCGGCTACACTGGCGCTGAACTGCTCCGGCTGCTCGCCGGGCATCCGGCGATCGAGATATCGTTCCTCTCGTCCGAACAGTACCGGGAACGTAGCGTGGCGGATATCTATCCATCGCTCTCGCATGTGGTCGATATCCGACTGCAGGCCCCCGATCCCGATCGCGTGGCGGCAGCGGCCGAGACTGTCTTCACGGCGTTGCCGCACGGCGCGGCCGCGCCGGTGGTGCGCGACCTGCTGGAGCGCGGATGCCGGGTCATCGATCTGTCGGCCGACTTTCGGTTACGCGATCCGGCCGTCTACGCTCGTTGGTACGCGGAACACCCCGCGCCGGCGCTGCTCGCCGAGGCGGTGTACGGGTTACCGGAGGTGTACCGCGACCGCCTCCGGTCGGCTCGCCTCATCGCCGTCCCCGGGTGCTACCCGACGGCCGCGCTGCTCGGACTCGTGCCGTTGGCGCGCGCCGGCCTCCTTGGTGAACCGGTCGTGATCGATGGCAAGTCGGGGACGACGGGGGCCGGGCGCGGGGCGAAAGTCGAGCAGCTGTTCGCCGAGGTCAACGAGAATTTCCGGCCCTACGAGATCGGATCGCATCGGCATGGTCCCGAGATCGCCCAGGAGCTCGCGGCTGCGGGCGCGACCGGTCCGTCACTGTTCGTTCCGCATCTGCTGCCCGTGAGCCGCGGTATCCTGAGCACGATGTACGTGCGCGTACCTGGCGGCTCCCAACCGCCGTTGGCGGATCTCTATCGCGAGGCCTACGGAGACGAGCCGTTCATCGTACTGCGTGGGGAGGGCCCCCCCCCGGAGCTCCGCGAGGTACGGGGCACGAACCGGTGCGTGATCGGCTGGCGTTGGGACGCCGGCTCCGGCCAGGCGGTGATCGTCACCGCGATCGACAACCTTGGCAAGGGGGCGTCGGGCCAGGCGGTCCAGTGTCTCAACGTGGCGCTCGGGCTTCCGGAGACGACGGGACTTGCGGCTGCGGCGCTCGTCCCCTGATCCCGGGCGGGCTTCGACCACGGAATCAGTCCGCGCCGAGCAGGTAGTATCCGCCGAGGAGCGTGAAGACGATGTTGGCAGTCCATGCCGCCAACGCCGGCGGGAGTGCCCCGATCTGGCCAAGGGCGCGCGTGAACGCGACCACCACGAAATAGCCGAACCCGATCATCAGTCCGGTGCCGATACTGGCCGCGAGGCTGCTTACGCGTGTCCCGGCAGCGGCCAGGGGCGCCGCGAGAAGCATCATGATGAAGCTGGCCACCGGGAGCGCCAGCTTCAGATGGAGATCGACCCAGCTCTCTGAGGCGTCGACACCCTTGTGGCGAAGCTCGCGGATTTGGCGGCGCAGCATGCCGTAGCTCAGTTCCTCAGGTTCGACGGACACGGTGCGAAAGTCGTCGAGGGTTTCCGGGAGGTCGAAGCCCGACGGCGGACGCGGCACCTCCCGGACACCGGTGGAGTCGAATTCGCGGGTCCGCACGTTGTCGAGCCGCCACCCACTCCCCGTCCAGACCGCGGCGGCAATCTCGATGAGCCGGGTCGGCAGGAAATCTGCTCCCGGCTGATAGATGGTGAGGCCGTAGAGGGTCTTCCGATGCAGGCTGACCCGATCGATCCGGTAGAAGCCCGCACGGCCATGGTACCATACGTCGCGTCCGAGGAAGGCGCTCGCGTCGCCGCGTTTGCGGATGTCGCGATACTCGATCTGGTGCCATCGACGAGCGCTTCCCGGGACCACCACCTCGCTCCAGACGAACGCGCCGACGCTGATCGCCGCAGCGACCGCGAGCAAAGGCGTGACGATTTGCCAGATGCTCACGCCGCAGGCACGGAGGGCGACGAATTCGTTCTGGCGGGCGAGCAGCCCGAGGCCGACGAGCGCGGCGGCCAGCACGGCGACCGGTGTTACCTGGGTGATGACCAGCGGAACCTTGTACAGGAACAGGCGCACGATCGCGCCCATGCTGGCACCGTGCTTGAGGAGGGTGCCGAGTCGATCGAAGAAGTCGGCGATGAGATAGATGCCCACGAACGCCGCCATGGTGAGGGCGAACATCGAGAGGAACTCGCGTCCGAGATGGCGCCCCACAACTGGGAGCAGGGCCCGACGTTGTTCGCGGCGCAGGGTGTTCACGATCGCATCGACCTGCGCCCAGGCCGCGGGCGGGTGCGGGCGAGCGCTGCCCGCAGACACTCGAGCCACTCTCCGCTGCGCTCTCCTGCCGCCTGTGCGAAGAGTGCCGCCCCGACCACGGCGAACACCACGTTGGGCAGCCAGAGGCCGACGATCGCCGGCACGAGATTCCGCTCGGCCAGCGCCTGCCCTCCCGAGAGCAGGACGTAGTAGACGAAGATCATGGCGAGACTCAGGGTGAAGCCGCGTGCCCGCACGCCACGGACCGGCTGCACGGCAAGCGGGACCGCGACGAGCCCGAAGACGACACACGCAAAGGGGATGGAGAACTTGCGATGGTATTCCACCAGCTCTCGACCAGACGCGATCCCGCGGGCGCGATTGCGGCGGATGAGCTGGCGCAGCTCCTGGAGCGTGAGCTCTTTTGGGTCGTCGCGGGTGCGCTCGGGGCCCAGCGTTTGGTGCAGGTCCAAGTTCACGTCGTAGGACTGAAAGTCCGTCTGATACTCGGCGCCTCCGGGGGTGTCGCTCGTGTGGATGAACCCGTGCCAGAGTCGCAGGGTCAAGGTCTGGGCGGTGGGGTCGGAGATCATCGCACCGTCACGCGCGAAGATGGTATTGCGCAGTCCTGCGGTGCGCTCGTCGGAGATGAGTACGTGATGGAGGCGGTCGGTGGTCGCATCGACGGCGTCGGTGTAGATGACGAGGCCCGAAAAGTCGTCGTTGAACACCTGCGGGCGCAATCCGGCGCTCGCGCGCGAGCGGGCGATGTCGTAGAGAGCGGCGCGGAGCGAACGGTTGCCCCACGGGCGAACATGGAGGGACAGCCCTGCCGTGGCGAGCGTTGCCAGCAGGACGAACACCGCGATGGGCGGGAGGAGCTGGTACAGACTCAAGCCGGAGCTGCGCAGTGCGACGAGCTCTCCGTCTGCCGACAGGCGCCCGAGGGCAATCAGGATGGCCAGCAGCATGGCCATCGGGACGGTGACCTCCAGGAACGCAGGCATGATGTACGAAAACAAGCGGAGGATGCTGAGGGGCGGGACGCCGCGGCTGACGACCAGCTCGATCAGCTTGAGCAGGCGGGCGATCAGCAGCACGAACGTGAACACGCACAGGCCGAACACGAACGGGACGAGTATCTCGCGAAAGAGATACCGGTGGATGATCGTCCTCACCGGAACGCTGTAGCCGATGAGCCGGAGACGGACAACTCGACCCCACCTGCCGCGGGCCGATGGGGGCGCGCTCGTCGTGTACGGCGTGAATGCCGTTCGGGAGCTGCTGCGCACGGGCGGACCCGTGGCACGGGTCGTCCTGGCGCGCGGGCCGGGCGAGGGCGAGATCGCCGCGCTGGCGGCGAGTCGTGGCGTCCCGTCCGAACGCGCGGAACGCGGCGTGCTCGATCAGCTTGCCCGTTCGCCGTCGCACCAGGGCGTCGTCGCCGTCGCGCCACCGTTCCGCTACTGTCCCCTGGAGGATATGCTGGACCCGGGCCGGCCGAGCGTCCTCCTGCTCGATGGTGTGCAGGACCCGCGGAACTTGGGGGCCATTCTCCGTACGGCCCGCAGTGCGGGGGTCGGGGGGGTCATCCTCCCCAGAGACCGGAATGTGGGAATCACGTCTGTGGTCGCCGCCGCCTCGGCCGGACACGTCTTTGGTCTACCCATTGCCCAAGTGACCAACCTGGTCCGCGCGATGGAGGCCCTCAAGCGGGCCGGGTATTGGCTCGTTGGCCTCGCACCGCGGGGGGGGACGTCCCTGTACGACCTGTGCCCGCCGGGGCGTCCGGCGTTGGTGGTTGGCGGGGAGGGCGAGGGGCTCCGCGCGCTCGTCACCCGGCACTGTGATTTCACGGTCTCGATCCCGATGGCATCGGGAGTCGAGTCGCTCAACGTGTCGGTGGCCGTCGCGGTGGCACTTTACGACCTGACCGTGCGTCGGGCCACTGCATAACGCGGTTTGGTCCAAGCGACGACCTTGACAGCTCAGGGGGGCCAGAGTAGAAAACGCCGTTTACGAAATCGGCAGAGGGAAAACGCTCCACGGCAACCATCTCACGGCGAGGTCGCAGAGGGGTGCGGGGGAGGGTTGTGCGGGAGAAAGTCTTTCAACGCCGCGCGCCGGGGCAGCGCGAAGCGGGCGGCCGATGTAGCTCAGGGGTAGAGCAGCTGACTTGTAATCAGCAGGTCGTCGGTTCGACTCCGACCATCGGCTCCAGCCGGCCGAGCGGTATCAAATCACATTCATCCAAAATGTCTGGAGAGGTACCCGAGTGGCCAAAGGGAGCAGACTGTAAATCTGCCGGCGTCAGCCTACGGAGGTTCGAATCCTCCCCTCTCCATAGCCGGAACACACACATGCGCTGCGGGAGTAGCTCAGTTGGTAGAGCGCGAGCCTTCCAAGCTCGGGGTCGCGGGTTCGAGTCCCGTCTCCCGCTCCTGGGGAGCGGCATGGCGACATATGCCCACGTAGCTCAGTTGGCAGAGCACTTCCTTGGTAAGGAAGAGGTCACCGGTTCGACTCCGGTCGTGGGCTTGGGGAACCGCCGGGGCGGCAAGGGCGAGGGGCGAGGCCGATGCGCGACCTGATCACGCTCGTGTGCGATGGCTGTAGGCGCAAGAACTACACAAGCACTAAGAACAAGAAAACGACGACCGACAAGCTGGCGTTCCGCAAGTTCTGCCCGGCCTGTCGGAGCCATACGCTCCACAAGGAGGGGAAGGTCTAGGGCAGGAGCCGGGCGGCAGTCCGGTGTGCGGGGTCAGTAGCTCTAACGGCTAGAGCACCGGACTCCAAATCCGGGGGTTGCAGGTTCGAATCCTGCCTGACCCGCCTACACCATCTATGAATGCTCTGGAGTCATTGAAACAGCCCGTCGCACGCTCCCGGGAGTTCCTGGAGGAGTGCTGGGCGGAGCTCAAGAAGGTTCATTTCCCGTCGCGCAAGGAGACGCAGGCGGCGACGCTCGTCGTGATCGTCGGCGTCGTCGTGGTGGCTCTGTATCTGGGACTGGTGGATACCCTTCTCACATGGATCATTCGCAGGGCGCTCGGTTGATGGTGCAGGAGCACGAGCGGGCCTGGTACGTGGTGCACACGTACTCTGGCTACGAGCACAAGGTGAAGGCCGCACTCGAGGAGCGTATCCGGGGGCTCGGGAAGCCGGAGCTGTTCGGTGAGATACTGGTCCCGTCCGAGAAGGTCGTCGAATTGGTGAAGGGCAAGAAGCGCACGTCGTCACGCAAGTTCTTCCCGGGGTACATTCTCGTCAACATGCTCCTCAGCAACGAGACCTGGCACATTGTGAAGTCGACGCCGAAGGTCACGGGCTTCCTCGGGGGCGCGACCGATCCCAGCACCATCCCCTCGATCTCCGAAGCGGAGGTGCGAGAGATCACGCATCAGATGGCCGAGGGGGCGGTAAAGCCGAAGCCGAAGGTGCTGTTCGAACAGGGCGAGCAGGTGAAGGTGATCGACGGTCCATTCCAGGAGTTCAACGGCGTGGTCGAGGAAGTGAAGCCCGACAAGGGCAAGTTGCGGGTGCTGATCAGCATCTTCGGGCGCGCTACGCCGGTCGAGCTCGACTTCGTTCAGGTTGAGAAGGCGTAGGAAGGCGTAGGCACGGAATGGCGAAGAAGGTCGTTGCCGAGATCAAGCTGCAGATTCCCGCCGGGCAGGCGACCCCCAGCCCGCCGGTCGGTCCCGCGCTCGGGCAGCGCGGAGTCAACATCATGGAGTTCTGCAAGACGTTCAATGCGCAGACGCAGGCGCAGGCGGGGCTGATCATCCCAGTGATCATCACCGTGTACGCCGACCGTTCGTTCACGTTCGTCACCAAGACCCCACCGGCCGCCGTACTGCTCAAACGTGCCGCCGGGATCGAGAAGGGATCGGGCGAGCCCGGCAAGAACAAGGTTGGGACGGTTACTCGTGCTCAGGTCGAGGAGATCGCCCGACTCAAGATGCCCGATCTGACGGCGGCCACCGTCGAGCAGGCGATGAAGACGATCGAAGGAACGGCCCGGAGCTTGGGGCTCGAGGTGGTGTAGGGACCCCTATGGCACGCAAAGGCAAGCGATATCGGAAGGCGATCGTCACCATCGACCGCTCGCGGCGATATGCCCTCGACGAAGCGATCCGCACCCTCACGGCGGCTCCTGGGGCAGCCAAGTTCGACGAGACCGTCGAGCTGGCGGTCAAGCTGGGTGTCGATCCGCGGCAGGCCGATCAGAACGTCCGAGGCACGGTCGTGCTTCCGCACGGGACGGGCAGGTCGGTGCGGGTCGTGGTGTTCGCCAAGGGCGAGAAAGCGAAAGAGGCGGCCGACGCAGGAGCCGATCACGTCGGCGCCGACGACCTCGCGAAGAAGATCCAGGACGAGCAGTGGCTCGAATTCGACACCGCCATCGCCACGCCCGACATGATGGGCACCGTCGGACGCCTCGGGAAGATCCTGGGACCGCGCGGGTTGATGCCCAATCCCAAGGTCGGTACGGTCACCTTCGACGTAGGCAAGGCCGTTCGTGAGGTGAAGGCCGGCAAGGTCGAGTTCCGGGTCGAAAAGGCGGGGATCGTCCACGTGGCGATCGGCAAGCGAAGCTTCGGCGCCGAGAAGCTGTTCGACAACGCCCAGGCGTTGCTGAGCAGCCTGATCCGGGCGAAGCCCGCCGCTGCGAAGGGCAACTACATCCAGAGCATTGCGGTGTCGACGACGATGGGGCCGTCTGTGCGCATCGATCCGGCGACGGCGCGCGTGGCCGCCTGACGGCAGGGCGAGCAGGGAGCATCATGCGGCGGGCAGAGAAGGTCGATGCGGTCCAGAATCTCGAAGGCGAGCTCCAGCGCGCGACGGTGACCGTGGTCGCCGAGTACCGCGGGCTGACGGTGACCGAGATGAACCGCCTGCGGCGCGCGGTGCGGGAGGCGGACGGTCGCTTCCGGGTGGCCAAGAACACGCTGGCCAGGCGGGCGGCGTCAGTGGGCCGGCACGAGAAGCTGGCCCCCATGTTGCGTGGTCCCCTCGCCCTCATCATGGGCTTCCGGGATCCGGTGGCACTCGCCAAGCTGGCGGTCAAGTTCGCGGCGGAGCTGCCCAAGCTCGAGATCAAGGGCGCGGTGCTCGACGGCGAGTTGCTGCCCGCGGCGGAAGTGAAGGCGTTGGCCACCCTGCCCTCGCGCGAGGTGCTGCTGGCCCAGCTTTTGGGCCTGCTGCAAGCGCCGGCAACGCAGCTGGTGCGGACCATCAACGAGCCCGCGGCATCTCTGGCGCGCCTGGTCGATGCGCTCGGCAAGCGCAGCGCTCCGGCGTCCGATGGTGCGGCGTGAATGCGTTTGGACAGAATAGGTTCTAGCGAAAAAGGAGTGGCATTCGAATGGAAGTGACCCGGGAGCAGGTAAAGGACTTTCTCAAGAACATGAGCCTGATGGACGCTGCGGCGCTCGTGAAAGAGCTCGAAGCCGAGCTGGGCGTGTCGGCGGCGGCACCGGTCGCTGTGGCGGCGGCCCCCGCGGCGGGCGCCGGGGCGGCGGCAGTACCCGAGAAGGAAGACTTCACGGTCGTCCTCACCGGCGCGGGCGAAAAAAAGATCCAGGTCATCAAGGTGGTGCGTGAGCTGACCAGCCTCGGCCTGAAGGAGGCGAAGGACCTCGTCGACGGAGCCCCCAAGGCCGTCAAGGAGGGTGTGCCGAAGGCCGAGGCCGAGAGCATGAAGAAGAAGCTCGAGGACGCCGGTGGAACGGTCGAGTTGAAGTAGTGTTCGGCGGCAGCGCACAGCAGGCGAGGTGACAAGATATATGAGTATGACGGGGTCGATCGTGTCCCGGGTGCCTAATAACCTGCGCTTCCGGCGTACGTTCGGGCGGATCAGGAAGGTCATCGACATTCCGAACCTCATCGCGATCCAGAAGCGCTCCTACGAGGAATTCCTGCAGCGCGACGTGCCGCCGGAGGCCCGCAAGGAGCAGGGTCTGCAGGCGGTGTTCAAATCGGTCTTTCCGATCAAGGACTTCAACGAGACGGCATCGCTCGAGTTCGTCAGTTACACGCTGTCGGGTCCCAAGTACGACGTCGAGGAGTGTCACCAGCGGGGCATGACCTTTGCCGCCCCGCTCAAGGTGACCGTTCAACTCGTCATCTGGGACGTCGATCCGGAGAGCGGGGCCCGCTCCATCAAGAACGTGAAGGAGCAGGAGGTCTACTTCGGCGAGATCCCGCTCATGACGCAACACGGCACGTTCATGGTGAACGGTACCGAGCGGGTCATCGTCTCGCAGCTCCACCGCTCGCCTGGCGTGTTCTTCGACCACGACAAGGGAAAGACCCATGCGAGCGGGAAGCTCCTGTTCTCGTCCCGCATCATTCCCTACCGCGGCTCCTGGATCGACTTCGAGTTCGACCCCAAGGACATCCTCTACGTTCGCATCGACCGGCGCCGGAAGTTCCATGCCACCGTGCTCCTGCGCGCGCTCGGCATGACGGCCGAGGACCTGCTCAACTATTTCTACCGTAAGGACACGATCATCCTCGATGGTCGCAAAGCGGCCAAACGTTTCCAGCCCGAGCATCTGGTGGGGGTGAAGGCGTCCCGCGACCTGCGGCATCCCGCGACGAACGAACTGATCATCAAGGAAGGCCGGAAGTTCACCAAGGCCAACCTGAGGCAGCTCGAGGCCGCCGGCATCGAGCAGGTGCCGATCGCCCTCGAGGAGGTGATCGGCCGTGTGTCGGCGCACGACGTGAAGGACCCGAAGACCGGTGAGGTGGTCCTGGCCACCAACGAGGACATCACCGAAGAGAAGCTCGAGGCCCTGCGCGCCAAAGGGATCACCAAGATCGACGTGCTGTTCCTCGAGGACATGCACATCGGCCCGGCTCTCCGCAATACGCTGGTTCAGGACAAAATCGCGACGCCCGAGGAGGCCATCCTCGAGATATATCGCCGCCTGCGTCCGGGCGATCCGCCGACACCCGAGACCGCGACCGCGTTCTTCAACAATCTCTTCTTCAACCCGGAACGCTATGATCTCTCGCGCGTGGGGCGGCTCAAGATGAACCACAAGCTCAAGATCAGTGTCCCGCTGGATCAGGGTACGCTGCGCCGGGAGGACATCCTGGAGGTGGTGCGCTACCTCATCGAGCTCAAGAACGGCAACGGGCAGATCGACGATATCGACCACCTCGGCAACCGTCGCGTGCGCGCTGTGGGCGAGCTGGTGGAGAATCAGTACCGGATCGGTCTCGTGCGCATGGAGCGGGCCATCAAGGAGCGAATGAGCCTCCAGGACATCGAAACGCTGATGCCGCAGGAGCTCATCAACTACAAGCCGGTCTCGGCGGTCATCAAGGAGTTCTTCGGGTCGTCGCAGCTCTCGCAGTTCATGGATCAAACCAATCCGCTCTCGGAGATCACGCACAAGCGGCGCCTGTCCGCTCTCGGCCCAGGTGGCCTCACCCGGGAGCGCGCCGGCTTCGAGGTGCGTGACGTGCACCCCACGCACTACGGTCGGGTTTGCCCGATCGAGACGCCGGAAGGCCCCAACATCGGTCTCATCGCGTCCCTGTCGACGTATGCGCGGGTGAACGAGTTCGGCTTCGTCGAAACTCCGTACCGGCGTGTGCGCGACGGTCGGGTCACCGACGAGATCGTCTACCAGTCGGCGCTCGAGGAGGAAGAGCACACGATCGCGCAGGCGAATGCGCCGATCGATGACAAGGGGAGTTTTACGGCAGACCTCGTGTCGGCGCGCATCGGAGGCGAGTTTACCATGGTGCGGCCCGAGCAGGTCGAGTACATGGACGTGTCACCGAACCAGCTGGTGTCGGTCGCCGCTTCGCTGATCCCGTTCCTCGAGAACGACGATGCGAACCGCGCGCTCATGGGCTCGAACATGCAGCGCCAGGCGGTGCCGTTGCTGCGTACGGATGCCCCGCTGGTCGGGACGGGAATGGAGCGAGTGGTCGCGCGCGATTCGGGGGTCACCGTGGTGGCTCGCCGCGATGGCGCGGTCGAACAGGTCGACTCCACCCGCATTGTGGTGAAGGCCGACAAGCCGGCGCCGGACGGGCGAGATCCAGGCGTCGACATCTATAACCTCGTCAAATACCAGCGCTCCAACCAGAATACCTGCATGAACCAGCGACCGATCGTGGTGGTCGGCGACCACGTGCAGGCTGGGGACGTCATCGCCGACGGACCGTCGACGGAGATGGGCGAGCTGGCCCTCGGCCACAACGTGCTTGTCGCCTTCATGCCGTGGGGTGGATACAACTTCGAGGACTCGATCCTCATCTCCGAACGGGTCGTCCGCAACGACTTCTTCACCTCCATCCACATCGAGGAGTTCGAGTGTGTCGCCCGCGACACCAAGCTCGGTCCCGAGGACATCACGCGCGACATCCCCAACGTCGGTGACGAGGCTCTCCGCGACCTCGACGACTCCGGCATCATCCGTATCGGTGCCGAGGTGAAGCCGGGGGACATCCTGGTCGGGAAGATCACGCCCAAGGGGGAAACCCAGCTCTCTCCCGAGGAGAAGCTTCTGCGCGCCATCTTTGGCGAGAAGGCGGGCGAGGTGCGTGACACCAGCCTGCGCGTTCCGCCCGGCGTGGAGGGGACGGTCATCAACGCTCGGGTGTTCTCGCGCAAAGGGATACAGAAGGACGACCGGTCGCGCGCCATCGAAGAGGAGGAGGTCGTCAAGCTGAGAAAGGACCAGCAGGACGAGATCCGCATCATCCGCGAGAGTGCGGGCCGTAAGATGTTGGCGCTCCTCGGTGGCAAGACCACGACGGCGCGGCTGACCGACGACACCCGTAAGGTGCTGCTCAATAAGGGTGTCGAAATCAGTGCCGAAATGCTTACGCAGATCCCATCCAACTACTGGGGTGACATCAAGGTTGGCGAGGAACGAACGGAAGACGAGCTGTCGCGGCTGGTGGAGGGAATGCAGGAGCAGATCGATGTTCTGCGGGTCACGTCCAACGAGAAGATCGAGCGCCTGAAGGGTGGCGACGAGCTCCCCCCCGGCGTGATCAAGCTGGTGAAGGTCTTCGTCGCCATCAAGCGCAAGCTCCAGGTCGGCGACAAGATGGCCGGCCGACACGGCAACAAGGGCGTGCTGTCGCGGATCCTGCCCGAGGAGGACATGCCGTACATGGCCGACGGCACCCCCGTCGACATCGTGCTCAATCCGCTCGGCGTCCCGAGCCGCATGAACGTTGGGCAGATCCTCGAGACCCACCTGGGGTGGGCGGCGCGTGAACTCGGCCGACAGCTGTATGCCGAGGTAGAGGAGAACGGGCGCCCGAACGTCGATGTCCTGCGGCACAAGCTGAAGGAGCTCTACCCCGCGAAGGAGATCGGCGAGTTCATCGATGCGCTGCAGGACGCCGACGTGATCAAGCTCGTGCGTAAGGTCGAGCGTGGGATTCACGTGGCGTCTCCGGTCTTCGACGGTGCATCCGAAGAGGAGATCTTCAAGCTCATCGCCCGGGGCGCCCTGCCGGCGTCTGGACAAGCCCGCCTCTTCGATGGACGAAACGGCGAGCAGTTCGCGCACGAAGTCACGGTCGGTGTCATGTACATTATGAAGCTCCACCATCTTGTCGACGACAAGATCCATGCGCGCTCGACGGGACCGTACTCGCTGGTCACGCAGCAGCCCCTGGGCGGTAAGGCACAGTTCGGTGGCCAGCGCCTCGGGGAGATGGAGGTGTGGGCGCTCGAGGCGTACGGGGCCGCATACACGCTGCAGGAAATGCTCACGGTCAAGTCCGACGACGTCGCGGGCCGTACCCGGATGTACGAGGCGATTGTGAAGGGCGAGAACGTGTTGGAGCCCGGGTTGCCGGAGTCGTTCAATGTGATGGTGAAGGAGCTCCAGAGCCTGGCGCTCGACATCGAGCTTACCGAGGAGCGGCCCGAGTAGGGTCGGGAAGGACGGGTCCGCCGAACCATGATGGAAGATCTCTTCAGTCTGTTCGAGAAGCCCAAGAACCCTCTCAACTTCAATGCCATTCGCATCTCGCTCGCCTCGCCGGAGAAGATCCGCTCTTGGTCGCACGGCGAAGTGAAGAAGCCGGAGACGATCAACTACCGGACCTTCAAGCCCGAGCGTGACGGGCTCTTCTGTGCCAAGATTTTCGGCCCGACGAAGGACTACGAGTGCAACTGCGGCAAGTACAAGCGCATGCGGCACCGTGGGGTGGTGTGCGAGAAGTGCGGGGTCGAAGTGATCCAGTCGAAAGTGCGCCGCGAGCGTATGGGGCACATCGACCTGGCCACGCCGGTAGCCCACATCTGGTTTCTGAAGAGCCTGCCGTCCCGGATCGGCACGATCCTCGACATGACCCTCAAGGAGCTCGAGAAGATTCTGTACTTCGAGTCCTACGTCGTGATCGATCCGGGGACCACACCGCTCCAGGAGCGCGAGCTGCTCTCGGAGTCACGCTATCGCAAGGTGTACGAGGAGCATGGACCGGACGCGTTCCGCGCGGGGATGGGCGCCGAAGCCATCCGCGAGCTGCTGAAGAAGCTCGACATCGAGAAGCTGTTCGTCGACCTGCGTGTCGAGATGAAGGACGCGACGAGCGAAGCCCGCCGCAAGAAGCTCTCGAAGCGGCTCAAGGTGATCTCGGCGTTCCGCAATTCCGGCAATCGTCCCGAGTGGATGATCCTGGAGGTCATCCCGGTAATTCCTCCGGATCTTCGCCCGCTCGTGCCGCTCGACGGCGGCCGGTTTGCGACCTCCGACCTGAACGACCTCTACCGGCGGGTCATCAACCGGAACAACCGCCTGAAGCGTCTGATGGAGCTGAACGCGCCCGACATCATCATCCGCAACGAGAAGCGGATGCTGCAGGAGGCCGTCGACGCGCTGTTCGACAACGGCCGCCGGGGCCGCGCTATCACCGGGCCGAACAAGCGCCCGCTCAAGTCGCTCTCCGACATGCTGAAGGGGAAGAGCGGACGGTTCCGCCAGAACCTGCTCGGCAAGCGGGTCGACTACTCCGGGCGCTCGGTGATCGTCGTCGGGCCGGAACTGCGTCTCCATCAGTGCGGCCTGCCCAAGAAGATGGCGCTCGAGCTGTTCAAGCCCTTCATCTACAACAAGCTCGAGGAACGCGGGTTCGTCACCACCATCAAGAGCGCCAAGAAGATGGTGGAAAAGGAACGCCCGGAGGTCTGGGACATTCTGGATGAGGTGATCCGCGAGCACCCGGTCCTGTTGAACCGCGCCCCCACCCTGCACCGGCTGGGGATCCAGGCCTTCGAGCCGATCCTCATCGAAGGTAAGGCCATCCAGCTCCATCCGCTCGTCTGCGCCGCCTACAACGCCGACTTCGACGGTGACCAGATGGCGGTGCACGTCCCGCTGTCGGTCGAGGCGCAGGTCGAGGCCCGGACGCTCATGATGTCCACCAACAACATCCTCTCGCCGGCGCACGGCAAGCCCATCATCGTGCCCACGCAGGACATCGTGCTCGGGTTGTACTTCATGACCCGCGACAAGCTCGGGGTATGCGGGGAAGGACGTACGTTCTCGGGCTTCGAAGAGGTGCGCATCGCCTACGATCAGAACGAGCTCGATCTTCAGGCGCGCATCAAGGTCCGCGTCCCGGTCGCGTACGGCGGCGACGGGGGTCGCGTCGACTCGACGACGGGCCGGGCGTTGCTGTACGAGATCGTGCCGCGTGAGATCCCGTTCGCCGATGTGAACAAGGTCATGAAGAAGAAGGAGCTCGGGACACTCATCGACCTGGCGTACCGGCACGCCGGCAACAAGGCGACCGTCATTTTCGCCGACCGGTTGAAGGACCTGGGTTACGAGATGGCCACGCGTGCCGGTATTTCGATCGGCATCAAGGACATGATCATTCCGGCCGTCAAACAGAAGCTGCTCGAGGAAGCGAATGGTGCCGTTCGCGAGATCGAAGACCAGTACAACAAGGGGCTCATCACGGACGGCGAGCGGTACAACAAGGTGGTCGACATCTGGGCCGAGGTGACCGACCGGATCGCCGACGAGATGCTCGACGAGCTGAGCACCGAGGAAGCACGAGACCCGGAAGGGAAGGTCCGCCGCGTGCCGTCCTTCAATCCAATCTTTATGATGGCCGATTCGGGAGCCCGGGGGTCGGCACAGCAGATCCGCCAGCTGGCTGGCATGCGCGGCCTGATGGCGAAGCCCTCGGGAGAGATCATCGAGACACCCATAACGGCGAACTTCCGTGAAGGGCTTACGGTGCTCCAGTACTTCATCTCGACCCACGGTGCCCGCAAGGGACTCGCCGACACGGCCCTCAAGACGGCCAACTCCGGGTACCTCACGCGGCGGCTGGTCGACGTGGCCCAGGACTCCATCATCACGGAGCAGGACTGCGGCACCTTCGACGGGATCGAGATGACCCCGCTCGTCGAAGGGGGTGAGGTGATCGAAGGGTTGGGTGACCGTGTGCTCGGCCGGGTGGCGCTGGAAGACATTCGTGACCCGTTCACTGGCAGCGTCGTCGTCCAGGCCAACCAGGAGATCGACGAGACGAAGATGGGGCTGATCGAGGAAGCCGGTCTCGAGCGCGTCAAGATCCGGTCGGTGCTCACCTGCCAGTCCCGTCAGGGAGTGTGTGGGCGCTGCTATGGTCGTGATCTCGCGCGCGGCCACATCGTGAATCTCGGAGAGACCATCGGCGTGATCGCGGCGCAGTCGATCGGCGAACCCGGTACGCAGCTCACGATGCGTACCTTCCACATCGGCGGCACGGCGAGCCGGCGCGCCGAACAGACGACGCTCGAGGCGCGGAACGAGGGGCACGTCAAGTACATCAATTTGAGCGCGGTGGAAGGGCGAGATGGCGATCTGGTCGTCATGAGCCGGAACGCCGAGGTAGCCATCGTCGACTATCCCGATCCGAGCCGGGAGCGTGAACGCGAGCGCGAGCGGTATCCGCTCGTGTACGGGGCCAAACTGAAGAAGCGCGATGGCGGCAAGGTGAAGCCGGGTGAGATGGTTGCCGAGTGGGACCCGTACACCATCCCGATCCTCACCGAGACCGGCGGTGTGGTGAAGTTCGGCGACATTGTCGAAGGCGTGACCATGGAAGAGAAGCTCGACGAGCGGACGGGCCTCTCCACGAAAGTCATTGTCGACACCAAAGACGTCGACAAGCGCCCGCGTGTATCGATCAAGAACGAGGCGGGCCAGACGGCCCGGGTGAGTACCGGTGAAGCGCGGTACCTGATCCCGGTCGGCGCCCACCTCAACGTCACCGAGGGCCAGTCCGTAGCGGCCGGCGGCGTGATCGCCAAGATCCCCCGTGAAACCACGAAAACCAAGGATATCACCGGCGGTTTGCCGCGGGTGGCGGAGCTATTCGAGGCGCGGAAGCCCAAGGAGTTCGCGGTCATCAGTGAGATCGACGGCGTGGTCTCCTTCGGAAAAGACACGAAGGGGAAGCGCAAAGTGATCGTGACTCCCGAAGTGGGAGAAGCCCGCGAGTACCTGATTCCCAAGGGCAAGCACATCAGTGTCCACGAGGGTGATTACGTGAAGGCCGGCGATCCGCTCATGGATGGCAGCTCGAACCCGCACGACATTCTCACCATTCTGGGAGAAAAGGCGCTCGCCAAGTACCTGGTGGACGAGGTGCAGGAGATTTACCGCCTGCAAGGCGTTCGCATCAACGACAAGCACATCGAAGTAATCGTCCGGCAGATGCTGCGCCGGGTCCGCATCAAGGAAGTCGGGGACACCGAGTTCCTGATCGGCGACCAGGTGGAGAAGTGGCGCTTCGAGGAGGAGAACCAGCGTACGCTCGAGCAGGGGGGCCAGGGGGCCGTGGCAGAGCCGCTCCTGCTCGGCATCACCAAGGCCAGTTTGTCGACCGACAGCTTCATCTCGGCGGCGTCGTTCCAGGAGACCACCAAGGTGCTCACCGAGGCCGCCATCAACGGCAAGGTCGATCGGCTGGCCGGCCTCAAGGAGAACGTCATCATGGGGCGGCTCATCCCGGCCGGAACCGGGCTCGCCCGGTACAACGCCATGGAGGCGCTCATCGACGAGCCGGAGGGCGGCAAGGAGCCGGCGCTGACCGATGTGGCCCCGGAAGCGGTAGCCTGAGAGGCCGTACGTTTGACACTCGATCGGAACACACGTAGAGAACTCGTTTTCGCTTCTGGGGCAGGTCTCTAAGAGGGTCCGAGCACGATCCGATGCCGACGATCAATCAGCTCGTGAAGCAGGGACGCGCACGCCAGCGTACGAAACAGACGGCGCCGGCCTTGCAGGGGTCACCGCAGAAGCGCGGCGTGTGTACGCGTGTCTACACGACGACCCCGAAGAAGCCGAACTCAGCGCTTCGCAAGGTGGCGCGTGTCCGGCTCACCAATGGCATCGAGGTCACGTCGTACATCCCGGGCGTCGGCCACAACCTTCAGGAGCACTCGGTCGTGCTCATCCGCGGCGGCCGCGTGAAGGACCTTCCCGGAGTGCGCTACCACATCATCCGCGGTACCCTCGACTCGATCGGCGTTCAGGATCGACGCCAGAGTCGTTCGAAGTACGGGGCAAAGAGACCGAAGTAACGTGCGCGCGGGGGCGGGGAGCGGAAGACTGTCCCGCGCGCGCCCATGAGGCACACGAACAGGCACTATGCCACGCAAAGGCGAAGTCAAGCGGCGGGACGTTCTTCCTGATCCCAAGCACCATGATCGGGTGGTGACGAAGTTCATCAACGCCATGATGGAAGGTGGGAAGAAGAGCCTGGCCGAGCGCATGCTCTATGGCGCCCTGGACATCGTCGGCGAGCGCACCAAGGAAGACGCGCTCACCGTGTTCAAGCGAGCGCTGGACCAGGTGAAGCCGGTAGTGGAAGTGCGTTCGCGGCGCGTCGGGGGTGCCACCTATCAAGTGCCGGTCGAGGTACGGCCGCAGCGGCGGATGTCGCTCGGCATGCGCTGGCTGGTGCAGCACGCGCGCGAGCGGCCCGAGAAATCGATGGTCGAGCGCTTGGCGGGTGAGATCGCGGATGCGGCAAGCGGGCGCGGCGGCGCCATGAAGAAGAAGGAGGACACCCATCGGATGGCGGAGGCCAACAAGGCCTTCGCGCATTACCGTTGGTAGGCTGCGCACGCAGTCCCACGCCCACCATGGCACGCGCCGTTCCCCTCGATCGCACACGCAACATCGGCATCATGGCCCACATCGATGCCGGCAAGACCACGACGACCGAGCGCATCCTCTACTACACCGGCATCAGCTACAAGATCGGTGAGGTTCACGAGGGCACCGCCGTCATGGACTGGATGGTGCAGGAGCAGGAGCGCGGGATCACCATCACGTCCGCCGCCACCACCTGCTTCTGGCGCGATCATCGCGTGAACATCATCGACACGCCGGGCCACGTCGACTTCACCATCGAGGTCGAGCGGAGCCTGCGGGTGCTCGACGGTGCGGTCGCTGTGTTCTGTGGGGTCGGCGGCGTCGAGCCGCAGTCCGAGACGGTGTGGCGTCAGGCGGACCGCTACGCGGTGCCCCGCATCGCCTTCGTCAACAAGCTTGACCGCGTCGGCGCAGACTTCGAGCGCGTCGTCCAGGAGATGCGCGACCGCCTGGGCACGAACCCCGTCGTGGTGCAGCTCCCGCTCGGGACCGAGGACGCGTTCCGCGGTGTCATCGACCTGGTCACCATGAAGGCGGTCGTGTGGGAGGATGAAAGCCTCGGCGCGCGTTACCGTCAGGACGAGATTCCCGCCGACATGGTGGACGCGGTCCACGCCGCGCGCGAGCGCTTGCTTGAGGCAGCCGCCGATCAGGACGAGCGCCTGATGGAGAAGTACCTCGAGGGCGGGGCCATCTCCGAAGAGGAGCTGCGGGCGGCGATCCGGTTGGGCACCGTCGCGATGAAGATCGTCCCGGTCGTGTGCGGCTCGGCGTTCAAGAACAAGGGTGTGCAGCCGCTGCTCGACGCCGTGATCGACTACCTGCCGTCGCCGCTCGATGTGCCACCGGTCAAGGGCGCCAACCCCAACAGTGGTGGGGACGAAGAGCGCCTCGCGCGGGACGAGGAGCCGTTCACCGCGCTTGCCTTCAAGATCATGACCGATCCCTACGTGGGTACGCTTACGTTCCTGCGCGTCTACGCCGGGGTCATGAATTCCGGCTCGTACGTTTTCAACTCCGTCAAGGGAAAGAAGGAACGGGTCGGACGGCTCCTCAAGATGCACGCCAACAAGCGCGAGGAGATCAAGGAAGTCTTCGCGGGCGACATCGTGGCTGCCGTCGGGCTTCGCGACACGACCACCGGCGATACGCTGTGTGACGAGAACAAGCCCATCGTCCTCGAGCGCATGGAGTTTCCGGACCCCGTGATCTCGATCGCCATCGAGCCGAAAACCAAGGTCGACCAAGAGCGGCTGGGCACCTCGTTGCAGAAGCTCGCCAGCGAAGATCCTTCGTTCCGCATCTCGTCGAACAGTGAGACCGGTCAAACGTTGATCTCCGGCATGGGCGAGCTGCATCTCGAGATCATCGTTGACCGCCTGCTGCGCGAGTTCAAAGTCGACGCCAACGTTGGCAAGCCGCAGGTGGCCTACAAGGAGACGATCCGCAAGGTGGTCGAGCAGGAATCAAAGTTCATCCGGCAAACCGGTGGACGGGGACAATACGGGCACGTCGTGCTGCGCGTCGAGCCCCTCGATCCGGGTGGCGGGTTCCAGTTCGTGGACGGAACGAAAGGCGGCGTCATCCCGCGTGAGTACATTCCCGCCATCGAGAAGGGCGTGAAGGGAGCCATGGAGTCCGGGGTGCTTGCCGGCTACCCCGTGGTGGATATCAAGGCGACGGTGACCTATGGCTCGTACCACGAGGTCGATTCCTCGGAGATCGCGTTCAAGATCGCGGCCTCGATGGCGTTCAAAGAGGGGATAGCCAAGGCCTCGCCCGTGATCCTCGAGCCCATCATGTCGCTCGAGGTCGTGACGCCCGAGGAGTTCATGGGCGACGTGATCAGCGACATAAACCGTCGGCGTGGTCGCATCTCCGGCCAGCAGCCGCGTGGCAACACCCAGGTGATCTCGGCCACCGCGCCCTTGGCGGAGATGTTCGGGTACGCGACGGATCTGCGGTCGCGCACGCAGGGGCGGGCGACGTTCACCATGCAATTCTCGCACTACGAGCCGGTGCCAAAAGGCATCGGCCCCGAGGCGTTGCGCCAGGCCGGCGGGCGTCTCGCAGAAGCGCAGGCCGGATAAGGGCGACGGAGGGGAAACCGCCATGGCGAAGGCAAAGTTCGAGCGCAAGAAGCCGCACGTGAACGTCGGGACGATCGGGCATATCGACCACGGCAAGACCACGCTCACGGCGGCGATCACGAAGACGCAGGCGGCCAAAGGCCTAGCGCAGTTCGTGGCCTTCGATCAGATCGACAAGGCGCCCGAGGAGCGCGAGCGCGGCATCACCATCGCGACCGCCCACGTCGAGTACGAGTCGGCCAAGCGACACTACGCGCACGTCGATTGCCCCGGTCACGCCGACTACATCAAGAACATGATCACCGGCGCAGCCCAGATGGACGGCGCCATTCTCGTCGTGGCCGCCACGGACGGGCCCATGCCGCAGACCCGTGAGCACATCCTGTTGGCCAAGCAGGTGAACGTGCCCTACATGGTCGTGTTCATGAACAAGGTCGATATGGTCGAGGACAAGGAGCTCCTCGATCTCGTCGAGCTCGAGGTTCGAGAGCTGCTCACCAAGTACGAGTTCCCCGGCGACGACACGCCGATCATCCGCGGCAGTGCGCTGAAGGCCCTCGAGGGCGACACGGGAGAGCTCGGCACGCAGGCCATCCAGAAGCTCATGGAAGCGATCGACACCTTCATCCCCGAGCCCAAGCGCGAGGTGGATAAGCCCTTCATCATGCCGGTGGAAGACGTGTTCACCATCAGCGGCCGAGGAACGGTCGCCACCGGCCGCATCGAGCGCGGCAAGGTGAAAGTGGGCGAGGAGATCGAGATCGTCGGCATCAGGGCGACCCAGAAGACGGTGGTCACCGGTGTCGAGATGTTCCGCAAGCTGCTCGACGAGGGCATCGCGGGAGACAACATCGGCGCGCTCTTGCGTGGGCTCAAGCGCGAGGACGTAGAGCGTGGGCAGGTGCTGGCCAAGCCCGGGTCGATCACTCCACATACCAAGTTCCAGGCAGAGGCGTACGTCCTCAACAAGGACGAGGGCGGCCGGCATACGCCCTTCTTCAACGGCTATCGCCCGCAGTTCTATTTCCGCACCACCGATGTGACCGGGGTGTGTACGCTCCCCGAGGGTACGGAGATGGTGATGCCGGGCGACAACGTGCAGCTGAAGATCGAACTGATCATGCCGATCGCCATGGACGAGGGGTTGCGCTTCGCGATTCGCGAGGGCGGCCGCACCGTCGGCGCGGGTGTGGTCACGAAGATCTTCGAGTGACACGGCGGGCGACTGACGTGATTTGTACGCGATGAACGAAAAGATCCGCATTCGGTTGAAGGCCTACGATCACCGGCTGCTCGACCAGTCGGTGCGCGAGATCGTCGATACGGTCCGCCGCACCGGGGGCCGGGTCGCGGGGCCGATCCCGTTGCCTACTCACGTCGAACGGTTCACGGTCAACCGTTCACCGCACGTCGACAAGAAGTCGCGAGAGCAGTTCGAGATCCGTACGCACAAGCGGCTGCTCGACATTCTCGAGCCGACGCAGCAGACCATCGACGCCCTCGGCAAGCTGGACCTGGCGGCGGGCGTCGATGTCGAGATCAAGCTGCAATAGCCATGGCAACGTTCGGCTGGAACGAGGGTCGCTGACGTGGCGGTGGGAGGACTCATCGGACGCAAACTCGGCATGACGCAGGTCTACACTGCCGGCGGGGTCCTGGTGTCGGTCACGGTCATCCAGGCGGGCCCGTGCACGGTCGTGGCGACGCGGCGGCCCGATCGCGACGGCTACGCCGCAGCCCAGCTCGGGTTCGGCGCGGTCAAACCGAAGCGGCTGGGGAAGGCTGTGATCGGGCAGTTCAAGAAATCGGGGACCGAGCCGTTTCGGGTGCTGCGCGAACTTCGCTTGGCGGGCGACGATGCTCCGGCGGTGGGCACGCAGGTCGCGGTGGCCGATGTGTTCAAGGCCGGGGATCGCGTCTCGGTCTCCGGGATCAGCAAAGGACGGGGCACGGCGGGCGTCATCAAGCGCCACCACTTCTCCGGCTTCCCCGCGACGCACGGCACGCACGAGTACTTCCGGCATGGCGGCTCCATCGGCAACCGGTCCTACCCGGGCCGCGTGTTCAAGGGGAAGCGGATGGCTGGCCGAATGGGGGCGGAGCGGGTGACCACGGGCAATATCCAGGTCGTGGCCGTGCGGCCCGACGATCATCTGCTGCTCGTGCGCGGGGCGGTCCCGGGTGCGCGGGGCGGAACGGTCGTCGTGCGCCTGCGGGGCGGAAGGCGGCAATAGGCGATGGCGGACGAGCGTGTGACGCTGCCCGTGATGTCGACCGCCGGGGCCCAGGTCGGGTCGATCGACCTTCCGACGGCGCTGATCGCCGGCCCCGTACGGCAGCACCTGCTCTACGAGGCAGTCCGCCGCCACCAGGCAGCGCAGCGGTCCGGCACGGCATCGACGAAGACGCGCGCCTTCGTCCGTGGCGGGGGCAAGAAGCCCTGGCGCCAGAAGGGGACCGGTCGTGCCCGTGCGGGAAGTTCGCGGTCCCCGCTGTGGGCCGGAGGGGCGATCGTCTTCGGCCCGCAGCCGCGCAACTATGGCTACCAATTGCCCAAAAGTGCGCGGCGGGCGGCGCTGCGCTCGGCATTGGCGGCTCGCCACGGGGCGGGAGCCCTTCTCGTGATCGACGAGATCACGCTTCCCGAGCCCAAGACCAAGCGCATGGTCGAGCTGCTGCGCGGGCTCGGCCTCCCGTCGCGAGGTGTGCTCGTCGTCTTGGGAACCCGCGACGAGGCGGTCCTGCGTGCGGGGCGGAACCTGCCGCACGTGAAGGTGGTCACCATCGGGAGCCTCAATGTCGTCGACGTGATCCGACATGCCCATCTGGTGATGTCACAGGATGCGCTGGCACGCCTCGCCGCGCGCCTTCAGGGTGAGACTGCGGGGGGGGCATGAAGCCGACGGACGTCGTCCAGGGGCCGGTGATCACTGAAAAGGGCACGCTGGTGAACGAGGTGGGGAACCAGGTGGTGTTTCGCGTACACCAGCAGGCCAACAAGGTAGAGATCCGCCAGGCGGTGGAGCACTTGTTCAAGGTCAAGGTCGAGAAGGTCCGGACCACGCGCCAGCTCGGCAAGGAGCGACGGGTTGGGCGCCACACGGGCCGCAGGCCCAACTGGAAGAAAGCCTACGTCACGCTGGCGGAAGGCAATCGCATCGACTTCTTTGAGGGCGCCTGAGAGCGATGCCGACCATCCAATACCGACCGACCTCCCCCGGTCGCCGTTTCCAGACCGGGTACGACTTCAAGGAGATCACCAAGAGCACGCCCGAGCCGACGCTGACGGAGCCACTCCGGAAATCGGGCGGCCGCAACAACCGTGGTCGCGTGACCGTGCGCCATCGGGGAGGCGGGCACAAGCGGCTCTACCGCATCATCGACTTCAAGCGTGACAAGGAAGGTGTGCGCGCCCGGGTGGCGGCGATCGAGTACGATCCGAATCGCTCGGCCCGCATCGCGTTGTTGCACTACCGCGACGGCGCCAAGCGCTACATCCTGGCGCCCGTCGGGCTAGAGGTCGGCGCGATGGTCGAGGCCGGACCGAAAGCCGACATCAAGCCGGGCAACAGCCTCGCCCTCGTCGGCATCCCGCTCGGCCCGATGGTGCACAACGTCGAGCTGCGCGAAGGACGGGGAGGGCAGCTCGGTCGTGGCGCCGGTGCCGCCATTCAGCTGATGGCGAAAGAGGGCGACTACGGCCTGCTGAAACTGCCCTCAGGTGAGCTGCGGCGTGTCCGTCTCGCCTGCCGGGCGACCATCGGCCAGGTGGGCAACCTCGATCACGAGAACATCGCCTACGGCAAGGCGGGGCGTATCCGTTGGCTGGGGCGTCGCCCCAAGGTCCGCGGGATTGCGATGAACCCGGTCGATCATCCGCATGGGGGTGGCGAGGGCCGCTCGAAGGGCAATCACCCCCAGACCCCGTGGGGCAAGCCGACGAAGGGCTACAAGACCCGCCACAACAAGCGCACGGACCGCTGGATCGTCCAGCGGCGGAAGGCACGCTAGCGATGGCCCGCTCAGTGAAGAAGGGCCCGTTCATCGACGGGCATCTCATGAAGAAGGTGCGGGCGATGCTCGAGTCGGGCGAGAAGCGGGTCGTGAAGACCTGGTCACGGCGCTCGACGATCACGCCCGATATGGTCGGGTTCACGTTCGCGGTGCACAACGGCCGCAAGTTCATTCCGGTGTTCATCACGGAGAACGCCGTCGGGCACAAGTTGGGCGAATTCGCGCCCACGCGCACCTTCCACGGCCACTCGGGCGATCGCAAGGGCAAGGTCGCGGGGGCGGCGCCGGGCGGAGCGGCTCCACGGCCGGGCCCGGGTGCGGCGCCGGCCAAGAAGGCGGGGACGTAGGATGGAAGTACGTGCTTCCAGCCGATTCACGCGGATCACGGCGCAGAAGGCTCGTCTCATCGTCGCCCTGATTCGCAACCAACAGGTCGAGAAGGCGATCGCCCTGCTCGAGTACACGCCGAAGCGCGGCGCACGGATGGTGCTGAAGACGCTCCGCTCCGCGATCGCCAATGCCGAATCGACGCAGAACGTCGATGTGGATGCGCTCTACGTGAAGCGTGCGTACGTCGACGAAGGTCCCACCGCGAAGCGCTTCTTGCCGCGCGCCCACGGGCGGGCCACCAAGATATTCAAGCGGACCAGCCACATCACCGTCATCGTAGATGCTCGCCGGGCGGGCGGAGAGGCATAGGCGACCGTGGGTCACAAGGTGCACCCGAAGGGCTTTCGTCTCGGCGTGATCGAGAGCTGGGATTCGCGCTGGTTCTCGCGGCGCGACTACGCAGACCTCCTGCATGAAGACACCAAGATCCGCACCTTCCTGAAGAAGCGACTCTATCACGCTGGCGTCTCCAAGATCGAGATCGAGCGCGCGGCCAACAAGGCCAAGATCAATATCCACACGGCGCGCCCGGGGATCGTCATCGGGAAGAAGGGCGCCGAGATCGACAAGCTCAAGCAGGAACTCGCCAAGCTCACGCGCAAGGAGAGCTTCATCAATATTCATGAGGTGCGACGGCCGGACCTCGATGCGCAGCTGGTCGCGGAGAACGTTGCGCTGCAGCTCGAGCGCCGCGTCGCCTTTCGGCGGGCCATGAAGGAGGCCGTCGCGCGCGCCATGCGCATGGGCGCGCAGGGCATCCGTGTCCAGTCGTCGGGCCGGCTCGGTGGGTCGGAGATCGCGCGCCGCGAGTGGTACCGTGAGGGACGGGTTCCGTTGCACACACTGCGGGCCGACGTGAACTACGGGCTGGCCGAGGCGAAGACCAAGTACGGCCTCATCGGCGTGAAGGTGTGGATAATGCGGGGCGAGGTACTGACCAAACAGGAGGAGGAGCAGCGCGCCGCTCTCGGCGTCTGATCGACCACCATGCTCGCTCCGAAGAAGGTCAAGTGGCGCAAGATGCAGAAGGGCCGCCGCGGCGGCACGGCGTGGCGTGGATCGACGCTCGCCTTCGGTGACTATGGTCTGCAGGCCCTCGAGCGCGGCTGGGTGACGGCGCGGGAGATCGAGGCGGCCCGCGTGGCGCTCACGCGCTACATCAAGCGCGGTGGGCGCGTGTGGGTACGCATCTTCCCCGACAAGCCGCTCACCAAGAAGCCCGCGGAAACCCGCATGGGCAAGGGCAAGGGCTCGCCGGAAATCTGGGTTGCGGTCGTCAAGCCCGGGCGGATGTTGTTCGAGATGGAAGGCGTCGAGCGGACCGCCGCCCGCGAAGCGCTGCGTCTGGCGGCTGCCAAGCTGTCGGTCGCGACGCAGCCGCGTGAGCGACATGCGGCAGGGAGCCCGCAATGAAGGCAGGTCAGGTTCGGGACATGAGCGAGGACGAGCTGCGGACGCGGGTCACGGAGCTCACCGACGAGCTGTTTCACCTGCGGCTACGGAAGGCGACCTCCCAGCTGTCGAATCCGATGAAGATCCGGGAGACCCGCCGCGACCTGGCGCGGGTGCAGACCGTATTGCGGGAGCGGGCCGCCCGGACGGCCGGAGGTGCGGCTTGACCGCCGGTCGGCGGAAGACGCGCGAAGGCGTCGTGGTGTCGAACAAGATGCAGAAGACGGTGGTGGTCGTTGTCACGCGTCTCGTGCGCCACGGCAAGTACCGGAAGTACCTGAAGCAGCGGGTGCGCTACAAGGCGCATGACGAGCAGAATCGCTGCCAGGTCGGGGACCGCGTGCGAATCATCGAGAGCCGTCCGCTGTCGCATGACAAGCGGTGGGCCGTGCAGGTGGTGCTGGGGCACGCCGAAGGAGCCGGCGAGCCGTTGGTGGGGACCGAGGTGCCGGCATGATCCAAACCGAGACGGTCCTCGATGTGGCGGACAACAGCGGGGCGCGCAAGGTGCTGTGCATCAAAGTGCTCGGCGGCACGCGTCGGAAGTACGCCAGCATCGGAGATATCATCGTGGTGTCAGTGAAAGAGGCCATTCCCAACGCCAAGGTGAAGAAGGGCGACGTCATGAAGGCCGTCATCGTCCGTACGGCAAAGGAGATCGGCCGCACCGACGGCTCGTTCATCCGCTTCGATACGAACTCGGCCGTGCTCATCGACAATGCGCGCGAGCCCATCGGGACCCGTATCTTCGGACCCGTGGCACGCGAGTTGCGGGCCAAGCGCTTCATGAAGATCATCTCGCTCGCGCCGGAGGTCCTCTAGGATGGCCCTCCAGCGACTGCGCAAGGACGACACGGTGATGGTGATCGCCGGGCGGGAGCGGGGGAAGACGGGGAAGGTCCTCCGCGTGCTGCCCAAGAAAGATCGTGTCCTCATCGAGCGGGTGAACATGATCAAGCGGCACACGAAACCCCGGGGCGTGCAGCAGCCTGGGGGGATCGTGGAGCGCGAGGCCGCGATCCATGTGTCCAACGTGCTCCCGATCTGTGGGCGTTGTAACAAGCCAACCCGCGTCGGTAGCCGCCGGCTGGACGACGGCCGAGCGGTGCGGATCTGCCGCCGGTGCGGAGAGCAGTTGGATCGGGGCTGACCATGGCGAGCCGCCTCTACGATCGTTACCGTTCCGAGATCGCGCCGGCCCTGATGCGCGATCTCGGGTGTGGAAACCCCATGGCCGTGCCGCGCCTCCAGAAGGTCGTTCTCAACATGGGGCTCGGGGAGGCGACGCAGAATCCCAAGATTCTCGAATCGGCGGTCGAGGAACTGACCGCCATCACCGGCCAGAAGCCGGTGCTGACCCGTGCCAAGAAGGCGATCGCCAACTTCAAATTGCGCGAGGGCGTCCCGATCGGTGCCATGGTCACGTTGCACGGGGAGCGGATGTTCGAGTTCTTCGACCGCTTGGTCAACGTGGCCCTGCCCCGGGTGCGCGACTTCAAGGGGGTATCGGATCGTGCGTTCGACGGGCGTGGTAACTACTCGCTCGGGTTGCGCGAGCAGGTGATCTTTCCGGAGATCAATCTCGACAAGGTCGACAAGATCAAGGGCCTCACGGTCGTTATCTGCACGAGCGCGCGGACAGATGCCGAGGGCAAGGCCCTCCTGCGCGCGCTCGGGATGCCGTTTCGGGCGTAGGAGCACGAAGCATGGCGAAAACGTGTCTGATGGTGAAGGCGTCGCGGCCTCCGAAGTTCAAGGTGCGGGGGTATAACCGTTGTCCGCTGTGCGGACGTCCGCGCGCGTACTACCGGCGCTTCCGGATGTGCCGGCTCTGCCTGCGTGACCTCGCGCGTAAGGGGCATATCCCCGGGCTCACCAAGGCCAGCTGGTGATCGGCACATGCTGACCGATCCCATTGCCGACATGCTCACCCGCATCCGCAATGCCGCCGGCGCGCGTAAAACGAGCGTCGATGTTCCCTGGTCGCGACAGAAGGCGACGATCGCGCGCGTCCTGGTCGACGAGGGCTACCTCGAGAGCATGACGGTCGTTGAGGCCACGCCGCGGAACGTGCTCCGCATCGGCCTGCGCTACGATCCCCAGCGGCGGTCGGTGATCAACGGCATCAAGCGGGTCAGCCGCCCGAGCCTCCGGGTGTACGTCGGGGTGAAGGAGATTCCCGACGTGCGTCGGGGCCTCGGGGTGAACCTCCTCTCCACGCCGCGCGGCGTCCTCGTCGATCGCGAGGCACGACGGGCGAAGGTGGGCGGCGAGATCATCTGTACGGTGTGGTAGGAGCCAGATGTCACGAATCGGAAAGCTGGCCGTCGAGATCCCGCAGGGCGTCAAGGTGCACGTCGCCGACGGGCGAGTCCGGGTCGAAGGTCCGCGCGGTGTGCTCGAACGCCGGCTCGAGCCCGAAGTCACCGTGGCCGTCGAAGGGCCGAAAGTGACGGTGAAGCGGCACGACGACAGTCGGCGTGCCCGGAGCGTTCACGGCCTGACGCGTGCGCTGGTCGATAACATGGTGGCCGGCGTGGGTAAGGGGTTCACGCGCACCCTCGAGATCAACGGCGTTGGGTACCGGGCCGAGGCGCGTGGTGCCGTGCTATTCTTTACCCTCGGCTACTCTCACCCGATTGCCTTTCAGCTTCCGAAAGGCGTGACGGTGAAAGTCGAGCGCCAGGTGATCGTCACCCTGGAGGGCGCCGACCGTGAGCTGCTCGGCCAGGTGTGCGCACAGATTCGCGAGCTACGACCGCCGGAACCGTACAAGGGGAAGGGCATCAAGTACGCCGAGGAGCGCATCCGCCGCAAAGCGGGCAAATCGGCGGCCGGGGCGACACGCTGATGCACATGCACGAACGATCGCTGGCACGTCTGCGGCGGCAGCATCGCGTCCGCCGACGGGTGCGCGGGACGCCGGAGCGTCCGCGCCTGTCCGTGTTCCGGAGTCAGAAGCACATCTATGTCCAGGTGGTTACCGACGACGCCGGCAAGACCCTGGTGGCGGTCTCGACGCTCACACCGGAACTGCGGGGCGAACTCAAAAAGACCACGGACGTGCAGGCGGCCAAGGAGGTGGGGTTGCTCGCGGCGCGCCGCTGCAAAGAACAGGGAATCAGTCGGGTCGTGTTCGACCGCAACGGGTTCCTCTATCACGGTCGCGTGCGTGCCGTCGCCGACGGTGCGCGCGAGGGCGGGCTCGAGTTTTAGGGGGCGGGACGTATGGCGCAACAAGGCTCGGGCGGTCCGCGGCGTGTCATCCTGGATGCCCAAGGGACCGAGCTCAAAGAGAAGGTCGTTCACATCAACCGGGTCGCCAAGGTGGTGAAGGGTGGGCGGCGATTCAGCTTCAGTGCTCTGGTGGTGGTGGGGGACGGCAAGGGGCGCGTCGGGTTCGGGCTCGGGAAGGCGAAGGAAGTTCCCGAGGCGATTCGCAAGGGGATCGACGAAGCCAAGAAGAAAATGTTGGAAGTGCCGATCACGGAAGGGAGCATCCCCTACGAGGTGATCGGGGTCTTCGGCGCCGGGCAGGTGCTCCTCAAGCCCGCGTCGGATGGTACGGGGGTGATTGCTGGCGGAGGGGTGCGGGCCGTGGTCGAGCTCGCGGGCATTTCCAACGTGCTCACCAAGTGTCTCGGGTCGCACAATCCCCACAACATGGTGCGGGCCACCATGGAGGCGCTCCGTATGCTGAAGAAGCCGGAGGCGCTGGCGGCCCTGCGCGGCAAGAACCTGGCCGAGCTGCGGGGGACCGCGGAGCGCCGATGAGGGATCGGATGGTCAAGGCCACGTTGGTGCGGAGTGCCATCGCCACGAGCCCCCGGCAGCGGGCGACGCTGCGGGGACTGGGGCTCAGGCGCGTGGGTCACGCCGTGATCCTGAAGGACTCGCCGGCGGTGCGAGGCATGCTTGGCAAGGTGGCTCATCTCGTGGTGGTGGAGGACTAGCCGATGGAGCCGATCGACCTCGGACATTTGCACCCGGCACCGGGAGCCGTGCGCGCGCGCAAGCGTGTCGGGCGTGGGCCGGGCTCCGGTAACGGGAAGACGGCCGGGCGCGGGCACAAGGGACGCCGGTCCCGGTCGGGGGGGAACAGCCCGCCGGGATACGAGGGCGGGCAGATGCCGCTCCAGCGTCGGCTGCCGAAGCGGGGCTTCCGACCTTTCAACCGCGTCGAGTACACCCTGATCTGCTTGGGAGACCTGGCGACCTTCGCGGCTGGCAGCACCGTGGGGGTGGCCGAGTTGCGCGCCCGCGGTCTCGTGCGGGGCAGCCAGCCCATCAAGTGCCTGGCCGACGGCACTCTCGGGCACGCGCTGACGGTGTGCGTGCAGGCGTTCAGCCAGCGGGCGCGCGAACAGATCGTCGCGGCCGGCGGCACGGCCGAGGTAATCGATGCTTGAGGGGTTCTCCACAGCCGGTCGAGTGCCCGAGCTGCGCAAGCGGCTCGGTTTCACGGCGGCCGCGCTGGCAGTCTACCGTCTCGGGGTGGCGATTCCCACGCCGGGCATCGACGGGCAGGCGTTGGCGCAGTTCTTCGCCCAGGTACGCAACAATATCGTCGGCTTGGTGAACCTGTTCTCGGGCGGGGCGCTCGAGCGCTTCTCGATCTTCGCGCTCGGCATCATGCCGTACATCAGCGCGAGTATCATCCTCCAACTGCTCACCGTGGTCGTGCCATACCTGGAGAAGCTCTCCAAGGAAGGCGAGCTCGGCCGGCGGAAGATCACCCAGTACACGCGCTACGGCACCGTGGTATTGTCGATCATCCAGGGGCTGTTCATCTCGATGGGCCTCGAGACCATCGAGGCGCCGGGCGGCGGCGGGGTGGTGTTCGAGCCGGGGTGGTCCTTCCGGCTGATGACCATGGTGACGCTCACCACCGGTACCGCCTTCATCATGTGGCTGGGCGAACAGATCACGGAGCGCGGTATCGGCAACGGGATCTCGCTCATCATCTTCGCCGGCATCGTCGCGTCCATCCCGTCAGCAGTCGCGACCACGGCCGAGTTCGTGCGCAACGGAGAGATGTCGATCCTCGTTGCGGTGGCCATCTCCGTCCTGATGGTCGCCGTGGTGGGGGCCATCATCTACATGGAGCGCGCCCAGCGGCGCATCCCGGTGCAATACGCCAAGCGGGTCGTGGGGCGGCGGATGTACAGCGGCCAGAGCTCGCATCTGCCGCTCAAGGTCAACACGTCGGGGGTCATCCCGCCCATCTTTGCGTCTTCGCTGCTCCTCTTCCCGGGAACCGTCACCGGGTTCATCGACCACCCGGCCGCGCAGTGGATCTCCAGCGCGCTGGCGCCCGGGACATGGCTCTACAACCTGGTGTACGTGGGCCTCATCATCTTCTTTTGCTACTTCTACACCGCAGTCACCTTCAACCCGACCGACGTCGCGGACAACATGAAGAAGTTCGGCGGCTACATTCCAGGCATCCGGCCCGGGCAGCGTACGGCGGAGTACATCGACCGCATTCTGGCGCGCATCACGCTTTCCGGCGCCCTGTACGTGGCGAGTATCTGTGTCCTTCCCGAGATCCTGATCGGTCAGTTCAAGGTGCCGTTCTACTTCGGCGGGACGGCGCTCCTGATCGTGGTCGGGGTGGCGCTCGATACGGTTGCGGCGATGGAGACCCACATGATCACCCGCAGCTACGAAGGGTTCATGAAGCGGGGCCGGATCCGCGGGCGGCGGTAGGGGCGGCAGTGCGAGTGGCCATCATGGGGGCACCCGGAGCAGGGAAGGGCACACAGGCGAAACGTCTGGCAGAGCGGGCACAGGTGGCCCACATCTCGACCGGCGACATCCTGCGCAGGGCCCGAGACGACGACACGGTCCTAGGGCAGGAGGCGCGGCGCTACATGGATGCCGGCCAGCTCGTACCGGACGACGTCGTGGTGGGGATCGTTCAGGAGCGTCTCGCGCAGGCCGACTGTGCCGGTGGCTTCATCTTGGACGGGTTTCCCCGCACGGTTCCGCAGGCGGTCGCGCTCGACGCGATACTCGCACAGGAGCGGCACGCCCTCGGGACGGTGCTGCACATCGCTGTCCCCCGCGAGGAACTCGTGCAGCGGCTGTCGGGCCGGCGGGTGTGCCGGAGCTGTGGGGCGATGTTCCACGTGCGCTTCGATCCGCCCGCGAAGGCAGGACGCTGCGATCGGTGCGCTGGCGAGCTGTCGCAACGTGAGGACGACCGCGAGGACACCATCCGCCATCGCATGGACGTGTATGAGGCCGAGACCGCGCTCGTCCTGCAGCGTTACGGGGCGGCGGGCTTGCTGCGCGAGGTGCCGGGGACGGGTAGCCGCGAGGACGTGTTCGCGCGGGTGGTGGCGTGCGCGGGATGATCCTGCTGAAGTCGCAGGACGAACTGGATCGCATGCGGGAAGCGAACCGTATCGTGGCCGAGATCCTGGCGGAGGTCCGGAGCCGTGTGCGGCCCGGCGTCACCACGGGTGAACTCGATACCTTGGCGGAGGAGCTCACGCGCAAGAAGGGGGCACGGCCGGCGTTCAAGGGATATGAGGTGGGCGGGCGGGTGTTTCCGGCGTCCATCTGCATCTCGATCAACGACGAGGTCGTCCACGGGGTCCCGTCGGGACGCCGCGCTCTCCAGGCCGGTGACATCGTCGGGCTCGACTTCGGCGTGTGCTACCAGGGTTACTTCGGGGACGCGGCCATGACGGTGCCGGTCGGCAAGGTGTCGGCCGAGGCGGAACGGTTGATGGATGTGACCCGGGCGGCGCTCGCCGCCGGGATACTGGCAGCGGTCGCTGGGGCGCATGTGATCGATATCTCAGGGGCGATCCAGGATACGGCCGAAGCGGCAGGCTATTCGCTGGTGCGCGAGTTCGTGGGACATGGCATCGGGCGGAGCCTCCACGAGGACCCCCAGGTGCCGAACTACCGGACTGCGGCCCGGGGGGTGCGCCTGCAGCAGGGGCTGGTGCTTGCGATCGAGCCCATGGTGAACTCCGGTGGGCCGGAGGTCTACGTCAAGGGCGACGGGTGGACGGCGGCGACGCGCGACGGACGACTGTCGGCGCATTTCGAGCACTCCGTTGCCATCACTGCCAACGGCCCCTATATCTTGAGCGTACCCTGAGGGGACAACGGGACATACCGGGAGATGTCATTGCGGTCAGGGGGCGAGTGGTCGAAGCGATGCCCAACGCACTCTTCCGCGTTCATCTGGACAACGGGCATCGTGTGGTCGCCCACGTCGCCGGGGCGATCCGAATGCGGTACGTGCGCATCAACGCGGGTGATACGGTGACGGTAGAACTCTCGCCGCTCGATCTGTCGCGCGGCCGCATCACGCATCGAACGAGGTAGGGAACATGAAGGTCCGGGCATCGGTCAAGACGTTGTGTAAGAACTGCAAGATCGTGCGGCGCGCGGGGGTGGTCCGGGTGCTGTGCAAGAATCCGCGCCACAAGCAGCGACAGGGGTGAGCAGATGGCACGTATCGCCGGGGTCGACCTGCCCCACAAGAAACGGATGGAGATCGCGCTTACGTACATCTACGGGATCGGCCGGAGTTCGGCGCTCACGCTGTGCGCCCAGGCCGAGGTCGATCCGGCGCGCAAGAGCGACGACCTCAACGACGAGGAGATCACGCGTCTCAGGCGGGTGATCGACGCCAGCTATAAGGTCGAGGGTGACCTGCGCCGCGACACGGCCGGCAACATCAAGCGGCTGGTCGACCTCGGCTGTTACCGCGGGCTGCGGCATCGGCGGAACCTCCCGGTCCGGGGACAGCGGACCCACACCAACGCGCGCACCCGCAAGGGGCCGCGCAAGGCCATCGCCGGGAAGAAGACGGCGCCGTCCAAGGGCTGAGCACGGGGAGAACCAGGGCATGGCAAAGTCGAAAGAGGCGCCGGCGGAGAAACCGGCCGGGGGCGAACAGGCTCCCGTCCGACGCAAGAAGATCAAGCGGATGGTGTCGGAGGGGGTGGTGCACATCCATTCCACCTTCAACAACACCATCATCAGCATCACCGATCCCCAAGGGAACCTGGTGGCCTGGTCCAGTGCGGGATCGGTCGGATTCAAGGGGTCGCGCAAGGGTACCCCGTTTGCCGCACAGGTAGCCGCCGAGGCGGCGGCACGCAAAGCGGCAGAGCTGGGGATGCGCCAGGTGCACGTCATGGTGAAAGGGCCGGGTGCCGGCCGGGAGTCTGCGTTGCGGAGCCTTCAAGCCGCCGGATTCCTGGTCAACATCATCAAGGACGTGACGCCGATCCCGCACAACGGCTGCCGGCCGCCCAAGCGGCGGCGGGTGTAAGGGGCGAAGGACGTGGCACGTTACACAGACGCGGTCTGCCGGCAGTGCCGGCGAGAGGGTATCAAGCTCTTCCTGAAGGGCGAGCGCTGCTACACGGATAAGTGTGCGATCGAGCGACGCAACTATCCACCGGGTGAGCATGGCCAGGCACGCCCGAAGTTCTCCGAGTACTCCATCCAGCTGCGCGAGAAGCAGAAGCTACGTCACATCTACGGCGTGCTCGAACGACAGTTCCGGCGGTACTTCCAGATGGCGGACCGTGGACGCGGGGTGACGGGCGAGACCCTTCTGCAGCTGCTCGAGCGCCGCCTCGATAACATCGTCTACCGGCTCGGCTTCGCGACATCGCGCTCGGAGGCCCGCCAATTCGTCCGGCACGGGCACTTCCAGGTGAACGGGCGCAAGGTCGATATCCCCTCGTACCTCGTGCGTGCGGGCGATCGCGTGGTCCTCCGTGAACGTAGCCGCAAGATCGTACGCATCCACGAAGCGCTCGAGCTGGTGCAACGGCGGGGTGTGCCGGACTGGCTAGAGGTGCAACCCGAGGCGTTCGCGGGGATGGTCAAGGCCCTCCCGGTGCGCACGGACCTCACCATGCCCATCAACGAGAAGCTCGTCGTCGAGCTGTACTCCAAGTAGGCCGCCACGCGGCTTGTGGTTGAGCAAGTATCCCAGGTAGCCCGTCGACGACGGTCACGTCGTCGCGTTGGACGAGGAAGACGCTATGGCATTCGCTGAAGTCGAGACACACAGCCCCGACACCATCGCGCAAGCGAACTGGCGTGACTTGATCACGCCGAAGCGGCTCGAGGTGGACGACAAGAGCCTCACGCCTACCTACGGAAAATTCGTTGGGGAAGCGTTCGAGCGGGGGTACGGGACGACCATCGGGAACGCGCTCCGGCGCGTCCTCCTGTCCTCCCTCCAGGGAGCGGCCATCGTGGCCGTGCGGGTGAAGGGCGTCTTGCACGAGTTCTCCACCATCCCCGGTGTCCGCGAGGACGTCACGGACATCGTCCTCAACCTGAAGGACGTACGCCTCAAGCTACACGATGGTGCGACCGAAGAAACGGCCCGTATCCAGGTGCGAGGGGAGCGCGATGTGACGGCGGCCGACCTGCAGGCGGGGCCACGTCTGGAGGTGCTCAATCCGAACCTCCATCTCGCCCATCTGGCGAAGGATGCCGACTTCGACGTGGAATTGGTCGTCCGGGTAGGGCGTGGCTACGTGCCGGCCGAGCGCAACAAGCGCGAGGACGATCCCGTCGGGACCATCCCGCTCGACGCCATCTTCTCGCCCGTTGTCAAGGTTAATTTCACGATTACCAACGCGCGCGTGGGGCAGCGGACGGACTACGATCGCCTGGTCCTCGAGGTACATACCGACGGCAGCGTACGGCCCGAGGACGCGGTCGCGTATGCCGCGCGCATCCTGCAGCAGCAGCTCGCCATCTTCGTGAACTTCGAAGAGACGCCGGTGTCGCCCGCCGGTGAAGAACGACGCGAGGTGCTGCTGAACGAGAACCTCTACCGCGCCGTGGACGACCTGGAGCTCTCCGTCCGCTCGGCCAACTGCCTGCAGAACGCCGACATCAAGTACATCGGCGAGATGGTCCAGAAGAGCGAGCAGGAGATGCTCAAGACCAAGAACTTCGGGCGCAAGTCGCTCAACGAGATCAAAGAGTTCCTCCACGAGATGGGCCTGTCGTTCGGGATGCGCCTGGAGAACTTCCCCGCGCGCGAGGACCTCGATCGGCGGCGCCAGCAGCGGGAGAAAGAGAGCGCCTGAGCCATGCGTCACCGTGTTGCAGGGGTGAAGCTCAACCGCTCGCCGGCACACCGGCGCGCGTTGTTCCGCAATCTGGTTACCGCGCTGCTCGAGCGTGAGGCGATACGCACCACCGACGCCAAGGCCAAGGAGTTGCGCCGGTGGGGTGATCGCATGATCACCCTCGGGAAGCGTGGCACGTTGGCTGCGCGACGGCGCGCGGCCCGCATCGTCACGCGACGGAGCGTCTTGAAGAAACTGTTCGACGAGATCGCGCCGCGTTACGTGAGCCGGAACGGTGGGTACACCCGGGTTATCAAGCTCGGTGTCCGGGTGGGAGATGCTGCGCCCGTGTCCATGGTGGAGTTGGTGGAGCGGAAGGGCGCAGCGCCGGCGCCCGGCGGACAACGGGGCAAGAAAGGCGGGGCGCGGCGCACCAAGGCCAAGACGGGTGAGGACGTGAAGGCGCTGCGGAAGAAGAAGGCAGCCGCCGATTAGGACCGAGGCTGCGCCCGCTGGCGGACGAATCTCGCTCCCACGTCCGTGGGCTACGGCTTGACCGCACCCGGAGCGACTCATACAAGAGGCCGTGATGGCAGGCCTCGTGTCCGTGGCGGTCGAGCATCCCGCCGGCTGTCTTTGGCGCCGCGGCGCCCGGGATGAAACGACATCTTGAGGCACTGCTCAGCCGAGCGCTGATCGATGCGATTGCGGCGGGGGAGCTCGGAGACACCTCGCTCCCGCCGTTGGCCCTTGAGACCCCGACCGATCCGGCGTTCGGCGACCTGGCATCGAACGTGGCCATGGTGCTGGCGCGCCCGGCGCGCAGGCCGCCGCGGGTGGTGGCGGAGCGTATTGTGGCCCACCTGCGAGATCCGGAAGGGTGGCTCGCCACGACCGAGATCGCGGGCCCCGGGTTCATCAACTTCCGGTTCGCCGCACCCTTCTGGCACCTGATGCTGCGCAATGCGCTCGCGAGCGGCGAGGCCTATGGCCGCTCGGAGACCGGTGCCGGTCGCCGCGTGCAGGTGGAGTTCGTGAGCGCGAATCCAACCGGCCCGTTGCACATCGGGCACGGGCGCGGGGCCGTGATCGGTGACGTGACGGCGCGCCTGCTGGAGGCGGTGGGCTGCGAGGTCGAGCGCGAGTACTACGTCAACGACGCCGGCCGACAGATGGAGATCCTTGGACGGTCGACCTTCGCGCGCTACCGGCAGCGGTGCGGTCAGGAGGCAACCCTCCCCGAAGACGGCTACCCCGGAGAGTATCTGGTCGAGATCGCCGACCAGCTGTACGCGGACGTGGGGGAGGGGTTGCTCGGCCTCCCGCTCGAGCAGGCGGTGGCGCGCTGTCGCGAGTTCGCCGGTACGCGGCTGCTGGCCGAGATCCAGGACGACCTGGCCAGGTTTGCGATTCGATTCGATCGCTTCGTGAGTGAACGCGCCCTGCGCGCGGCCGGTACGCTGGACCGCGCACTGGCAGCGCTCCCAGCGGACCTCTTGTACCGGCAGGACGGCGCACTGTTCTTCCGCACCACGCAGGCGGGCGACGAGAAGGACCGCGCCGTGATCCGTGGGACCGGCGAACCGACCTACTTCGGCGGGGATGCGGCCCATTACTACGAGACGGTCGGGCGGGGGTTCACGCAGCTGATCAACGTCCTCGGGGCGGACCATCACGGGTACGTGGCTCGCCTGCGCGCGCTGGTGGGGGCCTTCGGTTTCGACCCCACGCGCTTGCAGGTGCTGCTCGTGCAGCTGGTGCAGCTCACGCGGGGCGGGGAGCCGGTGCGGATGGGAAAGCGCGCCGGGGAGTTCGTGACCCTCCGTGAGGTGCTGGACGAGGTCGGTGCGGATGCGGCGCGGTTTTTCTTCTTGTTGCGCAAGGTGGACAGCCAGCTCGAGTTCGACCTCGCGCTCGCCAAGAAGCAAGGTACCGACAACCCGGTCTTCTACGTGCAGTATGCGCACGCGCGCATCGCGAGCGTCCTGCGGCAGGCGACCGAGGCCGGTCTCGGTCCGGAGGCCACGTCGGATATGACCCCGCTCGATGCCCCCGAGTTCCCGCTCGTGCGTCTGGTGGCGTCGTATCCGGACGTCGTGGAAAGTGCGGCCCGCGAGCTCGAACCGCATCGCGTAGTGTTCTTCGCGCTCGAGCTTGCCGGCGCGTTCCATCGCTACTACAACCAGCACCGCATCCTGACCGACGACCAGGCGCTCAGCCGTGCGCGGTTGGCGGTGGTGGCGTGCGTGCAGCAGGTGCTGCGCAGTGCCCTCGGGCTGGCGGGCGTGTCGGCACCAGAGCGGATGTGACGGGGGCTACGGGATGGCGAAGCAGGCACGCGTGGGACTCTCGCTCTGGGATCGGCTGGTTCTCCTGGTCGCGTGGGCGGTGACCTGCGGACTGGTGTACCTGCTCGGCTTCTACGTCGGGAAGGGAACACAGGAGCAGCGGGTCGGGGTCGAGGAGCGCATGGTTCGCCTGCCCGTGACTGCGCCGCCGCCGGCGGCGGGCCAGCGGCCGAGCAGCGACAGCGAGCTCACCTTCTACGACACGTTGGTGTCCGGACAGCACGGCGACGGCCGGGCCGATGCGCCCCAGAAGGCGCCGGCTCCGGCCCCCGTTCCGATCGCGTCGGCGAAGCCGGCGGCGCCCCCAACGCCGGTCGCAGCACCACCCCCGGCGGTCGTCGTCGCTCCGTCGACGACCGGACCGGCGGTGCGCACGGCGCCATCGACGACGGTGGCGCCCGCGCGTCTGACGCCCCCGGCGGCGGCCCCGGTGCCGAGCGAGCCGCCGCGTGTCGCGACCCGCCCGGCGCCGCCGACCGGCGGCGGGTGGACGGTCGTGGCAGAGTTGACGCGCAACCGGGAGGAGGCCGACACGTTGCAGCGCCAGCTGCGCGGGCACGGGTACGACGCGGCCGTGGTTCGGGTCGCACGGGACGGTGATACCTGGTATCGGGTGCGCGTCGGGCGGTTCAGCACCAGCGCGCAGGCCGAAGAAGTCCGGCAACGGCTGCGGGAGCGCGAAGGCGTGACCCACGTCTTCGTCGCGTCGGAATGACCGCTGGCGTGGCAAGCCTGCGTGCCGGGACGCCGTGGCCGCCGCGTGCCGATGCGGTGGTGCTCGCCCAGCAGGGGAACCTCATTCCCGTCTGCCGCGACATCCTCGCCGACCTCGAGACCCCGGTCTCGGCGTTCCTCAAGATCCACCGTGGAACGTACGGCTTTCTGCTCGAGAGCGTCGAGGGCGGCGAGAAATGGGGGCGCTACAGCTTTCTCGGCACTGAGCCGGCGCAGGTGATCCGTACCCGTGGGGCCGTGCTCGAGACCGAGGTGCCGGGGACGCCGCCGATCCGGCGAACCGTGGCCGATCCGTTCCTCGCCCTTCGCGATGTGCTGGCCGCGTACCACCCGGTGCCCGTTCCCGGGCTGCCGCGCTTCGTCGGTGGCGCGGTTGGATACATCGCCTACGACATGGTGCGGGCGTTCGAGCGTCTGCCCGTGCACGCGCGCGACGATCTGGGGCTTCCGGAGGCGTGTCTGGTGCTCGCGACCAGCCTGCTCGTGTTCGACAGCCTGGCGCAGAAGATCACGGTCGTCTCGCATGCCCACGTGCGCGACGGCGTTTCACCCGAAGCGGCCTGGGACGAGGCCGTGCACCGCATCGACGAACTGATGGCACGCCTCCGGGAGGCTCCCGTCGAGCCGGCGCGACCAGCCGGTGAAGCGGGGGAAGTGCGCTCCAATTTCACGCAGCAGGGGTACCAGGACGCGGTTGCCCGCGCCAAGGAGTACATTCGCGCCGGCGACATCATCCAGGTGGTGCCGGCGCAGCGCTTCGAGCTCCCGCTCAGCGCGCACCCGTTCAACGTCTACCGGTGTCTCCGCACGGTGAACCCGTCCCCCTATATGTTCTATCTGGCCCTCGGGGACCATGCCCTCGCCGGGGCGTCACCGGAGGTGATGGTGCGCGTGGAGGACGGTGAGGTCACCGTGCGGCCGATCGCGGGTACGCGTCCGCGTGGGACCAGCGAGCGCAGCGATGCAGCGCTCGCCGCCGAGCTGGCAGCCGACCCGAAAGAGCTCGCCGAGCACGTCATGCTGCTCGACCTCGGGCGCAACGACGTGGGCCGCGTGGCGCGGACCGGTACCGTACAGGTGACGGAGCGGTTCGTGATCGAGCGCTACTCGCATGTGATGCACCTGGTGTCGAACGTGCGCGGGCAGCTGGCGCCGGGCCGGGACTGTTTCGATGCGTTCCGCGCGACCTTTCCGGCCGGCACGCTCACCGGCGCGCCGAAGATCCGCGCGATGGAGATCGTCGAGGAGCTCGAGCCGGTGCGGCGCAGCGTCTACGGCGGTGCCGTCGGCTACTTCGGGTTCTCCGGGGCCATGGACACGTGCATCTGCATCCGGACCGCGCTCATGTATCGCGGTCGGGTGTATTTTCAGGCCGGCGGTGGTGTGGTGGCAGACTCGTCGCCGGAGGGCGAATACCTGGAGTCGATGAACAAAGCGCGCGCGCTGCTACAGGCCGTCCGTCTTGCCGAGGCGCTATGACGCTCCTCATGATCGACAACTACGACTCGTTCACCTACAACCTGGTGCAGTACCTGGCCGAGCTCGGGGCGACGGTCGATGTACGTCGCAACGACGCCGTCACCCTCGACGAGGTCGCCGCGCTGGCGCCCGACGGCATCGTGGTTTCTCCCGGCCCGTGCACGCCGCGGGAAGCGGGCATCTCGGTCCCGCTCATCCAGCGCTTCGCCGGCCGCATCCCGATCCTCGGCGTCTGCCTGGGGCATCAGGCGATCGGGGCGGCGTTCGGCGGCGCCATCGTGCGCGCCAGCCGCATCATGCACGGCAAGACGTCGCCCATCCACCACACGGGGCGGGGGGTGTTCGCCGGGCTACCGGATCCCTTCGACGCTACCCGCTATCACTCGCTCGTCATCGAGCCAGAGTCGCTCCCGGCCGTGCTCGAGCGCACGGCGTGGAGCCCGGACGGGGCGGACGAGGCCATCATGGGGGTCCGTCACCGGCTGCACTTCGTCGAGGGCGTGCAGTTCCATCCCGAGTCCATCCTCACGCTCGAGGGCAAGCGTCTCCTCGGTAATTTCGTCTCCCGTCTGCCGGCGGCGATGGCGGACACGTGATCCGGCAGGGGTACGCGTGACCCTGCGGGAGGCGATCGCCCGAGTCGTCGACGGCCGGGATCTGACCGGGCCGGAGATGGCGACCGCGGTGGGCTCGATCCTGGCGGGTGACGCGACGCCAGCACAGATCGCGGCCTTCCTGGTTGCGCTTCGGATGAAGGGAGAGACCGTCGACGAGCTGACGGCGGCCGCACAGGCGTTACGCGCGGCGGCTGTGCCCGTGCCCGGTGTGCCGCCGGATGCCGTCGACACCTGTGGGACGGGGGGAGATGGTGCCTCGACGCTCAACATCTCCACCGCTGCCGGCCTGGTTGCGGCCGCGGCGGGCGTCCCGGTGGCGAAGCACGGCAACCGGGCGGCGTCCGGAACGGTCGGGGGCGCGGACGTCCTCGAGGCGCTCGGCGTGACCCTCACGCTCCCCCCGCCGGTGCTGGGGGCCTGTGTGGCGACCGTCGGCTTCGCATTCCTGTTCGCGCCGGCTCTGCATCCCGCACTGCGCCACGCGGCGGCGCCCCGGCGCGAGGTGGGCGTGCGGACGCTCTTCAACCTCCTTGGCCCCCTGTGCAATCCGGCTGGGGTGCGGCGGCAGGTGGTCGGGGTGTTCTCTCCGCGCTGGCTCGAACCGGTGGCGATGGCGCTCCGGCGTCTCGGGATCGAGCGCGCGTGGGTGGTGCATGGGAGCGGCGGTCTGGATGAGATCGCCCTCGCGGGCGAGACCGCGGTAATCGAGGTCGGCCCGGGGGGGCTGCGGGCCTTCAGGGTTCACCCCGCTGACGCGGGCCTGGAGGCGGCGCCCGTCGCCAGCCTGCGGGTCACGTCGCTGGACGAGGCCGTTGCCGGCGTGCGCTCCGTCCTCTCCGGCGAGCGCGGACCGGCACGGGACGTAGTCTGCCTGAACGCCGCGGCGGCGCTCGTGGTCGGCGATCGTGCACCCGATCTGCGCGCGGGCGCCGCGTTGGCCGCAGCGGCGATCGATTCGGGCCGCGCGCGCGCCCTGGTGGAGGAGCTGGTCGCCTTCACCGCCGCCCATGCGGCGGCAACGGCGGGGACCGCATGAGCACCATCCTCGATGACATCCTGACCCACAAACGGGCCGAGGTCGCGGAGCGGCGGCGGAGGACCCCGCTGGCGGCCCTTCGCGATCTCCCCCTCTATAGAGCGCCACGGCGCGGGTTCCGCCAGGCTCTCGCGGGCGTCCCCGCGCCGGCGGTGGTCGCCGAGTTGAAGGCGGCGTCGCCGTCCCGCGGTCAGCTCTGTGCCGTCTACGAGCCCGCCACGATCGCACGCGGATATGCGCAGGCCGGAGCGCAGGCGCTCTCGGTGCTCACCGACGAGCGCTTCTTTCGCGGCGCGCTCGCACACCTGACCGCCGCCCGTGACGCCTGCGCTCTTCCGTGCCTGCGCAAGGATTTTCTGGTCGACCCCTATCAGGTGGACGAGGCGCGCGCGGCCGGTGCCGATGCCGTGCTCGTGATCGCGGCGGCGGTGCAGGGGGGGCTCGGACAGGAGCTGCTCGCGGCCGCGGTGGCGGCGGGGCTCGACGCCCTGGTCGAGGTGCATACGGAAGCCGAGCTCGCCTGGGCGGCCGGCGCCGGGGCTAGCATGATCGGCGTCAACAACCGCGATCTCGCCACCTTCACCGTCCGTCTCGAGACGGCAGAGGAATTGCTGCCCCGGATGCCACCAGGGACGCTCGGCGTGGCCGAGAGCGGGCTCCACGCGGCCGCCGACCTTCGCCGCATGGTGGCGGCGGGTGCGCAAGCGGTGCTCATCGGCGAGGCGTTCATGGCGCAGCCGGATCCGGGCGCCGCCCTGGCCGGACTGCTCGGGGAGTGGCACGGGTGCCGGTGAAGGTAAAGATCTGCGGCATCTGCTCGGTCGACGATGCGCGAGCAAGCGTTGCCGCCGGCGCCGACTTTCTCGGGCTCAACTTCCACCCTGACAGCCCGCGCCATGTCGACGTGACGCACGCGACGGCGCTGGCCCGTGCGGCTGAGGGCGCAGCCTTGGTGGGGGTGTTCGTCGACGCGCCGCGTGCCTGGGTCGAGGACATCGCGGAGCGTGTGGGACTCGCGCTGCTGCAGTTCCACGGCGATGAGGCCCCGGAGTACTGCCGGGGCTGGCGCTGGCCCATCATCAAGGCGATCCGACCCCGATCCGGCGAGGACGCGGTCGCGCTGGCCGTACGCTTCGAGGTCGCATACATCCTCGTCGACAGCGATGTCCCCGGCCAGCCCGGGGGCACGGGACGGGCCATCGACCCGATGCGGGTACGCGGCCTCGATCCCGCGCGCGTGTTCGTCGCGGGTGGGCTCCGACCCGAGACGGTGGCCGAGGTGGTACGGACGGTGCGGCCGTTCGCCGTCGATGTGGCCTCCGGGGTCGAGGAGCGGCCCGGAAAGAAGGACCATGGCAAAGTCGAAGCGTTCATCCGCTATGCGAAGAGCGCCTGACGCGTCACCCGATCGCGACGGGCACTTCGGTATCTACGGCGGGCGCTACGTCTCCGAGACGCTGATGCCCGCGCTCGTCGATCTCGAGCGGGCCTATCATCGGCTGGCCCGCGATCCGGCGTTTCAGCGCGAGCTGTCGGGCTGGCTGCGGCGCTACGCGGGGCGCCCGACCATGCTCTACTTCGCCGAACACCTCTCCCGCCGCCTGGGCGGTGCGCGCGTGTTCTTGAAGCGTGAGGACCTCCTCCACACCGGGGCGCACAAGATCAACAACACCATCGGTCAGGTGCTGGTCGCCCGGCGCCTCAAGAAGACCCGCCTCATCGCGGAGACCGGGGCCGGGCAACATGGGGTAGCGACCGCCACCGTGGCCGCGCTGTTCGGGATGCGCTGCGAGATCTTCATGGGGGCGGAGGACGTGCGCCGCCAGAGCCTCAATGTCTTCCGCATGAAGCTGCTCGGAGCCACGGTGCGGGTGGTCGAGTCGGGCAGTCGCACGCTCAAGGACGCCATGAACGATGCGCTGCGCGATTGGATCGCCACCGTACCCGACACGTTCTACGTCATCGGCACGGTGGCCGGCCCGCATCCGTACCCGCGCATGGTGCGCGACTTTCAGTCCGTGATCGGTCGCGAGGCGCGGCGGCAGATGCTGGCGACCTGCGGACGGCTGCCGGATGCCGCCATCGCCTGCGTCGGCGGAGGCAGCAACGCGATGGGGCTCTTCCATGCCTTCCGCAACGACCGGCGCGTGGAGCTGATCGGTGTCGAGGCGGCTGGGCACGGTCTCGACACCGGGGCGCATGCCGCCTCGTTGACCGCAGGGCAGGTGGGGGTGCTGCACGGCAACAAGACCTATCTCCTCCAGACCGAGACGGGACAGATCCGCAACGCCCATTCGATCTCGGCCGGGCTCGACTATCCCGGCGTCGGTCCCGAGCATGCGCACCTGAAGGACAGCGGGCGCGCGCAGTACGTCACCGTGACCGACGACGAGGCGGTGGAGGCTCTGCAGCTGCTCACGGCGACCGAGGGCATCATCCCCGCGCTCGAGAGCGCCCATGCAGTGGCGCACGCCGTTCGCCTGGCTCCGCGGCGGGATCGGCGGCGCATCCTGTTGGTGAATCTCTCCGGACGCGGGGACAAGGACATGGGCACGGTCGCGACCCACCTGGGCCTGGGGCTCACATGAGCCGGATCGGCGAGGCCTTCGCCGCGCTCCGGGGCCGGGGCGAGGCGGCACTGGTTCCGTATTTCACGGCCGGCGACCCCGACCTGGCGACCACGCGCGAGCTGGTGCGGGTGGCGGTGGCCGAGGGCGCCGACGCCATTGAGCTGGGCGTGCCGTTCTCGGACCCGATGGCCGATGGTCCGGTCCTGCAACGTGCCGCGACGCGGGCGCTCGCGCACGGCACCACGCTCACGCAGGTTCTCGAGCTGGTGGGCGACCTGCGGCGCGAGATCACAGTGCCGATCGTGCTCTTCGGGTACTACAACCCCTTTTTCCGCTACGGAGTCGATGTGCTGGCGCGCGACGCCGCTACGGCCGGCGCCGACGGGTTCCTGTGTGTCGACCTCCCGCCCGAGGAGGCGCATGATCTGCGCACCGCCGCGCAGCGGGAGGGGCTCGACCTGATCGCGTTGCTGGCGCCCACGACGCCGCTGCCACGGGTGCGGATGATCGCGCGTGCATCGAGCGGGTTTCTCTATTTCGTCTCGGTGCTGGGGACCACCGGGGCGCGCAGCACCCTTCCGGAGGAGCTGCCGGCGTGGATCCACCGTGTCCGCACCGTGACCTCGCTGCCGATCGGCGTCGGGTTCGGCGTGAGCCAGCCGGAGCAGGCGGCCTGGCTGGCGGGCTTCGCCGATGCCGTCATCGTCGGCAGCGCGCTCGCGCGCCTGGTCGAAGAGGGTGACGCCCACGGTGCGCCGATGCGAGTGGCGGGGTTCGTGCGGAGCCTGCGCGGGGCCATGCGAGCCGGCGCGGCGGTGCGCGTGGGGTAGCGTGGCACGCGGCGCGCGCGACGGGGCGGACGCCGCCTGGCACCGGTGTCCCGCCTGCGGGGAGATCGTCTACCGGCGCCTGCTCGTGCGGCGGCTGTCCGTGTGCCCTCGCTGCGGACACCACCTGCGCCTCGGTGTGGCGCAGCGGCTCGCGCTCCTCGCCGACCGGGATTCGTTCGTCGAGCGCGATGCCGACGTCCTGGCCGCCGACCCCCTCGTCTTCCGCGATCGGATCTCCTACCCGGAGCGGCTGGCCGCGGCCCGGCAGGCCACCGGCCGGTCCGAGGCGATCCTCACCGGAACGGCCCGCATCGGCGATCACCCCGCCGCCATCGGCATTTTCGACTTCACCTTCCTCGGGGGCACGATGGGGACGGGGGTCGGCGAGCGGCTGGCACGTCTGATCGAGCATGCGGTGGACACGCCGTTGCCACTGGTCGTCGTCGCCGCGTCAGGCGGTGCCCGCATGCAGGAGGGCATCTTCTCGCTGGTGCAGATGGCGAAGGTGTCGGTGGCGCTCGCCCGCCTGCGCACGGCGCGGGTGCCGTTCCTGTCCGTCCTGACCGACCCGACCACCGGAGGCGTGGCGGCGTCGTTCGCCCTGCTCGGCGATGTGAATCTGGCCGAGCCCGGTGCGCTGATCGGCTTTGCGGGTCCACGTGTGATCGAGCAGACCATCAACCAACGCCTGCCGGCGGGGTTTCAGCGCGCGGAGTTCCTGCTCGAGCACGGCATGGTCGACCGTATCGTCCCGCGGGCGGCGCTCCGCACGACCCTCGCCCAGCTGCTGGATCTGCTCGCCGGTCCGGCCCGTGTCTCGGAACGGCGGCGCAAAGGGGCGCGGGTGTGACGGAGGCCTATCGACAGACCCTCGACTATCTCGTCGGGCTCGAGGTGTCCTCCGGGTGGGATATGAAGCTGGAACGTATGCAGGCCGCGCTTGCCCGCCGCGGGCACCCCGAGCGGCGTTGGGCCGCGGTCCATGTGGCTGGCACCAACGGCAAGGGCTCGACGGCCGCCATGATCGACGCGGTACTCACCGCCGCCGGACTCCGGACGGGTCTGTACACGTCGCCGCACCTGGTCGACTTCACGGAACGGATCCGGGTCGGGGGGGGCACCATTCCCCGCGCCACGGTGGTCGAGCTGGTCGGTGAGCTGCGCGCGGACCTGACCGCGGCAGGGCTCGCCCTGACGCACTTCGAGTTCGTCACCCTGCTCGCGTTCGAGTGGTTTGCGCGGGTCGGGATCGAGGTCGGGGTGATCGAGGTCGGGCTCGGTGGACGTCTCGATGCCACCAACGTCGTGCAGCCCGTGGTCACGGCCATCACCACCATCGCGCACGACCACGAAGCGTGGCTGGGGTACGACCTCGCCTCGATCGCGAGGGAGAAGGCCGGCATCGTGAAGCGCGGCGTCCCGATCGTGCTCGGCCGGCTCCCGCCCGAGGCCGAGACTGTGATTGCCGCCGAGGCCACGCGGCAGGCGGCCCCCGTGGCGCGCGTCGGCATCGACGGCGTGCTTGCGGGCCCCGCCGATCGACTCGTGTTCCGGGGCCCGGGAGTGGTCTGGGAGGGACTCCACCTGGCGCTCCCGGGCGCGTTCCAGCGTGACAACGCGGCGGTCGCGCTGCTCACGCTGGCCCGCTCCGGGATCGCCGTGTCCGCCGATGCCGTGCGCGCCGGGTTGGCCCGTGTGCGTTGGCCAGGACGGTTGGCGGTGGTGCCGGACGAGTCGGTGGTGGTGCTGGACGGTGCACACAATCCCGCCGGGACGGCCGTCCTGGCACGCGAACTGCCGGCCGTCGTGGGTGCGCGCCGGGTGGTGCTGCTGTTTGCCGTCATGGCGGACAAGCCGTGGCGGACGATGGTGGCGCCGTTGCTGCCGCTCGTGTCGGAAGCCATCGTCACTGCCGTCGGGCGCCGAGCCGCGCGTCCGTCGACGCTCAAGGCGGCGTTCGACGCCATCGTGCCGACCCAGGCGGTGGACGACCCGCAGGCCGCGCTCGCGGCCGCCCTCGCGGCCGCCGGGCCGGAGGGGGCGGTGCTGGTCACGGGCTCGCTGTTCCTGGTGGGAGAAGTATACGCCGGACTCGCCGCCACGCGTGCGCGGCCGCTGTTCGAGCCCTGGCACGCCCCGGGGGGCGGTGGTACAGAAGCCGCCCTATGAACGGCCGAGGGGTGGGACGGGACGCGGCCGACGCCACTCGTCGCCGGGTCCCGATGCTCGCCCTGGCGCTACTCCTGGTGGGCCTCGGGATCGCCATGGCGGATGACGGCGGGGAGGTCCGCGTCCGCTCGGGGCCGGGGGCGGAAGCGACGGTCTCGATCGGTGTCGGTCCGGCCGTGCAGGTCGAGGACCGGACACCGGGAGCCCATCCCGCCACCGACAAGGCCGCGGGTCATGGGGAGACGTTCGCGGGCGAGGTGACGTTCCTCCTGCGCTCGCATCGGCTCACTCGTCCCGCGACCGTCGATGTGGCCGACCCGGTGGTGAGCGCCATCCGGCTCTTTCCCGACGCCGACGGGACGATGGTGAGCATTTTCGTCCGCCAGCCCGTCACCTATTCCATCTCCAAGCCGACGCCGGCCGGTGAGGTGCGGGTGAGGGTGCGGGGCAAAGCGCGGCCACTGACGATCACCACCACCGCACGCGGGCGCCAGGAGGTGAAACGGCCGGAGCCGACCGGGGAGGGTGAGGTCGGGCTCGACGCCGAATCGCTGTCCTATGACCAACAGACCAATACCCTGACCGCACGCGGCGGGGTCACGCTCACGCGCGGTGACACCACGCTCACGGCCGACGAAGTGCTCTACGACCGCGCCAATTCGGTCGCGCAGGCCAAAGGACACGTCGTGATCACCGATCCGCAGGCCACGGTCACGGGGAGCTTCGCGCATCTCAACCTCGACGACGAATCGGGCTGGATCGAGACGGCGGACGCGACGCTCGAACCCACGGGATACAGCCTGCTCGCCGGGCGCCTCGAGAAGCGGGGGGGGCCGCGCTACAGCGTGGCCGACGGCGTGTTCACGACCTGCGAGTGCGGCGGTCTCGAGCGGCCGTCGTGGAGCATCGCCGCCCGGCAGACGGAGGTCCAGTTGGAGGGGTCGGGCGTAGCCCGCGGAGCGACGTTCCGCGTGAAGGACGTTCCCGTGCTCTACCTTCCCTACTTCGTCTTCCCGGTGGCGACGAAACGCCAGAGCGGGTTCCTGCTGCCCCGGCTCGGCTACTCGAACTTGCGCGGATTCCAGTACGAGCAGCCGTTCTACTGGGCGATCGACAAGAGCAGCGACGCCACGATCGGCGTCGACGTGGAAACCGCCGCGCGCGTCGGGGTTGCCGGCGAATATCGCTACGCCCTCTCGAAGCGGACCAAGGGCCAGTTCACGGCGGCATACTACAACGACCGCATCGGTGGTCTGGAGAGCCAGGGACCGACGGAAGAGGTGATGCCCGAGACGCCGGAGAACCGCTTTCTCATCGCCGGACGGCACGTCCAGCCGTTCCTCGCGGGCAGCAAGCTGTACGTCGACATGCTCGCGGTGAGCGACGACGAGTTCTTTCGTGACATCAACACGTTGGGTTTCGTCGGCGGCGGCGAGGTGGCGTTCCGGACCACACGCTTCACGACCTCGCGCGCCGAGATGCTGAAGACCTGGCGCGGTGGACTGGCGTCGCTGCAGACGACCTACTATCAGGACCTGCAGGATCCCCAGGACGTCACCGTGCAGCGCCTGCCGACCGCGTTCGTCGAGCACTCGCTGCCGCTGTGGGGGGATCGGGTGGTGGCGCGGCTGGCCGGCGAAGGGAGCAGCTTCTGGCGCCAGGAGGGCTTCGACGGGCTGCGCGCCGACCTGGCCCCGGAAGTGTTCGTGCCGTTCAACCTGGGCACGTGGCTGTCAGGATCGGTCACGGGGCAGCTGCGGGAGACGGCATATCACCTGTACGACCGCGAGCAGGTGGCGATTGTGGTGGAGGACCCCGGGACGGCGCTACCGCCGGAGCGCTTCCGGACCTTCCCGCGGCTGTTCGAACCGCTCGATCGCACCTACACCCGCGAGCTGGCGACGGTACAGGGGCGCGTGGGCACGACGGTCCAGCGCGTCTTCGACTTCCCCTACCTCGGGCTCGGCAAGATCATGCACACGATCGAGCCGGAGCTGCAGTACCTGTTCGTTCCGCGAACCCAGCGGTTCGACGACAGCGCCGATCTCGGAAGCCAGACGGCGTTCGTCGATGGATACTTGTTCGACGAGAAGGACGCCATCCGGCAGCGCAATTTCATCTCGTATGGGGTGGTGACCCGCGTGCTTGGCCGTCCGGCCCTCCCGGAGCCGGTGGAGGGGGTGCCCGTCGCGGCCCCTGCGGACACGAGCGCTGCGCCGCCGAGTCCCAAGCCGGCGGCGCCGGCAGGACCGCCCCGGGAGCTGCTACGCGCGAGCATCCTGCATGGCTACGATGTCTCGCGCACGCTGGTCGGCAGCAGTCACGCCAGCGACGTGGACTTCGGCATCCACCTCGCGCCCGCGGACTACCTGTCGCTCACCTACAACACGACGGCCAGCTTCCAGTCGCAGCCGATCGTATCGTGCGGCGACCCGTCGGCCCCGACCAAACAATGCCGCGCCTCCAACGTGCGCGGGCAAGCGGTCGGCGCCGTACTGCGGGAGCCCGGCTGGACGGCGCCTGCGAAGGGCCACGGGCTGCAACGTCCGAGCGCGATCGGCGTGTCGTACCGGTTCGTCGCCAAGGACGTGAATCAGGCGATCGGGCTCGGGCCCCCCGGATCACTCCTCTTCCAGGCCAACGGGGTCGACGAGATCGACGGCGGCCTCTACCTGCGGCTGGGCGACTACCTCGGGTTCACGTTCCTGTCGCGCTACACGCTCGATACGACGCAGGCCGTGAACTCGGCCAATCAGCCCGTCACGCTCGGGCCGCACTTTCTCGAGCGCGACTACCTGCTGCGGTTGATCTCGCGTTGCAACTGCTGGGCGATCGATGTGGGTCTGGCGGACAAATTCAACCCCGACGAGCGCCTGTTCCGCATCCAGTTTACGCTCGTCGGCCTGGGTTCCGTCGGTCCCTCGCCCGGACAGCTCAACTACGTGGGCGTCGGCCCGGGGCAGCCGGCATCGGGGCATGGCCCCGGCTTTACTGGCGGAGGGTTCTACTGATGAAGGGTATCGTCTTGGCCGGGGGGCTGGGCACCCGGCTCCTGCCGCTCACGCGCATCACCAACAAGCATCTGCTGCCGGTGTTCGACCGGCCGATGATCTTCTACCCCCTGCAGGCGCTCATCACGGCCGGCATCACGGACATCCTGCTGGTCACGGGCGGGCCGCACGCCGGCGACTTCCTCAGCCTCCTCGGCAACGGCCAGGAGTTCGGGCTGCGGCATCTCAACTACACCTACCAGACGGGCGAAGGCGGGATCGCGGCCGCGCTGTCGCTTGCCGAGCACTTCGCGGACGGCGAGCGCATCTGCGTGATTCTGGGCGACAACCTGGTCGAGGGCTCGATCGCGCCGGCGGTGGCGCGTTTCCGGCGCCAGCGGACCGGGGCGCGGGTCATCCTGAAGGAGGTGCCGGACGCTGAGCGGTTCGGGGTCGCCAGCCTCCGCGATGGGCGGATCGTCGGCATCGAGGAGAAGCCCAAGCGCCCGAAGACCAACTACGCGGTCACGGGAATCTACCTGTACGACGCGGGCGTGTTCGATGCCATCCGGACGCTCAAGCCCTCGGCCCGCGGCGAGCTCGAGATCACGGACGTGAACAACTGGTACCTGTCGCGGGGCGAGCTCGAGTGCGAGCTGCTGGACGGCTGGTGGACGGACGCCGGGACGTTCGAGTCGTTGCATCGGGCGGGCAACCTGGTGGCGGAGACCGGGGCCAACCGGACGGACGGACCGGCGACGCGGGTGCCGCCCCGCGAGGCGGGACCCCAATCCGGGACCAGGCCCAGAAAGGTGGGCAGCCGCCCGCGCCGGCGCTGATGGTCCGCAGGCACAGGCCTCGGCTATAGTCGGGACGCATGCGCGCGCTCGTCACAGGAGCTGCCGGGTTCATCGGAACCAATTTCGTCCGCCAGACGCTGGCGCGTCGCACGGCGGATGGCGCCCCCGCGGTGGTGCGGCTGGTGGCCGTCGATCTCCTCACCTACGCCGGCAACTACGCCAACCTGGCCGGTCTGGAGACCGATGCGCGCTTCCGGTTCGTCCGCCACGACATCGCCGATCGCGACGCCATGGCGCGCCTGGTCGAGGAAGAGGCGATCGAGGTGGTGGTCAACTTCGCCGCCGAATCGCACGTCGACCGCAGCATCGTCGACAGCGGGCCCTTCCTGCGCACCAACGTCCACGGTACCCTGGCGCTGCTCGAGGCCGTGCGCGGGCGGGCAGGGTTCCGTCGCTTTCTGCAGGTGTCCACGGACGAGGTCTACGGCAGCGTCGCGTCGGGCCGGGCGAGCGAGGCGTGGCCCATGCACGCCTCCAGCCCGTATGCCGCCAGCAAGGCGTCGGCCGACGCCTTCGTGCAAGCCTACGGGATCACGCACGGCGTTCCCGTGGTGATCACGCGCTGCTCCAACAACTACGGACCGTATCAGTTCCCGGAGAAACTGATCCCCCTGTTCGTCACCAACGCGCTCGACGGGCACCCGTTGCCGCTCTACGGCGACGGGATGAACGTGCGCGACTGGATCCACGTCGAGGACCACGCCGAGGCGCTCTGGCACGTTCTCGGGCTCGCCGGTGCCGAGGGCGAGGTGTTCAACGTCAGCGCCGAGAACGAGGTGCCGAATCGCGTCGTCACCGACGAGATACTCCGCCTGCTCGCGCGCCCGCCCGATCTGGTACGCTACGTGGCCGACCGCCCCGGACACGACCGCCGGTACGCGCTCGACTCGAGCAAGGTGCGCGCCACTGGCTGGAACCCGCAGCGCACGTTCGCCGACGGGCTGGCCGGCACGGTGATCTGGTACCGCGACCAGCGCCCGTGGTGGGAGGCCATCAAGAGCGGCGCCTACCGCGACTACTACGAGCGCATGTACGGCGATCGCCTGCGCGCGGGAACGAAGTCGTGAGCGCCCCACCTGCCGGTTCTCGTGCGGCGCGGATGGTCCCCAAGCCGTGGGGTCACGAACTCGTGTGGGCGGAAACGACGCGCTACGTGGGCAAGATCCTGCACATCAACGCCGGCGAGGCGTTGAGCCTGCAGTATCACCAGGTCAAGGACGAGACCATCCGGGTGCTCGGGGGGCGGCTCGAGCTGCAGGTCGGGCCGGAAGACGATCCGCCGCGGCGGGTGCAGCTCGGGCCCGGAGACTCGTGGCACATTCCGCCCGGCACCCGGCACCGGATGACGGCGCTCGAAGATACCGACGTGCTGGAAGTCTCGACCCCGGAGCTCGACGACGTCGTCCGTCTGCAGGACCGCTACCGGCGTGTCTGAGCCGGGCCTGCGCACGCGCCTGGGCGGGCGCCGTGCGCAGGCCCGGAGTGGGGCGGGCGGCGCCTTTCGCGCCGCTGGCTTGCCGCTGCGAAGGCCGGCGGGTATGCTTCCCAATCGATCATGGAGCTTCAGCATCGGACCCTCGAGCAGCTCCTGCTCGAGCAGGGTCGCATTGGCGCGGACGACCTGCGCAAAGTGAAGCGGCTGCAGCAGGAGCGCGGCGAGCGGCTGGAGCGCCTGTTGCTGGACCTCGGCTTCATCTCGGAGGAAGACCTGCTGCCCGTGCTGGCGGCGTACCTGGGGGTCGAGCAGGTCAATCGCCGCGACTTCCCGCAGGTCCCGGTGCCGCTCGGCACGCTCAACCTGAAGTTCCTCCGCCACGCCAAGGTACTGCCGCTCGGGCAGACGAACGGCACGCTGACGGTGGCCATGTCGGACCCGGCCGACTACTACACCATCCAGGGCCTCGAAGTGGCCACGGGCTTCGAGATCGCGCCCCGCCTGGCGCGCGAGCGCGACATCGTCGAAGCACTCGAGGCCGCCTACGGCAACGGGCAACCCGCCGGCGAGGGCAGCACCGAAGACCTGGGCGAGGGCGAGCTCGAGTTCGTCTCCGAAGACGAAGAGGACGTGAACCACCTGCGCGACCTCGCCTCGGAGGCGCCGGTCATCCGCCTGGTCAACCTGCTCATCAATCGCGCCCTCGAGCAGCGTGCGTCGGACATTCACATCGAGCCGTTCGAGAACGAGCTCAAGGTTCGCTACCGCATCGACGGCGTGCTGCACGATGTCGACACGCCGGCGCGTCGCCTGCAGGCGGCGATCGTGTCGCGCATCAAGATCATGGCGAAGCTCAACATCGCCGAGCGGCGGCTGCCGCAGGACGGGCGCATCAAGCTGCGCCTCATGGGTCGTGAGATCGACCTGCGCGTCTCCACCCTGCCCACGCTGTACGGCGAGAGCGTGGTGCTGCGCATCCTCGACCGCTCGAGCATCGTCGTGAACCTCGAGTCGCTCGGCTTCCCGGAGGATACCCAGGTCCAGTTCGGCAAGCTGATCATCAAGCCGTACGGCATGATCCTGGTGACCGGCCCCACGGGGAGCGGCAAGACCACCACGCTTTACGGCGCGCTCGACAAGATCAACTCGCCCGACAAGAAGATCATCACCATCGAGGATCCGGTCGAGTACCAGCTCTTCGGCGTGAACCAGATCCACGTGAAGCCGCAGATCGGCCTCACCTTCGCCACCGGCCTGCGCTCGATCGTCCGCCAGGATCCGGACATCATCATGGTGGGGGAGATCCGCGATTTCGAGACTGCCGAGATCGCCATCCAGGCGGCCCTCACGGGGCACCTGGTGTTCTCCACACTGCACACCAACGACGCCGCCGGCGCGGTGTCGCGCCTGCTCGAGATGGGGGTCGAAGACTATCTCCTCGCGTCCTCGCTCCTCGGTGTGCTGGCCCAGCGGCTGGTGCGGCGGGTGTGCCAGAAGTGCAAGCAGCCGGCCGAGATGGCGGTCGAGGCCATGCGCGAGATCGGCGGCGGCAACGGGGAGATGCAGGTCTACGAGGGGCGCGGGTGCGAGGAGTGCGCGCACACGGGCTACCGTGGCCGCTCCGGTATCTTCGAGCTCCTGCCCGTCACCGACGAGATCCGGCAGCTGATCCTCAAACGGTCGTCGGCGGACGTCATCCGTGACACCGCCGTCAAGCAGGGCATGCGCACCCTCCGCGAGGACGGCTGGCGCACGGTGCGACGCGGGTTGACGACGGTGGCCGAGGTGGTGCGGGTCACGCAAGAGGAGATTTAGGCTGGGCTTCCTCGACCGGCTGCGGCGCGGCGGCGAGCGGCCGGCGGCGACCTCCCGGGTGGCCGTGATCGGCCTCGACGGGGTGGGCGTGCCGCTGGTGCAGGACCTGATCGCGCGCGGGTGCATGCCTGCGCTCGCGGCCCTGGTGGCGCGCGGCACGCTCGCGCCCATGCGCTCGTCCATCCCGGTCATCTCGAGCGTCGCGTGGACCGGCTTCATGACCGGTAAGAACCCGGGCAAGCACGGCGTCTACGGCTTCACCGAGGTGAAGCCGGGCACCATGACGATGTTCTTCCCCAATTTCGGCAACGTGCAGGGGGAGACGCTGTGGGACGTGGCGGGACGCGCCGGCAAGCGGTGCGTAGTGCTCAACATCCCCAACACCTACCCGGCGCGTGCCCTCAACGGGTGTCTGGTGTCGGGGTTCGTGGCCGTGAACCTCGAGCGGGCGGTGTATCCGGCCGAGTTGCTGCCGCGGCTCAAGGGACACGGCTATCGCATCGACGTGGACTACATGAACGCCGACCAGCGGCCCGAGGCCTTCTTCGAGGATCTCGGGGTCACGCTCGAGGCGCGGCGCCGGGCGTACCTGGATCTCCTGCGCAACGATCCGTGGGATCTCTTCGTCGGCGTGATCACGGAGTGCGACCGCCTGCACCACTATTTCTGGAGCCAGTACGTCGATGCCGGGGCGCCGCTCCACGGCCGCTTCCTCGATTTCTACCGCCGACTCGACGATGTGCTGGGCGCCCTGGTGCAAGCCATTCCGGCGGACGTGCCCCTGTTCGTGGTCGCCGATCACGGGCACACCCTGATCCACCGCGAGTTCTACCCCAACGCCTGGCTGCGTGCGGAGGGACTGCTGCAGCTGACGGCGGAGAAGCCGAAGGGCCTCGCCGACCTCGCCCCCACGACCAAGGTTTTCATCCTGGATCCGGGACGCGTCTACGTCCACCGCCAGGGCCGCTTCCCCACCGGCTGCGTCGGCCCGGCCGAGGCCGACGAGCTGCTCGCCCGCGTCCGGACCGGCCTCCTGGCTCTGCACGACGACACGCCCGGAGCGCCGGCCGGCGGGTGCCCGGTGCCGCGGGTGTTCGCACGCGACGAGCTCTATCACGGCCCGCAGCTCGCAGCCGCGCCGGATCTCGTCATCCACTTCAACGACGGCTACGATCCCAAGGGCGCCCTCGCCAAGACCGAGGTCTTCGGTCGGAGCGTGCTCACCGGCATGCACACCTACGACGACGCACTCTTCTTCCTGAACCGGCCCGGCGTGCCGACCGATGGCCTCGACATCACGGACCTCGCCCCCACCATCCTCGCGTTGCTCGGTGTCGATCGCCCCGCAGACCTGGACGGGCAGGTGCGTCTGCCGCCGGCGTGAAGCCGATCGGGCCTCCTGCAGTCTAACCGGCAGATTGTCCGACCATCCCGACCGGGCCGCGAAGTTGCAAGCGGCATGGCCCTCGCGTATATCTGAATGCGAAGCGTTTCTCGTACTTTAGCTGCGGTGAGCAGGCGATAGGACGGGCGGTCGGGCGGCGTGGGGACACCTGGTGGCGCAATTCCAGTACCGGGCGGTTGATCCGCAGGGCAAGGTCGTCGAGGGCACCCTCGAGGCCGCCGAGGTTCCGGTGGTGGTGGCGCGCTTGCACGACCGCGGCCTCATCCCGATCACCATCGGCGCGGCCCGCGACGGCGCCGGCCCGCGCACCCGGCGCGTGGCGCTCCCGAGCCTAGCATCCATCGGGCGCCGCCGCGTCAAGGGCCGCGATCTGCTCGTGCTCACGCAGGAGCTGTCGGCTCTGGTGTCGTCGGGCCTGCCGCTCGACCGCAGCCTCGCCACGCTGGCCGAGCTGGCCGACAACCCCGAGCTGAAGCGCATCGTCACAGAGGTCCTGCACGAGGTGCAGGGCGGCAAGTCGCTCGCCGAGGCGCTCGGGCAGCACAAGGTCTTCCCGCCGCTCTACGTCAACATGGTCCGGGCCGGCGAGCTCGGCGGCTTCCTCGAGGTCGTACTGCAGCGCCTGAGCGAGTACCTCGAAAGCGCGCAGCAGCTGCGCGACGAGGTGCGCTCGGCGCTCACCTACCCGGTGCTCCTCACCGTCGCCATGGGGGGCTCGATGCTCGTCCTCCTGGTGTACGTGCTGCCCAAGTTCGCGTCGCTCTTCTCCGACATCGGCAAGGCCCTCCCGCTGCAGGCGCGTCTCATCCTGGCGGTGTCGAACGCGCTGCGTTCGTATTGGTGGGTGCTGCTCCTGGCGGTGGTCGGCGTGGTCGGCAGCGTGCAGTACACCATCCGCACGCCGCGCGGACGCTACAGTTGGGACCAGTGGAAGCTGCGGCTGCCGCTGCTGGGAAACCTGGTGCGCAAGATGGAGGTGGCGCGCCTGGCGCGCACCCTCGGGACCCTGCTGAAGAGCGGCGTGCCCATGCTGCAGGCGCTCGGGACCGTGAAGGAGATCATGGGCAACCAGGTGCTCAGTCGCTCGATCGGCGAGGTCGAGGTGGGCGTGCGCGAGGGGGCCGGCATCTCCGAGCCGCTCGGGCGCTCGGGCGTCTTCCCGACGCTGGCCGTGCAGATGATCGCAGTCGGCGAGGAGACGGGACGCCTCGACGAGCTCCTGCTGCGGGTGGCGGAGCACTTCGACCGCGAGGTGCGGGTGGCGGTCCAGCAGTTCACGCGGCTTCTCGAGCCCGTCCTCATCCTGGTGATGGGCGTCGGAGTCGGCTTCATCGTCATCTCGATGCTGTCGGCGATCTTCAGCGTCAACGATCTGCCCATATGAGGAGGGCGTACATGCGAGCACATGCGGGGCAGTCCGGGTTCACGCTCATCGAGATGATGGTCGTGATGGTCATCATCGGGCTCTTGATGGCGCTGGTGGGACCGAACCTGATCCGGCAGGAGGAAAAGTCCAAGGTGAAGGCGGCGCGCGCCCAGATCGAGATGCTGGGCACGTCGCTCGACACCTTCCGCCTGGATGTCGGGCGCTACCCGACCAGCCAGGAGGGTGTCGCGGCCCTGCGGCAGCGCCCCTTCGGCATCGACCGCTGGGACGGGCCGTATCTCAAGAAGGACGTGCCGAAAGACCCGTGGGACCGGCCCTTCTACTACCGCAGCCCGGGCGACGCTGGGCGGCCCTACGATCTGCTGTCCTACGGGGCGGACGGCGGCCCCGGCGGCGACGGCAACAACCGCGACGTGGCCAGCTGGGAGGGCGAGTAGCCGGCGGCGGCGTGTTGCGGGCGAGTTGCATGCGCACCCACCGGCAGCGGGGATTCACCTTCATCGAGATGATGGTGGTGATGCTCATCATCGCGCTCGCGATGGGGATCGCCGTACCGATGGTCGAGGGCGGGTTCGACTCGCGCGAGGTCCGGCGGGCGGCGCGCCAGATCGCGTCGACCATGCACTATTGTCGGGGCGAAGCGTTGGCCACCGGCACGCCGCAAGAGCTGATCATCGATCCCAACCAGAACCGCATCGAGACCACTGGCGGCCGCTGGGCAGTGCTCACCGACCGGGCGGTGATGGAACGTGTTCTCGGCGGCGCGGTGCTGGGCGACGGGGCGGTGCAGGTGTTGTTCTTCCCCAACGGCAGCACCAGCGGAGCGGAGGTCATCATCGCCAGCCGTCGCGACCGCTTCCAGAACCGGCTCCGCATCCGGCTCGATCCGCTCATCGGGCGTGTGCAGGTAGGGGACGCGACGTGAGGGGCCGGCGGCGCCAGCACGGGTTCAGCCTGCTGGAGATATCGGTTGCCCTCGCGGTCCTGGGGGTGGGCCTGGTCAGCTGCATGCAGATATTCAGCCAGAGCCTCCGGCTCCAGGACGTAGCGTCCCGGCGCAGTCGGGCGGTGCTGTTCGCCCGCGCGGCCATGGATGCCCTGATCCACGCACCGGAGCTGGTCGATCACACCGAGGAGCGTCCCACGGCCGAGGGCTACAAGCTCCGTGTCCTGGTACGCCACGCGGGCAAGGAGGAGGGCATCGACCAGAAAGACCTGGACCTCGTCTCGGACGTGTCGCTGCGCTTCCTGCAGGTCGACGTGGCCTGGCAGGACGGCGCCGGGGCCAAGACCTACACGCTCACGAGCCTCCGGGCGGCCGCGGAGACCGAGTGACGTGCGCGGGCGCGGAACAGGGGAGCGGGGGGGTGCCCAGGGCTTCACGCTCCTGGAGCTCAGCCTGGCCATGGCGATCCTCGGGATGATCGCCGCGATGTGCTACGGTGCGTTCCATCTCGGCGTGCGGGCGGTGGAGCGGGGAGAGGTGGCGGTGGTGACCGCGCAACGGCTGCGGGTGGCGAGCGACGTGCTCATCCGCCAGGTGAAGTCGGTGGTGGCCTACCCCGCCCGCAACGAGGACGAGGAGGTCTATCCGTACTTCATGGGGACCGCCACCTCGATGACGTTCGTCACCGCCACCGGCCTGCAGGGTGGTGGCGGGCTCGTGCAGGTGGTCTACCAGGTGGGTGACGACCCGCCGCGCCTGTGCGTGTCCGAAAATCGCTACGTGTCGCCCGACGCCCTCGGCCGCGATGCCGTCGACGACGCCTGCCGGACCGGCACGACCCTGCTCGACAACTTTCGCGACCTCAAGTTCGAGTACCTGATGAACGACGGCGTCGAGACCGAGTGGCGGCAGGCCTGGGACGGCCACGAGGAAGAGATGCTCCCGTCAGCCGTCCGCATCCTGGTCGACGGGATGCCCGGGCTCGAGATGGACGCGTGGGGGCAGGAGATCCCGGTCATGACGACCGCGTACGGGGGCTTCACCGGCGAGCTCGACGACGATGATCTGCTGGGCGGGGATGAGAACGACGAGATCGGCCCCGTGCAGGGCCAGCCCACCGGACAGCCGAATCGGGGTGTCGAGGCGGGCGAGGACGAGTTCGAACCCGGGGAAGACGACTGATGCCCACGCCCCGGCCCCGCCAGCGCGGCGTCGCGCTCCTCCTCGTGCTGTGGGTGTTCACCATCCTCGGCGTCATCGCGCTCGACTTCGGCAAGTACATGCGCGACGACGCCATGGCCGCGCTCAACTTTGCCGACGAAACGCGCGGCTACTACCTGGCGCTCGCCGGCATCAACCGCGCCATCTTCGATGCCGAACGCGAGCGCGAGCAGACGCCCGCGGGCGTGCAGCCCGGCCAGCAGCCGAACCTCCTCGGCGACGAGGAAGAAGACCAACCCCTGGTGCCCCCGGACGGCGAATGGCACGAAGGCGAGCTTGCCGGCGGGCGCTTCAGCGTGCGTATGGTGGACGAGAACGGGCGCATCCCGCTCAACCGCGCCACGGAGCCCCTGCTGACGCGCGTGGTCACCAACCTGCTGCAGGGTGGCAACGCGACCACCGGGCTCAACAAGCGGGATGCCGACACCATCGCCACCATCGTCGACGGCATCCTCGACTGGCGCGATGTGGACGACCTGAAGCGCAACCGGGGGGCCGAAACGGAGGACTACCTCGCCCTGCGTACGCCGTACCGTGCCAAGAACGGTCGCTTCGATGCGCCCGAAGAGCTGTTGCTGGTGAACGGGGTCACGGCCAACCTCTTCTACGGCACGCCCGACACGCCGGGCCTGCGCGACCTGTTCTCGGTCTACAGCCGCGAGCTGGTCGTCAACGTCCGGACCGCCACGCCGCCGGTTCTGCAGGCGCTGCTCGGGATCGATGCCCAGACCGCGCAGGACCTGATCGCCGAGCGCGACAGCGATCCCGAAGGGCTGCTGCTCAAGGTCAACACCCAATTGTCTCTCACCAACCCGGAGCTCGAAAAGCTCTTCCAAGACTTCTCCCCGAAGACGGTCCTGATCGAGGCGCGGGCGGACATCGCGGAGGAGCGCAACCAGTCGCGCGTGGCGGCGGTCGTGGAGCTGTCCTCCGACGACACCGAGGGTGTCAAGGTTCTGCGCTGGCTCGACCGCGCCCCGTGGGGCGGGCCACTGCCGACGGGCGCGCGCCACGGCGAGGCGGCGTCATGACCTTCAGCGAGCTCTCGCAGCGGCTCCGCCGGGCGGACTTCCTCGACGGCCTCGGCATCTACGTCGGGGCGCACGAGGTGGCGCTGGCGCACGTGGTGAAGCGCTTTTTCAAGGTGTCGCTCCGCCAGGCGCGCAGCTTCCCGCTACCGCCCCCGGCGCAGGCGGCCGAGCGCCGCCAGGCGCTGGCGCAGGCGGTGGTCACCTTCGCGCGGGAGCACCACGCCGACACCCGGCGGGCGTATCTCTGCCTGCCGCGCACGGAGGCCGTCTTCAACCGCGTGCTGCTGCCGGCGGCGGCGCGCGAGAACCTGGGCCAGGTGCTCGAGTACGAGATGGACCATCTCGTGCCCTTCCCGCGCGACCAGGTCTACTTCGACTACTCGGCGCGGCCGCTGGGCGAGGACCGGCTGGAGGTCCTGCTCATGTGCCTGCCGCGCGAGCGCGTCCGCGCCGTGCTGGAGGCACTCGACGACGCCTTCGTCCGGCCGCGCGGCATCGTCCTGGCCTCGACGGCGATCGCCGACTACCTGGCCTTCTGCCGGGGCGCCAGCGACGCGCCGATCGGCTTGCTGCTCGGGGGGGGGGACGGGGTCGAGTTCGCGCTCCTGAGCGCCGGGCGGCTGGTGGCGAGCCAGATGATGCCCGTGGGACGCGTCAGTGGGCCGGCCGATCTCTCCCGCTCGCTGGCGCGCCAGATGGCCGACGGGGCGGTGGCGCCCGAAGACGTGCAGCTCTACCGCTGGCAGCTGTCGCCCAACGGCTCGGGGGCGACGCTCCCGGAAATGGGCGAAGGCGACCTCCTCGCCATGGCGGCGGGACGCCTGGAGGCGTCGGCCGACTTCTTCGAGTCGCGCGAACCGGCGCTGTTGCCCGCCGTGGGCGCGGCATTGGACGCGGTGCGCGAGGGGACCATACCGCTGAATCTCCTCCCGGCCGAGGACCGGCGCGGCTACGACGAGGGCCTGTCCCTGGCCACCATCGTCCTCGTGGCTCTCACGACCGTGCTGCTGCTGGTGTGGGGCGGGAGCGCACTCATCAAGGAAGAGCTGCTGCGCCGTCAGGTGCGCGGCGAGATCGCTACCGTCGCGCCGCAGGTGCGCGACGTGAAGGCGCTGCAGAACGAGGTGACGGAGCTGAAGAAGCAGGTCGAGATCCTCACCGCCGGGCAGGAGCGACGCGTCACCGTGTTGATGAAGGAGCTGAGCGACGTCATCCCCGGCGACGCCTACCTGACCACCTTCAACCTGCGCAACGACCGGCTGACGCTCGACGGCTTCGCCCGCTCGGCGTCGGACCTGATCTCGGCGCTCGAGAAGTCGAAGCACTTCCGCAACGTGAGCTTCACCTCGCCGACGACCCGCACCGGCGACAAGGAGCGCTTCTCGCTGGTGGCGGAGGTCGAGAAGTGAACCCGCGCGCGTGGTGGGCGGCGGCGGTGCGCTGGTACGCGGGGCACACGCCGCGTGACCGGCGCATCGTCCTGGGCGTCGCCATCGCGGCGGGGCTGTCGCTGCTGTTCGTCGGGGTCGTGCAGCCGGTGCGTGGCTACCGCGCCGCACTGGCCGAGGAGATCGCGGAGGGCCAGGAGGAGCTCGAGCGCTCGGCGCGCTTCCTGGCGGCGGCGGATGGCCTGCGCGCCGAACGCGATCAGCTGACCAAACGGCTCGAGCAGGCCAAGACGCGGCTGCTCCCGGGAGACAGCGGGACGCTCGGCGCGGCCGCGCTGCAGGAGCGGACGAATGCGCTGGCGGCCGAGAAGGGCATCACCGTGCAGAGCACGCAGGTGATGAAGGAGGAGCCGAGCGAGCCGTTCCACAAGGTGTCGGTTCGTCTGACGCTTTCCGGCGAGCTGAGGCCGTTCGCCGACTTCGTGGCCGGCCTCGAGCACGGGCCGCAGGCGCTCACCATCCCCTTCGTCGAGGTGAGCCGTCGCGGCGCCGTGGCGGGGCAGAAGGGGCCGCGGACGCTGTCGGCCACGGTCGAGGTCGGCGGGTATCTCCTGGCCAGCGCCAAGGCGTCCAAAGAGGGCGAGACGCCCGAAGCCGAGAGCGAAGGGACCCCGCCGCTGGCGGAAGGCGACGGGCCGACCGGTGCGACCGGGGAGGCCGCGCCGGCAGCGGACGCGAAGGTGCCGACGGACGCGAAGGTGCCGACGGACCTGTTGGCGCCGGTCCCGGCGCCGGACGGCGGGCCGGTGGCTTCGGCGCCCGGCGCGCCGCTAGCGGTGCCTCCGCCGGCGCTGTCCGGGGCCGGACCGGCGCCGTCATCGACCGCGGAGGTCGACTGATGGGCCGCTGGGCAATCATCAACGGCCTGTTGGCGATCATGGTCGCGCTGCTCGGCCTCGAGATCGTACGTACCTGGGGACGCGCCTTGCCGGCCGTAGACGTGGCGGCGCCTCGTCCGCCAGGGGGCGAGCAACCGCGAGAGAAGGGCAGCAAGCGCGGGGGGGACAAGGGCGCCGCAGGGCGCACGCAGCAGACGGCACCAATGTTGGTGGCGGGGACCGCCGACAAGGATCTCTTCGACCCGACCCGGCGCCCGCCCGCCGAGGACGCGGCGCCAGCCGCCCCGCCGCCGGTGACCGGCCCGCCCACCAACCTGACCGTCGCCGGGGTACGTATCTCGGGTCGCAACCGGGAGGCGTTCGTCACCGATTCCAGCCAGGGCAACCGCCAGCAACGGCTGCACATCGGCGACCAGGTAGCCGCCGTCGTGGCCGGCCAGGCGGGGACGGTGAGCTACACCATCAAGGCAATCGAGCCCACGGGGTTGACGCTGGCCGCCCCCTCGGGCGACACGATCACGATGGCGCTCGAGCTCGACCGGTCGAAGGTGCCCGGGGCCCCCAGGACCCCGATGCCGCCCCGTCCCGGACAGCCCGCGCCTGGGCCCCCATCGTCGCCGGCGGCGGGGGGCATGCTCGGTGCCACCGCCTCGCCCGCGGCCGGGGTGGTGCCCCGGCCCGCGGTAGGGGCCGTGCCGCCACCTGGACGCCAGCCGGTAGCGCCGCCCGTGGTTCCCGGGCAACCGACCTCGCAGATACCCTCCGAGGTGCGGCAGCGGCTCGAGCAGATCAACCAGCCGCCCGGCACGGGCGGCCGGCCCGGACGGAAGCATCAGTGACACAGGACGGGGCGCGACGGACGGGCGGCGCCGTCGCATCGCAGGAGGAGGCTCGCGTGAAGGGGCGATGGTGGCTTGCGGTCGTCGTGAAGGGACGCTGGTGGCTTGCGGTCGTGATGGCGGGAGTGCTCGTGATGGGTGGGCACGGGTTCGCGCAGGACAAGGCGCCCGCGCCCCCGGCCCCCGCCGGAGACGCGGGTGCCGCCCCGCCGGCACCCGAGGCCGCAGCCCCCGACGAAGAAGACGAGGCCATGGTCCTCAACTTCGAGCGGGTGGATATCCGCGAGCTGATCCACAGCCTGGCCAGCGAACTCGGCGTCAGCTACACGATCGACCCCCGCATCGAGGGCCAGGTCACGCTGCGCACCACGGGCAAGATCGCGCGCGAAGACCTCTGGCCGCTCCTCAACCAGATACTGCGCAATAACGGCATCGCCGCCGTCAAGGTCGGCGACGTGTACCAGGTCCTGCCGGTGGCCGAGGCGAAGACGCGTGCCATCATCCCGCGCGAGGAGAGCCAGCTGCGCTCGGCCAAGACGCAGGACAATTTCGTCATCGAGATCTTCCCGGTGCAACACGTGTCGGCGGACGAGATGGTCAACGTCCTGCAGCCGTTCGTCACGCCGGGCGGGGACGTGCTGTCGTATCCACGGTCGAATCTGGTGGTGGTGACCGATCTGCAGTCGAACGTCGACCGCCTGCGCGACTTGGTGAACACCTTCGACACCAACGTCTTCCGCGATCTGCACACGCGGGTCTTCAAGATGGAGCACGGGGATCCGGAAGAGCTCGCCAACGAGCTGCTCGGCATCCTGGCGCCGTACGGGGTCACGCCAACCGGCGAGGGCGAGGGGGGGCTCTATGTCATCCCGCTCCCGAGGCTCAACTCGCTGGTGGTGATCGCGTACGACAAGTCGATCTTTCTCGAGGTGGAGCGCTGGTTGAAGCTGCTCGACATCCCGCCCGACGAGGGCGCCGGACGACAGACGTTCGTGTACCCGGTGGAGAACGCCAAGGCCGTCGACCTGGCCGACGTGCTGAACGAGCTGTTCGGCGGTGGGACGGGGGGCGGGGCCGGGGGCTTTGGGCGCGCCCCCGGGGCGGCGCCGGCCGGCGTGGGGTTGTTCGGCGCCGGCGGCGTGTCCGGGGGCGGGGCCGCGGGCCGGACCGGCGGTGGCCGCCGCGGTGGAATCGGCGGCGCCGGTGGCGCGGGAGGCGGGGGCGGCCTGGGGCAGCAGGCGGGTGGGCTCGGCCAGCAGGCGGGCGGCCAGCAGGCCGGTGGCCTGGGTGGTCAAGCGGGCGGCGGCGCCGGCGGCGGCCGGAGGCTCGGCGGTCGCGGCGGCGGCGGCGCCGGGGGACGGGGTGGCGGCGCGGTCGGCGCGCCGGGCGGCGG
>CAZUDO010000011.1:0-3206 GCA_964618895.1 uncultured Binatia bacterium (SeqCode)
CGAGACGCTTGAGCGGCGTCACGGAAGGAAGTATGGGAGCTACGCCACGCGTGCGCGCAGGAGTAGGCGGCCGAGCTCGTCCGCAGCGACGGGACGCGAGAAGAAGTAGCCCTGGCCGAACCGGCACCCGAGGGTGCGCAAGCGGTCTCGCTGCGACTCCTGCTCGATTCCCTCGGCGACGGTGTCGAGGCCAAGAGTCGAGCCGATCCGAACGATCGCCGCGACCAAGCGTTCCTGCTCGGAGCTCGACCCGAGCTCGTCGACGAACGCCTTCGCGATCTTGAGCGTGTCCACAGGGAAGCGGCGGAGGTAGTTGAGCGACGAGTACCCGGTTCCGAAGTCGTCGATCGCGATCCGCACGCCGAGTGCCCTGAGCTCTTCGAGCCGGCCGATGACCACCTGACTGTCGAGGAGCACGTTCTCCGTGATCTCGAGAGTCAGAGCGGAGGAATCGAGCGAGGATTCGTCGAGGGCGGCGGTGACTTCTGATGGCAGGACCCGGCTGGAGAGCTGCTTCGCCGAGATGTTCACGCTCACGCCGAGATTCACGTACCCGAGGCTTCGCCAGTACGCCGCCTGCTCGCACGCTCGGTGGAGAACGAGCCGTCCGAGTGGAAGGATGAGACCCGTCTCCTCGGCGAGGCCGATGAAGTCAACGGGCAGCACGAGACCGCGCGTCGGATGCCGCCAGCGAAGAAGCGCTTCGACGCCTGCAATGGCGCCCGACTGCAGCGCAACGATCGGTTGGTAGTGGACCTCGAACTCCTGGGCGACGTCGGCGCGCTGGAGGTCGGCCTTGAGCGCCAGACGTTCGAGCACGCCCTCGTGCATCGACGGCTCGTAGAGCGCATATCGTCCCTTCCCCTCGCCTTTGGCGCGGTACATCGCCAAATCGGCGCTACGTAGGATCTCACTGGTCGTCTGCTCACCCGTTCCGAGCGCGATCCCCACGCTCCCTAGTGCGGTCACTTCGGAGCCCAAGATCGAGAGCGGTTCAGCCATCGCGTCGAGTATCCGCCGAGCGACGATCTCCGCACCATCGGGCTCGGAGATGCTCTCGACCATCACTGCGAACTCGTCTCCCCCGAGGCGCGCGCACGTGTCTTCCGGGCGCAGGCACGACTCGATGCGCCGGGCGACGGTGACGAGAAGCTCGTCGCCCGCCGCATGACCGAGGCTGTCGTTGACCGTCTTGAAGTCGTCGAGGTCGATGAAGAGGACGGCGAAGAGATTCGGCCGCCGCACCCCACGACCGAGCGCGTGCTCGACCCGGTCAGCGAAAAGCGAGCGGTTCGCGAGCCCGGTGAGCGAGTCGTGAAATGCCTGGTGCGCGAGTTGATCTTCGAGCGCACGTCGTTCGGTCACATCGCGGGCAGTGACGACCACGCCTGCGATGTTCGACTCGTCGAGCAGGTTGTTGAACACACTCTCGAGCTGGCAGATTGTCCCATCCTTGCGACGGAGCGGCAGATCTCGTGGCAACGGCGTCGCGGGACGCCCAACCACGTCGGCGAAGAATCCACTCAGGTTCTCGGCGGCGTCGGGCTCGAGGAGCTCGGTGAGTCTCGAACCGATGAGCTCGTCTTCGCGGTATCCGAGTACCCGCTCGACGGACGGCGTGTGGTAGCGAATCGTGAGATCCGGCTCGAGCAACGCAATGACATCGCTCGAGTTCTGGACGAGCGAGCGGAAGCGCTCGGCGCTCTGGCGCTCGTGGACGTTCTCGGCGACCGTCGCCCCTTCGAGCGCGAGCGCGACCTGAGCGGCGAGCGTCTCGACACCCTCTCGAGCACGCTTCGACAATCGCTCTCGGGTGTGGAAGACCAGCCCGCCGCGGAGCTCACCCTGGGCAGCGAGGCGAACGATCGTCCATTCGGCTTTCTCGGTCGCTAGCCGTACCGTTCGCGGGCCACCGTTCTGGCGTGCTGCGGCAATGGTCGTCACTGCGTCGTCGGAGAGCTCGCCAGGGTGGAACTCCAGCATGCGCGCCGCGCGAGGACCGGCGGCGGCCACAACGCGGAAGTCGTCCTCGGCTCCGATGGTCAGACCGACCGTGGCGTCTTCGGACGCCACGATCTCGAAAGCGGAGTCGACCGCGACCTTGTAGATGTCTTCTCGGGTCCACGCGGAAACAAGAGCAGCTGCAGCGCTGCCGAGAGCGTGCTCGCGTTGCTCGGAGCGCTTGTGGCGTCCGACGAGCCCGGCCAGCCGGACGATGACCAGCGCCGAAAGTGTCGCGGCGGCGCCGACGATGACTAGCAGCTCGCCGCTTCCTGCCCTGAGTGCGGCGACTCCAAGCATGGCGGGCGCCATGAGCGTGGCAGCCGACAGAACGGCGAGCCTCTTTCCACTGAGGCGCTGCTCCGGATCGGGATTCGACTCCGTGAGCTCGACCATCGACGGGTGGAGCGCGGCCGTGCCCCAGAGCACTGCACCCAGGACGAACAGGAGGTCGATCGGGTCGCCGACGCGGTACCAGTTGTGCAGCGAGCCGAACCCGTAGAGAACGTCCGCTACGAGCTGGAAGAGGAGCGCCGTCGTGACCATCGCGAAGGCAGGAGAGCGCAGCCCAGGCCCCAACACCATGCGCGCGGCGAGAGAGACGAGTAAGACGTCCATCACCGGGAACGCGAGGGCGGTTGCAGTATCGAGCGCGCTCGAGTCCTCCATGAGCCGCGGCTGCACGAGGAATGTCCAGCCGACGACGGCTACGCCCACCGTGACGATGCCCGCGTCTATGAGGCTGGGCCAGTCGCGCCCCGGCGTCTGCTTGCGGATCATCACGAGCAGCGCGGCGGCGAGGACGACGTACGAACCGAGCGCCAGGAAATCGGCCGTGGACGGAAACGGAATGTCACCTCCCTGCTCGAGCTCGACGGCGTAGACCGCGTCCGCGGCGACGGCACAGAGACCGCTGATCGCGACGAGGTACCACGGCACCTTCGACCTGGGCCGATTGAGCGCGACGCCGAGGAGGGTGGCGCCGACAGCCGCTACCGGGAAAAGCTGGTACCAGCGGTTGTAGTACGCCGTGTCACGGGGCAGCGCCACGTACGCCAAGGCACACGTGGCGGCAATAAAAAAGAACGCCCGATCTGGACGTGCGATATTCACTGGATGTCTATCGGCACCCCCCGCGAGTCTGTTAAGGACGCTGCGCTACAGGGCTCGGACGCGGAGGAAGCGGGCAGGCGATGAAGCGCCTT
>CAZUDO010000012.1:0-129234 GCA_964618895.1 uncultured Binatia bacterium (SeqCode)
GCCGGGGGTACGTCACCTCGACCTTCGCGCCCGTGACCCGCACCGCGGCCTTGCCCGCGACGAAGTGGCGGAAGAGCTTGGGGGCGTTGCAGTCCTCGTGGCCCCGCAGCTTGCGGGCGAGCATGGTGTAGAGGGTGTCGGCGAACGCCGTGAGCACGACGTCGAAGTGGACCTTCGTGAGGATCGGCGACGAGAGCGCGTTGAGGTTGAAAAACTTCACCGCCTCGGCGATGCCGTTCTCCACCCGCCAGCGGCGGGCGTAGTCACCGACGAGCGTGGCCGCGTCGGCTTCGGTATCGTTGGTGATGAGGAAGCACGGCTTCTCGTGCCCATTGCCGCGCACGATGAGCTGGCGCAGCGCGCCGTCGTAGCCCCGCAGCGTGATGGCGGATTCGTGCACCTGGGGGTTCGGGTACTTGCGTTTGGCATGCGGGACGTGGATGCGCTTCCAGTCGGCGAGGCGATCGACCGCGGCTCGACGCGGAGTCGACGCGCCGGCTGATGGAGCGCTACTACGGGGCGCTGCGGGGCGCCGTGGAGACCCACGGCGGCACGGTCGTGAAGTTGATGGGCGACGGCGTCATGGCGGCCTTCGGCGTGCCGCACGTGGCCGGCGCATCCGCAGATGTTGAAGGGTGTGCGCGAGCCGGTGACGCTCTACCGCGTCGTGCAGTCGAGCGGGGTGCGCAGCCAGCTCGATGTCGCCGAGGGACACCTGACGCGCTTCGTGAAGGTCGCAACGAAGAGGCGCTGCGGCTGGCGCTGGGCGTCGGGACGAATGGCCGGCTGTGGAAGTGTCGGATCGAGTCGATGATGCTGCTACATCGGCACTATGTTCGCGTACTCGTCGACCGGATGACGCCGGAGGCCGGCACCATCGCAGCGGTCGCGGCGGCGCGCAGGACGGCCGACGAACTTCGACAGGCCGTCGACAACCTCGGCGCCGAGGCGCAGTGAAACCGCTTCGCCGGTCGCCCTTTCGGTGCCTAGCGCGCCAGCTTCTGGCTGATGAGTCGATTGAGGGAGACCCCTTGCTCAGCCGCCTCCATCGCGAGCTCGCGATGCTGGTGCGGCGGGACGCGCACCGCGATGTGGCCCTTGAACTTCCGCAACGACAGCGGCTCCGGCGGCGGTTCCTTGGTCTTGGCCATATCCTTTATGACGTCGGCGACCACCTTGGTGATCCCCTTGAGCGCATCCCCGGGGGACTTCGCCAACCAACTGAGCGACGGGAACTCGGCGCAGAGGCCCACGTGCTCCCCATCCTCTTCGGACCAGATCACTCGATAGGTGTACTTCTCGGGGTTCGTCATTGCTTCAGCTCCTGCAGTTTAGCGATCGCGGCTAGCACTTGTTTGATCTGGTATCGCTTGGCCTTGCCCTTGTGGCTCTGGATGTTGACGCGAGGGTCGCCTGCCCATGGCATCGAGTAGACCCGGTGGCTGGTGCCCGCCTGGCGGGGCTTGCCGAAATAGTAGTCGCAGACCTTGGCAAGATCGCTGAAGTGAACCTCGGAGCCCGACGCCAGCTCGGCCACCAGCTTCGCCATCCGGGTGCTCACTATGGGCATGATGGCGATAGTGATATCGCATCGCAAGGGGAGCTTTGGAACATGTCCTCTGCAGGACGCTCACCTGCGTACTCGGCGACGACGTGCCCGCGTGCAGACAGAAGGACCCCCGTTGACCGATAGACCCTCCCGGACGACGTCGAGGAAGCTCATGCGCGCGGGCGTGTTACGCGGCGTTGCATCTGCAGCAGGAGCCGCGGCACTACACCGAAGAGCTATCGCTGGCCACCCCGTCCTGCGCGCCTCGTTGCCGACGACCTTCAGCCAGGGGGCGGCGGCGGCGGCACCGGCTCCACGATCCACAACTTCAGGTCATACCTCGCCGGTCACGTGGGGCCGGGGCCGACGAACCATCCGCGGCCGACCGCCGTCAGCCCGATTCCCGTCAGCAGGGCCACCACACCGCCCCAGACGACCGGCCGGAACGGCAGCTCGTGCAGGGGCAACGCCCAGGCCAGGTGCGTGAAGACACCGGCACCGATCACCAACGCGGCCAGCAGGGTCACGCCGACACCGACCACCCGGAAGACCTGCCGGAGCCCGATCACCTCCTGACGCAGGCGCCCCTGCAGGTCCGCCTTCTCGTAGGCCACGGCGATGTCGCTGGCGAGGGTCTCGAGCAGTGCCAGGTCGTCGGCCGACAGGGGGCCGGTCGTCGGATTCACCACCTCGAGGACGCCGATCATCTCGTCGTTGCGTGCCCGCAGCGGCGCACACAGGATGGCGCGCGTCGAGAGCCCGGTCAGTTGGTCGACGCCGACGTAGAAGCGCGCGTCGTGGGCGACGTCGTCCACCAGCACCCCCTCGCCATGGGCAAGCACCCAGCCGGCGATGCCGCGATCGGCCGGGAAGCACACCTCCCGCAGCTGCGCCTCCGACACGGGCGCCCCTTCGGCCTGGCTGGACACCGGGAAGGTGAGCTCTCCGCGCGACCGGTCGAGGAGCAGCACCGCACACCCCTCGGCGGCGAAGAGCTCGCGTGTGCGCCGGGTGGCGAAGCGCACCAGCGCTTCGAGGTCGTCGAAGGTCGCGAGCCGCCGGCTCACCTCGTACAGGAGCTCGAGCCGGTCGCTGGACGTCGGCATGTGCGACCTCCTTCCCATCACGCTCCGGAGAGGTCAAGAAGTCATTGCTCCCCGTCGCATACCTGGCCTACGGTAGCGTCATGGGTACGCACTTCGAGGGCTTCGCCGATCCCGGTGGCCGCTTCTTCCGCGCCCTGGCGAAGAATCAGCGGCGCGAGTGGTTCGAGATGCACCGCCACGAGTACGATGCCGGCTGGCGGCAGCCGATGCAGCTCCTGCTCGCCGAGGTGCGCGAGCGCATCGACCCACTCTTCCGGCAGCACGCGCTCGGCGACCCCAAGGTCTTCCGCATCCACCGCGACGTGCGCTTCTCGAAGGACAAGGCGCCCTACAAGACGCACGTCGGCGGCTACGTGCCGATGCAGACCGGCGGGACGGGCCCCGCGCAACCCATGCCGCTGTACGTCCAGATCGGCGCGGGGGAAGCGTTCGCCGCCGCCGGCCACTACATGATGGACGGCGCCCAGGTCGCGCGCTACCGCGAGGCCGTGCTCGACGACCGCCGGGGCAAGGCGCTGGTGAAGATCGTGACCGCGCTCCGGAAGGCCCGCTTCGCGCTCATCGCGCACGAGGTGCTGAAGAAGGTCCCGCGCGGCATCGACCCGGCGCACCCGCGGGCGGAGCTGCTGAAGCAGAAGAGCCTCGCCGTGACGTTCCCGCCCGTGCGGAAGCCGCTCCTCGTATCCCCCCGCCTGGTCGGGTGGTTGGCCGGCGAGGTGAAGAAGGTCGTGCCGCTGGTCGAGTGGCTGGCCGACGTGACCGGGTAGGCTACACGCGCTTCAGCTCGACGATGTTGCCGTCGGGGTCGAGCACGTAGACCGACAGCCCGTGGCCGCGGGCGCCGTACCGTTCCATCGGATCGCCCAGGATCTGGACGTTCTCCGCCTGCAGCCAGCGGACGAGCGCGTCCATGTCCGGCGCCTCGACCCCGAGACAGAAGTGGTCGACGTTCCGCCCCTCGTGCGTCGGCGGCGGATCGGCGGGCACCAGGTCGACCAGGCTGGTCCCGGCCCGCAGCTGGATCAGGCCGATCACGTCGAGGCGGCGCTCTTCCACGAGCCCGAGCACGCGGGTGTAGAAGTCGAGCGCGCGCGCCTGGTCGCGGCAGCGCACCACCACGTGGTCCAGGTCGGCGACGCGGAAGGGACGGTCCATGCGATCACCCCGGGAGGTCGAGCCGGCGGCCGACGATCACCAGGTCGCGCTCGACGCCGTCGAGCTCGGCGACACGCGGCAGGACGCCCCAGCGCGCGAACCCGCTGGTCTCGAACAGCCGCAGGCTGGGTTCGTTGTGGCCGAAGATGAAGCCGAGGAGCGTCGCGATCCCGAGCCCCGGGCCGCGCCGGGCGGCCTCGTCCAGGAGGCGCCGCCCGGTGCCACGGTGCCGGTACCCGTCGGCGACGTACACGCTCACCTCGGCGGTACGGTGATATGCCGGGCGGCCGTAGAACGACTGGAAGCTCAACCACCCCGCCACGCGCCGGTCGACCTCGGCGACCCAGATCGGACGACGGTCGGGCGCATGCGCCCGGAACCATTCCTTGCGACTCTCGATCGACACCTGGACGGTATCGGCGGTCGCCATGCGCTCGGGGATGGTCGCGTTGTAGATCGCCACGATCGCCGGCAGGTCGAGCTCCGTCGCGTCGCGGATCGTCATCGCCGTGCGAGCCGCACGATGGCCCCGACCAGAGCGTAGAGCAAGCCCGCCCCGATGAGCCCGAACTTCGGCACCGCACACCCCCACGCCACGCGCGGCCACGGCGCCGCCACGCCACCGAACAACATCACGAGCAGCGCCGCGTTCTCCACCGCGTCGAGCCCCGCCGCGACCCACTGCCCCCACGCCACCCCGGGCCCCAGCGCCGCCAGCCCTGGCGCCGCAGCGCGCAGCACGTCCGCCGCCCACACGCACCCGAGCGCGATCGTCGTCGAGTAGGCCAGCAGGAAGAGAGTGTCGAGCCCCTGCACGAACCCCACCACCACCCGCGCGTGCCCGTCCCACGAGTCCAGTATCCGCTGCGCCGTCCCCGCATCGCCCGCCAACTCGAACGACACGATCCCCTGCGGCGCCGCCTCCGTCCGCAACCACCCGTCCGCCACCCCGAGCACGCCCATCAGCCCGATCGTCAACGCAAGCAGCGGCACGAACACGACGCGCCGCCGCCCCACCGCAAGCGCCTGAAGCGGGTGGCACACGATCGCTCTCACCCCCGCGCCATCTTGACCAGGAGCGCCCGCGTCCGGGCCACCACGTCCGCATCGTCCTTCACCCGGATGTGGGCGAACCACCCGCTGGCGAAGCCGTCGGCCTCCGCCTGGCGGGCCTGCGCGACCAGACCCTCCGGATCCGCAGGTGCGCCAGCGATGTCCCCGATTCCAATGCCGATCCGCATAGCGGCTGCTGCATGACACAGGTTTCGGCTTGCTGTCGAGGAGCGCTCGGGTCTATAGCTCCCCGCCGGAGTCGAGCGCCCGATGCCCTACCCGAAGATGCTCCGCGTGCAGCAGATGTTCGAGGCGCCACGGGTAACCGACGTGCCGGGCACCATCCGGACGGAGCTGGCGCGCATCGGCGTGGCGCGGCGCATCCAGGCGGGCCAGTCGGTCGCCATCGGCGTCGGCAGCCGCGGCATTACCGGCATGCCGCTCATCGTGCGCACGCTGGTCGAGTGCCTGCGCGAGATCGGCGCCGAGCCGTTCATCGTGCCGGCCATGGGCAGCCACGGCGGCGCCACCGCCGACGGACAGGTGAAGGTGCTCGCCAGCTACGGCATCACGCCGGCCGCCATGGGCGCGCCCATCCGTGCCACCATGGACGTGGTCGAGCTGGGGACGACCGACGACGGCGTGCCGCTGCGTTGGGATCGCTACGCGTACGAGGCCGACCACACCATCGTGGTGAACCGCATCAAGCCCCACACCAGCTTCGCCGGCCCGATCGAGAGCGGGCTCACGAAGATGATCATGATCGGGCTCGGCAAACACACCGGCGCGGCCATGTACCATCGCGCCGCCGTCGGCATCCCCTGGGACCGACTCGTCCACACCGCGGGCCGCACGCTGCTCGCCCGCTGCCGGATCGCCTTCGGGCTCGCCATCGTCGAGAACGCCTTCGACGAGACCGCCGCCCTCGAGGCCGTGCCCCGCGAAACCATCCTCGAACGCGAGCCCGGGTTGCTCGAGCTGGCCAGGCACCACATGCCCCGCCTCCCGGTCGAGCGCGCCGACCTGCTCATCGTCGACGAGATGGGCAAGAACATCAGCGGGGTCGGCATGGACAGCAACATCACCGGCCGGAAGCACGGCGTCGCCAGCCGGTTCCACGCCAAGCGGGTGTTCGTCCGCGAGCTCACCGCGGCGTCGCACGGCAACGCCCACGGGCTCGGGATGGCGGACTTCACCACCACGCGCCTGGTGCGCGCCGTTGATCGCCGCGCCACCTCGATCAACTCGCTCACCGCCGTCCACCCCGAAGCGGCGATGATCCCCATCCACTTCGACACCGACCGCGAGGTCATCGACGCCGCCCTCGGCACCATCGGCCTGGCGGAGCCCGCCGAGGCCCGCATCGTCCGCATCCGGAACACCCTCGCCCTGAGCGAGGTCGAGGTCTCGGAGACGTGTCGCGCCGACCTGGCCGGGCGGAGCGACGTGAAGATCGTCGAGCCGGCCTACGCGCTCGCGTTCGACGAAACCGGCAACCTGCGTCCGCTCGACATCGTCTGACCGCCCCGTAAGTCCGCATCGATCCATGTCGCCCCACCGTATTCTCTTCGTCGAAGCCAGCGTGGGCGGCGTCGTGGGGGGCTCGCTGACCGGCATCCTGCCGCTGATGGCCCACATGGACCGCGACCGCTTCGCCCCGGCGCTGGCGCTGTTCGAGCACAAGGCGATCGTGGCCGGACTGGAAGCCGCCGGCGTCCCGGTGCACATCCTGCCCCCGCTCCCGGTCGAGCACGTCGAGGGTAAGCGCACCGCTGTGGCGCGGGTGGGACTGCGCGTGCAGCGGCTCCTGGGCTACGTGCTGCCGCGCGCGCGCGCCCTGGCCGCGCTCTTCCGGCGGGAGCGGCCGGCGCTCGTGTACCTGGCCAACGGCCTCACGGCCAATCTGGACGGCGTGCTGGCGGCGGCCCTCTGCCGGGTGCCCGTCATCTGTCACGAGAAGGGTTTTCGCCGCGTGGGGCCGGTCGAGCGCTGGGCGTCGCGCTGGGTCGACGTGTCGATCGGCATGACCGACGAGATCGTCGAACACTACCGCGCCGCGCGCGTGCGGGCGAAGCACTTCATCACCGTGTTCGACGGCATCGACTGCCACGAGTTCCGGCCCGGCGGCGGCGCCGCCATCCGCACCGAGTTCGGCGTTCCCGCGGGCGCCCCGCTGGTGGGGATCGTCGGGCACCTGCAGGACTGGAAGGGGCAGCACCTGGTGGCCGACGCGATGGCGCGGGTCCGGGTCCGTCATCCCGACGTGCGCTGCCTCATGGTCGGCGGCGTGCACCGCTTCGGCGGCGAGTACGCCGCGCAGCTACACGAGCGCATCGCGCGCCCCGACCTTGCCGGCTACGTCATCCTGACCGGCGCACGGAGCGACGTCCCGGCCTGTCTCGACGCCATGGACGTCGTCATCCACTCCTCGGTGCGGCGCGAGCCCTTCGGCCGTGTCCTCATCGAGGCCATGGCGCTCGGCAAGCCGCTGGTCGCGCCGCGCGAGGGCGGGCCGCGCTACATCGTCGCCGACGGCGAGACCGGGCTCCTGGTCCCGCCCCGCGACGCGGAGGCGCTGGCGGCCGCCATCAGTGCGCTACTCGACGACCCGGCACGCCGCGCCGCCATGGGCCGGGCCGCCCGGGCGCGCGTCGACGCCGTGTTCGACATCCGCCACCACGTGCGCGCCATCGAGACCCTGTTCGACGACCTGCTCGGCGCGAGCCCCGTGCCGGTCGCGACCCGAGCCATCGCATGAGCGTTTCGCGGCAGCCGCCAAAAGTTCTCGTCCTCGGCAAGGAGGAGCGCGCCTTCCTGGCGGTCGTGCGCTCGCTCGGCCGCCAGGGGATCGAGGTGCACGTCGCCTGGCTGCCGCAGGACGCGCTCACCCGGCATTCGCGCTACGTGAAGAAGATCCACGAGCTGCCGCGCTACGCTCCCGGCGACGACGCCTGGAAGCACGCCTTCATCCAGGTGTGCCGGGACGAGCGCTTCGATCTGGTCGTGCCCTGCAACGACGCCACCATCATGCCGCTGCAAACGCATCGGGCCGAGCTCGAGCCCCATGCGCGCATCTACCTGCTGGACGACCTGGCGTACGGGATCGCGTTCGACAAGGACCGCACCAACGAGACCGCCGCCGCCCTCGGCATCAACCTGCCGCGTGGCGAACGGGTGTCGCTGCCGCTCGACCCCGACGCGATCGCGGCGCGCTTCCGCTTCCCGATCGTGCTGAAGCCGATCACGTCGTTCACGCTCGACGACCTGGCGAGCAAACACTTCGTGCAGCGCGTGCCCTCGCCCGCCGATCTCCCCAAAGCGCTGCAGACGTTCGCCCGCGACCGCGAGGTACTGGTGCAGGAGTACTTCGAGGGCACCGGCGTCGGCGTGGAAGGGCTGGTCCACCAAGGCACCGTGCTGGCCGCCCTGCAGCACGTGCGCGTGCACGAGCGGCGCAAGGGCGGGGCGGACTCCTACCGTCGCACCGTACCCCTCCATCCCGGCATGCACGACGCCTTCACGAAGCTCGTCCGGGCCATGCACTACACCGGCGTGGTGATGCTCGAGTTCAAGATGAACTTCCGCACCGGCGACTGGGTGCTGCTCGAGATCAACGGGCGCTTCTGGGCGTCACTGCCGGTCGCCGTCGCCGCGGGCGCCGATTTTCCCTACTGGCTCTACCAGATGCTGGTCGAGGGCAAGCGCGACTTCCCGCAGACGTACCGCCCGGACGTCTACTGCCGGAACTGGGGCCGGGACATTACCTGGATACGCGAGAACTTCGCCGCCCCGCCCGCCGAGCGTGTCCCCACCGGCACCCTGCTGCAGGAGCTCGGCCCGTTGCTGCGCGGCCGCGAGCACAGTGACACCTTCGTGCTCGACGACCCCAAGCCCGGCCTCGAGGACGCCAAGCGCATCCTGCGCTGGTTCTCCGGCAAGGCGGCGCGCATCCTGCGCCGGCAGGTGGCGGCGCTGCCGCCGGTGCGGGCACTCGCCGCGACGCGCGCGGGCCGGGCGCTCGGCGCGGCGCGCTCCGTACTCTTCGTCTGCAAGGGCAACATCTGCCGGAGCCCGTTCGCCGAGGCCTACGCGCGCCGCCTCCTTGGCGACGCGGTCACGGTGCGCTCGGCCGGCTACCACCCGAAGAGCGACCGCCCCTGCCCCCCTGCCGCGGTGACCGCCGCCCGGGAGCTCGGCATCGACCTCGCCGCGCACCGCTCGACGCTGCTCACACAAGCGCTGATCGACGCCGCCGACGCCGTGGTCGTGTTCGACGAGGAGAACGTCCGCATCGTGAGCGCGCGCTTCCCCGCCGCGCGCCCGAAGCTGCACCGCCTCGGCTACCTCGCCGGCAACGGAACGGTCGACATCCGGGATCCGTACGGCGGCCCGGTGGAGACGTTCCGCGCCACCTACCGCACCATCCAGCGGAGCCTGGACGCCGCCGGCGGCCGCTGATCGCGCGGGTCCGCTGCCCTACTTGCCGGGATACTTGATGTTCAGGTCGTAGTAGTTGCCGAGCAGGATGAACATCTCGTCCTCGGTGGTCACGCCGCCGTGGACGGGGCAGGCGTCGCACACGCCGTCGTTGGCGCCCGGCGCGCTGTCGCAGACGCGATCGTTACCTTGGCACGCCTGGCCCTTCTTGGGGCCGGCCAGGCACACCACCTGGGCGTCGCTGCACGGCCCGCCCAGGAACGCGAGGCCGAACGGCGGCACCGGCGAGGTCGACTGGCGCTTCACGTCGTCGGGGTTGGTGGCGCCGTTGTCGTAGACGCTGCAGAACTTGAACGTGCGCCCGTTCTCGTCGTCGCCGTCGAACTCACGCGGCGGGTCGAAGCGCAGCTGGAGCGGGTCGTTGTACTCGGTGGTGACGAAGATGGACTCGCCGTCCTCGGGGCGGGGCAGACAGGCGGCGGTCTTGGTGGCCAACTCCTCGCCGCAGCGCTGCGTGATGCCCGGGCCGTAGATGCGGAAGAGCTTGCCGCGCTTGTGCGTGTGCGAGCTGAACTGCGTCAGGCGTGAGCCCTTGGGGAAGGTGAACGTGCGGCAGTACTCGCGCTTCTCGAACGGTAGCACGTTCATCACGAAGATGTCCTGCGACTCGAAGATGCCGAGCATCGGGTAGGTGCGGTCGTCCGGGCCGGCGAAGGTGAGGTTGTAGTACTGCTCGTTGGTGGTGGGGCGGTCCTCCAGGTTGAAGGCGTGCGAGTTCCACACGATCCATCCGCGTACCGGCAGCGTCGACGACACCCCGGGGGCGTACTCGTCGAGGGCGAGCGGCTGCTGCGAGCCGCCGAAGGCGGGGGCCGAGTCGGTACCCACGCCGCGGAAATCGATGCCGAAGTCGGGCGGCCCGTAGAACGCGCAGGCGATGCTGGTCTTGACCACCCCGGCGCACGCGCCACCGGCGCCGCAATCGGCGCCGGCAGGGGCCGGCACCCCGATGCCGACGGGATCGCACGCCTGCCCGTGCTGCGCGCCGCCCCGGCAGGTGAAAGGTCCGAAGCCCTGGGCGCTGCGGATGTCGTAGGGCGTCGCCGTACAGGTGCCCTTCTCTTCGCAGGCATGGGCGTCGGTGGGATCACACACGCCGCGACCGCCCCCCTGACAGGTGAACAGCTGGAAGCCGGGGCGCGCGCTGTCGTAGGCACCCTTGTAGAGATGGATGATGCTGTGGTGCGAGTTCGCGTCCTGGGTCAGCTCGGCGCGGTTGTAGAAGAAGCATTCGTTGGTCGGCCCGCCCCAGAAGTCGACGCACGGCGTGCGCACCGACGCCGGCACGCGCGCGATGTCGGTCGAGAAATCGTAGTAGGTGGCGTAACAGACCTCGTTCTCGCCCTTGGGGGCGATTTCCCACGGGGGGGCGTGGAACTGGAGGCCCTGACCCACCGGCGGCGGCGGGGGCACGCGGATCTTGATCGGGTCCGGGGGCGGCAAGCAGGCGTCGAGCAGCGACTCGGTCTCGCGCACGACACCTTTGGCTGGCGCACCGGCCTGGATCCAGCGCTGGATGGCCCGCAGCTCGGCTTCCGGTAGCGCCCGTCGCCCGGACGGCATGGGGGTGCCCTCGACCGCGTGCTCGAACGTGGCGGCGGCGAGCTTGCGGTAGAGGAAGCTCCGGTCCTTCGAGCCCGGCTCGACGCGCTTCTGTCCCGGGACGAGCGTGGCCGGCACGTCGACCAGGTTCTGGTACGCGACCTCGGGCCGCAGATCCAGGCCGCCCTGCGCACCCGAGCCGTGACAGTTCTGCTCGGTGCAGCCGTAGCGCGCGAACACGACCTCCTGGATGGCGGCGAAGGTGCCGTCGCCCCGCGCACACGGACACGCCTGCGGCGCGCCGCTGCGCTGCGCGCTGATCCGACCCTTGCCCGTACGCACCGCCTTGCCGTCGAACAGCGTACACCAGCGCGCCCGGCCGACCGTGAGGGTGACGGTGATCTCGTCCTGCTTGCCGGTGATGGCGTAACCCCACTCGGCGCCACCGCCGACGATCTTCACCAGGCCGCCCTTCTTGCCACGCTTCATGAGGATGGAGCGCACGCCGCCGGCGCGGCTGCTCGGATCGTCGTACTTGTAGCCGGTGAGCTTCTCGCCGCGGCCGAGGCGGAACCAGCGCGTCGGGTTCAGCTGGATGAGCCCGCTGTCGCCGGCGCTCGACCCGCGGCCTTGGATGCGCAGCGTGGCGCCGTCGTAGCGCGGATCGCCCATGGCGTCGGTCGACTGCCAGCGACCCCGGAAGAGGACCTTCCGGCCCCCGCCGCCGTCACGCAGGGAGAGCTTGCCGCCGGCGAGCGGGTGTTCCGGGGCGCCTGCAGTCTCGGCTGCCACGCGCCCTGGGGCGGTGGCCGCCAGGACGACCAGGACGAGGGTACGAGCGAGCACGGAGCGGCAGGTCGAACGCATGCAGGGATATTGAGGTAATCGGCTGGGGCAATCCACAGAAAAGACGCCCGCAACCGCTGATCGGTCGCGAAGCACCTCTGACTGGCCCGGGAGCGCGACAAACGGTCGTGCGCCCGGACCCACCGCCGCATGAATTTCACCTTGACAACGCTGGTGCATCTGCGTACCGAACCCTGAGATTCGGCCGCGAGCACCGGACGCTCGCCACCGACCCGATGGAGGCAACGGATGACGCGTCGTTCGGCCACGCTGCTGACCGCCTTGGGCCTCGCGCTGGTACCAGCCGCGGCCGGGGCGGCGTTCGTGGGCGGCGGCGGCCCGCGCGCGCGCGACTGCGTCGCCGTCTTCGACGCCGACGCCAACAGCCCGCCTCCACCCCGGCCGGCGCGCAACGTCGACTGCGTCGACGGCAGCGCCTGCGACCAGGACGGCGCCCGGAACGGGCGCTGCCTGTTCATCGTCCGCCTGTGCGTCAACTCGACCGCGCTGACCGACTGCGTGCCGGACGAGGCCGACGCGGTCACCGTCGACCACGCCGTCGACAACGGCGACCCGCGCTTCGACACCGAGTTCCAGGCGCTCCAGGCGCGCGCCAACCTGCTCGGCTTCCCCGACAACACCACCCCCGACGACTGCGCGTTGCCGAATCCGGTCACCGTCCGCCTGAAGCCGCCCGCCACGCCGGGCGGGCCCTGGGCGAAGGGGATGAAGAAGCTGCGCGTCACCACGCAGGGGCGCGTGTCCGGTCGCACCACCATCGACAAGGACCGGATGCTGTTCACCTGCCAGCCGGAGGGCACCGGCCTGTACACGCCGCTCGAGCTCTACAGCGGCACCTTCGACCGCGTCGCGCAGGAAGTCTTCACCGCCCGCTGCGCGGTCTCCGGCTGTCACGACTCGCAGGGCCACCAGGGCAACCTGATCCTGCTGCCCAATGCGGCGTACTCGCAGCTGGTCGGCGTCCCGCCCGACAACGCCGCGGCCGCCGGCGCCGGGCTGGTCCGCATCGCGCCCGGCGATCCGACGACGAGCTTCCTCTACCGGAAGATCACCAACGATCTGCTGCCCGGCTGGGGCAGCGACATGCCGCGCACGGGGGCACCGCTCACGCCGGCGCAGATCGACCTGATCCGCCTGTGGATCCTGGGCGACGGGATCACGGGGCCGGCGCCGGCCACCGGCTGGGTGACGGGAACCGATCAGTAGGAGGGAGAGGATGGCAACCTGGGACCTGGAGAACGCCGCGCACCTGCTGCGCCGGGCAGCCTTCGGCGGCACCCCCGCCGACATCCAGGCGTTCCACGACCGGCACGGGTCGGTGGCGAGCGCCGTGGACGAGCTGTTGAGCTTCCTGCCGTCCAAGAAGAAGCCGCCCGGGCCGCGCAATGTCGACGACTACAACCGGCTCAAGATGCAGCGTTGGTGGTTCAAGCAGATGGTCCGCACCGCCACCCCGGCGCTGGCGGCGCAGGAGAAGCTGGTGCTCTTCTGGCACAACCACCTCGCCTGCGGCGCCTCCAAGCAGATCACGCTGAAGCACCTGTCGCTGCAGAACCAGCTCTTCCGCCTGCATGCCGCCGGCAGCTTCAAGACGCTCGTCCGGCTGTTCAACCGCGACGCCGCCAACCTCTACTACCTGGACGGCATCGTGAACTACGCCAGCAGCGACGGCCTCACCGTCAACGCCAACGAGAACTTCGGGCGCGAGCTGATGGAGCTGTTCACGCTCGGCGTCTTCCAGCTGGCCGCCGACGGCTCCCCCGACCCGACCAAGCCCAACTACACCGAAGACGACGTGCATCAGCTCGCCCGCGCCTGCACGGGCTGGGTGGAGCTCGAGAAGAACGTCGGCGTCTGGCAACAGTACGCCTGGGACGGCGGCCAGTACGACGACGACGGCGACGCCACCCCCGATCCGGTGGTCATCTTCGGCGTCACCAACAACGACTTCCGCCTCGACGACGCCGTGGCCGGGACGGCGGACGACGTCCTCGAGCTCATCTTCGCGCGCACCGACGACCAGGGGAACAACCAGGTCGGCATGTTCCTCGCGAAGAAGCTGTGGGCCTGGTACGGGTACTCCGCGCCCGCCACCGGCCTGAAGGCCCTGCTGGCCGGCTTCGCGTCCACCTTCGCCACCAACAATTTCGACCTGATCCCGCTCCTGCGTGCGCTGTGGACGCACGACGAGTTCTACAGCACCACGGCCAAGACGCGCACGGTGCGGAACCCCGTCGACTACGTCGTCGGCGCCCTGAAAGCCCTCGGCGTGAGCAAGAGCGACGGCAAGTACATCGGCAGCGCCGATCGCGAGCTGGGCGATCAGGTCCAGCTCATGGGCATGAACCTGTTCGAGCCGCCCAACGTCGCCGGTTGGCCGGGAGGGCTGGCCTGGATCAACAGCGGCACGCTGTTCGCGCGCCTGGAATTCGCCAAGGATCTGGCCGCCTCCGATTTCGGCAGGAGCAAGCTGCCGCTCGCCAACATCGCCGGCCTGCCGCTCGGCCAGAGCGCCGTGCCGGCGGCCACGGTCGTGGACGCCGTCCTGCACCAGCTCGGCCTCGACCAGGGCCCGCTCGCGCTCACCAGCACCCAGCGCGGCCGGCTCATCACCTACACCACCACCGGGGGGCCGACGCTCGACCTCTCGGACGAGTTCACCACCGACGCCGTCACCAAGGTCCGGGGCCTGATCGCGCTCGCGCTGCAGGCCGCCGAGCACATGGTCTTCTGAGGAGGGGCGGGACGATGGCCATCACACGCAGACAGTTCCTCAAGCGCGGGGCCGCGTCGGCCGCCGCCGTCACCACCTTCGGCCCCCACCTCCGCTGGCTACCCGGCACCGGCGTCAGCTACGCCGCCGGCCCGAGCGACGCCATCGTGGTCGTGGTGCAGCTCTACGGCGGCAACGACGGCATCAACACCGTCTACCCCGTGAGCGGCGGGCAGCGCACCACGTACGAGCAGTACCGGCCGACCCTCAAGCTGCCCAAGACCAACGCCGAGGCCGTCGCCCGCGTGACGGCGGGGGCGCCAGGCGCGTCCACCGTGCTCTCCATCGGCGCGAACGTGAACGGTTCGAGCTACGGGCTCCATCCGGCCATGGGCGCGTTGCATGGCCTCTACCAGAGCGGCGACCTGGCGGTGGTGAACGGCGTGCACTACCCCTTCGCCGACCACTCGCACTTCCGGAGCGAGGTGATCTGGTACACGGTCGATCCGCTCGGGGCTGCCGGCCTCGGCTGGTTCGCCAAGTACCTCGACTACGCCGGCTTCACGTCGCTCGACGTGCCCGGCGTCATGCTCGGCAGCCAGCTGAACCCGCTGTTCTCGCCCACCACGACCAGTCTGTTCGCCTTCAACCGGCTCTCCGAGCTGCGCTTCCCCGCCGAGGGCGAGACCACGCTCAAGCAGAGCACGTTCCAGCAGCTCTACACCGACAGCCAGGCGGCCTCGGCCTACCCCGAGCTGGTGAAGATCGGCCAGACGGGCGCGGCCACCGTCAACAAGATCCAGGAGTACTACAAGGTGGGCTCGGGGCTCGCCAACGCGGGCCGCGTCGAGTCGCTGCTGCTCGACGTGAACGGCGACTACGACCGCGACAACCCGCTCGTCTATCCGTCGCCGCTCAACCCGCTCGACAACCCGGCGGTCACCGACATGGACCTGGCCCGCGACCTCCGCCACGTGGCGGCCACGATCCGGGCCGGGGCGAGCGTCGGGGCGCGCTTCTTCCACGTCGCCATCGGCGGCTTCGACTCGCACTCGAACCAGGACGACAGCCGGAACGGCTTCTACCACTCGGTCCTGCTGCGCGAGGTGAGCGAGTCGATCGCCGCCTTCTACGCCGAGATGAGCCAGTCGGTCACGCTGCCGGGCGGCTACGGCAGCGGCTACTCGACCGCGAGCCTAGCCAACAAGCTGTGCATCGTCACCTTCTCGGAGTTCGGCCGGACGATTCGCCAAAATGCCTACCAGCCGGGCGAGGCGGGCACCGACCACGCCACCAGCGCGCCGCTGTTCGTCGTCGGCGGCACGGTACAGGGCGGCCAGCAGTTCGGCGCCTATCCGGCGCTCGACAATCCCGGCAGCGACAACGAGGACGACCTGCTCCTGACGTACGACTTCCGCGATGTGTTCGGCACCGTGCTCACACGCTGGCTGAACGTGCCGGCGAGCGAGATCGGCCCCGGGCCGGGGAAGATGTTCCCCGCCAACCCGGACCCGGACAGCGACGGCAACACCTACACGACGTTCGCGCCGATCGGCTTCCTGCCGGCGTAGCTGGCTCCCCGCCCGCGTGCATGGTACGCGACCACCGGCCATGCAGTACTTCCGCGGCTCCTTCCTGGTCACCGCCGCCGGGCTCGCGGGCGGGGCCCTACTCGGCTGGGAGACGACCGGGACGACCCAGGGTACCCTCACGACCGTCTTCATCGTCGCCGTGCTGGCGGTGCTGGAGGTGTCGCTGTCGTTCGACAACGCGGTCGTAAACGCCGCCGTGCTCGAGCACATGAGTCCGGTGTGGCAGCGCCGCTTCATCACCTGGGGCATCGCGATCGCCGTCTTCGGCATGCGCATCGTGTTCCCGCTCGTGATCGTGGCCGCGATCGCGAACATCGGGCCGATTGCGGCGATCGTGCTGGCCGCCACGGACCCGGACCAGTACTCGCGCATCATCACCAGCGCGCACGTGTCGGTGTCGGCGTTCGGCGGCAGCTTCCTCGCCATGGTGGGGCTGAAGCACTTCTTCAATGCCGAGAAGGCCGTCCACTGGATCGTGATGATCGAGCGCCCCCTCACCCGCCTCGGGCGCATCGAAGCCGTCGAGCTCGGGCTCGTCATGCTGCTCCTGTGGGCGATCTCCGCACGCCTCCCCGAGCACGAGCAGATCGAGTTCCTGGTTGCCGGCATGCTCGGGCTGGTCACCTACATCGCCGTCGACGGCATCTCGGCCGTGCTCGACCCGAAATCGGCGGCGACGGGGGCGGCGGCGCGTTCGGGGGCGGGGTCGTTCCTCTACCTGGAGGTGCTCGACGCGAGCTTCAGCTTCGACGGCGTCATCGGCGCCTTCGCGCTCTCGAACAACCTCTTCGTGATCGCGATCGGGCTCGGCATCGGGGCCATGTTCGTCCGCAGCCTCACCATCATGCTGGTCAACAAGGGCACGCTCACCGAGTACCGCTACCTCGAGCACGGTGCGTTCTACGCCATCGTGGCGCTCGGCGTGATCATGTTCCTGAAGACGGTGATCCACGTGCCCGAGGCCATCACCGGCCTGATCGGCGCGGGATTCATCGGGCTCGCCTTCCTGGACTCGGTGCGACACAACCGCCGCCATCCACCCGGATCGGCCACGGGATAGCGCCCGGTTTCACCCCCCGGCGTCGTCCGGGCGGCGGACGATCCGCCGCGCCGCCAGGGCCGCGATCGCCTCCGGCGCGTAGCCCAGCTCGCGCAGCACCTCCTCCGTGTGCTGGCCCAGTACCGGCGCCGGCCGCGCCACCCCGGGCGTCTGTGACAGCGCGACCAGCGGCGCCAGTCGGCGGTGCGTGCCGAAGGTCGGGTGCTCCACCTCGGCCAGAAAGCCCGCCTCGCGGACGACGGCGTCTTCGATTACCGCACGCGCGACCGGGCCGCGGGCGACCTCGACGCAGGCCACGTTCACCGCCGTGCAGTACGCCTCCCACGCGCTCGCCGTCCGCGTCCGGAACGCCGCTGCCAGCACCGTCGCCAGCGCCTGATCGTGACGCGCGCGCTCGGCGGGCGAGGCGAAGCGCGGGTCGGCAGCCAGGTCGATCTCCACGACCAACGCGCGGCAGAGCGGCGCCCACTCCTTCTCCTGCGGGCAGGCGAGAAACACCCAGCCCTCCGCCGCTTCGTACAGCCGATAGAGCGCCGACAGCCCGTACAGCCGCGCGTCGGGCACCCGGCGCGGCGGCTTGCCCGTGTAGGCGAGCGCATCGTCGGCACACGCGTACAGCGTGGTGGAAAGCATCGTCGTATGCAGCAGCTGCCCGTGGCCCGTACGCTCGCGCGCCACCAGGCCGAGCAGCAGCGCGGTCGCCACGCCGAGCGCCGAGCAACCGTCGGCGTTGCCGGGCGCCTGGCCGGCCCAGGTGAGACGGATCGACGCCGCCTTCACTTCCGCCAGCGTGAGGTCGGGACCCGACGGGATGGACGGGCCCCCTTGCAGGAGGGCGATACCGCTGGCGGCGCCGATAGTGGGCGCGAAGGCCGGCTTCCGTGCGCACGGACCGTCGGTGCCGTACCCGGGCGCGCTCAGATAGACCAGGCGAGGGTTCTCGCGCACCAGGCTCGGGTAGTCGACGCCCAGCCGCTCGGCGACGCCGCCGCGATAGCAGGTGAGGACGACATCGGCCGAGCGGGCGAGCTGGCGCACGATCTCCCGGCCCTCGGGCTGCTCGAGATCGACGGCTACGCTCTCCTTTCCCTGCAGGACCTTGACGGCGCCCGCGTCCGGCACCGGCATCATGGTGCGCATCGGCTCGCCCGCCAGCGGCTCGATCTTGATGACCCGCGCGCCGAGGTCGGCCAGGAGCGCCGTGCCGTACGGTCCGGCGTACCACAGGCCGAGCTCGAGGACGGTGACCCCGGCAAGCGCATGCGGCGGCAGCGGACCGTGCGGGCTCACGTCGGGCGCGTCGAGCTGCCCGCGGGCGAGCGCCTCCAGCACCGCCGTCGTATGCTCGCCGGGCGCCGGGGCGGGGGCGCGCACGGCGCCCGGCGTCTCCGTCATGCGGACGAAGGGCGCCAGCTGTGTCGTGGCGCCGACCGTCATCACGTGCCCGCCGTGACGCATCTGCGGATGCTCGAGCGCGTCGGCGGTGGTGCGGAACAGCTCGGCCCATACGTTCGGCCGGCTTTCAAACACCTCCTCCCACTCGGCGACGGTCCGCTCGCGCACCGCTCCCAGGAGCCGCTCCCAGAACTGCTCGCGCTGCGCCTCGCTGTCGAACTCGGGCACGCTCGCCCAGGCGGGATCGTCGAACATCCACCCGAGGCCGAGCACGTCCAGGAACTCGCGGAACAGATGCGGCGACGCCTGCGAGAACTGCAGCCAGCGCCCGTCCCGGGTCAGCGCCACCAGGAGCCGGAAAGCGAAGCTGGTGTTGGGCACGCCGTTCGGCGAGTACGGCGGCGCGGGCGTGAACGCGGCAGCGTACTTCTCGCACAGGAGGCGGAGGAACCACTCCCACGGATCGTGCGCGGCCAGCGCCTGCACGAGCGAGGTGGCGACGTGCTGTCCGCGCCCGGTCCGGGCGCGGACGTAGAGCGCCGCCAGGATGCCGTGCAACGCCGTATGGGCGGCGCCGAAGCTCGCCCACGGGACGGCGGGAAACGCGGGCCCCGGCCGCGGCGCCATGCCGGCCACGTGGTCCATGCCGCCCATCTTGGCGAGTACGACGCCCTCATAGCCCTTCAGGTGCGCGCACGGCCCGCGCTCGCCGAAGCCGGTGATCGACGCGTGGATGAGGCCCGGGTGCTGATCGGCAAAATCCTCGTAGGCGAGCCGCAAGCGGGCCGCCACCCCCGGACGGAACGACTCGACCAGAATGTCGGCGTGCTCGATCAGGCGGCGGGCGGCAGCGCGGCCGTCGGCCCGGCGGAGGTCGAGGACCACGCTCTGTTTCCCCCGTCCCCAGAGGGCGAACGCCGGCTCGGCGCGCAGCAGGTCGCCGTCCGGGGGCTCGACGCGGATCACCTCGGCGCCGTAGTCGGCGAGCACCAGCGTGCTGAGCGCGCCCGCGAGGCCCCAGGAAAGGTCGACGACGCGGAGCCCGTCGAGCGGGGTCATGGCACGCGAAAGCGCGGCAGGACCACGCCCGGCCGGGGCTCGTCCCAGACGAGATCGAGCGTCTGGCCGACCGCGAGCGCCGTCGTGTCGAGCACATTGCTGATCAGGTGGACACCGGGGGCGTCGTCGAACTCGACCGTGACCACGCTGTAGGGCACGTGCGCGGCCAGCGCCGGCACGGCGGCATGGTGCGCGATGGTGTAGCTGAAGACGCGCCCGCGGCCGTGCACCTGGACCCAATCGACGCCCGTGGCGCCGCAGTGCGGGCAGCCGGGGAGCGGCGGATGGCGGAAGCGGCCGCAGGCCGTGCAGCGCTGGAAGCAGAGCTCGCGGCGCCGGCAGGCGTCCCAGAAGGGGGCGGTGTGCACGTCGGGGGTGAGGGTCGCCAGCTCGAACAGCATCGGATCACCGTCTGAGGAGGAGCGCGCTGGTCGGCAGGTTGCTCGGCCCCGCCGTCACGAGCGCGATCTCCGCGTCCTGTACCTGGGAAGTGGACGTGCCGCGCAGCTGGCGGACGCCCTCGATCACGTGCGTCATCCCCAGAAGATACACCTCGGAGAGGTTGCCGCCATGCGTGTTCACGGGCAGGCGCCCGTCCGGCCAGCGGATGGCGCCGTCGGCGACCAACGCGCCGCTCTCGCCGCGCGGGCAGAAGCCGTAGTCCTCGAGCTGGAGGAGCACCATGCCGCTGAAGTGGTCGTAGAGCAGCGCCACGTCCACGTCCGCCGGGCCGACACCCGCCATGGCCCACAGCCGGCGCGCCAGGTGCGCGTGCCCGGCCGAGCAGTAGAGGTCGTCGGGCGCGTGCTGCATGGTGAGGCCGTAGCCCCACAGACTGTCGCCGCCCTGCGCACCCGCCATGACGTAGACCGGGCGCTGGCGCGCGTCGCGGGCGCGCTCGGCCGAGGTGACCAGGATGACGGCGGCGCCGTCGTTCTCCTGGCAGCAGTCGAAGAGCCGGAACGGGTCGGCGATCAGGCGCGCCTGCTGGTGCTCGTCGACGGTGAGCGGCGTGCGCTTCAAGGCCTTCGGGTTCCGGAGCGCGTGCGCGCGCATCGTGACCGCCACTTCCGCCAGGTGGAGCGGCGTGGTCCCGAAGCGGTGCATGTGGCGCCGGAAGAGCAGCGCGAAGAACTGCGCCGGCGACACCAGGCCGAACGGCCGGTGGAAATCGCTGTACGGGTCGGCCATCACCCCGGTCAGGCCGTAGGCGGCACCAAAGCGGGCGTGCGGGGGCTGGGTGATGACCTTGTAGACCATCACCACGCGCGCCAGCCCGGCGACGATGGCGGCCGCCGCGTTGGCGATGGCGGCGCAGGTGCCGCCGCCCCCGCCGCCGAAGACGAGGTTCGAGAAGTTGACGTTCGGGATACCGAGCGCGGGGGCGAGGATGCCCGGCTCGTTGCGATCGACGGCGAAGGAGGCGAAGCCGTCGATCTCGCGGCGGTCGAGGCCGGACTCGGCGAGCGCCAGGTCGAGCGCCTCGCGGAGCTGTTCGGTCTGGCTCCGGCCGAAGAACTCGCCGCGCGTGCCGTAGGCCGTCGTCCCGGTGCCGACGATGCAGGTGCGGTCTTTCACACGAATCCGAAGAGCCGCGCCGTCGTGCCGCCCGCGAGCGCCGCCTGCTCGTGCTCGGGCACGCCGGCGAGCTGCGCCGCCAGGGCGGCACGCGAGTGCGGCCATGTGCCCTCCGGGTGCGGGTAGTCGCTGCCCCAGAGCAGCGCCTCCAGCCCGGTGAAGACGCGATTGTGGATGCCGACCGGGTCGTTCTGGAAGGTGACGTGCACCTGGCGGCGGCACAGCTCGCTCGGCCGGAGCGAGAGCTTCGGCTGCGCCCACATGTGGTGCTTGTCGTAGATCTCGTCCATGGCGGTCATCACCCACGCCAGCCACGCGCTGCCGGTCTCGACCGTGACCACCTGCAGGCGCGGAAAGCGGTCGAGGACACCCGCCATGGTGAGGTAGCAGACCACGTGCGCGCCGTCGGCCTGCGCGCCCAGGATGTAGTTGATGACGGCGCCCCCCGGGCCGCGCTCGAGGCGCGGCTCGTGGCCGGTGCCGGCATGAAAGGTGACCGGCAGACCGGTCGCCTGCGCGACCGTCCAGAAGGGGTCGTAGGCGGGATCGTTGTACGGCCGCGCCGGCATCTGCGCCGGCAGGAACAGCGCGCGCAGCCCGCATGTTGCCGCACGCTCGGCCTCGGCCGCGGCGGCCGCGATGTCCGCCATCGGGATCACCGCCGCGGGCGCGAACCGGTCGCGATGGGCGCCGAACACGTCCGCCACCCAGTCGTTGTAGGCACGCGCGAGCGCCATCTGGAAGGCGGCGTCGGGGGTCGCGAAGCAGGCCTGGAGGGCGAGCGTCGGGAACACCACCTCGGCCGCTACCCCGTCGCGGTCCTGGTCGCGCGCGCGGAGCGCCGGGTCCCACCCTCCGGCCTGCGCGCGCTCGAGGGCCTCGCCAGCGAGCGCGGCGCGGCCGGTCGGCATCTTGCGCGGCCGGAGCCCCTCGACGACCAGGTGCTCGAGGCCGTCGACCACCGCCACGTGCGGGGCGCGCGCACGCAGCGCCGGTGGAAGGCGCTCGGCGAACATCTCCGGCGGCTCGTTCACGTGCGAGTCGGCGGAGATGAGGCGGAGCGGCAGCATGGGGTGCGGCGCGAGAGGTAGCGCCGTCGGCGGCGAAACTCAACGGGGCGCCGTTCCTCACACGATGCGGCGGCTGTCGCGGAGGACGTGGCGGACGAAGCGCCGGCGGCGCTGCTGCGTGAATTCCTCCGGCGTGTAGACGATCAGGTCGACCGGCGCGGGCGCCCGGAGGACGTCGCCATAGTCGCGGAACCGGTCCACGAACGGGCGTTCCGACGGTGCCACGACGATCAGGTCGATGTCGCTCAGGCGATCGGCGTCGCCGCGCGCCCAGGAGCCGAAGACGTAGGCTTCATGGACGCGGTGGCGGCGGAGGAGCGCGGGCAGCCGGTCGCGCAGCCAGCGGGCTACAGAGCGCGGCGGATCTGTGCGCGAGCCCATCTGAGAATTCCGCCAGCTGCACGAAGCGCCGCGCGGGCCTGGGGGTTCGAGAACGCATCCGCCGGAGCGATTCCCGGGAGCGCATCGGGGTAGCGGGTGGACACGTAGTACTGGTCGAGCTGGCCGCCGGCCGTCAGCAGTTCTGCCGTCACGCCGGCCCGGGCGTTGAGTCTCCGCAGGAGCGCCTGCACCGAGTGCCCCAGCACCGGACGGCCGGTGAGGTGGTAGTGGACGGCCTTGGCGGCCTTCTCGCCGACCTGCTGGGCGACGAAGCACGTCTGGGCGTAGAACTCGCCCGTCAGTGCCGCCCGGCCGAAGCGGTAGTCGTCGGCGGCCTGGCGGAGCCAGAGGCGGGCGTCATCGCGGCGCTTCGGCACGGTGTTGTCGTATAGCACCCCGGGACGGGACAGTCGCGGGCGGCACCTCGCGCCGCGGCGCGGCAGTCGGGCTCGTCCGGACAACACCCCTGCGCGCTCTGGCACGATGGACGACGTCCCCGAGGCGCGCCACCTGTTGATCCGCGCGTCGCATCTCGGTCCGGCCGGTGCCACACGGGCGTAGGTTTGTAGCGGATGCGGGTGTCGCGGGTTACGGCCACCCAGCCGCGCTCGCCTATGGTACGCAGCCACTCTTCGTCGGCGCAATCGTGTGGGAAATGAAGACTGTGCCGCTCGACCCTGAACCCGCTCGCGGCGAGGATGTCAGTCCACGACCGCGGAAGGGGTAGTTTCGTGGTGTGTGTGCACAACACCGGCCACCCGACCTCCTTGGAGGTCCGGACGATTGCCTCCTGGCATCGTCTGACGTACGTTCAACAGTATGCCAAAGATACCCGATATCGTACCGGTAACCGACCTCCGCCAGGATGCTGCGGCCGTACTGCAGCGCGTGCGCCGGTCGGCCCAGCCGGTAGTCATCACCCAACGAGGCCGAGCCGCGGCGATCATGATCAGCCCGGAGTCGTTCGAGCGCTCGGAGAACGAACGCCAGATCCTGAAGCGCCTCGCCCGAGGGGAGCGTGAGATCTCAAAGGGGAAGGGCGTTGACCTCGACTCGGTGTTCGCCGAGGCCGACGAGCTGTTGGCACGGCGGTCTTGAAGGTCCGCCTCACCCCATCGGCTCGGCGGGACTTCCTTGACGCGGTCGCGTTCATCCAGCGAGGCAACCCCGATACGGCACGAGCGTTCCGTCGTCGCGCCGAAACGAAGCTACGCCGGCTGGAGCGTTTTCCGCGATCCGGTCGGCCCATCCCCGAGTTCCAGGATCTGCCGCACCGGGAAGTCATCGTCGCACCGTATCGCTTCTTCTACCGGGTCGTCGGGCGGGTCGTGTGGGTGGTCGGCGTCTGGCATGGCGCGCAGCTGCCAACCGAGCCTACCGCATGACACGTGATGGCCTACCGACACCGCACCCGCCGCGCATCCATCGCGCAGCGCGCCCCCAGCTCGCCGCCGAAGCATTGCCCGCCGATCACCAGCCGCGCCCCCAGCGTCGCATCGTCGAGCCCGTTGAAGACGACCCGCTGCCCGCGGAGCGCCACCTCGACGCTCCCGCCGCGCTGCCGGAGCTTCACCACCGTGAGCCCCGAGCCGCGCCGCTCGCGGTAGCTGAAGCCGGTGCGCGTCCGCCGCCAGTCGGGCGCACTGGCCGGCTGCGCCAGCGTCTCCGAGAACACCACCCCGCCGCCGTCGGTCAGCTCGACCGTCACCGGGTCACTCGTGTCCGGCGCCATCGGCGCCGACGGCGTGATCGATCCTGCGAGGGCGAACGTCCCGCTGCCCGGGCCGCGCACCTCGCGCTTGATGGTGAGCGTCCGGATGCCGAGGCCGGTCGCACTCCCGCCCCGACACGTTCCCGCCCGACACGTCCCGGTCGCACCGCACGGGTCCGACGGGCTGGCGCACGGCGTCCCATCCGCCAGCGCCGCTCCGGCGACGCACGCCCCCGCCTGGCACGTGCTGGCGGCATGACACCCGTCGCCGTTCGCGCATGGCGTGCGGTCGGCCTGCCCGGCGCACGGGCCGCTGGCGACACCGCAGGTCTCGCGCTGGAACGGGTTCTCGTACGCGTACGGGGCCGCACCGGTGCCGCCGCCGGAGTACACGCCGTCGCTGAAGCACGCGTCCGCCACCCGTCCGAACGGCCCGGCGTAGGGCGTGAACGCGGTCGCGTACTCGATGCGGAAGACGATGCTGTCCTCGGTGAGCGCGCTCGAGCTGCCCTGCTTGCCGGCGACGTACAGTACCTGGCGCCCGAGCGGATCGGGGCCCTGCGCGAGCGCCATGAAGGTGGTGGCGTTGATGGTATCGAAGTCGCCGTCGCCGTCCAGGTCGTAGCTCACGCCGAAGTCGCCGTCGCCGGTCGAGTCGTGGAACGCGACCGGCGGCACGCCGCCGGGATGGGGCAGGAAGCACGGCGCGTCCAGGTCCAGGCGATAGATGCGCGCGCTGTCGCGCAGCAGGTAGAACACGTCGCCGTAGAACGCGGCCGGGTACGCCAGGCCGGTGTACGCGGCGATGCCGCTCACGGCCGGGTTCATGGCGTGGGTGGCGAGCGGCCGGCGCCAGGCCGGGTGGTTGGCGTACACGTCGCCGGCGACGCGGCCGGTGAGACACGCGGCCACGCCCGAGGCCGCCACCGTGTCGCCCTCCAGGCAGGGCCAGCCGAGGTTGCTGCCGCGATCGACGACGTTGACCTCCGGCATCTGGCTGTCGCCGCGCTCCATGGCGTAGAGCTGCCCGGTGAGCGGATGCACCGCCAGGCCGGCGGGGTTCCGCATGCCGGCGCCGAACACGTAGGGCTGGCTCGGCAGCGGCGACGACGGCGCGGCCGTGCTGCCGTCGGCGGCCAGGCGCAGGATCTTGCCGGCGTGGTTCGGGGCGCCGTTGTGGGCGATCGTCCGCTCCGGGTAGAGGCTCGCGCCGAGACAGACGTTGGTGCACAGCGCCGTGTTCTCGCTCGACTGCAACGGGTCGGTGCCGAGGAGGACCTGCGCGTTCCAGCGCCCGCCGCCGCCGTTGTCGCCGACGCCCGCGTACAGACAGCCGTCGACACCGAAGGTCAGCGGCCCGCCGTTCCGGTTGGTGCTCTCGGCCGGCGGCTCGAGACCCATCTGCACCGTGCCGACGTACTCGCCGGCGCCGCTGGCGTTCTCTCGATAGACCCGGATGTGCTGGTTCACGTTCTCGTCGGTGGTGGTGAGATAGACGTACACCAGCTTCGAGGTCGGGAAGTCCGGCGCCAGCGCCAGCCCGAGCAGCCCTTCCTCAGCCGTGGTCGCGCGCACGCCGTCGACCGTCGCCCACACGCTGCCCTCGTCGAACACCGCGCCGTCGTTGCTGCGATACGCCCCGTAGACGCGGATCTCCGCCTGCCCCGGCGTGGTCCCGACCGTCTGCCCGAGCGCCTGCACGGCCACGAAGAGCCGGCCGTCCGGGGCGACCGCCATCGCCGATACCGGAAAGGCCGCGTGTGCGACCCCGACGGCGCGAAACCCCGCTGTGCCGAGCGCAGCGGACGCGTCGCGTCCCGTGACCAGGAGTGCGGCGCAGACGAGCGCCATGGCTCCCCACCGCATCCATGCGCTTGCGACCCTCGACATGTGCCGGCCCTCAGGCGCCGATGATGGCGTTGAACGGGCGCACGGTGGGCAGGTACTCGTTCGCGTTGGCACCCATCAGCGTCATCACCCCCGCCACCAGGTTCTGCACGTCGATCACCTGTCCGGTGCTGTCGGGCCGGCCGGTGTCGAAGTTGACCTTGACGCCCTCCTGGTCGCCGTCGGTGCCACCGAGCACGCTGCCACCGCGCACGCGCTTGCCCACCAGGATCATCGACGTGACCGGGTGGTGGTCCTTGCCGAGGTCGCCGTTCAGCTGCGGCGTACGGCCGAACTCCGAGCAGTAGACGACGGTGGTCTCGTCGAGGAGACTCGCGCTGGCGATGCCGGGCTGTGCGGCCAGCCCCGCGATGAAGTCGTTCAGGAAGGTGAAGACGCGCTCCCAGCGGTCGTTCTGCTGGGTGTTGTCGCTATGCGTGTCGAAGCCGCCGGTCGTGCTCACGGTCGCGCTGGTCGACATGCCGGCCCGGAACGCCGTCGCCAGCGAGGTCGCGAGCTGCGTGCCGTTGCCGACGTTGCGCGGCAGCGAGCCCGCCGCGCGGGCGAGCTGCTCGCCGCGCGTGTTGGCCTCGCGAAAGGCCGCGAGCTTGCCGGTCACGGCGCCCGCGGCGGCGTGCATGCGCTCGCGCTCGAGCGCCTGCTGGATGTAGGCCTCCCCCAGCGCCGATACGCCGAGCTGCTGCACTTCGGGATCGGTGTGTCCGGGGATGCGGTTGTACGTGAGCGCAGCGCCAAGCTGCCCGCCGACGCGCCCCGAAAGGCCCGCGAACGGGCCGCCGAAGCTCGGCCCCGAGAGCAGCAGATGCGGCAGGGGCAGGTCGGGCCCGTTGTGGTGCGCCGACATCACGGAGAAGTCGGCGCGCGTCGGGTCCAGGTAGCCGGTGAGCACCAGCTGCGTGCTCTGGTCGTGCGACGTGGAGCGCGTGTTGACGCCGTTCACGATCGCCGCCCGGCTGGCCCACGTGTTGAAGAACAGGTCGACGGTCGGGCGTGTGACCGGATTCGACATGTAGGTCAGCCCGCTCACGGCCGTGATCTGCGACGGCGGCTGCCCGGGCACATCGACGTCGATGCCATCGGTCGCATCGAGCGGGTCGTGCGCATCGAGCGTCTGGGTCGGATCCCAGCCCCCGTCGGCAAAGAAGGTGACCAGGAAGTGCGGACTCCCGGCCGCTTCCGCGCGGCGTCCGAACGACAACGGCATCGACAGCACCGCCGCCGCCGACATCCCCAGCCGCAACACCGTGCGGCGCGAAACCTCATCCTTCCACATGGTTCCCCCTAGTAGAGCAGTATCCGCGGGCTGCGCAGCATGGCGGTGAGCATGCCGCGCCACGCGCGCTCGCCGGCCGTGCCCGGCACCTGGTTGCCGCCGGTGCCGCCCTGGGTCGCGTCGTTGTAGAGCGCCCGGTAGAGCTGGACCCAGTTGTCCACCTCGACCGCGTCGGTCGCCACGCGTTCGCCGTAGAGCCGGCGGACGAGCCGTACGACGTGCGCCCGCAACGCGGCCTCGTCGCCGGTCGGTGACTCGGCCCCGGTGACGCCGGCGAGGAGCACGCGCTGCCCGTCCGGCACGGCCAGGTCGGTCCGTACCACGTGATCGGCGGCCAGCGCCGCCAGCTTCCGCTGCACCATGGCGACGGTCGCGTTCAGGCTGTACGACCGGCCCGCCACGCTCACGCCGTTGATGCCGCCCAGGATGATCTTGAAGCCGTCCTCCTCTGTGCTGATTAGCGGCACCGGCGCGGTGCGCGGCGGATCGGACTCGGGATCGGTGTCGTCCTGGTCATCGTCCGGCTCGCGCGTCCACACGAAGCCGGTCAGGTCCTCTACCAGCCGTTCGAGGCGTTCCGGCGAGGCGCGCCGCACCCACTCCGCATTGTGGTCCACCGGCCGGCCGCGGTACGCGTCGGACAGCATCCAGCGCCGCACCAGGGCGCGGTAGTTGTACCCGTCCTCGGCCGCCCAGCGCTGCGCCACGTCGGCGGCGGTGGTCAGCTCCTGTGTGGTCTTGGGATCGCGCAGGAAGAGGAGCTTGAAGGCGCGCTTGGTCTGGCACTCGGCGAACTTCTCGTGCGCCACCAGCAGGCGGCCCATGTCGCGGATGTCGGTGCCGGGCACGCCGTACACGGACGGCGGGCGCCGGTTGGCCCGGCGCCAGCGCTCCGGATCGCCGTTGTAGAAGTCGGTGCCGTCGCCGTTGCCCTCGAGCGCCTGGGCGTTGTCCATCGGGAAGAGGAACGACGCCAGCGGGTCCAGGCGGTCGTGACAGGCTTTGCAGTCGGGCCGCGTCGTGACCGCGTTCAGCACCGCGTTGGGGTCGTTGTTGTCGACATCGCGCGTCACGTCGACCGGCGTGTCGAGGAAGTTGTAGCAGTGGAACATGATCGACACCCGGTTGGCGCGCCGGCGGTTCTTGTTCGTGTTGTTGGTGTCCCACACCTGGTAGAAGGCGCTGGTCGACAGGAGGCCGGCGTGCGGGCGGCCGTCGGTGTAGTGCGTCGGCTGCCAGGCGGTGCCCACCACCGGGTCCATCGGGAAGGGCATGCGGTTCGGATCGCGCTGGAGGAGCGCGTTGGCGACCGTGTAGTCGGCGGTGCCCATCTCGCTGAACGGCCGGTCGGTACCGACGATGTACGCGATCAGCTCGAGCGCCTCGGCGTAGATCGCCCAGGTCTCGTCGCGCGACTCGTCGGAGAAATCCTCGCGCCGGACGAGGAGCGCGTCGTCGTAGAGGTCCTTCACCTGCTCGAGAAACGCGGCGCTGTGCAAGTAGCCGTCGACGAGCCCGGCATAGGTGTCGGGATCCGCCTCGATGCGGTCCAGGTCGGCGAGCGACGGACGCGCGCCGCGGAGGTCCATGGACGCCCGCACCAGCAGCTCGCCCGGCGCCATCGCCACCATCGGCGTGCCCGGATCCCCCGTGCACTGCGTGCCGGCGGCGACCGCCTGCGCCCAGCGCTCGAGGATCTGCGCCTGCTCGCTGCCGGGCTGGATCTGCACCCCGCCGCCGTGCGGCAGCAGGTTCTGCGGCTTCCTCAGGAGGCGCGACTCGGACGGCGCCTGCCGGTCGATCTGCGCATCGACGCTCTCCTGGGTGGCGATCGGGTCGCTCGCCGTCACCCGGAACGCCGTCGCCTGCGCCGACCCGCCGGCGGAGTGGCAGTTGGAGCAGATGGGCTGCAGCACGCGCCCCATCACCTGGCCGGTGAAGTACGAGCTGTCGCACGTCTCCGGCGGATTGGGCGGCGGCTGCACCACCCGGCGCGTGAGGACCAGCATCCCCCTGGCGCGGCCGCCCGGGCCGGCCAACCGGGCCTTGCCCCGGAGGACAGTCTGGCCCTTGCGCTTGCCCTTCCACTTGAACTGCGTGCCGGCGCTGTTCGAGCCGAGGAGCGACACCTTGCCGCCGCGTGCCTGGCCGTTGACGTAGTAGATGCCGGCCAGCGCCGCCGCCGGCGCATCGACCGCGAACGTCCCGGTGAGCGCCGCGCTCGCTTGCGAGAGTGCCCCGGCGAGCGTCGCCGCGCCGGCCTTGCCCATGGTCAGGTTGCCATCGTACGACGCCGTCAGGTCGGCGCGCGCCGTGCCGGCCGTCAGCGCGATCAGCATCGCACTCCTGACCGCGAGTTCCCCGATCCGCCGCATTTTCGTCATCACGCACCGCCCCCCGCCACCCGGCCGCTGTCCGTTTCGGACCGGGCGTCGAAATTGTCCCGAGACCCGTATCAACGCGACGCTCGCGTTCGTCGTCCCACGCAGCACGCAGCGCGCAGAAGGACATGCCGGCTGCGTATCGCGGCGCGCGAACTCCGCGTCTCTGCTGCGTTTCTGCACATCATGCTGGCCCTCGTCGGCATCACCGGAAGCAACCGTCGTACCGTCGGGGTGCTGTGCGTTGCGCGCTCCGCGGCCGTCCACACATGCGCAGCAGCGGGCGCCGCGTGGCGCTACGGCAGGGTCCAGCGGCGGCCGCGCGTGCGGAACGTGCCGGTGGCAACGAAGCGCTCGGTGCCGAGGACGAGGCCGATGGTGACGGTTGGATCGTCGAGCGCGGGGAGGACGAGGCGCATCCCGCGGAGCGTGAGCGTGCCGTCGGGCTTCACCGCGATGCTGACGGCGCTGCCGGCGAGGTCACCATGCGCGAACAGCATGTCGCGGACGCCGGGCTGCAGCTCGCGGAGCGATCCGCACAGCACGACGCCGTTTCCGTCCGCCACCACAAGTGACGCCGGGCCGGGGCCCGGCACGACCGGCAGCCGTCCCGCCACGCGCAGGCGCGTGCGGGTAGCGGGCAGGACGATGCTGGAGCGGCCCAACTCGAAGGCACGCGCCTGACAGTCGGGGTCGGCGGCGTCGACCAGGCCGTTCTGGTCGTCATCGAGGCAGTTGCCGCAGTCGGCCTCGACCCCGGTATCGCGCGGCCCGCTCGGCGTGCAGGTGCTGTCGCACCCGTCGCCGTCGGTGGCGTTGCCGTCGTCGCACTGCTCGCCGGCGTCGAGCACGCCGTCGCCGCACGCGGTGGCGCTCACGGCCAGCGTCCAGCCGTTGAGGGTGCCGCGGTTGCCGCCGGTGTCGTCAACCACCGTCAGCGTCCAGGTGCCGTTCGGATCCTCACCCAGGAACGCGGCCAGCGCGCCCTCGCCCGCGACGCTGGTGAACGCCGTGCCACTGGTGGGGAGCGGAGTATCGCTCGCCGGGGTACCGGCCTGGTCGTCGAAGGTCGTCCCCACGTAGAGGTCGTCGTTGCCGCCGCCGACGTCGGTCACCAGCGCGATCTGCCGGCCGCTCGGCGACGTCAGGAACAGATCGATGTCGGCCGCGTTCGGGTGCCGGATGTCGACGGTCACGTTCACGTCGAAGGCGCGGGGGCCGAGGCTGCTCACGCCGACCGTGGACGTGCGCCCGCCCGCGTTGCCGTCCGGGAGCGGTCCCCCAGTGCCGGCGAACGTGGCCGGCGCGTGCGCCTGGAAGCCGGGCAGGACCGACAGCGTCAGCGACCAGCTGCGGAGCGTGCCGCTGTTCCCGCCTGCGTCGTCGACGATCACCAGCGCCCACGGTCCGTTGGCGGGCTCGCCGGCGAGCGCACCGAGCGCTTCTTCGGGTTGGAGCGTCCCCACCGCCACCAGGTCGGTGAAGGTGACGTTCCGCACTGCGGGCGCGGGGGTGCCGGGTGCCTGGTCGTCGAACGTGACGCTGGCGAAGACGTTGTCGTTGGCGCCGCCGTTGTCGGTGGTGAGCGTGATCGTGGTGCCGTTGGGCGAGACCAGCGAGATGTCGAGGTCGCTCGCCTGCGTGTGGGGCAGGTCGAGGGTCACATCCACATCGACCACCCGCCCCGGCATGTCCTCCACCGTGAGCACCGCCACGAGCGCTGCGCCGTCGGACACCTGCGCAGCGTCCGTGCTGGTGTAGGTGCGGGTGACGAGCCCCGCGAAGGGTGGCGCAGCTCCGTACACGGCGCTCGCCATGAAGAGCGCCACACCCGCCACCAGCGTCCGTCCCATGCCGACCTCCGGAAGCAGGCGCCGTGCCCGCGCGCGGGCCACGTCGGGCAGTCATCACGCGCCGCCGCCGGCATCGCGCCGTCGCCGGCGCGCCGAGATTGCAACGCAGCGCGCGGCAGTGCGCGCCGCCGGCCCGCAGTTGACACCTCGACCTCCACCCGGGTACGCGAACGCCGTGTTCCTGCCACTGACCGACACCCGTGTGCTCGATTTGACCGGCGAGCCCGGCTTCCTCGCCGGCAAACTCCTGGGCGAGCTCGGTGCCGACGTGGTGAAGATCGAGCCGCCGGCCGGCGACCCGGCGCGCCGGCGGGGACCGTTCCTGGGCGACGCCGAGGATCCCGAGCGCTCGCTCCTCTGGCTGGCGCTCAACACCTCCAAGCGCGGCATGACGCTCGACCTCGCCCGCCCGCGCGGCCGCGAGCTGTTCCACACCCTCGCCCGGCAGGCCGACGTGGTGCTCGAGACCGAGGCCCCCGGGGCGCTCACCGCCCGCGGGCTCGGCTGGGAGACGCTGCACGCCGACAACCCGCGTCTCGTCCTGGCATCGATCACGCCGTTTGGACAGACGGGGCCGTACGCCGGGCGCCGCGGCTCGGATATCACCGTCCTCGCCCGCAGCGGCAATCTGCTCGCGACCGGCGACCCCGACCGCGCGCCACTGCGCTGCACGCTGCCGGTGTCCTACTACCACGGCAGCCTCGAGGCGGCGCTCGGCGTCGTGTTCGCGCTGACGGCGCGCGAGGCGACCGGCCAGGGCCAGCACGTCGACGTGTCCCTGCAGGAAGCGATGGTCATGCCCAACATGGCCACCGCCGCCATGTTCAAGATGACCGGCAACCGCGGCGGCCGCGCCGGCGCTTTCACCCGCCAGGAGAAGAGCGTGGCGCGCGAGATCTGGCCGTGCCGGGACGGCTTCGTGTCGTTTGCGCTGCGCGGCGGCCCGGCGCGGGTTCCCGGCCTGATCGCGATGGTGCGCTACATGGACGAGCACGGCATGGCCTCCGTCACGCTCAAGGCACGCGACTGGAAGGCCCACAACCTGAACCTGCTCACGCAGGCCGAGGTAGACGCGCTGTCGCAGGAGTGCGGCGCCTTCTTCCTCACCAAGACGGCGGCCGAGCTGTACGCCGCCGCCTGCGACCGCAACCTGATGCTCGCGCCGATCAACACGCCGCGCGAGATCACCGCCTCGCCGCAGCTGGCGGCACGCGGCTTCTTCGTGGACATCGACGATCCCGGCCGCGGCCGGCTCCGCTATCCCGGCAACTGGGCGCTCGCCACCACGCCCGGCGCCCGAACCGAGCCGATCGGCATCCGCCGGCCCGCGCCGCGCCTCGGCGAGCACACCGCCGACGTGCTGGGCGATCTGGGCTTCGGTGCCGCCGACGTGGCCCGCCTGCGCAGCGAGAGCGTCGTATGAGCGCCACCCCCTCCGCCATCTTCGCCGGCACGACCATTCTGGAATTCGGCGGCGGCGCGGCCGGTCCGGTGGCGACGCGCTACTTCGCCGACCACGGCGCCACCGTGATCCGCGTCGAGTCCAAGCAGCGGCCCGACTTCCTGCGCGTCCTCCGCCTGACGCCCAACACCCCCGGTGGGCTCGACGGCGCGCACCATTTCGCGGTGCTGAACGCCAACAAGCTGTCGGTGGCGCTCAACCTGTCCACGCCGGAGGCGGTGGCGGTCGCCCGCCGCCTGGCGCTGTGGGCCGACGCCGTGGCCGAGAACTTCGCCCCCGGCGCGATGGCCAAATGGGGCCTCGACTACGCGTCGTTGATGCAGCAACGCCACGACCTGGTGATGATCAGCACCTGCCTGAACGGCCAGACCGGCCCCGAGCGCCACTACCCCGGCTTCGGTGGACAGGGCTCGGCCCTGGCGGGCTTCAATCACCTGACCGGGTGGCCCGATCGCGAGCCGGTGGGCCCGTTCGGCACCATCACCGATTCGCTCTCGCCCCGCTTCGCGGCGCTCCTGCTCGCCTCCGCTCTCCTCCACCGCCGGCGGACGGGACAGGGGCAGCACATCGACCTCTCCCAGGTCGAGGGCGGCATCACGTGCCTGAGCGAGTCGATCCTCACCTACACGGCGACGGGCGCAGTCATCGACCGGCTCGGCAACCGCTCCCGGCACGCCGCGCCGCACGGGGTCTTCCGCTGCGCCGACGAGGCCGGGCGCGAACGCTGGGTGGCGCTCGCCGTGCACGACGACGAGGACTGGCGGCGGCTTGTCCGCGTCCTCGGCGAGCCCGCGTGGGCCACCGACAGTGCCCTCGCCTCCGCCGCCGGCCGGCTGGCGCGGGTGGACGCGATCGAGCGTCAGCTCGATGCGTGGACCCGCCCGCAGACCGCGCCGGCGGTGAGCGAGCGTCTGGTCGCCGCCGGGCTCGACGCCGCCCCGGTCGCCGACTTCGGCGACCTGCACGACGATCCGCAGCTCGCGCACCGCGGCCATTTCCCCGAGGTCGAGCATGCCGTCCTCGGCCGCCATCCGGTCGAGACGCACGCCATCCGCTTCTCCGCCACCGCACCCCGCTTCGAGAAGCCCGCGCCCCGTCTGGGCGAGCACACCGAGCACGTGCTGCGCGACCTCCTCGGCATGCCGGCCGACGAGTTCGCCCAGCTACGCGACGCCGGCGCGCTCGAATAGGGACCACAAGCGGCACAGCGTCGTGCTCGTTTGTAGAGCGGCGACGTACGAGCGTTGCCATTAGGCACACGTCGTGCTACGCCGCGCGGGTGAAGTACTTCTCGTGGGATTCGGCGAAAAACGAGAAGCTACGGCGCGAGCGCGGTATCTCTTTCGAGGAGATCGTCTATCACATCCAGTGCGGAGACCTGCTGGATGTTCTCGAGCATCCGGACCAGAGGCGCTATGCGGGGCAGCGGGTCTTCGTCGTGAAAGTCGGGGACTACGTGTATCTCGTGCCGTTCATGGAGGACGATCGTGAGACGGTCCTGAAGACGATCATTCCGAGTCGGAAGGCGACACGAGACTATCTGGGACGCAAGGGGTCACAGAATGGCTAGGCTGACCAAGGACGAGCGGGAGCTGGTGGTGTCCGTCGAACGTGGCGAGTGGAAATCCACCCGCGCGCTGAAGAAGGAGCGGAAGCGCTACGAGTCTTATGCCCGTGCGACGTTCAAGAAGGACAGGCGTGTCAACATTCGCATCTCCACCAAAGACCTCGAAGCCCTCCAGAAGCGGGCGCTGGAGGAAGGCATCCCCTACCAGACCCTCATCGCGAGCTTGCTCCACAAGTTCGTGGCCGGCCGACTGGTCGAGCGCGCCGCCTGAGAACCCACATCATCCGGCGCGCCCGACCTCGCACTACGCCGGCACGCCGTAGCGGTGCTACGGCTCGGCGAGGCCCCTGAGGGCGGCCCTACATCTCCGCCAGCAGCGCCTCCATGCGCTGGAAGACGGTGCCGATCGTTTCCTCGTCGGGGAGGAGCGTGATGCGGAAGTGGTCGGTGTAGTCGACGTTGAACGACGAGCCCGGCACCACCAGGACGTGCTTCTCCTCGAGCAGCGCCATGGCGAAGGCGTTGTCGTCGAAGTCCGGGAGCGCGTCCCGGTCGGCGCGGAGGAAGGCGTACAGCGCCCCGTTCGGTGGCGTCAGCCGGAAGTAGCGCGAGCGCGCGACGGCGTCGATCACCGCCTGGCGCTGGCGCCCCAGGCGTCCCGTCGGTGCCGTCAGGTCGAAGATGCTCTGCACCCCGCCGAGCGCCGTCTGGACGGCCCACTGGCCGGGCACGCTCGAGCACAGGCGGAGCGACGCCAGCATCTCGAGGCAGCTCAGGTAGTCGGCGGCGTGGTCGCGCCGGCCGCTGAAGAACACCCACCCGGTCCGGAACCCGCACGCCCGGTACACCTTGGAGAGGCCGCCGAAGGTGGCGCACAGGGTGTGCTCGCAGAGCGTCGCCACCGGCACGTGCTTGGCGTCCCCGTACAGGACGCGATCGTAGATCTCGTCCGAGAAGATGGCGATCTTGCGCGCCTCGGCCACACGGACCAGCCCGGCGACGACCTCGCGCGGGTAGACGGCGCCGGTCGGGTTGTTCGGGTTGACGATGATGAGGGCCTTGCAGCGGGGACCGACCAACCGCGCCACTTCGTCGGGATCGGGGATGAACCCGGCCTCCGGGCGGCACGGGTAGTAGACCGGCTGGCCGCCGGCGATGACCACCGCGGCCGTCCAGAGGGGGTAGTCGGGGGCCGGCAGAAGCACCTCGTCGCCGGGCTGGAGCAGCGCCTCCATCGTCATGAGGATCAGCTCGGAGACGCCGTTGCCCATGAAGACGTCGTCGGCCGTCACGCCGGTGATGCCGCGCGTCTGCGTGTCCATGACCACGGCCTCACGGGCGGGAAAGATGCCCTTCTGATGGCAGTAGCCCTCGGCCTGGCCCAGGTTCTCGAGCAACGCCAGCCGCAGCGTCTCCGGCGGACGAAAGCCGAACGCCGCCGGATTGCCGATGTTCAGCTTGATGACCTCGTAGCCCTTGCGCTCGAGCTCCTGGGCCCGGCGCGAGAGCGGTCCGCGGATCTCGTAGCGCACGTGCGCGAGATGCTGCGCCGGGACGAGCCGCGGGAGGGTCGAATCAGGCGGGGTCATGGTGGCCCCTCGCGTTATGCGCGGCGACGCGCGATTCGGCAAGCGCCGCGCCAGTCACAATGCCCGCGGGAGCTGCCCCACGGGGAGGTTCGCGAACCCGTCGTCCTCGATGCGGAGCGCGCGGTTCGCCCGCGCGCGGAAGTTCTCGAACGCCGCCTGCACGGTCAGCTCGACGATCTCACGCTCGTTGAAATGCCGTCGCAGCTCGGCGAACTGCGCGTCGGAGATGTCGTTGGGAGAGATGGTGATCATCTCCGCGTACGCGAGCGCCGCCCGCTCGCGCTCGCTGTACGCCGGGTGGTCGGCGTAGCGATCGATCGCCTGCAGCTTGTCCTCGGCCACGCCACGTTTCCTGCTCACGGCAGTGTTGATGTCCGTTCAGAAGACGCACCCGATGATACGGGCGACCCGCAGGTGGACGAGCTTCCGCAGCGCCGGCTCGATCGCCCAGCGGCCGGTCTCGAAGGCTGCGTTCATCAGCGTGAGGGCCGGGACCGCGCGCGGCGCGTGGGCGTAGATGCCTTCCGGCCGCAGCTCGCGGCCCATCATGCGCCGCATGAGCCAGCGGCAGACGCGCGTGGCGAGGTTCTGCGCAGCGGACGGAGCGGGCGCGAGGCGAGCCATGTTACCTCCCTGGGGTCATGGCGTTCGCTAGTGCGCCACGCGACCGATGTCAATCCGCTAGCGGCGCGCGCCCACCGTGCCCGCCGGCCTGCCGACGATGCGGTAGCGGAGCGCCGCACTGTCGCTGCCGGCGTTGAACGTACTCACCGTCCACGTCTCGGTGACGCGCGCCGGCGTCGCCAGCGTGTTGGCGAGGAAGGCCGTCTTGGTGACGAGATCGACCGAGCGTCCGACCGGGATCACGATCTGCGGCACCTCGAGCACCTGCACGCACGACTCGTCGTCCTGGCACCCGGTGCACCGGGGGGCCTCGCAGTCCACGTCGCTGCCGCATGGCTGGGTGAGCGTGTCCGAACAGTGCGAGCTGAGCAGGCAGAACTCGTTCGCACCGCACCCCGGGCAGCGCGGCGGCCGGCAGTGGGTGTCGCTGGTGCATGGCTGGGTGGTGGTCTCGGAACAATGCTGCAGGTCGAAGACGGTCGTGCTGGTCGCCGTGGCGCCGCCGACCTTCACCTCGGCCGCGCACGTGAGCACACCATTGCCGGCCAGCAGGATGGACCCGCCGCCGGCGCGGGGACTCGCGTTGACCAACCGGACCCGGAGGTCGGCCACGCCCCGGCGCGCGTCGCCGGGAACGTAGCTCGCCCGCCGCGGCGAGACGCTCACGTCGAGCTTCGGGATGATGTTGGCGCTCAGCACCCGCACCGCGACGTTGTCGCAGAGCGCACTGCCGTCGTCGAACTTCGCCGTCGCCACCGCGATGGCGCGGCCGGCCTGCCGGTACAGCAAGCTGTTGGCGCACGCCTCGTAGTCCTCGCCCGAGAACGTGCACGGCTGTGGTGGCGTGGGGGCGGTCGTGTCGCCGGCCCCGTTCTGGAACTCGATCGTGTCGAGCGTCGGGAGCGTACCGCCACCGGCGTTGGTGCGCGTGCTGAAGAACGGCTGGATGTCGGACGGGATGCCGAAGGGCTTGCCGACGCCGTCCTGGCCGTCGATGTAGAGCGTGATGCTGGCGCTGCGCCCGAACCCGACCACCGCCGTCGCCGAGCCGAGCTTGCGCTTGCCCGCGAACGCCTGCACCCGCACCCGCACCTGACGCCCGGGGTAGTTGCGGTCGGTCTTGTCAGGCAGGACCGAGCACGTCGGCGCCAGCCACAGGACCGTCGGCTGGCTGTAGAAGGGGAGCTTGTCGGCGGACAGCAGACACGAGTTGCCGAACTCGGCGCACATCCCGCGGATAGCGGCGGTCTGGTCGGCGGGGCCCAGGTCGAGATCGGCGGCCAGCGAGCCCAGGCCGGGCTTCGGCACCGACCAGCGGTAGCGCACCTGCTCCGGGGCCACGCCGTCCACCACTGCACGCAGACGGACGACGTGCTGGGGCAGCTGGTCGTCGGGCAGCATGGACAACATCGAGCAGTCCGGATCGGACTCCTGGGAGTAGAGCAGCTCGGCGCGCGACTTGTCCACCGACATGGCGCCGCTGGCCACGGTCCCCCGGCCCATGAGTGCGAGCAGCACGGCGACCACTCCCGCCGCGCGGGCACGGGTCAGAATCCTGACCCCGCCAGACAGTTCTGCCGACCCCATCCCGACCTCCTCCCTACATCCAGCCGTCAATCCGACGTTGTTCAGCCGCCTATACGCAAGGTCCATGCCGCGGCGCGCGGCCGCACCCGCGCAGGGTACGCCCGTCGAGCGTCACCGTCACGCTGGTCCCGAACTGCGCGCCGCTCAGCGCCCGCGCGTCCCGGCACGCACCGACTTCGCGGGGGGCGGTTCCGGCGCTGCCGCGGCGCGTTCCTTGGCGCGCAGGTAGTCCTCGTAGTTGCCGAGATGGCGGACCGCCTTCCCGCCGCCCACTTCGATCACCAACGTCGGCAGCTGGTCGAGCAGGTAGCGGTCGTGGGCAACGATCACGATCGTTCCCGCATAGGCGAGGAGCGCTTCCAGCAGCACCTCTTTGGCGGTCAGGTCGAGGTGGTTGGTGGGCTCGTCGAGGAGCAGACAGTTGAGCGGCTCGAGCAGCAGCTTGGCGAGCGCCAGGCGGCTGCGCTCGCCACCCGAGAGCACACCGACGCGCTTGTCGACGGCGTCTCCCGAGAAAAGGAACGCGCCCAGCAGCCCGCGCACGTGCGCTGCCGCGCCGATCGAGGCCGCCGCCATGACCTCGTCCAGGACGGTGCGTTCTGGATTCAGCATCTCCGCCTGGTCCTGGGCGAAGTAGCCGAGCTGGACGTTCTGTCCTACGCGCCGCTCGCCGCCGTCGAGCGGCAGCACACCGGCCAGCATTTTCAGGAGCGTCGTCTTGCCGGCGCCGTTGGGCCCTACCAGGGCCACGCGCTGGCCGCGCTCGATGAGCACGTCGGCGCCGTCGTACACCGCCACCTCGCCGTAGCACTTGCGGCCGTCGTTCAGCTCGACGACGGCTCGGCCACTGCGCTTGGCTTCGGGGAGACGGATCTTGAGCACCCGCTCGTGCCCCTCCGGCGGCGGCAGGCGATCGATCTTCTCCAGCTGCTTGATCCGGCTCTGCACCAGGGCGGCCTTCGACGCCTGGTAGCGGAAGCGGCTGATGAACGACTCGATGCGCTCGATGTCGGCCTTCTGGTTCTCGTAGGCGGCGCGCGCCAGCTCGAGGCGGGTTTCGCGTTCGTTCAGATAGCGAGTGTAGGTCATCGGGTAGTCGGTGACCCGCCCGTGCAGCACCTCGGCGATGTGGTTGACGGTCACGTCCAGGAAGTAGCGGTCGTGCGCCACCATGACGACCGTCCCGGGATACGCGGCGAGGAACCCCTCCAACCAGTTGCGCGCCTCCAGATCGAGGTAGTTGGTGGGCTCGTCGAGGAGCAGCACGTCCGGCCGGCGGAGCAGGAGCTGGGCCAGGGCGACCCGCATCTGCCAGCCCCCCGACAGCTCGGCGCAGTCGCGGTCGAGGCCCGACGGCTGGAACCCGAGACCGCACAGCACCGCCTTCGCCTCCGCCTCCATGTCGTAGCGGCCGCAGTGGTCCCACTCGTCGCACACCGCCATGTAGCGCTCGAGGATGGCGGCGTAGCCGTCGCTCTCGGGCGGCACGGTCGCGAGCTCGTGCTCGAGCGTCTCGCGCCGCGCGGCGAGCGCGTGCAGGTCGGCGAACGCTGCCAGGGCATGCGCGCGTACGCTGACCCCGGTCGCGCCCAGGACGTGCTGCGGCAGGTAGCCGACCCGTGCGCCGCGCGGCAGCGCGATCGTGCCCGCGTCCGGCTCCACCTCGCCCGCGATGATGCGCAGCAGGGTCGACTTGCCGGCGCCGTTCGGCCCCGTGAGGCCGACGCGCGCGCCGTCGGGCACGGCCCAGGTCACGTCCGAGAGGACGGCCTGGCTGCCGTAGCGCTTGAAGACGCCGGCGACGCTGAGCATAGCCAGTCAGAATGCCCGGGCAGAGAGTCGCGGGCAAGGCACGGCAACGGACGTCACAACCAGGCGTAGGCGTCGCGCACGACAGCTCGGCCATCGCGTTCGACGAGCTCGCCGTGGGCAAGCACGATGCGATCGATGTCCCATCGCAGGATGCGGCCGACCTGCGTGCGGCCGAGCGCCCGATCGCGCACGGCGATCCGCTCCGGCCAGCCCGTTCCGGGGGCGCGATTGCCCATCTACGGCGGCACGCGCACTACCGATGCGCCCGACCCACGCTACACCAGCAGGTCGAGCACCACGCCGGCCGCCTGGTTGGCCTGCGCCAGCACCGCCACGCGGGCGTGCTCGAGGACGCGGGCGCGCACCAGGTGCGCGGTCTCGCTGGCCACGTCGGCGTCCGCGATCCGGGCCGCAGCCGCCACCGACTGCTCCGCGCCGCGCGCGAGCGTCGCAACCACGGACGTGAGCCGGGCCTGCGTGGCGGCGACGGCGCTCCGTCCCTCCGCCAAGTGGTCCTGCGCGCCGGCCAGCGCGTCGAGCGCCGTCCGCGCCTCGGCACGCGTGGCGACCGACAGCCCGGCCAGTCCGAGCCCGGCCGCCGTCGCATCCGGAGGCGTCACCGTCACCTCCGACTCGGGCGACCCATCGAGGCCGACATGGAAGCTGAGCGCGCGTCCGTCGAGGGCCGTCGTCTGTGCGATCCGGTCGGCCTCGGCGCCGAGCGCCGCGAACTCGGCGGCCAGCGCGCCGTGCTGCGCGTCATCGAGCAGTCCCGAGGCGGCGCGGGTGGCCAGCTCGGCGAGACGGGTAGTGATGTCCCCGATCTGCCCCAGACCGCCTTCGGCGACGCGCAGCGCCGACATGCCGTCGCTGGCGTTCCGGATCGCCTGCCCCGCCACGAAGTAGTCGCGCCGGAGCCGGTCGGCGATCGCCAGCCCGGCGGCATCGTCGGCCGCATCGACGATGTGCTGCCCCGAGGCGAGGCGGGCCGCCGGGCGGTCGAACGCTCCGCCCTGCCCGCGCCGGTCGCCCGTCGGGCCGCCGAGGATGCCGTTCACGCTGATCGCCATGTGCGCGTCTGCCATGCGACCCGTCGCAGCGTTTGCCGGGTCGCGGATGGCGGTCCGTGAAGGAGCAAGCGCGAGGCCACTCCACGCCCGCCCACCCGACGTGCCCGGCGCGCCACGCCAGCGACGCAAACACGTCGCCGCGGCCGCTCACGCGTCGCGGAGCCGGAGGCCTGCTGGCAGCGCCTCGTCGAGCAGGCGCGCTTCTTCACGGGCTTCCAGGGGAACGGGCTCGCGCACCAGACGCGCCGCCCGGGCACCATGCGGGGTCGTCTCCAGGCGACGGGCGACGCGCTCGCGCAGCCCGGCGTCGAGATCCCGCACGCGATCGCCGGTCGCGCGCGCGAGCTGAGTCACGGCGAAGGCATAGGCTTCGGGTCGCGGCCACTCGACCGCCAGGAGCCGCGTCACCCAGCCCGCGGCCACCTCCGCCGCCACCACGCAGTTGAGTGGCCCGTGGAGCGGCGCGCGTTCACCGAGGCGCGCCAGCGCCCACACCTCCTGATCGGTCCCGCGGCCGCGCTCGACCTCGGCCACCAGCACGCCGGCCAGCTCGGCGCGCACGCTTGCCGGCAGGCGCTCGCAGCTGCCGACGGCCTGCCACATTTCGCGCAGCTCCTGCGGTCCCGGCCGCGGCCCTTTCCCCTTGCCCTTGCGGAGCAACGCCGGGCCCACCTGATTGTAGAGATGCTGCTGCTGGCCGGCCGACAGGCCGCCCGTCACCCGCTTCCACAGGTTCCACCACTCGGCCCGGCACTGGACGGCGCGCGGATGACGCAGCTCCGCCGCCAGCACGCGCCACAGGCGGTTGACGCGCACCTCGTCCGCCGGGTCGCCGAAGCCCGGGCGGAGGAGAAACCCGGCCAGGTTGAGCCAGCGCGCCTCGTGCTCCGGCGAGCGGGCGCGCGTCGCCTCGAGCGGCGACAGCACGTCCCACAGCTGCCGGATGCCCGCCAGCGGCCAGGCGTCGCGTCCGGCGTCGAGCGCCGCTTCCAGACGACGCGTGAGCGTGACCGGATCGTCGGCACCCTCGAACGCCGCTGCGAGCAGCCGCCCCGCCTCCGCGATGCGCGCCGGATCGAGCACCAGCGCCGCCTCGCTGGTGGACACCGTCGGTGCCGGCGCGAGCACGTCGCGCAGGCGGAACTCGAGCCGCCAGCGATGCTCGGTGGTGCGCGAGCAGCACCAGATGGCCAGTGTCCCGATCTCCGTGAGCCGCACCTCCAGGTGCACCGGCAGCGCGCGCTCCTCGAGCTTGCGGCCGAAGCGCAGCACGGTGCGGAGCGGCGGCAGCGCCGCCAGCGTGCCCGGCGGCACGCGCACGACCTCGCCCGCCCGCTCGCCGATCCGGTCGGTGGCGGTGAAGAGCGGGAAGGCGACGGCGCGGTTGGCGATCACCTCGAACTCCGGCTCGCGGATCTCGACCGCCTCGCCCTCTTCCATTCCGCGCGGCACCAGGCAGAGGGCGCGCTCGCTGTCCAGCCCGAGGTAGTACGTGCGCGCCGCGCCGCTGCCGATGCGCACCCCCTGGCCGCGGCGGACGAGGCCGAAGTAGGCGGCGCCGCGGGCGACGGCCAGATGCAGCGACTCGCCCTCCAGCACCGCCGGGCGCGCGCCACCGTGCCAGGCGGCGACGGCGTCGCAGATGCGGTCGCGGACGACGGTCGGCTCGAGTGCGCCGCCGTTGAACAGGAGCGCATCGGGATGGGCGAGCGGGGCGTCGCCCTGCCCGGCGGCACCGCGCTGCCGGGCGAGGAAGTCGGCGATGTGGCGCGTGATCTCGGGCTCGTCGGCGAACGGGAGCCCGAACTCACGCAGACCGAGGCCGGTTGCCCGGCGCGGGCGCGCGTCGGCGGGGACCACGGGGAAGAAGCCGTCCAGCACCGCGCGCTCCACCTCCGCCCGGTCGAGCGTAGCGGCGAGCGCGCCGCCCACCACAGCGCCGCCCCGTCCCGGCACCGACAGCCGCACCTCGCTCGCGCTCGGGTCGGCGAGCAGGCGCTCCTTGGCCGCGCGGCACTGGCTCACCAGGACGTGGAAGCGCTGCGGGTCGAGCTGCCCACCCGGAACCAAGCGCGCCTCCACGGCACGCGCCAGCGCCAGGTCGATGTTGTCGCCGCCGAGGAGCAGATGGTCGCCCACGGCGATGCGCTCCAGGCCGAGCTCGCCGCGGCTGGCGCGCGCCGCGATCAACGACAGGTCGGTCGTGCCGCCGCCCACGTCGACCACCAGGATGAGCGGATGCTGGACAACCCGCGCCTTCCAGTCGGCTTCGTGTGCGACCAGCCAGGCGTAGAACGCCGCCTGCGGCTCCTCGACCAGCACCACCTCCGGCAGCCCCGCGGCACGCGCCGCGGCCAGGGTCAGCTCGCGTGCCACCTCGTCGAAGGACGCCGGCACGGTGAGCACCACGTCCTGCGCCGCCAGGGGCTCGGGAAAGGTGGCGTCCCATGCTTCGCGCAGATGCGTGAGCGTGCGCGCCGACGCCTCGACCGGCGACACGCGCGGCACGTCGTCGGCCGCCGCCCACGGCAGGATGGCGGCGGTGCGGTCGACCTCGGCGTGACAGAGCCACGACTTGGCCGACGACACCAGGCGGCCGGGCACGCGTGCCCCCTGCTCGCGGGCGAGAAACCCGACGCAGAAGTCGCGGCCGCTCGCCCACGGCAGATCCAGGCTGCCGGCGGGCAGCTCGTGCGTGCCGGCCAGGTAGAGGAACGACGGCAGGGTCGCGCGCGGGCGCAGATCGCCGGGGGCGACCAGCTGCGGCACGTCGAACACGTCGATGGTGCGGCCCGCCGCGGTGTCGACGTAGGCGCACGCCGTATTGGTGGTGCCGAGGTCGATCCCGATCAGATAGCGTGCCGCCATTACCCCGGCTGCCGGACGTTGAACTCGACCTTCCAGCGCCGGCCGTCGCGGGCCACACCCCACAGCGCCAGCGTCCCGACCTCGGTCACCTGCGCGCGCAAGCGCACGGGCACGGTGCGATCCGTCTCCCCCTTGGCGGCGAGCGTCACCTCGAGCGGCGCCAGCTCCTCCAGGGCGGCGAGATCGCGGCCCTCGACCACTGTGCCCGGTCCGTCGGCGCGCCGCACCGACGATCCGAAGAAACGGAACTCGGCCGGTACGCCCACGCTGAGGGCGAACTCGGCCCCCGGCAGATCGGTCTCGTTGCCCTCTTCCATGCCGAAGGGCGCCAGACAGAGCGCCTTCATCGGCGGCGCCACGCCGGGGACCGCCGGCGCCGCCGTCTCCACGCCGACGTAGTACGCCCGCGCCGTGCCGCCACGGATGCGCACGCCGCGGCCCCGGCGCGCGAGACCGTACACCGCCGCACCCTCGGCGACCGCCAGATCCGGATGCGTGCCTGCCAGCACGCGTGCGCCGCCCAGCATGTCGACGATGCGCGTGCGCAGCGGCGCCGCCTTCATGACGCCGCCATTGAACAGCACCGCGGTCACGCCGCGCGGGGCGACCTCGCGATGGTGGGCGAGGAACGCGGCCACGTGCCGGGTGACGGCGGGGTCCTCGGCGTACGGCAGCCCGATCTCGCGGAGCCCCGTGCGCCGCGTCGCCCGCGGCGCTTCGTCGGGGCCCACGGCGGGAAAGAAGCCGTCGACCAGCGCTGCCTCCACGTCGGCCCGCGCCACCTCGGTGCGCACCGCACCGCCCACCACCCGCCGCGAGCGCCCGAGCACGACCACCGGCTCGCGCTCGCGTCTGGCACCGTCGGCGAGCAGCTTCTCCTTGGCGTCCCGGCACGCGTGCACCAGGCCGCGCAGCTGCCAGTCGTCGAGCGTCGTCTTCTCGCTCGCCAGCCGAGTACGCACCGCGTGCGCGAGCGCCAGGTCCATGTTGTCGCCGCCGAGCAGGATGTGGTCGCCGACCGCCTTGCGCTCCAGCACCAGGTCGCCCTGCTCCTCGCCCACCGCCACCAGCGACAGATCCGTGGTCCCGCCCCCGACATCGCAGACCAGGATCACGTCCCCGACCCGCACCTCCTGGCGCCAGCCACCACGCGTCGCCGAGAGCCACGCGTAGAAAGCGGCCTGCGGCTCCTCGATGAGGTGCAGGTTGGCGAGCCCCGCCGCCTCCGCCGCGCGCGCCGTCAGCTCGCGCGCCGCCGCGTCGAACGAGGCCGGCACGGTGAGATACACCTCCTGCCGGGCAAGCGGCGCCGGCATGCTCGCATCCCACGCGGCGCGGAGGTGCGCCAGGTAGGCCGCCGATGCCTCCACGGGCGACAGCCGCGGCACGTCGTCCGGCGCGCCCCAGGGCAGGATGGCTCCGGTCGCGTCCGCCCCGAGCGAGCACAGCCACGACTTGGCCGACGCCACCACGCGCCCCGGCACCTCCGCCCCACGCGCCCGCGCCAGCTCGCCGACGACGTGCGTGGCACGCCCCCAAGGTAGGGTGAGACTCGCCGCCGGAAACTCGTCCGCCACGGGTAAGTAGAGGAACGAGGGCAGCCGCTCCCGGGCCGCCACCTCCCCTGCCTTGACGAGCTGCGGGACCGCCAGAACCTGCGGAGCCACCTCGTCGCCGGCGGGGCCAGCGGTGGTGTCGACCCACGCCAACACGCTGTTGGTCGTGCCAAGGTCGATCCCGACGACGAAGCGTGCCTCCGCCATGGCGAGCCTAGCGACGCTCCGCAGTACGGAACGCCAGGGCGCGGACGGGGAGGGCGTGCGGGCGCCGCGCGGCGGCGGGGGCACCGTCGGAGCGCCTCTCGAGCCGGCGCGCCCGTCCAATCACATACGATCGCAGGACCGGCGAGAGCCGAAGCGGAGACGGTGCCCCCGCCGCCGCGCGGCGCCCGCACGCCCTCCCCGTCCGCGCCCGCGCATGCATGGCCCCACCGCCCCGCAGCGTCACTCAGGGCAGCTCGACTTCGGCGGGCGAAAGCACGCGTGGGTCCTGCCCGGCGCGCTCCGGGATGGTCACCGACACCGCCCGCCAGCCCGTGTGGCGGAGGACGCCGCGGAACGGCGGCGCCCCGGTCACGTTACCGGTGAGCCGGATGGCGGCCGGATCGAAGCCGGCGTCCACCGTGACCGTCTCGCCCTCTGCACCGCGCAGCACCGGTTCGACCCCAACGCGCTCGCGCAGCGCCTTCTGGCAGCCCTCGTGGATGCCACGCACGGCGGCGCCGATCTGGTCGTCCGGGTACGGGCTCAGGTCTTCCTGCAGGAAGTCCACCAGGCGGCCTTCTTCCTGCAGCGCGCCGAGCAGACGGAGCGCGGCGTCGGTCGGCGGCGGCGCGGGCGGAGGCGGAGGAGCGGTCAGTACGGGGGCGGCCTCGGATGCGCGCGGCAGCGCAAACGCGAGCAGTATGCCCAGCACGAACGGGCTCCCGATCAGCCACGCCGCGCACTGCATACACACGGCGCCGGACAGCAGCTGATGCATCACAACGAAGTTGCCGGCCGCGACGACGGCCGCCGGCACGACGGCCACCAGGAGTCGGTTCACGCTCATGGCCTTCTGCTATCACACGCGCCGGCACCGGCAAGGATGGCCGGCCCGACTGCACCCCGCGCGCGCAGCACGAGCGCGGCCCCGAGCACCCCGACCGTCGCCGCCGATCCGGCAAGCGTGAGTGCGAGGCCGAGACGGGCCGTGCCGGCGCCGAGCAGTACCAAGGTGGCGGCCAGCGCCAGCCGCGCCGCCAGGCTCTGCGCCGACAGCATGGTCGCGCGCAGCTCCGAGTCGACGAGCCGGTTCATGTACACGTTGAGCAGGGGCTGCCAGAGGCCGTCGAGGAGCCCGCGCGTGACCACCAACGCCGCCAGACCGGGGCCGGAGAGCGTGCTCATGGTCGCGAGCCCCGCCACCGCCGCCGCGATCATCGTGCTCGCCACGCTGCGCGGCCCGAGCCGTTGGTCCAGCCGGTGGGCTGCGGTCGCCACCAGCGCCGTCATCGCCTTGGTGGCGTAGGTCACTACCCCGAAGGCGCCCAGCGGCACCGCCAACGCGGCCAGGAACGGCTGCTGCAGGTAGTAGTAGACGTGCGAGGCCGCCACGGTGACCGCCGCCAACGCCAACAGCCAGCGCACCGGGGGACGCGTGCGCACCTGCACCAGCGCCGCGCCGAGCAAATGGCGGAGCCCGACGCCCGTGCGGCGGATGGCGTGCCGTCGCTCGTCGAGCGCCCGCGCCACGCCGGCGCACACCACCGCCGCGACCATGGTGGCGAGGTACGGCAGCCGCAGATCGACCGCCGCCAGCAGCCCACCCCCGACGGCCGCCACGCCCGAGCTGATCGCGACCACGGCCTGCGCCCGGCTCTCGGCGCGCGGATAGACATCCAGTCGTCCCGCGGCCTGCAAGCCATCGTGCAGCAGCGCCGAATCGGCCCCGGAGCGCGCCGCGCTCGCGATCGCGAAAATGGTCTCGACGACGACCACGCCCCAGAACGTCGGCCAGGCCAGCACCAGCCCACATCCGACGACGTGCCCCACCCCGTGCGCCGCCAGACAGGCCCGGCGCGAGAAGCGGTCGGCCAGTGCACCGAGCGGCATCTCGAGCAGCGCGCGCAGGGCGACGTAGTACGATTGGATCCAGAGGATGGTCGGCAATGTCAGCCCGGCGCGTTCCTGGTAGTAGACGTAGAAGACCGGCGCGAAGAACACGCAGTTCGCCGCCGCCTGGTAGACGTAGTACGCACGCAGGAGACGTGCGGTCGGCTCGTCGCGGGACATCGCGCGCGATCGTATGAAGGCCCCGCCGTCGCTGCAACGGGAGCGCTTGCAATGGCTCCGCCGACTCGACAAGAGAAGGCCCGCCCATGTCGTTGAGCGAACGCTACGCCCGCTTCCTCGTCCGCCACGCCTGGGTGGTGCTACTCGCGGTCGCACTCGTGACCGTCGGCCTCGCCGTCGGCATGGGCCGCTTGCGAACCGAGTACCGCGTCGAGGCCAGCCTGCCCGCGGAGCACCCGTTCGTCCGCATCGACAAGGCCATCCGTGCCGAGTTTGGCGGGCGCAACACGATGATCGTCGCCGTCGTGCCGCGGACGGGCGACGTGTGGCGTCCGGAGGTGCTCGGCGTCGTCCGCGACCTCACCGTGGCGGCGCTCCGTCTGCCCGACGTGATGGCGCAGAACGTCGTCAGCCTGGCGGCGCCGAGCGTCCGACACGTCCAGGACCAGGACGGAGAGCTCAAGGTCGACTACCTGATGCGCGAGGTCCCGGACACCCCGGAGGGGATCGCCGCGCTCCGCGCCCGCGTCGAGGCCGATCCCCAGCTGCGCGGCATGCTGGTGACGCCGGACAACCAGGCCGCGATCCTGGTGCTCGACTTCTACGACACCGCCGAGAGCCATGCGATGTACGAACGTGTGGACGGCCTGGTGGCGCCCTATCGCGACCGTGGCCTCGACTTCTACTTCGCCGGCGAGGGGATGTTCGTCCTGACCGACCGCGAGCAGTCGCGCGAGGTGGCGTGGCGCATCCCGCTCACCTTCGTCGTCATCGCCCTCATGCTGCTGGTGTCGTTCCGGAGCTGGCAGGGGATGTTCGTCCCCATGCTGACCGCCACCCTCAGCACCATCTGGGGCTTCGGGCTCATGGGCTACACCGGGATCGTCATCGACACGTGGAACTCCGCCACGCCTATCCTGCTGATCGCGGTCGCCGCCGCGCACAGTGCGCAGATGCTGAAGCGCTACGGCGAAGAGGTCGTCCGCCTGCGCGACAACCGTGCCGCCGTCATCGCGTCGACGGCGGTCATGGGCCCGGTGATGGTGGCCGCCGGCAGCACCGCCGCGCTCGGGTTCGCGTCGCTGGCGCTTTTCGGCGTACCGGCGATCGCCAACTTCGGCCTGTCGTGCGCATACGGCATCGGCAGCGCGGTGGTACTCGAAATGACCTTCATTCCCGCGCTGCGGACGGTCCTGCCGGCGCCGCCGCGCGTACCGGGCGAGAGCGGCGTCACCCAGATCATCCTGACCCACTTCCACCACGCCATCCTGCACGCGCGCGGACGGCGCGTCCTGATCGGCACGGCGATCGCGCTGGCGCTGTCGGCCGTCGGCGCGATGCGCATCCGGACCTACGGCTCCACCAAGGAGTACATGCCCCTCGACACCCTGCCGCGCCAGCACCTGGAGGAGATCGAGAAGCACTTCCAGGGCACCATCACCATGACCATCCTCTACGACGGCCCGCCGGGCAGCGCGCGCACGCTGGACGTGATCCGCCACGTGGCCGCCTTGCAGGCGGAGCTGGCACGCGATCCGTTCGTCGTCCGGACGGCCTCGCTCGCCGACCTGGTGAAGTCGCTGCACCAAGCCTTCAACAGCACCGACCCCGAGCCCTACCGGCTTCCCGACACGCAGGAGCTGCTCGCCCAGCTCATGTTCCTGGGCGATTCGCCCGCCTTCGAGCGCTTCACCAACCGGGCGCTGTCGCGCACGCTGCTGCTGGCGTATCTGGGCGACGACGATTCGGCCCGCGTCCGGCCGCTGCTCGACCGCACCAACGCGTGGCTGGCGGCGCACCCGCCGCCGGAGGGCGTTCGCGTGCTGGTCGCCGGCGGGGTCGGTCCCACCATCCTCGCCGTGCAGGAGCACACCACCTACGGGAAGATGCTCAACATGCTGGTGGTGCTGGCGGTCATCTACCTGGTGTCGTCGCTCATGCTCGGCTCGCCGCAGGCGGGCGTGTACGTCATCTGCCCCATCGTGGTGGCGGTGGCGCTGCTGTTCGGCATCCTCGGCTGGACCGGCATCCGGCTCGACATGGGCTCGGCGACGATCATCGCCATGGCCGCCGGCATCGGCGCCGACTACGCCATCTACTTCCTCTACCGCCTGCGCGAGGAACGCGCCCGCGCCACCAGCGACGACGAGGCCTTCGGCACGGCGCTGCACACCTCCGGCCGCGCCGTACTGTTCGTGGCGGCGGCGATCAGCGCCGGCTTCGCGGTCGAGGGGTTCTCCAAGTTCCTCGGCCTGCGGTTGTTCGGGACGCTCATGCCGCTGGCGATGGTCTTGTCGTGCCTGGCTTCGCTGTCGATCATGCCGGTGCTCGTGCTGCGCACGCGGCCGAAGTTCGTGTTCGGGAACACGGCGCCGGAGCCGCAGGTGCCGCCGGCGCGGGAGGCGCGGGCGGGCTGAGGGGCGGTCGGTACCGGTGCGCGGCGGCGCGGGGTCGGTAGCCACAACAACGTCAACGTCATTCGCTCGCCGGCGGCTTCGCCAATCAGCCGGCGAACGGGTCGTAGTCGCCGAAGCTCCAGACGTGGCCCTCGAGGTCGCGGCAGCTGTAGCCGCGGCCGCCGTAGTCCTTGTCTTCGAGCGGCATCACCACCTCGGCCCCGGCAGCCACGGCGCGCGTGTGGTGCGCATCCGGATCCTCGACGATCACGTACGCGCTCTGGGTCGAGCGCCCACCGATCCGGCGTGGCGTCGTCATCAGCTCGTCGAAGCCGCCGCCGTGGGTATCGACCGTGCCGAGCATGATCATGCCGTTGCCGTAGGACAGCTGGGCATGCGCGATCGTGCCCTCCTGTTCACCGGGCACGACCAGATGCCTCTCGAAGCCGAACGCTCGGCAGAGCCATTCGATGGCGGCGGGCGCGTCGTGGTAGCGCAGTCCCGGGATCACGTTGAGCCTCGTCTTCCTGGGTAGTGACATATCGGAGCCCCTCCCGATCCGAGATGCTTCCCGGTGTACACCACTTCGCGGAGCGACGGGAAGCGGGCCCGGGCAAGAAATCCCTCTGCTGGCGTCCGGGACGCCGGGGCTCCGACACCTGCAGCGGGGATTCGGGCGGCCCGCTCCTCGTCGACGGCGCGGTGGCCGGCGTGACGTCGGGCGGGATCGGCACGCAGAGTTGCCCGTCCGTGCTCAGCTACGACACCAACGTCGTGCGCTATCGCGGGTGGATCGAGGACGTCCTCCAGCAACAGGCGAGATGACTGGGCCACGTTGCAGCGTCCGCCGCGCAGTTCCCGCGTCACGCCCCCTACGCGCCCGCCAGCAACGCCGCCAGCTGCTTCGCGTTCTGCACCGCGTAGTGGCGGTGGCAGTTGTTCATCAGGACGTGCACCGCACGGCAATGTGAAGCCAGCCTGCGAATGGGCGCCACCCACGAGCGCAGCTCGTCCTCCTGGTAGAGATACCCGAAGCGTTCCGTGGTGGTGGCGCCCGGCAGGTCCCAGGTGTCCGTGCGCCGGCCGTGGAAGCGGACGACGGCGAGCGCGTCGGAGGTGGCCGCCGCCACCGGTGGCACGCTCGCCGGGGTTCCCTGCGGCTCGTCGACGGACACGTACACCAGCCCGTGCTCGCGCAAGTGGGCGAGCACGCGCTCGCGGCGCTCGGCCGCCATCCAGCCTGCCTGGCGGAACTCGACTGCGATCGGCGCCCCCGGCAGGCGCGCCGGCACCCCGGCCAGATAGGCCGCGTGCGCCCGCGTCGCCGTGAACCACTTGGGCATCTGGAAGAGCACGTAGGCGAGCTTGCCGGCGGCGCGCAACGGCTCGAGGGCGCTGTGAAACCGGCGCCATATCTCGTCGCGCACGGCGGCGGGCAGGTCTCGGGGGTAGACGTGGCGCCGGCGACGGAGCGGCGCCGGCAGGTCGGCCTGCAGATCGCGATCGAGCCGGGCCGGGTCCAGGGGATGATCGGTGAGCGCCGCGTACGCCTTCACGCCGAAGGCGAACGCGGGCGGCGTGCGCTCGGCCCAGGCGCGGGCGTGGTCGGCGCGCGGCAGGGCGTAGTAGGTCGCGTCCACCTCGACGACCGCGAAGTGCCGCGCGTAGTAGCGCAGCCGGCGCGCGGCGGTGTTGGCGCCGGCGGGGTAGAAGCTCCGGCTGGCGAGCAGCGTGCGCTCGGTCCACGACGCCGTACCGACGGCGACGTTCCCCACCTGCGCCGGCTCTGGACCGTCTGTCAGCGCCGCGAGCGGCGGCGCCTCACGGAGCCATGCGTCACCGCCGTCGGTCGTCACGGGCCGAAGCCTTGATCAGGCACTGCCCACCGGGTCAAGGCCGACCGTCAAGGCCGAGGGGAATTGACCGCGCGCCTCGGACTGACGGAGACTGCCGGCGCCGCATGGCGACCTACGAGACCCTGACTGTCGAGCTGGTCGGGCCGATCGCGCGCATCTGGCTGAACCGGGTCGAACGCCGGAACGCGCTCTCGCCGCTCGCTCTGGAAGAGCTGATCGCCGCCTGCGACGACCTGCAGCACCACTTCGACACCCCGGTGGTGATCCTCGGCGGCCGCGGGCCGTCGTTCTCGGCGGGGGCGGACCGGAAGGACCCGCCCGCGCGGCTCGCCCGCGGCTCGGGCGCCGGCGCGCGCGAGCGGCGCTGGGTGTCGCAGCTCGGCCGGCGGGCGCTGGAGGCGCTCGAGCGCCTGGAGGCGATCACCATCGCCCGCCTGCACGGGCACGTGATCGGCGGCGGGCTGGTGCTGGCGCTGGCATGTGACCTCCGCATCGCGGCCGCCGGCACGTCGTTCCGGATCCCGGAGGTGGACCTGGGCGTACCGCTCACCTGGGGTGCCGCACCCCGGCTGGCACGCGAGGTGGGCATGGCCCGGGCGCGCGAGCTGATCCTGCTCGGCGACCGCTTCGACGCCGCCACCGCCGAGCGCTTCGGGCTCGTGAACCGCGTCGTCGCCGACGATGACCTGGACCACGCCGTGCACGAGTGGGCGCGCCGCATCGCCGCCAAGCCGCCGTGGGCGCTACACATGACGAAGACCCAGTTCCAGGCCTACGGGCGCGCGGTGCCGCTCGGCGATGTCACCGCCCTCGACGGCGATCTCCTGGCGGCGGCATCGGCCGAGGACCCGACCCGCTTCGCCTTCCCGCCGAAGCCGTAGCGCACCTCACGAGCGTCGAAACCCGCGGCGGGAGCGTTCCTGCTCCGCGTGCCATATTGATCCGATTGCCATCGCCCGGGCACCACCATGACCCGCACCGAACGCACCTACTATCTCGTGCAAGCGCTGTACCACTCGTCGTGGGCGGTCACGGCGCCGACCTACTCGCTCTTCCTGCTCGAGCGCGGGCTTGATCTGCTGCAGATCAACCTGGTGTTCGCGACCTACCTGATCGCCGCCTTCCTGTTCGAGGTCCCGACCGGCGCCGTGGCCGATGTCTTCGGCCGGAAGCTCTCGTTCCTCCTGAGCTGTGCCGTCCGCGCCGTCGCCTTCCTGTACTACGCCTTCGCCACCACCTTCCCGGAGTTCCTGCTCGCCGAGTTCATCGACGCCGTCGGGACGACGCTCGCCAGCGGAGCGCTCGACGCCTGGGCGGTCGACGGCATGCGCGCCGAAGGGAATACGCGCCCGGCCGAGCGCTTCTTCGCCCGTGCGCACATCGCGGCGCGCGTGCCCATGATGCTGAGCGGTCTCGCCGCCGGGTACGTGGCGGAGCGCGGCCTGTACATCCCCTTCGTGGCGGGGTCCGCCTTGTTTGTGCTGACCGGCACGGTCGGTCTGCTGCTCATGGTCGACGACCGCCCCGCCGGCGGCCGGCGTACGCCCCGGCTCGGCGTCGTCACCATGATCCGGGACGGCCTGCGCGACGTCGGTCGCGACGCGACGCTCGCGTGGCTCTGCGGCCTCACCCTGGTGCTGTCGTTCGCGGCCATGCCGGCGTGGCACTACTGGCCGCCGCGCATGCAGGCGCTGTCGGGCGAGGGTGTGTGGCTGATGGGCTGGATCTTCGCGTTGATCAACCTGACGGCGATCGCCGGCAACCTGCTGATGACCCGGCTGCAGATGACGCGCCGCGAGACCGTCCTGGCCGCCATCACCGTGCTCCGCGCCGGCGGCATCGGCGCCGCCGCGGCCGCCAGCACCTTCGCGCCCGCCCTGACCGGCTTCCTGCTGTTCGAGCTCGGCTTCGGCGTCTCGGAGCCGGTGCTCCAGGCGTGGGTCAACGAGCGCGCGGCCTCCGAGCGGCGGGCGACGGTGCTGTCGGTGCGCTCGATGGCGTTCACGCTCGGCGGCAGCATGGGGCTCGTGTGCCTCGGGCTGGCGGCGCGTTCGGCGGGCATTCCGGCGGCCTGGCTCGGGTCGGCAGCGGTGTTCGCGGTCGCGGGGGTCGGGTTTCTCGCGCTCGGGGCACGCCGGCACCGGGTGGGGATGACGGCGGGGCGCTGAGGGCGCGCGGGGGGTGGCGGGGCCACGTTCTGTGCTATGTCGGTACCTCAACCGTTGTTACGAGGAGGAGAGGTAGATGCCGACGAAGCGGAAGAAGCCCAAGGCGCGCGCCACCGCCGCCCGGAAAAAGGTCACGAAGCCCGCCGCCAAGAAGCCCGCGCGGAAGAGCCCCCCACGTGCGGCGAAGACGCCGGTTCGTAAGGCGACACCCCGGCCGGCGGTCGCGGTACCGGCCGAGCCGGCCAAGGCAATGAACCTGCTGCGCGCGTGGTCGTCGGGGCGCTACTCGACGCGGTGAGCGGCAGGCGCGGGATCGTCGCGCGAGGCGCTGCGCGCCAGGTACCCCGGATTGGCGACGCGCAGCTTCTCACGCACGGTCGCGCGTACCTGTGCGCGTACCGCGGTGGCGAACGGTCCCGAGTCCGCCTCGCCCCGGCGAATGCGCGCGGCCAGCGTGCGCGTCCACATATCGACCGCCAGACGCAACGCCTGCCGGGTAGGAGGAGGTACGTCGGCGTCGCGCCCCAACAGTGCCGCCAGCCCACGCCACTCCGCCGCCAGGGCCTCCTCTTCCCCCGCCAGCTCCCGGCCCACGATCGCCAGCACGTTCGCCGCCACACGGGCATGGAAGCGCCGGCGCCCCTCCAGCACCGGCACGGCGTCGTCTTCCAGGAAGGCCTGTACGGCGGCCAGCAGCTCGGTCATCGTCGGACGATCCTGCATCTCACGCCACCGTGAGATTGAAAAGCTCGAGCTCCAATCGCCGATCCTGCATCTTACGCCTCCGTGAGATTGAAAAGCTCGAGCTCCAATCGCGGGTCCTGCATCTCACGCCTCCGTCAGGTCGAGGAGCTCTAGCTCCATTTCGGCAATGCGCCGGCCGAGACTGGCCAGCTCCACGTTGCGTACGCCGGCATCGAGGAACGTCCGCGCCTGCATGATGCAGATGACGGCCCACTTGAGGTTGCCGAAGACCTCCCACCAGCGCACCGCCGCGGGATCGACCGCTACGCCCGCAGCCTCACCGTACATGGCGAGAAACGGCTCGCGCGCACACAGACCCCCGACGGGCTGGTCGTCGGCACCGAAGCGCCACGAGCGTACGCATAGCCAGCCGAGGTCCTCCATCGGGTCGCCGACGTGCGCCAGCTCCCAGTCGAGGACCGTGCGCAAGCCCTCGGGGCCGAAGATGACGTTGCCGATGCGGAAGTCGCCGTGCACGACCGTCCAGCGCGCGGGCTCGGGCGGTCGTGCCGCGAGCCAGCGGAACGCCAGCTCGAGCGCCGGGTGCGCATCGGGCGTGATGGCGCGGTAGATCTGCTCGTAGCGCGCCAGCTCGGCGCCGGCCGGTGACTCGCCCTCTGCCGGCCGCGCCAGAAAGGGAACCGCCCCCGGGTCGATGGCGTGGATGCGCGCGAGCGCGCGCGCCAGCTCGCCCGGCAGCGCCGCCCGCGCCGGCGCGTACTCCTCGTCACGCAGGAGACGACGGCCGAGGGTCTCGCCGGCGACGAACTCCATCACGAACCCGGGCGCGCCCAGCACCTGCGGGTCGTCCTCGCACCACAGAACGGGCGGCACGCACACGCCCGCGGCGGCGGCGGCCTGCAGGAGCAGGAACTCGTCGCGCCGGCTGGTCTGCACGTGGTGCCCGGGCGGGTCGCGGCGGAAGACGAGGCGGCGGGGCGGTCGGCCGGCGGGCACCGCGTCGAACACCCAGCTCTCGCGCGACGCGCCGCCGGGCAGGCGGACCAGGCCGGCGATGGCGGCGCTGTCGTCGCCCATTCGCCCCCGCACCCAGGCGGCGAGTCGTTCCGTCAGATCGAAGGGCGCGGTCGAGGCCACCTCAGTCGACGTGATCGAGGTACTCGGACCAGCCGTAGCCGGTGCGCTCGCCCCAGCGCCATTCGGTGAGCCCCTCCGCGATGCGGGTGGTCACGCCGCTCCGCCGGTTGCGGAGCGGCACCATGGCGAGCACGCGCCCCTCGACGCGTTCGGGTGCGCCACCGTCGGCCGGGTGGACGGTCGCCGTGAGTCGCTCGTGCAACTGCTCGGCGCCGCCGAGTACGCTCTCCACCTCGACACGGCCGAGGAGCCGGTTCGGCTCGCCGCGCCGGTAGATGAAGCCGCCCTGCACCTCGCGGCCGTCGCGCTGCACGGTGAGCGCGGCGGCCATGCCGGCATCGGCGCCGAAGTTCATCGTGAGCCAGCGGTAGTACTTGGGCGCCTGCCAGTAGCGCGGGCCCCACGAATGGTCGCGGAGGCCGTAGCCGTCGATCGGGAACTCGCGCCCGTCGATCACCAGCCGGCCGGTGGCGTGCCCGTGCTGCTCGAGATGGCCGCGCGCGAACTCCTGGCCCGTCTTCTCCGCCTGCACGCTCTCCCACTGGCCGTTCTGCTCGACGCGCGGCTCGCCGCCGAAGCCGGGCGACAGGCCCTCGTAGCGCAGCTCGAAGGTCACGGGATGGTGCGGGTTCTCGGTGAACGCGCGCCGGGGGTCGATCAGGTCGAGGGGACGCGCAAGCTGGATGCACGGGCCGTCGTAGCGGATGGCGTGCTCGCGGAACGGCGTACGCACTTCGAAGGCGAGACCGGCGCCGGCAAAGCGCGCGTTGTCGGTGATGGTCGGGCGCTGGTACATGAACGCCGCCGAGCCGTCCGGGAGGTAGAGGCAGACGGTCATCTCGGCGTAACCTTCGTTCGGGCGATTGCCGAGGCGGACGAAGCCGCCGAGGCGCCGTACAGGATCGTAGAAGTTGTAGTAGGCGCTCTCGTTGAAGTTCGACTCGCCGCTGTTGGGGTGCATGTAGTCGTCGCTATCGAGCAATACAACGCGGGTGTCGGCCATGTGTGCGCCCTCCCCTGGTCAGGCCGCGCGGCGCATCAGGGCGCGCAGGCGGTCGTGGATGTCGCGGGCGGCGTCGAGCGTGTCCATCAGCGCGGGAAGGCGTCTGCTACACCGCCGTCGACGGGGAGCGTGGCGCCGGTGGTGGGCGTCAGGTTGGAGGCGAAGAACACGACCGCGTTGCCCACGTGCGCGCCGGTCACCTTCGTCTTGAGCAAGTTCCGTTGCCGGTAGTAGTCCTGCAGCTCGCCCGGATCGAGGCCGCGCGAGCGGGCACGCGCCGGCCCGACTTCCTGCCACAAGCCCGACGGCCGGCGCGGGTCGCCGAAGACGGCGTCGGCATTCACCATGTTGACGCGCACCCCGGCGGCGGCCAGCTCGAGAGCCGCCACCTTGCCGAGCTGGTGCGCCCCCGCCTTGGACGCGCTGTAGGCCCCGAAATCGGCCCCCGGGGCAAAGACGTTCTTGGAGGAGTTGACGATCACGTTCCCGCCCGTGCCCTGGCGCTTGAAGAGTCCCGCCGCCTCGCGCAGCACCAGGAAGTAGCCGACCAGGTTCACGTCGACGACGCGCCGGAAGGCCGCCGGGTCGGTGTCGGCAATGGCGCTCACGTGGGCGATGCCGGCGTTCAGCACCAGGATGTCGAGGCCGCCGTAGAGCTGGCACGTCGCCGCGAACCCTGCCGCCACCGACGCCTCGTCGGTGACGTTCATCACCACGCCGGCAGCCAGGCCCTTGCGCGTGGGGTCGAGGTCCTCGAGCGCCGTCTCGACCCGGTCAGCGGCCACATCGGTCACCACGACGTGCGCGCCGGCCTCGATCAGCTTCTGGCAGATGGCGAACCCGATCGCGCCGGCAGCGCCGGTGACCAGCGCCACCTGCCCGGCCAGCGGAGGTTCCTTGCCTTTGCCCAGCTTGGCCTGCTCGAGGCTCCAGTACTCCATATCGAACAGGTCCGCGTCGGAAAGCGCCGTGTATCGGCCAATGGCGTTGGCGAGCGCCTTGGCGCGGATGGTGTGCTCGGCGATGTCGGCGGCGATGCGGGCGTCGGCCTTGGTGCGGCCGGCGGTGAAGATGCCCACCTCGGGAACGAGGATCACGCGTGGATAGGAATCGAGGCGAGTGATCTTGGTACGCGCCCGGTTGGCATTGGCGTCGAAGTACGCGTCGTAGCGCTGGCGATAGGCTCCCACCGCCGTGGCGAGGCGCTCGCGCAACGCGACCGGATCGGCGAGCGGCAGATCGGCGGGCAGATAGAGCGTCGGGCCCTTCGTCCGGATCACGTGATCGGGGGTGAGCGGACCGGTGGCGGCCAGCGCCGCGGCGTCGGGGCTGGCGAGCTGCTCGAGGGCCTCCTCGCTCACCCGGTACTCGAGCACCATGCGACGGAAGCCGGGATCGTCCCCGCCCACCGGATCGGCGAGCACGCTGCGCAGTACCGGGCCGAGTTGCGCGGCCTTCTCGGCCGGGGCGCCGGCGAGACGCGCGCCCCGCCCGACTGGCCGCCGCTCGCGCGCCCGCGCCCACACGAAGCGCTCGGCGCGGTCGACCCCGGCGATCATGTGCTCGTAGGCGGTGCGCGCGTCGTCGGCGAACGTGAACAGGCCGTGGTTCAGCAGCACCAGCCCTTCCACCTCCGCGTCGCGCTCGAACACCTCGGCGGCGAGCTTGGCGAGCGCGAAGCCGGGCATGATGTAGGGCACGATCGCCCAGCGCGGGCCGAACGCCTCGTGCACCATCTGCTCCGCTTCGGTGCGTGGCTGGTTGGTCAGCACGAGCGCGATGTCGGCGTGCGTATGGTCGATGAAGCGATGCGGCAGGAAAGCGTGCAGCAGCGTCTCGACCGACGGATTCGGGGCCCCGGCGTCGAAGAGATGCGTACGCAGCTGGTTCACCATCTCCTCGTCGGACAGCTCGCCCAGGGTGCGGAGCTTGCGCAGGTGCGCCAGGTCGACCGCCGGCAGCCCGGGGGGTTCGATGGCGTCGAGATCCCAGCCGCTCCCCTTGACGAACAGCGCCTCGACACGTTCGCCGACCAGCGTGGTGACCGCGCCCTTGAGCGATGTGTTGCCGCCGCCGTGCATCACCAGGTCGGGATCGCGTCCGATGAGACGCGAGGTGTACACGCGTAGCGCCAGCGCCTCGCCCCAGCGTGGCGCGAAGCGGTCGACGTATTCTGCGGCTTCCGTATCCGACCAGCGGCTCTCCATGAACGACAGCTCCCTCCGGCGAGGCAACACTAGGCGTCCTGCCCCCGCGTTTTCAAGGCAGACGCCGGGCTGGCGAGGGTTCGTCGACCCGGGCTATGAAACCACCCCAAGGAGACCCCCATGAGCCAGCTCACCGCCGACGACCGCCTCGCGATTGCCGAAGTACTCGCCCGCTACTGCCATCACATCGACCAACGCCGCTGGGAACGCTTCGGCGAGCTGTTCACCGACGACTGCCGGCTCGACTTCGGGAACGTGATGGGACCGTTCGAGGGCCGCGACGGTCTCACCCGCTTCACGCAGACCCTGGATGCGACCGGCATCTTCATGCGGCACTATACCACCAACGTCGTCCTCCACGGCGACGGCGACGGCGCCCGCGCGGAGTCGTACGTGCTCGCCATCACGGGGCCTGCGGGCAGCCGGATGCAGACGACCGGACGCTACGACGACGATCTGGTCAAGGTGGGCGGCCGCTGGTGCATCCGCGCGCGGCGCGCGACGCTCGAGCTGTAGGACTCACGGGAAGAAGAGCCACGTCGTCACCACGAACGCCGGGATCAGCACGGGCAGGGTGTAGCGTACGATGTAGCCGAAGAACGACGGCATGGGCACCCCGGCCTCCTCGGCGATCGACTTCACCATGAAATTAGGCGCGTTGCCGATGTAGGTGTTCGCCCCCATGAAGACCGAGCCCGCCGAGATGGCGGTCAGGTACGGCCCGTGCTCGGCGATCAAGCGCGCGATGGCCTCGCGTTCACCCAGACCCGGGAAGAGGCGACCGAGGGCGGTCGACAGAAAGGTCAGGTAGGTCGGCGCGTTGTCGAGAAAGGACGACAGCCCACCGGAGGCCCAGAAGAAATGCGCCGGCTCGTCCACGGCCTGGATCACGAACGCGAGCGCGCCGTCCTCGCCGGCGCGCAGCATGGCCAGGGCGGGGATGATGGTCGCGAAGATACCCGCGAACAGGATCGCCACTTCGCGGATCGGCTCCCACGAGAACTCGTTCAGCGCACGCACTTCCCGTGGCGTCGTCCACCACGAGGCCGCCAGCATGCCGAGGAGGCAGGCGTCGCGGGCCAGGTTCTGGACGTGCTGCTCGACGCCGAAGATCGACACCGTGCCCCCGTCCCAGAGCCCGGACACGATCACGGCCCCGAGCACGCCCACCAGGAAGATGGCGTTGTGCCAGCCGTCGATGCCGAGCGGCTCGCGCGGGCCCAGTGGCCGGGCGCGTACGAGCGCGTCCTCGCGCCACCAGCACCAGACCTCGACCACCGCGTAGGCGGCCAGCACCCAGGCCGCCACCACCAGCACCGGCCGCCAGAGCGAGAAAGTCCAGAAGAACGGAACACCGTGCAGGAAGCCGAGAAAGAGCGGTGGGTCGCCGAGCGGGGTGAGCCCACCGCCGATGTTCGCCACCAGGAAGATGAAGAACACCACGGTATGTTCGCGGTACCGGCGCGGCCGGTTGGCGCGCAGCAGCGGCCGGATGAGCAGCATGGCGGCGCCGGTCGTCCCCACCCACGACGCCAGGACCGTCCCGATCAGCAACAGGCACCCGTTGACGGCGGGTGTGCCGCGCAGCGCCCCGCGTACGTAGATGCCGCCCCCGATCGTGAACAGGGTGGATATCAGGATGAGAAAAGGCACGTAGTCGACGATCGCCACGTGCGCCAGCTCGTGCGCGGCGGCGCCGCCGTGGGCGAGCACGAACGGCACCACGAGCCCGAGCGCCCACGCGGCCGCCACCTTGCCGTAGTGGTGATGCCAGAAGCGGGCCGCGAAGAGCGGAAAGAGCGCGATCGAGAGCAGCATGCCGGCGAACGGGATGGCGCTCCACACCGGGAGGGTGGCGCCCAGGTCCTCGCCCTCCGTCGCGCAGGCGACACCGGTCCACAGCAGAGCCCCGGCGACGCCACGCACGATCGGAGCGAGCCGAGTGGTAGACGCCACGGCGGCGACCCTACCGTACCCGTCGGCTTCAGCGGAAGAGTCGCCCGATCCACTCCCCCAGCCGGCGCCCGCCGTGCTCGATGCTGCGGCCGACCTCGCCGAGCCCGTCGCTGACGGCGCTCAACACCGGACGATGTTCGGTGCACGGCGCCTCCGGCTCCGTACCGGCCAGGAACGGGGCGCGCCGATGCTCCGGACACTCGGCGGTGGCGAGGTGTCCGCTGATCGGGTCGACGTCGCGCCAGACGACGCCGGACGGCACCGGGAACTCCTCCACGCCGGTGTTCCCCGCGGCGCGCACGAAGTCGGTCCAGATCGGCAGGGCGGCCTGCGCGCCGGTGTGACCCGTCGGCCCGCCGCGATCGCGCCCCACCCAGACCCCCGCCACCACTGCGGGGGTGAACCCGACGAACCACGCGTCGCGCGTATCGTCGGTGGTGCCCGTCTTGCCAGCTGCCGGACCGGTCAATCCCGCCGCCCGCGCCGGGTGGCCAGTGCCGGCATCCACCACGCGCGCGAGGAGATGGGTCATCAGGTAGGCGACGCCGGGTTGCAGCACGCGCTCCGCGGGAGCAGCCGCACGATACAGGACATCCCCGTTGGCGGCGGTGACCGCCGCCACCAGGGTAGGTGCGCGACGAATCCCGCCAGACGCGAAGACGCCGTAGGCGGCGGTCAGCTCGAGCAGCGACACCTCCGCGGCACCCAACGCGAGCGCCGGCACGCGCGGGAGCGGCGCCGCAATGCCGAGGTCGCGCGCGGCGTTGGCGACGGCATCGACGCCTACGTCCAGGGAAAGCCGGACGGTGGCGGCGTTGCGCGAGTCGGCAAGCGCGTCCTCGAGCGGCAGCGCGCCGGCGAAGGTGCCGTCGTAGTTCGCCGGCCGCCACGTCGAGCTACCGACGGTCACGGCAACGGGCTCGTCGGCGAGCAGCGACATAACCGTGCGCGGACTGGCCGCGCCGCGCCGTGTGGGGTCGAGCGCCGCCAGGTAGACGAAGGGCTTGAACGCCGACCCGGGTTGGCGGCGCGTGCGAAGCGCGCGATCGAGCGGGCTCGACCCGAAGTCGCGTCCGCCGACCAGGGCGCGCACGCCGCCGGTCTCGGGATCGAGAGCGACCAGCGCGGCCTGCAGCCGTTCGCGGCGCGGACGGCGCCCTTCCAGGCGCTCGAGCTGCCGGCGAACGGCGCGCTCGGCGTCGCGTTGCAGGTCCGCGTCGACGGTGGTGAACACGGCCAGCCCCGGGACGGTCGCGATCTCGGGCGGCAGCAACCGCGGCAGCTCGCGCCCCACCTCCGCGGCCACGTAGAGCGCGCCGGCAACCCTGGGGCGCGCATCGGCGAGCCCCAGGGGCTCGGCGATCGCCTGCGCGCCGGCGGGGTCCGCGAGCGCACCGTTGCGAACCATGAGCGCCAGGACGCGATTGCGACGCGCCAGGGCAGCCCGGGGATGGCGGCGGGGAGCCAGTCCGTTCGGCGAGCGGATGATACCGGCCAGCAGTGCACACGGCGCCGGGCCCAACTCGCCGAGCGGTTTTCCGAAGTACACGTCGGCCGCCTGCGCGAAGCCGTGCACCGGCAAGCCGCCGTCGACGCCGAGGTACACCGAGCTCATGTAGCGATCGAGAATCTCCTCTTTCGAGGCGCGCAGCTCCAACAGCACCGCCAGCATGGCCTCTTCCAGCTTCCGCCCGAGCGTACGGCGCGGGGTCAGGAACGCGTTCTTCACCAGCTGTTGGGTGATGGTGCTGCCCCCCTGCTCGCGGGCGCCGGCGCGCACGTCGGCCCACAGCGCACGCATGATGGCCAGGGGGTCGACACCGAGATGGCGGAAGAAGTACCGATCTTCCGCCGCCAGGAGCGCGTCGCGACAGGCCGCCGGCGGTCGCTCGCCCGCGGCGGCGAGCGTGGCCCCCGACGCGCCCAGAATCGCGAGGATCTCGGGCTCGATCTCGAGACGGTCGAGGGCCGTCCCCTCGGGCGTGCGCACATCGGTGACGCGTCCCGAACGCACCGTCACGCGGGCCGGCAACGGCGGGCCGGCGTCCGGCAGCGGCGACGGGCCCGGGAAGACATCGATCGTCGGACCGGCGACACGATAGGTCCCGGACGTGACCGCCTCGCTCCTCTCGACCCGTCGATACCCGAGGCGGGTGAGTTTCCGCACCAGGGAGCCACCGGGTTCGCTCATGCCCCGGCGCACCACCGAGGGCGCCGCGTAGATGCGGGTCGTGCCCAGCGGGGGGCCGGCGAGGTACGTTCGCACCCGCTGGTCCCACTGCCACCCGACCACCACCACGCCGGCGCCCATCGCCAGGACGACGAGCGCGAGGCCCCACTTCACGCCGCGCACACCATCGTGTGTAACAGATCCGCCCCGGGCGTGCGCGCATCGTCCGCGGCGCACATGACGATGCTCTGCTCCGATGCATGTGCAGCGGCGAACTTTCTCCCCCCTCCCTCTTGTCAACGCGCACGCGGCAGCGCTATGAGCCGCGCATGGACGAGGTCGCGCAACAGGATCAGTTCGATGCGATGATCCAGGGTCTCCGCGATAGCGCCGACCTGCTCGAGCGGCTCGGGCACGATCCCGCCATGCGCAGAATCCTGATGGACGTGCTGAGCGACATGTTGAACGGCTCGATGGCCACCGTGCGGTTCGTGGCTGGTGCACTCATCAGCTGACAGCACCCGCATCGACCACCCAAACCCCTCGCGAGGAGCCCCGCAGTGAACCTGAGTTACAGTGCAGAGTACGAGCAGTTTCGCGCCGAGTTGTGCCAGTTTCTGACCGAGAACTGGACCGCCGAAGACGCCGCCAGTCAGCCCGATCCGAACAGCGTTGCCGCCATGACCGGCGGTCTGTGCATCGACGAGCGTGCCACCGCGTTTCGCCTGATGGCCATCGCGCACGGCTACCTCTATCGTCACGTCCCGAAGCGCTACGGCGGCTCGGAACAGTCTCCGGATCCGCTGAAGGCCACCATCATCCACGCGGAGTTCCGGCGCACGCGGGCGCCGCACGAGGTGATCGGCCAGGGCCCGAGCATGCTCGTCCCAACATTGCTCGAACACGGCACCGAAGCCCAGAAGGAGTTCTTCGTCCGCAACACGCTGCTCGGCAAGATCCGCTGGTGCCAGGGCTACAGCGAGCCCGGAGCCGGCAGCGATCTCGCCTCGCTCCGCACCCGCGCCGTACTCGACGGCGACCACTGGGTCGTGAACGGGCAGAAGATCTGGACGTCGAACGCGCAGGACTCCGACTGGATGTTCGCCCTCGTACGCACCGAGCCCGACGCGCCCAAGCACGACGGTATCAGCTACCTGTTGATCGACATGAAGACCCCCGGGCTCGACGTCCGGCCGCTGCGCCAGATGACGGGGGACGCCGACTTCAACGAGGTGTTCTTCGAAAACGCGCGCGTGTCGGCCAGCAACCTGGTGGGGAAACGGGGCCAGGGCTGGACCGTCAGCCGCTCCACGCTCAAGCACGAACGCGCGCTGATCGGCAGCTCGGCCCTCACGCGGCGCACCTTCGAGGGGCTCGTCATGCTGGCCCAGGCGCTCGAGATCCGCGGCCAGCCCGCCATCAAGGACCCGGTCATCCGCGACCGGCTGGTCGAGCTCGAAGCCCGCCTCCTCGCCAGCGAGTACAGCGGCTACCGCATGCTCACGACGAGTGCACGCGGCGAGGACGCCGGCATGGCCGGCCTGGTGATGAAGCTCCATTCCACGCAGCTCGGCTACGACATCGCCAAGCTGGCCATGGACGTGGTCGGCGACCGGGCGTTGCTCGCTCCCGGGGAGGCGACCGCCCCCGCCATGGGGATGTTCGGGACCGCCTACATGTGGTCCCTCGGCGTCCTGATCGCCGGCGGCGCCGCCAACATCCAGCGCAACATCGTCGCCGAGCGAGGCCTCGGCCTCCCGCGCGACGCACGGAAGTAAGAGGCTCGCTGCATGGATTTCGGGCTGTCGCAGGACCAGGTCCTGCTGAAGGACACGATTCGCCGCTACCTCGAGACCGAGTGCCCCACGACCCGCGTGCGGGCGATCGCCGAGACCGAGACCGGGCACGACGTCTCGCTGTGGCAGGGGCTCGCCGGCATGGGCGTTCCCGGTCTGCACGTTCCAACGGCCCACGGCGGCTTGGGGCTCGACCTGCTCGACGTGGCGATCGCCGCCGAGGAGCTGGGGTGGGCCTGCACGCCGGGGCCGTTTCTGGCCTGCGCACTGGCCACCTCGGCGCTCACAGCGAGCGGCAACCACGCAGTGGCCGCGCGCTGGCTGCCGGCGCTGGCCGACGGCACGGCCATTCTGACCGTCGCGCTCGGGGAAGAAGGCGGCGTGTGGGACGCCGACCAGCTCGCCACCCGAGCCAGCGGCGGCACGCTCACCGGCCGGAAACCCCTCGTGCCATACGGCCACGTCGCCGACGCCCTCCTCGTCGCCGCCCGGGACGACCAGGGGCCAGGGCTCTGGCTCGTGGAGCGCGGAGCGTCCGGGCTCGAGACGACGGCGCTGAGCGGGGTCGACACGACCCGCCGGGTGGTGGCCGTCGAGTTGTCGCGGGCCCCGGCAGTCAAGATCTGCGCCGGCCGCGAGGCCATCGACCGTACGCGCGATGCCGGGCTCGTCCTCCTGGCCGCCGATGCGTACGGCGGGGCCTGCCGCTGCCTCGACATGACCGTCAAGTACGTAATGACGCGCGAGCAGTTCGGGCAGCCGATCGGCGCTTTTCAGGCGGTCAAGCACCAGCTCGCGGACCTGGCCACGGACCTCGAGCCCGCGCTCTCCCTGTGGTGGTACGCCGCACACGCCCACGATCGCATCCGCGATCGCGCCGAGCGCCATGCCGCCATCGCGAAAGCCCATCTGGCCGATGTGTTCGACCGGACCGTGCGCATGACCACGGAGCTGCATGGCGGGATCGGCTTCACCTGGGAGTACGATCTCCACCTCTGGTTCCGCCGCGCGCTCTTCGACCGCTCGTTCCTCGGCGAAGCACGGTACCACCGCCAGCGGGCCGCCGATCTGGCCGGCTGGTAGGGCACGCGGCGCGGCGACGAGCGCGCCGCCACGAATGGTCGCACGTGGACTCGAACCACGGGCCTCCTGCGTGTGAAGCAGGCGCTCTAACCAACTGAGCTATGCGACCGGAGAGGCTCGGCTCCTACTCGAATCGTTCTGGAGCGTCAACCACGATCGCCCCCTGGCTTGTGACTCGGCGCCCTGACTCGTAGCCTTTGAGCGTGCGACTCGTCTCCACGCTGGCCGTCGTCCTGGCCTGCGCGCCGCTCGCGGTCGCTGACGACGTGAGAGTGCCCCGCGCCCGGCGCGACGTCCTGCCCGAGGTCTTCATCCCCGTCGTTCCCGAAGAGCATCAGCGCCTGCACTACTTCGGGCGCCGCGACCGGCATGTGGTCCCGGGAGCGGTGAGCATCAATCGCGCGCCCTATCGCTGCGACGTCGACCGCAAGGCGTTCGACGACCGCGACAGCTTCGTGGCGCACCTGCAGACCGCCCACAAGACCCCGCTCGAGGAGATCCCCGACCGCATCGTGCTCCGTGATGGCCAGGTTCATTTTGTGGCCCGCTAACTCCCTGCCGCCCGAAAACCTCGACAAATTCTACATTGACTCATAACGCGGTGCGTAGTAGGAGCGACAGCTCACTACGCAAAGGGAGGAGTGTTCCATGGCACAGGCCAAGTCCCGTCTCAGTATGGATGAGGTACGGGCATCGGTGAAACGTATGCAGTCGGAAGGTGAGAAGTTGGTCGGTCGCATCCGCAAGGACGCCGGCGCCCTCGCCAACCGCACCCGCCGCGAGACCGTCAGCGCCATTCTGGCCGACGCGCGCAAGCTGCAGAGCGAGCTTCGCCAGCGCGCCGAGCAGACGCTGAAGGAAATCGAGAGCCGCCGCGATCGCATCCTGGCCACCTTGGAAGAGCAGGCCAGCCGGGTGGTCGAGCGGGTCGTGAAGCGCCTCAACGTGGTCACCCAGAGCGACCTCGCGGACCTGCACGAGCGCCTCGCGGATCTCGAGCGCCGCCTCGACACCCTGGCCAAGGAGCGTGCCGCCTAACGGCGGCCCCGCTTCCGTCCGAACCCGCCTCCGCCGGGCGTCTCGACACGAATACGCTCGCCCGGCGTGACCTCGACCACCACCTTGGCCGAGAGCCGCTGCGCTGTTCGCCCCACACGGATCAGCCAGTCCCGGCCTGCGGCCCCAGGCGACCCCCCCGCTAGACCGTAGGGCCGTCTCACCCGCCGCTCGCCAAGCAGCGTCACCCGCACGGGCGTCAGGAACTCGATCTCCCGCACCACGCCGTCCCCTCCCCGGTTGCGCCCGGCCCCACCCGACCCCCAACGCCGGGCATAGCGACGGACACGGATGGGGTAGTAGGTCTCCAGGGCCTCGACGGGAGTATTGGCAGTGTTGGTCATGTGGGTCTGGACCGCCGACGCACCGGGACGAGTCGGGCCTGCCCCTGCCCCCCCGGCCACCGTTTCGTAGTAGGCGAATGATCGGCCACCCGCGGTGGTGCCCCCGAAGGCGATGTTGTTCATCGTTCCCGCGCTGGCGGCCGGAATCCGATCGGCCGCCGCCGGGGCAAGAGCCCGCAACAGGACGTCGACGATACGCTGCGACGTCTCGACGTTGCCGCCGGCGACCGCCGCCGGGAACACGGCATTCACCAACGACCCCTCCGGAGCAGCAATCGTGAGGGGGCGTGCGAGCCCTTCGTTCGCCGGAATATCCTCCTCTGCCAGCGCCGCGAAGACATAGAGCACCGCGGAGCGGGTGACGGCCAGGTTGGCGTTCACGGGGCCGCGCGTCTGTGCCGCCGTTCCGGTGAAATCGACGCGGGCCCGCCCCCGGCCGATCGTCACCGTCACGGCAAGGCGGAGGTCGCGTGCCCCGAGGCCGTCATCGTCGAGCACGTCGGTGGCGTGGTAGCGGCCGGGCGGCAGGCGCCTCACCGCCGCCCGCATGAGAGCTGCCGAGTAGTCCTGCAGGGCCGCCATCGCGCGACTCAATCGACGCACTCCCTCCGCAGCCGCGAGCGACCGCAGGCGTTCCGCCCCCACGCGCAGGGCGGCCCACTGGGCGAGGAGATCCCCTTCCCGTTCGTGCGGCACGCGGGTGTTGGCGAGGAACAAGGCAAGCACGTCGCGCACTGGTCGGCCTCCCGCGATCAGGCGCACGGGCGGGAGCCGGAATCCCTCTTGAAATATCTCCGTCGCCAGGGGCATAGAGCCCGGGGCCATGCCGCCCATGTCGGCGTGGTGGGCACGGTTGGCAACGTACGCCCATGGTGTCCGCGCGCCGCGGAGGAAGACCGGCGCGACCGCCGTCACGTCCGGGAGATGGGTACCCCCGGCGAACGGATCGTTCAGAATGACCACGTCGCCAGGTTCCATCCTGGTATGCGCCAGCGCCGCCCGCACAGACAGCGGCGTCGCACCGAGATGCACCGGGATGTGCGCTGCTTGTGCCGCCAGATCGCCGCGCGCGTCGAACACCGCACACGAGTAGTCACGGCGCTCCTTGATGTTCGGCGACAAACCGGTGCGGCCGAGGACGACCCCCATTTCCTCGGCGATGCTGGCGAGGCGGTGATTGGCGATTTCGAGAGCGATGGCGTCCATGGCGCCTCAGCGCGTGGCGAGGAGCAGCCCGCCGGCACGATCGACGGTGAGCGTCCAGCCCGGCGGAACGACGGTGGTAGCACTGTACTCGCAGATGATTGCCGGACCGCCGAGTCGCTGCCGCAGTGGGAGGTCATCCCGGCGATAGATCGGCGTGCGCACGGGACGGCCGGAGAACACGACCGGGCGGGTCGAGACCGGCCGGGCGCGGCCGGCGGGTGGCGGGGCATCGACAGGCAGCGTGCGTCTGCCGCCTCGCGCTCGCGTCCGCACGGTGACCACCTCGAGCGGCCGGTCCGGGTCGGCATGCCCGAATCGCTGCTGATGGAGGCGGTGGAAGTCGCGCCGCCACTGGGGCCCGAACGGGACCGGCAGCTCGTACCCCTGGCCGGCGTAGCGCACGTCGAGGCCATGCTCGAGCGCCGTCACGGGCACGCCTTCGCGGCGCACGTCGGCGCGAGCGGCACGCTCGAGCGCCTCCAGGACAGCGGCGATCCGGGCCGGTCGCGGTTCGACCACGCGCAGGGTCCGGCTGTGATCGCGGATGACCTCTCCCCCCAGCACACCCCACGCCGACAACAGCCCCGGACGCCGCGGGACGTACACACGGCGTATCCCGAGGGTCTCCGCCAGTTCCGACGCGTGCAGCCCTCCTGCTCCCCCGAACGCCACCAGAACGAAGCGGCGCGGGTCGTGTCCGCGCTCGACCGTGATCACCCGCACCGCCCGCTCCATCACGGCCGTCGCCACCCGGATCACGCCGAGCGCGGTCTGGGTGAGTGACAGGCCGAGCCGGCGTGCGATGGGGGCTAGCGCCCGCTCCGCACGCGCCCGCACGAGCCGGAGCCCGCCCGCGAGTTCTTCGCTCTCGGGCAACCGCCCCGCGATCAGATGTGCATCGGTCACGGTGGGCAGCGTGCCGCGTCCGTAGCAGGCGGGTCCAGGGTCGGCGCCGGCGCTCTCGGGACCGACGCGGAGCGCGCCACCCAGATCGATGCGGGCGATCGATCCCCCTCCCGCGCCCACGGTGTGGATGTCGATCGCCGGCAGACGCATCGGCATCCCGTCGACCAGGGCCTCGCTACCGTACGGGATCTCGCCATCGACGAGGCTCACGTCTGCCGACGTTCCGCCCACATCGAAGGTGATGACGCGATCGAAGCCGGCCCGTCGCGCGCGATCCGCAGCCCCCACGACCCCACCGGCGGGGCCGGAAAGGAGCGTCCGCACGGCTTCGACCCCGGCCGTGGCGGCCCCGATCAGCCCGCCGCTCGACTGCATGACCCGCACGGCGCCGCGCACGCTTCGTTGCACCCCGCGCAGGTGCCCGGCCATGATCGGGCCGACGTACGCATTCAGGACACACGTCGCCACCCGCTCGTATTCGCGGTACTCCCGCAGCAGGCGATGCGAGAGGGTCAGATGCAGCGCCTGACCCCGAAAGGCCCGGCGCACCGCCTCCCCGAGCTGCCGCTCGTGCTGTGGATTGGCGTACGCGTGCAGGAGACAGACGACGATGGCCTGCGCGCGACGCCGCCGCGCCAGACGAACGACCTCGGCGATGGCGGCGGGTCGCAGGGCCAGTTCGACCGTCCCATCCGCCAGCATCCGTTCCCGCACGCCGATCCGGTCGGGGCGGGGGACGAGCGCCACCGGCTTGCTGGGCTGCAGATCGTACAGCCGCGGCCGGACCTGGCGACCGATCTCGAGCACGTCCTCGAATCCCGCGGTGGTGAACAGCAACACCCGCGCCCCGCGCCGCTCGAGGAGCGCGTTGGTCGCGACCGTCGAGCCGTAGTGCAGGTCGATCCGGGTACCGGACCGCACCAGCGCCGCGATGCCCGCCCGGACCGCCTCGCCCGGGTCGTGGGGGGTCGAGCGCACCTTGAGCACCTCTGCCCGCCCGTCGATGACGGCGATCAGATCGGTGAACGTCCCGCCGGTGTCGACCCCGACCAGGACCGGGGTGGGTGTCAGGTGCTGGCCGTGGACGCGGCGGGCTTGCCGTCCCCTTTGCCGTCGGCCTTGGCCTCCGACTTGGCTTCTGGCTTGGCTTCTGGCTTGGCGTCCGCTTTGGACTCGGCCTTGCTGTCGCTTGCCTCGCTGTCGCCGGATGGCTTCTCTCCGCCGTCCTTCTTGGGCCCGCCCCCACTCCCGGAGCGAGCGTAGTCAGTCACATACCACCCGCTCCCCTTCAGCTGAAAGCTCGAATTCGAGATCAGTCGGCGGACCTTGCGGCGGCACTTCGGGCAGCGGCTGAGCGGGGCATCGGTGATGCGCTGCATCTCCTCGAAGTCGCCGCACTGCTCGCACCGGTACTCGTACACGGGCATGAGTGCAGCTCTAATGGCGGCCCCTCACACTGTCAACGGAAGCCAGTCCACCGAGCCGCGAGCGAGCCAGGTCCATGCCTACGCCATGGACGTGCACGAGCTTCTGCCGTGCCGCCGCGCCGCGTGCGATCGACACCGCCGCCACCCGCACGCCGAGGGTTTCCGCCACCACCTGGACGAGTTTACGGTTGGCGGCACCCCCGCTGGGAGGTGCGGTCACCCGTATCCGCAGTGCGTCTCCATGGCGCCCGGCGATCCCCGCGCGTGAGGCTCCCGGCACGACGTGCACGGCCAGAACGACGCCGTCCACCCGCTCGCGGAGCCAGGGCTCGTCCTCAGAAGACACCACTCCCCATGACCAGCTGTCCACGTAGATCCCTCAAGCTCCCGATCAGTACGATCTGCACGAACGAGATCCCGAGCAAGAGCACGATCGGCGAGAAATCGATGCCGCTGGTGTACACGAACGGGAGCCACCGACGGATGCGAGCGAGCGCCGGCTCGGTCGTGCCGCGCAGGAAGCGCACGATCGGGTTGTAGGGATCCGCGTTCACCCACGAGGCGATGACCGCGATGATCACGACGTACCAGTACATGCGCAGCAGCGAATCCAGCACGAAGACCACGCCGTCGATAAGGTTGAACAGCAGGCCCATCATCAAGTGGCCGCCAGCTCACGGGCGCGCCGCGTCGCCGTCTCCACGGCCGAGATGATGGCGTCGCGGAAGTGGTGTGTCTCGAGGGCGCCGAGCCCCGCCAACGTCGTTCCACCCGGCGACGTGACCATGTCGCGCAACTCGCGCATGCTGAGGCCGCTCTCGGACAGCATGGCGGCGGCTCCCCCCAGCGTGGCGTAGGCGAGCTGGGCCGCCAGTGCCTGCGGCAGACCACCGCGCACCCCGCCTTCGATCAGGCTCTCAGCGAACAGGTAGACGAACGCCGGGCCGCTGCCGGACAGTGCCGTCACCGCATCGAGCAGGTCTTCGCCCGTGATCGACACCGCCGCACCGACCGCCTTGAAGATGCGCAGGGTCTGCTTCAGATCGGCCGGCGTCGCCTTCGCCCCCTTCACCGCCACCGACACCCCGCGTCCCACCAGCACCGGCGTGTTCGGCATCACCCGGACCACGCGCGCCTGCCCACCGAGCCCCGCCTCCAGCCGCCGAAGCGGAAACCCCGCAGCGATGGAGACGAAGAGTTTGCGCGGATTCGCCTCCGGCCGGATCTCGTCGAGCACCGCCGCCATCATCTGCGGCTTGACGGCCAGGATGATGATCTGCGACTGGCGTACCAGCGCGCGGTTATCGCGGGTCACCTCGATCTTGTGGAGCCGCTTCAGCCGACGCGTCTGGGCCTCGACCGGGTCGGCGGCACACACGCTCTCGGCCTTGTACTGGCCGGCACGCAGCAGCCCGCGGAGCAACGCACCGGCCATGTTGCCAGCGCCGACGAAGCCGATCTTCTTCATGAACCCTCTCCCCCCACGGAAGATCCGGGCCGCCAGCCGGCCGGGTGACGAGCGCCGAAGAGCACGCGCCCGAGCCTGATCCAGGTCGCACCCTCCTCGACGGCAACCGCGAAATCGTTACTCATTCCCATAGAGAGGTGGGGCAGTTCAACCCCGAGCCGAGTGGCGGTGAGATCACGTAGCTCCCGCAGGCTCCGGAAGCACGCGCGGGTCGCCGCTTCGCCGCCGGGTTCGGGAAGGACCATCATGCCATCCAGCATCAAGGCTGGTTCCGCCAGGATCGCCTGCGCGAGGGCGGGCACCCCCTCCGGAGCGATCCCCCGCCGCGGGGCCCTACCTTGCAGGTTGACCTGGATCAGGACCGCCAGCCGACGCCCGCGCGCCCCACGCCCGAGCGCATGCGCGAGCGCGATCGAATCAACGGTGTGGATGCGATCGAACAGTCGGGCCGCCACACCCGCCTTGTTTCGTTGCAGGCCTCCGATCAGATGCCACGACGCCGGCTCGGCGACCCGCCCCTGCTTGGCCTCTGCTTCCTGGACATAGTTCTCGCCGACATCGGTGAGCCCGACCCGGACGGCGGCGTCGACCACCGCGGGCGGGAAAGTCTTGGTGACCGCCACGATGCGCACGTTTGCGGGATCACGTCCCACTCGCCCCGCCGCCATGGCGACCGCGGCTCGCGCAGTCTCGAGTCGGACTCCGAGCCCCGACACCGGATCCTGTCCCTCACCCGTCGCCAACGAGTCCCATCTGGCTGAGCGCCCGCGCCACCTCGAGAAGGGGGAGTCCGATCACGTTGGTGAACGATCCCTCGATCGAGGCGACCATGGCGGCTCCGGCCCCCTGGATCGCATAACTTCCCGCCTTGTCCTCCGCCTCGCCGGTGGCAACGTACGATGCGATCACGGCAGGGCTGAGAGAGCGAAACCGCACCAACGTGACGACGACGTCCTCGACCGAGACCGATCCGCCGGGACGAAGAAGCGCGAATCCGGTGAACACCCGGTGCTCCCGGCCGGAGAGCTTCTCCAGCATCGCGCGCGCGGTAGCCGCATGGTCCGGTTTGCCGAGCACCGAGCCATCGATCTCGACGATCGTATCGGCACCGAGTATCCAGTCGGCCGGCCGCCGCACACTCACCGCCTCGGCCTTGGCCCGGGCCAGGCGCCGGACCAGGTCGCCGGCGGATTCGTTGAGTACTGGCTCCTCGTCGACGACCACGGGGTCGATGACGTACTCGACACCGAGCCAGCGCAGCAACTCGCGTCGACGGGGTGAAGCGGAGGCCAGAATCAGCACGGGGCCGCATGCTCCCGGCCATGCGATACCCTGTCAAGTTGTCGGAGCTTGCCCGCCATGGTAGGCGCGCAACCATGAGGCGGTGGTGCGGTGGCGGGTTACTCGCGGCGGCTCTGGTTCTAGCGACCGCCTGCGCGACGAGCCCGTTCGACCGATCGCGCCCGGGGCGCCCCTGGGGCGAGCCGTTGTCGGCCGGCCTGACAGCCCTGGCCGCTGGCGATTACGGGACGGCAGACCAGCGGCTGACCGAAGCGGCCCTTCGGTATCCGATTCTCGAGGACTACTCCCTCTTCTTCCGCGCCCGCACGGCGGCGCGTGCTGGTCGCCCGGCCGCGGGCCTCGAGGCCACCCGGCTCTTGCTCGATCGATACCCGGACAGCACGTGGGAACGCCGCTCGCGGCTGCTCACCGGAGAGTTGCTCCTTTCCACCCATGATCTGGCTGGCGCACGAGCCTGGCTCGAATCGGCACGTGCGCGGTGGTTCCCCAGCTGTGGTCACTGGGCCCGTTCGTCCCTGGAGCTGGCCGACCTGGAAGGGCGTCTGGGCAATCCCTCGATGGCGATCGATCTCGCCACCGAGGTGCGTCGTCAGTGCCCACGGCGCCTGGCCGCCCGGCGCGCGCGCCGGCTCGTCGAACAGCTCCGCCAGGACCACCCGGAGCTTTCACCGGCCGACCCGATCGCCGACGCCGAACTCCGCGTGCGCGAGGGCGACGCCATCGGCGCGCGGGATCTGGTCGCCACCGCGCTCGCCGGACCACTCGGGCCGAATGAGCGGGCGCGCGCGTTGTGGGTGCGCGCGCAGGCCGAACGGGCGCTCGGCGATCGTGCCGCGGCGGAGAACACCAGCCTCACGCTCGCGCGTGAACTCCCCGACGACCCGCTCGCTCCGCGCGCGGTTCTCGCCGCTGCGACGGCGCGCTGGAATGCCGACGATGACTCGGGTGCGCTGGCGCTCTTCAGCGACGCCGTGAGGCAGTTCCCCACCAGCCCGCAGGCCGCCGACGCCCAGTACGCGATCGGCCGTATCCACCAGGAAGCGGGAGGGTACGATGCAGCCCGGGTGGCGTACCTGGCCCTGGCGGAAGACCATCCCGCGAGCCCGCTGGCAGACGAAGCCCGGTGGCGCGCGGGGTGGGTGCGGTACCTGGCCGGAGACCTGGCGGCCGCCGAACACGCGTTCGCCAGATATGCCGTCGAGAGTCGCCCGAGCCTGCGCGCAGCGGCCGACTACTGGCGCGCACGCGCGACGGAACGCCTCGGTCACGCGGCCGAAGCGCGTACACACTACACGGAGGTGGTCGAGCACTACGCCACGTCGTACTACGCGGACCTCGCCGAGGAGCGCCTCGGCCAGCCCCGCGTCGCCGGGGCTCCACCGGAGGCCGCCGCCGCCCCCGCCTTCCCTCCCGACCTCACCGGCCCGCATGCAGAACGGGCGCGCCTGCTGGCGCAGCTGGGACACACGCGCTTCGCGCGCCGTGAGGTGGGCGCTCTCCGCGGCGAGGGCGCATCCCCGCAGCAACTACTGGAGGCCTACCGGGCGATCGGCGCACCGGGCCCGGCGATCCGCCTGGCCCGCAGCCTCGGCGCCCAGGGTACGCCCGGACTCGATCAGTACCTGTACCCGCTCGGCTACTGGGAGACCGTCCTTCCCGCAGCGAAGGCGCATGGCGTCGATCCGCTGTTGGTCGTGGCGCTGATGCGGCAAGAGAGTCTCTTCGAGCCCGGTGCCATCTCGCCCGCCGACGCGCATGGCGTGATGCAGCTCTTGCCCACAACCGCCCGTGAGCTGAGCACCTCACTGGGCACCCCGCCGCCTACGCGCGCCGCACTGCACGAGGTGACCACCAACGTCACGCTGGGCGTGACCCTGCTCGGGCGCTTGCTCAACCGCTTCGAGGGCTCGCGGCCGAAGGCACTCGCGGCCTACAACGCCGGCGACCAGGCCGTCGCCAAGTGGGAGCGGCGCTATCCGGGACGCGAGGCCGACGAGTTCGTCGAGTTGATCAGCTACCGGGAAACGCGCGACTACGTGAAAGCGGTGCTGGGCAACTATCGCGCCTATCGCAGCCTCTACGCCTCGGCTCCCGTCCCGCCAAATGCCGCGGCCAGGAGCCCTGGCAGCCCGCCGAATGCTCCGTTCGACATCACCGCCAGCACGTCGCCGGGCCGCGCCGTCGCCACCAGATAGTCGCGAATGTCCTGCGCCCCGGGCAGGACGAGCGCAGGCACACCGCGCGTCGTCAGGCCAGCCACGACCGTTTCGGGAGCGAGCCGCTCTTCCGGCGGAATCGGATCGCCGGGCTTGGAGAACACCGCCGCCAGCACCGCCTCATCCGCGGCAGCGAGCGCCGACACGAACTCGCGCTCGAACACGCGCCGTCGACTGGTGTTCGAGCGCGGCTCGAAGACGGCCCGCAGGCGCCGGCCGGGATAGCGTAGCCGGAGCGCTTCGATCGTCCCGGCGATCGCCGTCGGATGATGCGCGAAATCGTCGACCACGGTGACCCCGCCTGCGTCCGAGACCACCTCTTGTCGTCGGCGGACGCCGCGGAACTCCGCCAATGCCGCCACGGCAGCATCCCAGGGGACGGCGGCCCGGGTGGCGAGCAGCAGGACACCGAGGGCGTTGCGGGCGTTCATCGCGCCCGGGACCTGAAGGGTCACCGCGCCGACGATGCGCGTGCCCTCGCGCACGGTGAAGCGCAGCGCCCCGTCGTCGAACAGGTCGGTCACGCGCCAGTCGTTCTGCTCTCCTACCCCGAAGCGGACCACCCCATCACGCCGATCCCCCAGCACGTCCATCAAATGGGGGAAGTCGCCGCAGGCGAGCAGCGGCGCCCCCGCCGGCAGGATGGCGAGGAGTTTCCGGAAGGCGCCCTTCACGTGCTCGAGGTCACGGTAGATGTCCGCATGATCGAACTCGAGCGCATTCACGAGGAGCATCGCCGGGCGGTAGTGGAGAAACTTCGGTTCCTTGTCGAAATATGCCGAGTCGTACTCGTCGCCTTCGACGACGAACCAGGCCCCGGTCCCGAGCGCGAAGCTGCGACCAACCCCACGCGGCACGCCGCCGATCAGGAAGCCTGGATCGTGCCCGGTGCGTGCCAGCACCCACGCGAGCATGGCCGACGACGTGGTCTTCCCGTGCGTCCCCGCGACCACGAGCGGGGTCCGTCCCGCCAGGAAGAGTTCTTCCAGCGCCCCCGGCATCGACAGAGTCCGGAGTCCCCGCTCCGCGGCGGCGGCGGCCTCGGGGTTCGTTCGACGGACCGCGTTGCCGCACACGACCACGTCCACACCGTCCAGGCGGGCCGGGTCGAAGCCCGTATGCACCAGAATGCCGAGCTGCTCGAGCAGACTGCTGGCCGGAGGATAGACGTTCTCGTCCGAGCCCGTCACCTCGTGTCCGGCCTCCCGGAGCAGGCCGGCGAGGGCGCTCATCCCCACTCCACAGATCGCCACCAGATGTACCCTCATCCTCCCACTATCTCCATCGTCGGCTACCCACCCGTCGGCGTGCCTCCGTCGAGCACCGTCATCACGGCGTCGTGCACGCGCGGGCGGATGTCGCGGATGCGCTCGTTGTCGCGATGCGGATGGACACGGTTGGTAAGGAAGATCACGTGCGCGTCGCGGGTGAGATCGATCCACAGCGATGTACCGGTGAACCCGAGGTGCCCGACCGCCGGCGTGCCGATCTTCGAGCCGGCGCTCGAGCCAACGGCCGAGGGGGTGTCCCAGCCGAGCGCCCACGTCGAATCCGCCACCGCCGCGTCGCGGCTCCAGAACAGCTGCATGAGCTCTTGCGGGACGAAATCGTCCTCGCCACGCCAGCACGCGTGGAGACGGCACACCAGGGTGTCGATGTCGACCGCGCTGGCGAACAGCCCGGCATGGCCCGCGACTCCGCCCATGGCATAGGCGTTGTCATCGTGGACCTCTCCACACAACACGCGCCGCCGCCATGGACAGCGCTCGGTCGGTGCGATGACGTCGGTCACCGGCGCGAGCTTGCGGGACCGCATCTGGGAGAGGTCCACGAACGCACATGAGCGCAACCCGAGCGGCCGGAAGATGCGCTCCTGACAGAACCGATCGAGGGGCAGACGCGAGACCAGCTCGATCAATTCGCCGATGAGCATGAACCCGAGGTCGCTGTAGAGCGCCCGCTGCCCCGCTTCCGCGTCGGGCCGTTCGCGATGGATCTGCTCGTAGACAAACTCCTTCGCCCCACGGCTGCCAACGAAGTTGATGCGGCCCTGCTTCTCGATGCGCGCGATTTCCTTGAAATAGGGCCGCCATGCGGGCAGGCCGGAGCAGTGGGCGAGCAGGTGGCGGAAGGTGACATGGGTTTTTCCGTGGACACCGAAGTTGTGGAAGAAGCGCGTGACTCGATCCTCGAGCTGCACTTTCCGCTCTCGAAGCACGAGCATGAAGGCCGTCGTGGTCGCCAGTGGCTTGGTGAGCGAGGAGAGGTCGAAGATGGTCTCGGGTTGCATGGGGGCGCGCTCGGGCTCGAGGCTGCGCGAGCCGAACGCGGCCTGGTACACCACCCGCTCCGCCTGGGACACGAGGATGACGGCACCGGGGAACGCCCCGCTCTGAATGGCCGACTCGATCTCATGCGCGACGGGCGCGAAATCCATCTCAGGAAACGGCAGACTCGAGCGCGGTCAACCACCCGCCGTCGGCGTCGAGCTCGACCCGAACACCGAGCGGGAGAGCGAGGTTCTCGGCACCCCCTTCGCCCGCGCCGGCCTCATGTCCCGCGAGCAGCCCGAACGCCACCGGACAGGGGAGCTCGGCGCAGCACGCACGCACCACGTCGAGGGGGCCCATACCGTCTACGGGGGGACAGCCGGCGAGCGTCCCGAACACGAGGCCTGCCGCCCGATCGAGCTTTCCGGCCTGCCGCAGCTGCGTGAGGAGGCGATCGAGCCGGTAGGGACGTTCGCCGACGTCCTCGAGAAAGAGCACTGCCCCGGTCGTGTCCGGGGCATACGCCGTGCCGAGCGTCGCAGCGACCACCGACAGGCAGCCGCCCACTAGGCGCCCGCGCGCGCGCCCCGGGCACACGATCTCGGGCACCTCGGCGCGCCAGGCGTATTCCGGGTCAGCGAGCAGGGCCTGCAAGTGCACGGCCGAACGGACGGCAAGCCCATCGGCGAGCTCCTTGCCGACCATCGGCCCATGCACGGCGACCATTCCGGCCTGCACGGCGACATTGAGCAGCGCGGTCACGTCGCTATAGCCCACGATCGGCTTCGGGTCGCGCTGCACCACCGACCAATCGAGAGCGGGAAGTAGTCGCTGGCATCCATAGCCACCCCGCGCGCAGAAGATTGCGCGGACCTCCGTGTCGTCCAGCATCTGCTGGAGATCCTCGCGGCGCGACTCGTCGGCGCCGGCCAGGTACGCCCAGCGCTCACGCACTCTCCGTCCCAGAACGACGCGTAGACCCCACCCCTCGAGCACCCGAATCCCTGCTTGCAACCGCCCTTCGTCGACGGCACCCGCGGGGGCGATAACCCCGACGACATCTCCCGTCCGGACCCTCGCTGGCTTGCGGATCACGGGGAGATTCAACTCCCGCAGCAGATACCGGCTGACCCGATGCAAGTCAAACTCGAGATACCACCTTGCAAACTCCCGACGGCACGACTAACTGTGCACGGATGCAGCCTTCGCCCGCACAGATCGAGCGGGTCGCCGAGGCGCTGGCGAAGCGCCTCGTGCAGGGGGGACTGCTCGAGCCGGCGGTCGGCGAAGAGAAGGTCCGGGCCCGGTTTGCTGCCGTCCTGCAGCGCAACTTCGAGGAAGAAGCCGAGATCGAGCGAGAGGCAATCGCCGAAGCGGAGAAACTGATCCGCCGTGGGGCGCCCGGCATCCGGCGCGAGGACCTCGACCAGCGCAAGGTCGAGCAGCTCGTGCGGCAACGGATCGCGCAGACGAGGGGGTTCGTGTTGTGACGCTCTCGGAAGGGCGACTGTCGTATCTCTCGCATGCGCTGCTCAAGGCGGTCGTCGCGGACAAGCTGGGCGTGGTGCGCAACGAGCGACTGTTCCTGAACGAGGCCAAACGCACCCTCACGGACGGGTTCGACCTCGACAGCCGCCTCGACAAACTAGCCCGCGCCCGGATGCCGAAGCGGGTTCTCCCGGGAAGCCGCGAGTGGGATGTCCTCTATCGCCGGTACTACGAGGAGGAGCGGCGCAAACTCGGCGGCTGAGTTCCGCTTGACATGCGGGATCAGCTGATTACGTTACCGGCCGCCATTCAACCAACGTCCGGCAGTGGAAGTCGTGGGGGCAACCTCGCAATTGTCTTGTATTTTTGAGACTTTAGCAGAGCAGGAAAGGAGCGGTTTGCATGAAGATCAGGCCACTTCAGGATCGTGTGCTCGTCAAGCGCATCGAGGAAGAGGTGGAGAAGACCAAGGGCGGCATCATCATTCCCGATACCGCCAAGGAAAAGCCCCAGCAGGGTAAAATCATCGCCGTCGGCAAGGGCCGCTTGAACGACGACGGCAAGGTGACTCCGGTCGACGTGAAGGTCGGAGACACCATCCTGTTCGGGAAGTACTCCGGGTCCGAGATCAAGCTGAACGGCGAGGAGCACCTGATCATGCGCGAGGAAGACATCCTCGGCGTGGTCGAGGGCTGAACGACTACTCGCGTACGCTTTAAGGAGGGAAAAAGAAGCATGGCAGCCAAGCTGGTCAAGTTCAGTCAGGACGCGCGCGAGAAGATTCTCCGTGGCGTCAACGTCCTCGCCGACGCCGTTACCGTGACGCTCGGTCCGCGTGGACGCAACGTCGTCCTCGAAAAATCCTTCGGAGCCCCGAACATCACCAAGGACGGCGTGACGGTCGCCAAGGAGATTGAGCTCGAAGACAAGTTCGAGAATATGGGCGCGCAAATGGTGAAGGAGGTTGCGTCCAAGACCTCCGACGTCGCTGGCGATGGCACCACCACCGCGACGGTGCTCGCCCGGGCGATCTACACCGAGGGCCTCAAGATGGTCGCCGCCGGCCACGACCCGATGACGCTCAAGCGCGGCATCGACAAGGCCGTGAGCACGATCGTCGGGGAGCTGAAGTCGCTCTCCAAGCCCACCAAGGAACAGAAGGAGATTGCCCAAGTCGGCACCATCTCCGCCAACAACGACTCGACCATCGGCGAGATCATCGCCGAGGCCATGAGCAAGGTCGGGAAGGAAGGCGTCATCACGGTCGAAGAGGCCAAGGGGCTGGAGACCCAGCTCGAAGTGGTTGAAGGCATGCAGTTCGACCGCGGCTACCTGTCACCCTATTTCGTCACCGACCCCGACCGGATGGAGTGCGTCTACGAGGACGCGTACCTGCTCATCCACGAGAAGAAGATCTCGGCGATGAAAGACCTGCTGCCGCTGCTCGAGCAGGTGGCACGCTCGAGCAAGCCACTGCTCATCGTCGCCGAGGACCTCGAGGGTGAGGCGCTCGCCACGCTCGTCGTCAACAAGATCCGCGGCACGCTCCAGTGCGTGAGCGTCAAGGCACCGGGCTTCGGTGACCGCCGCAAGGCCATGCTCGAGGACATCGCCACCCTCACCGGTGGTCGCGTGATCGCCGAGGAGCTCGGCATGAAGCTCGAGAACGTCACGCTGCAGGACCTCGGCCGCTGCAAGCGACTCGTCGTCGACAAGGACAACACCACCATCGTCGACGGGGCCGGAAAGAAGGGCGACATCGAGGGCCGGATCAAGCAGATCCGGGCACAGATCGAAGAGACTACGTCGGACTACGACCGCGAGAAGCTGCAGGAGCGGCTCGCCAAGCTGGTGGGCGGGGTCGCGATCATCCGCGTCGGGGCGGCCACCGAGGTGGAAATGAAGGAGAAGAAGGCCCGCGTCGAGGACGCCCTGCATGCCACCCGGGCCGCCGTGGAAGAGGGAATCGTCCCGGGGGGTGGTGTCGCGCTCATCCGGGCAAGCGCCACGCTCGACAAGCTGAGCATCTCCGACGAGGAGCGCTTCGGTGTGAACATCATCAGGCGGGCCATTGAGGAGCCCCTGCGCTGGATCTCCAACAACGCCGGGGCGGAGGGTTCGATCGTCCTCGACAAGGTCAAGTCCGGGAAGGGCGCCTTTGGGTTCAACGCCGCGTCCGAGACCTACGAAGACTTGCTCAAGGCCGGCATCATCGACCCCACGAAGGTCGTACGGACCGCGCTACTGAATGCCGCGTCCGTGGCGGGCTTGCTCCTCACCACCGAAGCCATGGTGGCCGAGAAGCCCGACGAGAGGCCTGCCGCCCCGTCCATGCCACCCGGGGGCATGGGCGGCATGATGTAGACTTCAGCACTGCGTGGGCCCCTGGCACGTGCCGGGGGCCCACTGGTTCCGGACCGCCTCTCCATCTTTCAGTTTCTTGACAGCCCGGCGCCCCTACAGTAGCGTCCGCCTTCCGTAGCGGCGGCTCCGCGGCACCGATGTTCGACTCCCTTGGCGAGAAGTTCGATGTTCTGCTGCGCAAGCTGCAGGGCCAAGGGAAGATCACCGAGCGCACCATCGAGGAGGCGCTGCGCGACGTGCGGCGCGCACTGCTCGAAGCCGACGTCAACGTCGACGTGGTGAGAGCCTTCGTCGACGCGGTCAAGCGCGACGCGCTCGGCACCGAGGTGCTGCGCAGCCTTACCCCGGAGCAGCACTTCATCAAGCTCGTGCATCGCGAGCTCGTTCAGCTGCTCGGCGGCACGCCCACGCCGTTCGTGGTCACTGGCCCCGCGCCCGCGGTCATCATGCTGGTCGGCTTGAACGGCGCCGGCAAGACCACCACCACGGCGAAGCTCGCGCGTCACCTCCGGGACGAGCACAAGCGCCGGCCGTACCTCGTTCCCGCCGACGTGTACCGACCGGCCGCGATCGCGCAGCTGACCGCGCTCGCCGACCAGCTCGGCGTTCCGGTGCACCCGACGCACGCCGGCGGCGATCCGGTCACGATCGCGCGCGACGGGGTGGCCGGCGCCCGCGCCCAGAACGCCGACACGGTCCTGATCGACACCGCCGGTCGCCAAACGGTGAACGACGAGCTGATGCGTGAGCTCGAGCGGATGGTCGACGCGCTCCGACCGCAGCACATCCTGCTGGTCGCGGACGCGATGACCGGCCAGGACGCGGTCGCCACGGCGCAGGGATTCGCCAGCCGTCTTCCACTCTCGGGCGTAGTGCTCACGAAGATCGAGGGCGACGCACGTGGGGGGGCAGCGCTCTCGCTACGAGCGGTCACCGGCCAACCGATCGTGTTCACCGGCACGGGTGAACGCCTCGACGCCCTCGAGCCTTTCTATCCTGAGCGCATTGCGTCGCGCGTCCTCGGGATGGGCGACGTGCTGTCCCTGATCGAGCGCGCCGAGAAAGCCGTCGATCGCTCCCAGGCCGCGGCGTTGCAGAAGAAGATCAAGCGCAACGACTTCGACCTGGAAGACTTCCGCGAGCAGCTTCGGGCCGTGCGGAAGATGGGATCCGTGACCGAGCTGCTCGGCATGATCCCGGGCGTGAAGAAGCTGCTGCGCGGCGCCGATCTCTCCGAGACGGAGGACGAGCTCAAGCGCGTCGAGGCCATCATCTCGTCCATGACTCCGGCGGAGCGCCGCAACGTCCTGATCCTCAACTCGAACCGCCGCAAACGCATCGCCCGCGGGAGCGGGACCTCCGTAACCGACGTCAACCGGTTGATCAAACAGTTCACCCAAACCAAGAAGGTGCTGAAGCAGCTTGGCTCGAACCCGATGCTCCCCCGTATGGGGTTTCCCGGCCTCCCCCACTGAAGCGCACACAAGGAGACGCATGTCCGTCAAAATCCGCTTAGCTCGTCATGGCAGCAAGAAAAAGCCCGTGTATCGTATCGTGGTCGCGAACTCCGAATCGCCGCGCGACGGACGCTACATCGAACAGGTGGGGTTGTACGACCCCACGCGCTCGCCCACGCTCATCCAGTTCCAGGCCGAAAAACTGGCGGCGTGGCTCAAGAAAGGTGCGCAGCCCACGCAGACCGTGGCGCAGCTGATCCAGAAGACGGCGCCGGCCCGCACCGCCTCATGATCTTCCCCGGCCGAAGGAGCGGCACCCATGAAAGAACTAGTGGTGTTTCTCGCCAAGCATCTCGTCAATCATCCTGATGCCGTCGAAGTGACCGAGACCCAGGGCGAAACCGCATCAATCCTCGAGCTGCGGGTCGCCAAGGAAGACCTGGGGCGAGTGATCGGCAAGCAGGGACGGACCGCGAAGTCGATTCGCACCATCCTCAATGCCGCCGCCTCCCGGACGAATCGCAAGGTCGTCCTCGAGATCATCGAAGAGAAGTGACGTGGACGCGCCCGCGACGATCGCGGTCGGCGAGATCGTCGGGGCCCATGCTCTCCGGGGCCTCCTGCGAGTGCGCCCCTACCAGAGGCCGGCGCCGAGCCTGGCGGCAGGACGCCAGATCGTACTTGAGCAGGCCGGGCACCGACGAGATGCCCGCGTGCTGTCCGCCGCCCCCCATGGACGAGGACTCGTGCTGGTAGCGCTCGACGGCATCGACGACCGGACTGCCGCGGAAGCGCTCATCGGCGCTCGTCTCCTCGTTGCAACCACCGACCTTCCTCCGCTAGGCGAGGATGAGTTCTACCATCACGAGATCCTCGGTTTCACGGTGGAAACCGACGCCGGCGAACCGCTCGGGCAGATCGCCGAAACCCTTTCGACCGGGCTGAACGACGTCTGGGTAGTTCGCGACGGCGCTCGCGAGCACCTCATCCCCGTGATTGCCGACGTCGTCCGCCTCATCGATCGCCCCCGCCGGCGGGTGGTCATCCAGCCGCTTCCCGGCTTGCTCGATTGAGCCCGCTCGGACGATCCCGTGCGCATTCACGTCATCACGCTGTTCCCCGAAATGCTGGGCTCGCCCCTGGCGGCGAGCCTGCTCGGCCGCGCGCGCAGTCGGGGCGTAGTCGAGATTCTCCTGCATCAACTGCGGGACTACGCCGGGGGACGACACTTGCAGGTTGACGACACGCCGTACGGCGGTGGGCAGGGCATGGTGATGCAGCCCGATCCCCTCGTCGCCGCACTCGAGCACGTGTGCGCCGCCGACAGCCCGCGGCGCATTCTGCTCTCGCCACGGGGGGCCCCCTTCCACCAGCGACGGGCGGAGGCATTGGCCCGGGAGGCTGCGCTGTGCCTTGTCTGCGGCCGCTACGAAGGGGTCGACGAACGCGTCGCCGCCTACGTCGACGAAGAGCTGTCCATCGGGGACTTCGTGCTCTCGGGGGGTGAGCTGGCGGCGCTGGTCGTGATCGACGCCGTCGTGCGGCTCCTCCCGGGTGCGCTGGGGAACGCCGCGTCGCCGGCCGACGAGACGCACACGACTGGTCTCCTCGAGCACCCGCACTACACCCGTCCCGAGGAGTTCCGGGGGGCCCGGCCGCCCGCCGTGCTCCTCTCCGGCGACCACGCGGCGATCCGCCGCTGGCGCCGAGAGGAGTCGCTCCGGGTGACCCTTGCCCGCCGGCCCGAGCTGCTCGACCGCGCGGCCCTGTCCACGACCGACCGGGCATTCCTCCGGCTCTTGGGGTGGCCTGACGGGGGCACCTCGTGAGCCCCCTCTACGTCGCCCTCCTGCACCACCCCGTGTACGACAAGAACGGCGCCGTCGTGACCACGGCCGTGACCAACATGGACGTTCACGACCTGGCGCGCCTGGGGCGGACGTTCGCGCTGCGCGGCATCTTCGTCGCCACCCCGGTCGCGACGCTCCGCCGACTGGTCGAGCGCATCATGCAGCACTGGGACACGGGCCCGGGCGCCAGATACAACCAGACCCGCAAGGAGGCGCTGTCTCTGGTGCGGTTGGCTCCCGATCTGGACGGCGTCGTGGCCGACATCGAACGGGAATGCAGCATGTTGCCGCGCATCGTTGCCACCTCGGCGCGGGAAGGGGGGGCCCGTATTTCCTTCCCCCTCCTTCGCCAGCGCCTCGATGGGGGCACCCGGCCCGAGCTGCTTATTCTCGGCACGGGGTGGGGTCTCACGGAGGACATTCTCGCGCGGGCCGACGACGTGCTGGAGCCGATTCGGGGGGCGGACCGCTACAACCACCTCTCGGTCCGCGCTGCAGCGGCCATTATCCTTGACCGGCTCCTTGGTGAACGATAAAGGTTCCCGGCTGATGAATCCGATCGACCGCATCGAAGCCGAGCAACTCCGCAAGGACGTGCCACGCTTCAAGCCGGGCGACACCGTGCGGGTGCACGTGCGCGTCGTCGAGGGCGACAAGGAACGTATCCAGGTCTTCGAGGGAACCGTCCTCCGCCGCAGCGGCGGAGCCAACCGCGAGACCTTCACGGTCCGGAAGACCTCGTACGGTGTCGGGGTCGAGCGCACGTTCCCCATCCACTCGCCGCGCGTCGATCGGATTGAAGTAACCGCCAAGGGCGCCGTCCGACGAGCGAAGCTATACTATCTCCGCGAGCGGACCGGGCGCGCAGCACGCGTGACCGAACAAGCCTAGTCCGAACTCAGTCGATTACACGCGCGCCTGCGGTTCCTTAGAGGGGCCCGCCGTGACGGCGGGGGGTCCGCCCATACGTGACCGCCCCTCGAAAGTGGCGCCTTCCTGGATCACCAGACACTTGGTCTCGACGTCACCGAAAAGGCGCCCGCCCGAGCAGATCTCGACCCGCGTTGCGCCCTGCACCTGCCCGCGCACTTCGCCGAGTACGACGAGATTGGCCGCTTGGACGGTGGCGTGGACGGACGCCGCGACGCCCACCACGAGGAGGTCCGTGGCCCGCACCTCCCCCCGGAGCTTCCCCTCGATCCGGGTGGCCGTCTCGAAGGACAGCTTCCCGGTGACCTCGGCGTCCGGTCCGAGGGAGACGCGAACCTCCTGCCAGGCAGTGCTCCCGTTCGGCTTCATCGCTCAGACCCCTCCCCCCGGTGCGGCCGGAAATACGTGACAGGCTACGGCGTGGCCCCCCGCAGCTCCCGCGAGTGACGGTGTCACACGACGACATATATCCTCGGCATGCGGGCAACGTGGATGAAAGGCACACCCCGCCGGCGGCCGCACGGGGCTCGCCACGTCACCTGTCATCACCGCCCGTTGCGCCATCCGTGTGCTCCGCTGCCGCGGATCCGGAACCGGAACCGCGGACAGAAGAGCATGAGTATAGGGATGTCGCGGGTGCGTGTAAATCGCCTCGCGGGGCGCCATCTCGACGATCCGGCCGAGATACATTATGGCCACGCGATCGCTCACATGCTCGATGATGCGGAGGTCATGTGCGACGAACAGCATCGTGAGGCCTAGTTTCCGCCGAAGATCGTCGAGGAGGTTCAGGATCTGCGCCTGGATCGACACGTCGAGGGCGGATACCGCTTCGTCCGCAACGACGAACCGTGGTCCAACGGCAAGCGCCCGCGCGATACCGATGCGCTGCCGCTGCCCGCCGCTGAACTCGTGCGGATAACGCGATGCGGCCTCCGGCGACAGCCCCACCAGCTCGAGCAACTCCTGCACCCGCGCCCGCCGCTCGGCCCGCGTTCCGAGGCGATGGATTTCGAGCCCCTCCCCGATGATGCTCGCCACGCGCATGCGGGGGTTGAGCGATCCGTAGGGGTCCTGGAAGACGATCTGCATCTCGCGCCGCAGAGAACGGAGTTCGCGCGGCGCGAGCGTCAGGAGTGAGCGACCATCGAAACGCACATCCCCGGCCGTGGGCTCGAGCAGCCGGAGCATGAGCCGGCCGAGCGTGGACTTGCCGCAACCAGATTCCCCGACCAGGCCCACGGTTTCCCCGGGCTGGATCGCCAGCGAGACGCCGTCTACCGCGCGCACCCAGGCGCGCGCGCGCCACAGCAGGCCCCCGCGCAGCGGGTAGTACTTGCGAACGTCGCGGACTTCGACGAGCGGCGCCGGCATCATGCGCGCAAGCAGGCGACCCGGTGCCCGGGAGCCCGTTCCTCCAGAGTCGGCACCACGTCGGCGCACGCGGCAATGCGTGCGGGGCAGCGGTCGCGGAAGGCGCATCCGCCCGGGAGGCGAAGCAGGTCGGGAACCTGGCCCGGGATGGTTTCCAGACGGGCCTGCCGCTTCCCCATGCCCGGCATCGAGCGGAAGAGCGCCTGTGTGTAGGGATGGCGTGGGTGATCGAATATCTCGAGGACCGGCGCCTGCTCGACGATCCGCCCCGCGTACATGATCGCCACATCGTCCGCCCGCTCGGCCACCACTCCGAGATCGTGCGTGATGAGGAGAAGGCCCATTCCGTGACGCTCGCGCAGGGTGTGGAGCAGGTCGAGGATATCCGCCTGAATGGTCACGTCGAGGGCCGTCGTCGGTTCGTCTGCGATCAATATCCGAGGCTCGCAGGCGATCGCCATCGCAATCATGACCCGCTGGCGCATGCCGCCCGACAGCTGGTGGGGGTACTCGGCGGCGCGGCGCGCTGGATCCGCGATCCCGACCTCGGTGAGCAACTCGATGGCACGCGCCCGGGCGGCGCGACGGCCGAGACCCCGATGGACGCGGAGGCCCTCCGTGACCTGCATTCCCACCGTGAAGACCGGGTTGAGGGAGGTCATCGGCTCCTGGAAGATCATCGCCACACTCGTGCCACGTACCCGTCGCATCTCCCGCTCGGAGAGAGCGAGCAGATCACGACCGTCGAGGCGTACCTGGCCACCTGCAATGTGGCCAGGCGGGGGGACCAACCGCATCACGGACAGAGCTGTCATGCTCTTCCCGCATCCGGATTCTCCGACCAGCCCAAGCACGCGTCCCGCATCCACGTCGAACGACACCCGATCGACGGCGCGGGCCGTGCCTCCGGGAAGCACGAACACGGTCTCGAGCGCCCGGACCTCGAGCAGCATCACTCGAGGTTCGGGGCGCCCGCCACGTCGAGGGGCAGCACCCGCGCGGCCGACGGGGGGGCGAACAGCGCCAGATCCAGGGGCACATTCTGCTCCACCCGGTCGTAGGCCAGACGTGCAGCCGTCCCGGCCGCGGGCGCACCGATGTCGACCACGTGGGGAAACCCGTCGTGATAGTCGTCGAACCCCACGCGCAGCATCACGACGCCGTCAGTCGCGTCCTCGGCACGCCGCACCGCCAGCGTATCGCCCGCGAACCAGATCGTTTGCACACGACCGGGCCCCGGTACCGTCAGACGATACTCGCCGTCGTGGGTCGTCTCCAAGGTCGGTGTGCCGACGATGGTGCGCGCGGGCGGGACCCCCAGCAGGATGTCGACCAGGTCCGGAACCGTGAACGGCGCCCCCACGAAGCGGGCTACGTTGGCCGGGGTGGCTGGCCCTTCGTACCGCGTCCCCTCCCCCTGTGGATATGCCCACAGAAACGCATCCCGGGTCCCGAGGGCGAGAACGAGGCCAAAGGGGGACAGGACATCGACCCGGACCGCATCCGGACGGCGCACCAGGACGGCCTGGCGGGTCCACCCCCCACGCAGCCCCGCCCGAAGCCGGGCACGTGCCCGCAGCGAGGTCATGCTTTCGCGACGCGCCTCGAGGTTGGCCAACAACGCCTCCGCGGAGGTGGCGACCGTTGGCCTCACCGCGCCGCGCCATATTCCACAGCCCGCCACAACGGCCGCCAAGAGTGACACCCCGATGGCGGGCCCGAGCGCGCGCAGTCGGGTCAGAGCGTGCCGCCCTCCGCCTGGCCCCCACCTTCGATAGCATGGATCTTGCCCTTCAGGCGCTCGATCTGGGGAGATTCCTTCGCCCGCCCGAGGGCGTCACGGTAGAGGCGCAGCGCATCACGCGTGTCGCCGGCGCGGTCGTATGCGTCTCCGAGATGCTCGGAGACAGTGGAATCGTCCCCGGACAGCTCGACCGCTCGCTCGAGATGTTCGATCGCTTGCCGGTAGTCTCCGCGCTGGAAATACACCCATCCGAGGCTGTCGACGAAGAACCCGTCATCGGGCTCGAGCGCGAGGGCGCGCCGGATGAGCTCCTCGGCCTCGTCGAGATGCACGCCCATCTCGGCGTAGGTGTAGCCGAGGTAGTTCAGCGCCGGGGCGTTGCGCGGATTGATCTCGACCGCACGGCGCATTTGCTCGATGGTCCGCTGTTTGTCCTTGGCCTCGTCGTACGCAGCCCCGAGCGTGAAGCGGTACCCGTCGTTGTCGGGGAAGCGCTCGACCATGTGCTCGAGGAGTGCGATCGCCGCTCGCAGGTCCCCCCGCTCGCGGTACAGTCCCGCCAGATAGCTCATCAGCTCCGGGGAGTCCGACTTCTTCTCGCGCGTCTCTTCCATGATGCGCACGGCCTCTGGCAACCGCCCGGCCTTGCGGAGCAGGTGAGCGCTCTGGATGCGCGCGTCGACGTAGTACTCTGACGATTCCGGAAGCTTCAAAAACTCTGCCACGGCGCGGTCGACGGCGCTCTGTTCAGCGTATACCGATCCCAGATAGTAGCGTACGCGCCAGTTGTCGGGCTGCGCCGCCAGCACCAGGTTGAACTCGGTCGCCGCGCGTTCAGGATCCCCCTTCTCGAGAAAAATGAGCCCGATCTTGGTGCGCGCCTCACGTGGGTCGGTGTCGACCCGCTCGAGCTCGCGGAACTGCTGCAGGGCATCGTCGAGCTTCTTCTGCCCGACGTACAACCCGCCCAGCCGTCGCCGCACGAGCACACTCTGGGGGTTGAGCGACAGGATGCGCTGATAGAGCGCGATCGCCTTGTCCGACCGTCCCTGGAGTTCGTACGTGAGCGCCAGGTCGGTCAAGATGAGCTCGGACTGGGGATTCAGCTTGAGCGCATCCAGGTAGTAGCGTTCCGCCTTGTCCAGCTGACCGGCCGCAGCGTGGACCCGGCCGAGATAGTAGTAGCCGAGGATCGAGCCCGGGTTGCGGGCGATGAGCTTCCGCAGCACCTCGACCGCACGGGTCGTGTCGCCGCGCTTGCTGTAGAGCGCCCCCAGGTAGAGATAGCCCTCCTGGCTGTCGGGATCGAGCCGCTGCAGCCGCACGTACGTCGCGATGGCCTCGTCGTCCCGCCCCGATGCCGACAGGATACCCCCGAGCAGCCCGAGGGCTTCGGGATTGTCGGGCTCGGCCTCGACGACCCACTGGCACTGTTCGAGGGCCCGCTCGAGCTGGCCGCTCCGGACATAGAGCGCCGCCAACCGCAGGCGCAGACGCGGCGTGTCCGGGTCGGCCGCGACCGCCGCCTCGAACTCGCGCAGCGCGGTCTCGGGGTCGTTGTGGGCGAGCGCCATCTCGCCCCGAAAGAAGTGCCCGAGTGCGGGCGCCTCGGGCGGCAGCGGCACGCGCGGGCCGAAGGCCGGCGGCCCGGCGCACCCGCTCGCCAGCAGGAGCGACATCACGGCAACGGCGGCAGCGCGCGTGCGCATCGAAGCTGGTGCTCCTACCATGACGAACGAGGTACGACAAAGCAAACCAGCGTCACGCGTGGACCACGTAGGCGTCTGTCCGTCCGCGCACGACGAGCAGCGACGATGCGCATTCGGCCACCAAGCGCTCCGAACGCAACCCAAAAGCGTGCGGCTCGAGCTGCCATCCTTCCCCCACCCCGAGGACAACGAGGTCGTGGCTGGCTGCCTCCGCGATCACGACATCGAGCGGGGTCGTCGACTCCACCACCCGGAGCGCCGCGGGCGCCACATCCAGATCGACCAGTGGGGGCGTGCTCCCGGGACGCGTGATCACCAAGACCGTCATCGCCGCGTGCTCACGTTCCACGAGCCGGCGCGCGAGCCCCAGCGCGGCACGATCGTGCGCGTTCCCGGCATAGGGCACGAGCACCCGCCGCGGTGGCCACACCATGCCGCGATCGATCAGCACCACCACGTCGGCCCGCGCCTGCTGCATGACGGCATGTACCGTGCCACCGAGAACCGTCCGGCTCCACACCGGCTTGTGCCACCCGAGCACGATCAAGCTGGCTCCCTTGGCCCGGGCGACGTCCCGGATGTCCTCCGGCGGGCTTCGGCTGACGTATTCCAACGGGCGGACGGCCAGGCTCCGCGCCCGGGCGTGGGCAAGTGTCGGCGCCAGCCCTCCCCCATCATGCGCAGCCGCACCGACGCCGACACCCAGCGCCCCACGCTCCGGCGGGCGAACCAGGTGAAGCGCGTACAGCGGGCTCTCCGGGCCCTCGGCGAGCGCGCTGCCCAGCTCGACGAGTAGGGGCCCCGAGCGGGGCAGCGCCACCGCCACGACCACGGCCCCGGCCCCGGTGGGCCCGGCGGCCGTCGCGTCACGAAAGCGCTCCGAAGGGTACACGAACGCGAGCGCGGGCGTGGTGGCCAGCGTGGTCACGACGGCCATCAGCACCATCATGGCGAACAGCTCCGGTGACAGCACGCCCAGGTCGAGGCCGACGTTCAGGATGACGAGCTCCATCAGCCCCCGCGTGTTCATCAGTATCCCGAGCGCCCCGGCTTCACGCCACGACAGCCCGGTCAGCCGCCCGGCGACGGCCGCCCCACCGAGTTTGCCAATGGATGCGACGGCGATGATGACCCCGCATTCGAGCCACAGGGCCGGGGTATCGACGAGTCCGATCTGCGTCCGGAGACCGGTCACCGCAAAGTAGACCGGCAGCAGGAACACGACCGCGAAGTCCTCTACCTTCTCGACCAGCTCGCGCGTGAACAGCGCGCTCTTGGGAAGTACCGCGCCTAGCATGAACGCCCCGAAGATGGGATGGATCCCGATCGCCGCCGTGGTGGCCGCGCTCGCCAGCATGAGCACGAAGACGATGGCCACCAGGTTCTGCGACAGCTGACCGCTGCGATCGACCATCGCGCGCAGCCGATCGAGCACGGGTTGGACGACGAGCAGCATGACGGCCACGTAGGCCGCTGCGCTCGCCGCGGTGCCGACCGCACCCCATCGGCCTGCGCTGGTAACGGCCGCGACCACGACCGCGAGCAGGCACCAAGCGGTGAGATCGTTCACCGCGGCACTGGTCACGGCGAGGACCCCTACGCGCGTGCGCACGAGATCCCGCTCGATCAGGATCCGAGCCAGGACGGGAAACGCCGTCACGGACATCGCGGCGCCGAGGAAGAGCGCGAACGAGGGAAAGGGAACACCTGACGGCGCGTGGCGGTCGAACACTTCGGCAGCGAGCGCAACGCCGAGGAGAAACGGCGTGGCGATGCTCGCCAGCGAGCACACGATCGCCGAGCGGCCGTGATGACGGACCAGCGCGGGATCGAGTTCGAGACCGACCAGGAACATGAAGAAGAGCACGCCGAACTCGCTGAGGATCCCGAGCGCCGGCAAGGACGCGGCGGGAAAGAGCGCCGCGGCCGTTCCCGGCGCCAGCCACCCCAGCACCGACGGCCCGAGCACGATGCCGCCGAGCACCTCGCCCATCACCTGGGGCTGGCCGATCGCCCGCAGCGCGACACCGAGCAGCCGCGCCACGCCGATGATCACGAGGATCTCGACGCTCAGGTGGACGAGGAGTCGGTCGGGGCTCACGCGACCCCGGGTCAGGACCGACGCCGCCGGCGCTCCGGCGGCTCCGGCCCACCCTGCTGCGGCCCGATCCACACGGTGCCGCCCCGGAAGTGTTCCCGCTTCCAGATCGGCACGGTCTCCTTCAGGCGATCGATGAGCCAGTGACACGCGGCGAAGGCCTCCCCGCGATGACCGGCTGCCACCGCGATCGCGACGCTCGCCTGGCCCACCGGTACCCGACCGATCCGATGCACCATCGCAACCTTGCGCAGCCCCCAGCGTCGGGTCGCGTCGGCAGCCAGCGTGCGCATCTCCCGCTCGGCCATGGGCGCGAAGGCCTCGTACTCGAGCCGCACCACCCGCCGCCCGACGTTGGTGTTGCGTGTCGTGCCGACGAACGTCACCACCGCGCCGGCGGCCGGGTCGCGGACGGCACGCAGCAGGGCGTCGAATGCGATCGGACGGGCGGTGATGCGAACCATCAGTGCCCCCCACTCACGGGCGGGAAGACGGCCAGCTCATCGCCCTCCTCCAGGCGGTGCGACGCCTCCACGTAGCGTTGGTTCACGGCGAAGCGTACGGGAACGGCACCGAGGGCCGGACGGTCGGCGACCAAGGCTCTCCACAGCGCCCCGACCGTCGTCCCCGGCCGCACGTCGCGATCGCACCGCGCCCCCAGCTGTTCACGCAGGGCGGCAAAGAAGCGAAGGCGAACGCGCACCGATCCGACTCGCATCATCCGCGCACGAGCTGGACCATGTGCGGGAGCTCCGGCACCAGCAGCCGTGACATCGCGAGATCGACGCCGGCGGTCGACCCCGGGAGCGAGACCACGATCTTTCCGCGTGCTACGCCCGCGACCGCCCGCGACAGCATGGCCGGAGCCCCGATCTCCTGGAACGACAACATGCGAAAGAGCTCGCCGAACCCGTCGAGGCGTTTCTCGAGCAGCCCCACGATGGCTTCGTACGTGGTGTCGCGCGGCGCGAGGCCGGTACCGCCGTTCACCAGCACGGCGTCCACGTCCGCACGCGCCAGGAGCCCTTCGACGTGGGCCCGGATTTTCGCAGGCTCGTCGGGCAGGATGTCGTAGACGACCACGCCATGGCCCGCGTCGGCAAGCAGGGTGCGGATGCGCGCTCCACTGGTGTCGGTCGCCGGTGTACGCGTATCGCTCACCGTGATGACGGCGCAGCCGATCGCAGGCCTGCGGTGCGCGTGGTGTTCGTGCGCTCCCATCGTGGCGCTCAAGATGTTTCGGGTGAAATCGATTGCACCGTGGCGGCGCTCAAGACGTTTCGGGCGAATGCGGCTGCACCGTGGCGGCGCTCAGGACGTTTTCGGCGGGTGCGACTCCACTTTGGAAGCACACGGCGTGCCGCACCGCTGACAGACGTACTCGTGCTTGTCGCCCTCGAGCAGCACCAGCAAGAGGCGCTTCCGAACCGGCATCGCCTGGCGACAGCGCGGGCAGAACAAAAGCGAGGCCTCGAGCGAGCCGTAGCTGGCGTGCTCCTTCCGTCGACTCGGGGAACGCCCCAGCATCAGCGACGCTTAGCATCATCGCCTCCGCCGCCGCAATCGGCTATGACTCCGTCCCGCGCACATGCCGACCGTCTACATCGAGACCTACGGCTGCCAGATGAACGTGGCCGACACGGAGCTCATCCTCGGGCAGCTCGGCCAGCACGGCTACACCCGCTCCATGACGCCCGACACGGCCGACGTGATCCTGCTCAATACGTGCGCCATCCGCGAGCAGGCCGAGGAGCGCGTGCTCGGACGGCTCGGCGAGCTGGCCCGGCACAAGCGCCAGCGGCCCGGCGTGCGCCTCGGGGTGACCGGGTGCATGGCGCAGCACCTGCGCGACGGATTGCGCGCCCGGGCCCCGCAGGTCGACCTACTGGTCGGGCCCGATGGCTATCGTCGTCTGCCGGAGCTCCTGGCCGTGGAGCACGACTCCGACGGGCACCCCCAGCTGTCCCTGCGCCTCGATCCCGAGGAGACGTACGCCGATCTTCCAGTGGCCCGCGAGAGCGGCGTGCGCGCCTGGGTCACCGTGATGCGCGGCTGTGATCGGTTCTGCACGTTCTGCATCGTCCCGTACGTGCGTGGGCGCGAGCGGAGCCTTCCGGGAGCGGCCCTGCTCCGGCAGGTCCACGAGCTCGGCGCGGCCGGCGTGCGCGAGGTCGTGTTCCTCGGGCAGACCGTCAATGCCTACCACGATGGCACGTGGGACTTTGCCGAGCTCCTCCGCCGCACCGCCGCCGTTCCGGGAATCGCCCGCATCCGTTTCACCTCGCCCCATCCCTCGGACATGACCGCGCGCGTCCTCGACGCCATGGCCGAGTGTCCCACGGTCGCGCCGCAGCTCCACCTTCCCGTGCAGTCCGGGTCCGATCGGGTGCTGGAGCGCATGCGCCGCGACTACACGGTCGCCGCCTACGAGAATCTGGTCGTCCGCCTGCGCACCAGCGTTCCCGGCATCGCCCTCTCCACCGACGTGATCGTCGGCTTCCCGGAGGAAACCGAGGACGACTTCGCGGCTACCGAAGCGCTCATGCGCCGCATTCGCTACGACTCGGCCTTCCTGTTCAAGTACTCGCCCCGGCCCGGCACCCGCGCCTACACCTGGACCGACACCGTCTCCGAGGACAAGAAGGCCCGTCGCCTGGAGCGCCTGATCACCCTGCAGGAGACGATCTCCGCCGAGATCAACCACTCGCTCGTCGGTGCGGAAACCGAAGTCCTGGTCGAAGGCCCCGCCCGCCGCCCCGACGGCTGGATGGCCGGCAAGAACCCCCATTTCAAGACGGTGGTCTTCCCCGGCCCGGCGACTCCAGGCACGCTCCGCCGCGTCCGCATCGAAGCCACAACGTCCCACACCCTGAGCGGCGTCGCGGTCGCGTAGCCGTCCAGTGACAGACCGCGACTCGACCCCTACCCCCCGCACTCGCACAGCTGCCGGCACTCGTCGAACGCGTTGTTGATCGCGTCGAGCGCCTCGTTCACCGCGCTGTACGTGAGCGGCGGATCGAGCACCATGCCCCGCAGGGCCTGGTTCGCGAGCGCCAGCAGGTCGGCCACGGTGTCGGCTTCGTCGGCGACAGACTCCGCGATTTCGTAGGGCCCGCTCCGGGCACCGGTCGCACTACAGGTGCAGAACGGACCTTCGGGGAGCACAAAGCCACTCAGCCCGGCCGGCGTGGCGCCCGCATTCGACAGCTTGACGCTCAGCGTGAGCGCGAGCGTCTGCCCGGCGAGCACGCCGGCGCCGTACCCCTTCGAGCCCGAGCCCGAAGCATCCGGCACCCCCGCCGCGGTGTTGATCACCAGGTCGCCCGGGCACGGCGCGGGGAACGCGTTGCCACACAGCTTGTTGGGCGTTCCACCGGCGGGCAAGAACGCGCTCAACGCGGTCTGGTTGTTCACCGTCACCGACGGCGGGCTTCCTGGGCTCCCGATCGCCGCCGGCAGGACACTCGGGTTGCGTGTGACGAGCCCCTGCGAGCCGTTCGCCGCACCACCCTTGGCGCCGTACGCACCCTGCGAAAGCGTGCACAGCGTGGTCACCTGCGGGGCGAGCTGGCAGTTCCGGGCGCACCCCGGGCTGCTCGGCGGCTCGCAGCTCTCGGGCGCGCACACGACACCGTCGCCGCACCCCTCGCGCTTGCAGTCGGGCGCGCAGCCGTCACAGCCGCGGTGGTTGCCGTCGTCGCAGTCCTCCCCCGCTTCCGTCACGCCATTGCCGCACGACGCACCGAGCGCGCAGGTGGTCGTGCATCCGTCCGCGTTGTCGGCATTGCCATCGTCGCACTGCTCGGTGCCACTGCGCACGACCCCGTCGCCGCACTCGTTCGACGTGCAGTCGGCCTTGCAGGCGTCGGTGCTGCTGGCGTTCCCGTCGTCACACTGCTCGACACCAGCCCGGACGAACCCGTCGCCGCACACGTTCCAGACACAGCCTGCCCGGCACGCCTTGTCGTTGCCGTTGGCGGTCCCGTCGTCGCACTGCTCGGGGGCGCAGAGCCTACCGTCGCCGCAGCGCTCCAACTTGCAGTCGGGCGCGCAGCCGTCGCAGGCGCCATGGTTGCCGTCGTCGCATGCCTCACCGCTCTCGAGACGCCCGTTCCCGCACTGCGGCGAGAGCGCACAGCCGGTCGTGCACCCGTCCGCGCCGTTGGCGTTGCCGTCATCACACTCCTCGAGCCCCGTCCGGACGATCCCGTCGCCACAGACGTTGGGTGTACAGTCGTTCTTGCACGCGTCGGTGTCGATCCGGTTGGCGTCGTCACACTGTTCGCCGCCCTTCACCACACCGTCGCCGCACTTGCCGAGGGTACAGTTGTTCTTGCAGCCGTCGGTGTTCACGTGGTTGCCATCGTCGCATTCCTCCACCCCCGCCCGCGTCACCCCGTCGCCACACGTGCTCCGCCGGCAGCTGTTGCGACAGCCGTCGTCGTCCGCCGCGTTGCCGTCGTCGCACTCTTCCCCACCGCACACGGTCCCGTCGCCGCAGCCTTCGAGCCGGCAGTCCGTCGAACACCCGTCGCAGCTCGTCCGGTCGCCGTCGTCGCACTGTTCGTCGCCGTCGATGATGCCGTTGCCGCAGCCCGGGGTGACCGTGCAGCCGGTCGTGCAGCCGTCCCCGCTGGCGGCGTTGCCGTCGTCGCACTGTTCGCCGGGACCCGTCACGCCATCGCCACAGACGTTGCGTGTGCAGTCGCTCTTACAGGCGTCGTGGTCGTCCACGTCGGCATCATCGCACTCCTCGGCGCCCCCGCGCACGACGCCGTCGCCACACTTCCCGCGCGTGCAGTTGTTCTTGCAGCCGTCGGTGTTCACGTGGTTGCCGTCGTCGCACTCCTCGATGCCGGTGCGGACAACGGCGTCGCCGCAGACGTTCACGGTGCACTCGTTCTTGCAACCATCGTCGTCGACGTTGTTGCCGTCGTCACACCCCTCGATCCCGAGGCGGACGATGCCGTCACCGCACACATTCAGCGTGCAGTTGCTCTTGCAGGCGTGGCTGTCGGTGCTGCTCCCCTCGTCGCACAGCTCGGGCGCGCACACGCGTCCGTCGCCGCAGTGCTCCAGCTTGCAATCGGCCGCACACCCGTCGCAGCTCGTGCGATTGCCGTCGTCGCACTCCTCGTTGCACTCCGGCACGCCATTCCCGCAGGTCGTCGCGAACGTGCAGGCGCTGGTGCAGCCGTCGCACTCGTCGGTGTTTCCGTCGTCACACTGTTCGACACCGGATCGCGGGATGCCGTCGCCGCAGACGTTCACCCGACAGTCGTTCTTGCAACCGTCGGCGTTGCTCGCGTTGCCGTCGTCACACTGCTCCTGCCCACCGCGCGCAACCCCGTCACCGCATTTGCCGAGGGTGCAGTTGTTCTTGCAGCCGTCCTGATTGTCGTTGTTCCCGTCGTCGCATTGCTCAGGCGGGCACGCGACCCCGTCGCCGCACCGCTCGAGCCGACAGTCGGGGGTACACGCGTCGCAGGCCTCGTGGTTGCCGTCGTCGCACTCCTCGGTACACTGCCGGATGCCGTCGCCACACTGCGGCGTGAGCGTGCAGGTGCGCGTGCAGCCGTCGCAGTCGTCGTTGTCGCCGTCGTCACACGCCTCGACGCCGGCCTCGACGATGCCGTCGCCACAGCGAGCCAGCGTGCAGTCGCTCCGGCAGCCGTCGTGGTCGTCCTGGTTGCCATCGTCACAGGCTTCCGTGGCGCCCCGGACTACGCCGTCGCCACAGGTCCCGCCGGTGCAGTTGTTCTTGCAGCCGTCGTGATTGTCCTGGTTGCCGTCGTCACACGGTTCGACGCCCGTCCGGACGATACCGTCGCCGCAGACGTTGGGCGTGCAGTCGCTCTTGCAGCCGTCGTTGTTACTGCCGTTGCCGTCGTCACACGCTTCGACCCCGGCGTGCAGGATCCCGTCGCCACATACGTTCGGGGTGCAGTCGGACTTGCACCCGTCCCGGTCGGACTGGTTGCCGTCGTCGCAGCGCTCGACCCCCACCCGTAGCACACCGTCGCCGCACACGTTCGGCTGGCAGTCGGTGCGGCACCCGTCGTTGTCGTTTCCGTTGCCGTCGTCACAGGCTTCCGGGCCGCAGGGTACGCCGTCGCCGCACCGTTCGACACGGCAATCACCGGAACAGCCGTCACAGGCGGCGTGGTTGCCGTCGTCGCAGGTCTCGGCGTCTTCCACGAGGCCGTTGCCGCACCGTGGCGTGAGGACGCAGGCACTCGAGCAGCCGTCGTCATCGTCGCTGTCGCCGTCGTCGCATTGCTCGACACCGATCCGGATCGCGCCGTCGCCGCACACGTTGGCGGTGCAGTCGCGCTTGCAGCCGTCGTGGTCGTCTTGGTTCCCGTCGTCGCACTGCTCGACGCCCACCTGCAGCACGCCGTCGCCACACACGTTGCGCGTGCACCCCACCCGGCAGGAATCATCGTCGTTGGCGTTTGCGTCGTCGCATTCCTCCGGGGGACAGAGACGGCCGTCGCCGCAGCCGTCCACCTTGCAGTCGGGCGCGCAGCCGTCGCAGGCGATCGTATTGCCGTCATCGCACTGTTCGTTGCACTCCCGGACGCCGTTGCCGCACTGCACGCTGCGCCCACATCCCCTCGTACAGCCATCGCAGTCATCGGCGTTGCCGTCGTCACAGTGCTCGACTCCGGTGCGCACGATGCGATCGCCGCACACGCTCCACGTGCAGTCACTCTTGCACCCATCGGTGTCGTCACGGTTGCCGTCGTCACACTGCTCGGGCGCGCACGTGACCCCGTCGCCACACCCTTCGAGCTTGCAGTCGCTCGAGCAGCCGTCGCACGCCGCGCGGTTGGCGTCGTCGCATTCCTCGTTGCACTGCCGGAGCCCGTTGCCGCACCTCGCAGAGATCGCGCACGTGCTCGTGCAGCCGTCGCAGTCATTCGTGTTGCCGTCGTCGCAGATCTCCAGGTCGGGACGGGCGACGCCGTCGCCGCACACGTTCAGGGTGCAATCGTTCTTGCACGCGTCCTGGTCGCTCCGGTTGCCATCGTCGCACTGCTCGACGCCGTGCCGTACCACGCCATCGCCGCATACGTTGCGCGTGCAATCCGGCTTACACGCGTCGGCGGGGTTCTGATCGCCGTCGTCGCAGGCCTCCGCGCCACAGCGCTCGCCGTCACCGCACGCCTCCACCGAACAGTGGGGCGAACAGCCGTCGCAGGGGTCGGCATTGCCGTCGTCGCAGGCCTCGGTACACTCGCGGATGCCGTTTCCGCAGGTGGCGGATATACCGCAACGCGTGGAACACCCGTCGCACTCGTCGCCATTCCCGTCGTCACACTGCTCGGCACCGTGGCGTCGCTCCCCGTCGCCACAGACGTTCAGGGTGCAATCGCGCTTGCAGGAATCGTTCTGGTCGGCATTGCCGTCATCGCACTGTTCGGTGGCACACGTGATCCCGTCACCGCAGCGCTCCCACTTGCAGTCGGGAGCACAGCCATCGCAGGCCGCGTGGTTGCCGTCGTCGCAGTCCTCGTCGCAATCGAGAACACCGTTGCCGCACGCGCCACTGAACCCGCAACTGCGGGTACAGCCGTCACAGGCGTCATCGTTGCCGTCGTCGCACTGTTCGGCGCCCGCTTCGACGACGCCGTCGCCGCACACGTTGCGGGTGCAGTCGCTCTTGCAGGCGTCGCCATCGTGGCCGTTGCCGTCGTCGCACTCCTCCACGCCCGCCCGGACGACCGCATCGCCGCACACGTTGGGCGTGCAGTCGTTCTTGCAGGCGTCACCGTCGTCGCGGTTGCCGTCGTCGCAGTCTTCGTACCCGGTACGCACGGTACCGTCGCCACACGTGTTCACCTGGCAGCGGCCGGTGCACGCATCACTGTCGTCGAGGTTCCCGTCGTCGCACTGCTCGCCCGGATCGATGGTCCCGTTGCCGCACGACTCGAGCGTGAACGTGACGCCGTAGCTGTTCCGGAAGCGAAGGGCGATGAACTGCCCGTGGAAATTTGCACGGCGTCCGAAGCGGACGAGCGCGTTGGGCGCGTAGAACACCCCACGCAGCTGGGTCTTGCGCTGGAGCCGTACAGCCGTGCCGCCGATGTTCACATGCAGCGCCTGTGCCCCGAGGCCCGAGCCGACGGCTGGGCGAACCGCCGTCCGGATGTCGAGGCTCACGTTGTCGGCCACGTTCACCTCCGAGACGCCCTGCACGAGCACACTGGCTCGGCGTCCCGTTGTGATGCTGCGCACGCAGTAGACGCCTCCCGTGAGGGTCAGCGTCGCCTTGCTGCCCACGACCACCGTCCCGTAGCTCCCCGGGCCGAGCGAGGCGCTCGCGCCGTCGGGAACGGCGACCGGCGCCGTGCCGGGCGCACACGTCGGCAGCGGGCCGAGCCCGATCAGGGGAAGCGCCCCGGCGGCCTCCGGTCCCGCGTTGCGTACGGTGCTCCGCGACAGGTTCCGGGACGAGGTGACGGTGTTCGCATACAGGTCCCACAGGCTACTTTCCTTACCGGCACCGAGCAGGACGTCGCTCACGATCTGGCTGCCGTCGGGAAAGTACGTCCGCCGGCCCCACTTGATCGTCCCGCCTGGGTCGTTCACGCCAATGCTGCTCGCCGCCACGCCGGGCAGGAACGTGAAGTTCTGCGCCTTGATATCCCGCAGCGCGAGCAGGACGTAACTGTTGAGCCCCCGCGACGGCTCGGCCTGGCCGACGGCCGGCAGAACCGCGAGCACGGCCGTCAGGAGCGTCGCCGCGAGCGAAGGACGGAGGCGCCGGCCTCGGTGTCGGATCAGGTCACGCATGTAATCCCCTCGTCGTGGGAGATGCCCACGGCCAAGCGAGAGGTGAGTAATGCGCGAGGAGCGTCCCCGTCAAGGAGAATCTTCCTGCGATGACGACTTCTTAGTCCGCTACTTCAGCGCGCAAAGCAGATGCGCTATGGCAGGCATGCGATCGGGCTCGGACGCCACCCCGAGGCAGGCGGCCACGCACGACCGGGCGCATCCGTCGGCTGCGTGGACGCCGCTGCACGATCGGCGCTGGGCTTGCAACCCGCTAGCGCGTCTGTCCACGCCGGGCGAGTCGCATCTCGCGCGCGAGCCGTGCGAAGACGGCCGGGCCTTCTTCCGCCAACGTCGACCGCACCTGCACGGCGCGCGCTCCCTTGGCCAGGGCACGCGTCACGTCGAAACCGGAGCGCACGCCCCCGACCACGATCATCTCGAGCACCTGATCTGCGACCAGCGCCAGCTTCTCGAACTGATCGAAGTCGTTGCGCACGACGACGATGCGGACGCCGGTGTCCACGAGCTCGTGGACGAGCCACTGATGGGGCCACGGGAGACGATCCGGCAGCCGGAGGGCCACCGGCACGCTGCTCGCCGCCGCCAGACGAGTGGCCGTTTCCCGCAGCACGCCGCGCTCGTCGAACGGCGCGAGCGTCGCGTTCACGTACGCGTCGGCGAGATCCGCCTCGATCCACGCCGCGCCGGCGTCGGCGAAGGCGCGCGCGAGCATCACGTACTCGTTCGCCGTCGCCCCGGCGATGCTCGCGACCACCGGCCGCCGTCGATGCACCACCAGCTCGCGCACGAACGGCACCAGCTTGTCGTAGCCGGGGTTGTGGAGCGTGCGATATTCCGGGTGCAGGAACGGATGCACGGTCGTACTCGCCAGCACCACGGCACCCGTTTCCGACTCGGCCAGCCGGCGCACCTCCGAGGTCGTCGACGAGTACACGCCCGCGGCGTTCATGGCGCCGAACGGGAGGCGCACACCGGCCACCGTCGTGCCGAGGTCGAACGTGCTCGCGCCGTCGCTCATGGACACACCTCGACGGGGACCTCGATGAAATCGCGGGTGGCCTCGTGCCAGCGGAACGCGCGGGCCTCTCCGGGAGCGCGGCTGTCGGAGACCACCAGATACACGGCCTCCGGATAGGCGGGCTCGTCTCCAAACAGCGCCCGTGCCCGGTCCTCGCCCGAGAAGTACGCCCCGACGCGCGTGTGCGAATGGTAGAACACCTTGAGCCGCGCCCCCGGCGCATCGCCCTCCTCCAGGACGGCGAACAGCTCACGGGACTCGGGCGTGTAGGCGGTCTCGGCCCCGCGGGGATACGTGGCGGGGTCCTCCCGGTGGAGACGGTCCTGGATGTTCGTGAAGCGCCGGACGACGTCCCCGCCGTCACGCTCGAGCACCGCGCCGCAGCACTCGGCCGGCTGGGTCGCGCGCGCGTGGGCGAGGATGGTGTCGAGCGCCGCGCGCTCGAGGGTCAGACGATCGGGCGTTGGGTACATGATTCCTCGGGGACGCTCGGGCGATGCGCCCGCGCCCGGATCAGTCGACACAGCAACGTATTGGTCGGCACCGGAATGCCGTGCCGACCGCCACGGGCGACGACCTCGCCGTTGATGGCGTCGATCTCCGTCGGGCGACCGCTCTCGATGTCCTGCAGCATCGACGAGCGATGGCCGGCGGTCGACGGCACCAGGCGGCCGTAGAACGCCTCCCGATAGCCGGCCGCCTCGTACCAGGCGAGCGTCACGCCGTCGGCGCGGGCGACGGCGAACGCCTCGTCGATGACACCATCCATGATGGCACGCGTGTCCGGGCTGGCGGCGAGCACGCCGTAGGGTACCCCGAGCAACGCGCCGAGCGGGTTGAGGGCCGCGCTGTAGAGGACCTTCGCCCAGAGCTCGGCGAGGAGCGTCCGGGTGGGCTCCGACGGCACCCCGGCCGCCGCCAAACGTGCCGCCCAGGCTTCGGCCTCGGCGTGCTGCCGGGGCGAGGTCGGATCCGGGCTGCCGATCAGCACCGGATCGGCGATGACCGTGACCTGCACGTGTCCCGGCGCGATCACCTCGGCGCCGAAGATGACGCGGCCACCGAGCACCCGTTCACGACCAACCGCACTGGCCGCCGCTTCGACGTTGCCCAGGCCGTTCTGCAGCGAAATCAGCACGCCTCCCGGGGCGAGCAGCGGGGCCACCGCGGTGGCGGTCGACACCGTGTCGTACGTCTTCACGGTGAGCAGGATGGCGGCGTAGGGGCCCCGGAGCTCGTGCAACGTCGTCGCGCTCGCCAGTCCGCGCACCTGGTGGTCGCCGAACAGCCCCTCGATCCGGAGGCCGTGCGCGCGGATCGCGTTCACGTGCGCCGGCCGGCCGAGCAGAGTCACCGGAAGCCCCGCGCGCGCCAGCAGCCCGCCGACCACGGAGCCGACGGCCCCCGCACCCGCGATGAGGATTGCCCCGTCGTTCACGACGCGCCCAACGATACGTTGCCGCTCGCGCGCCCACAAGCCGCATCCGCCCACCCGCGTTGACCCCCCGCCTATGGGACACGCGTGATCCAGGCGGCGCGCCTGCAGACCTTCTTCCTGGAGCTGGCACCGGCATGCGCGACATCCACACCACCAGCGAGTGGCTCGCCGTGAGTGACATGGTGGCGGCGGCCGAAGTCACCCTGGCGGCGATCCAGCTGGCGGCCGGATAGTGTCGCGGGCGCGCGGCACGACCTCCGGGAGCTGCGCGCCGGACACGGCGAAGATGGCGCCCCCGACGAGCCCGCCGAGCAGGGTGAGCATGAACCACAGCAGGCCGACCGTGAGCGCGACCGAGTCGGCGATGCCGATGCGGGTGAGGAAGTAGAGATAGCCGCCCTCGCGGACGCCGAAGCCCCCGATGCTGACCGGAAGGGCGGTCATGACGCTGATCACGGGGTGGTAGAGCAGGCAGTAGCCGAACGGAACCGCCGCCCCCGCGGCGCGGGCGAGCACCCACTGCACGCACACCTGGCTCAGGTGGAAGGCGAGCGAGAGTACCGCCACCCGCACCAGCAGGCGCCGGTCTTGCCAGAACAGCGCCAGATCGACCTCGACGTGGCGGCGAAGACGGTTGTGGGCCGGCAACAGCCGCACCAGCCGTGGGCACATCCACCAGCCGACGAGGAGGCCGATCCCCACCACACTCACGGTTCCTGCCAGCAGCCAGGGAAGCCCGTATGACCGGAAGGCCAGTTGAGCCGCCGCGCCGAGCGCCATCAGGAGAGCAAGACCACTCGCGCGGTCGAATACGACCGAGTCGAGCGCCAGCGTCCGCCGGCCGGAGGCGCCCAGGGAGACCCCCCGGGCGAGGTCGCCGCCGATCGTACTCGGACCGAACAGGTTGACGAACATGCCGATGAAGTAGAAGCGCGCGTAGCGCAGGAACCCGCTCCCGAACCCGACCGCCCGCCCGAGGAGCGACCACTTGTAGGCGCTCAGCACCTGCCCGAGGAGGTAGATAGCAAGCGCCCCGCCGACGAGCGCGGGCCGCACGTCGGTCAGGGCGCGCATCAGATCGCCGGCGTCGACACCCGTCAGGATGTACGCCCCGATGCCGACGGTGCCCGCGACGCGCACCAGCCAGCGCGCGCGGTGCGGTAGACGAACCACCGGCCGATTCTGAATACCGAGGCGGCTTTTGCAATCGCTCGGACGGGTTGCTTGACTCCTTCCAGGTCCCGAGGCTACAGCCGCGCATGGCTCGGGGCCCGTGGCATGAAGAGGTCGATCTGGTCGTCGTCGGGGCGAGCGTCGGCGGCCTGGCCGCCGCCATTCTCGCGGCCGATCGCGGCTGCCGCACCATCGTCCTGGAGCGGAGCAAAGACCTCGGCGGGGGTGCCGTCACCGACAGCGAGCTGATCGCGGTCGCCGGGAGCCGCTTCCAGGCTACCGCGGGGGTCGCCGACAGCTCCCGCCAGCTGATCGACGACGCCCTCGCCGCCAGCCGCCATCATGCCGACCCCGCGCTGCTCGAGGCGCTGGTCGCCCAGGGCGCTGCCCTCGTCGCCTGGCTCGCGGATCGCTGCGGCTGCAAGGTGACCCTCCTGCCCTCGCCGGGGGTGAGCGGGCACACGGTTGCGCGGCTGCACGCGCCGGGCGAACGGGGCGGCGCCGACCTGGTCGCAGACCTGTCACGGGCCGCCACCCACCACACGCGCATCGCCATCCGCACGGGGGCCGCCGTCGAGCATCTCGTGCGCGACGACGCCGGTGCGGTGCGTGCGGTCGCGGTACGGGGTGATCGCCGTGGCGTCACCCAGAACGTCGCCGGCCGCGTGCTTCTCGCGTGTGGCGGGTTCGTCGGCAACGACGAGCTCTTCGCCAGCCATGCGGAGGCCCTCGCGGACTTGCCGGCGCGCGGGTCGGGACGTGCCCTGGGGGACGGGTTGCGCCTCGGGCTCGAGATGGGCACCCGCACGACCCACCTGGGGGCGTGTCAGGTGACGCCGTTCCTCGCCATGCCCGGCGAGCTGGTGGTCACGGCTCCGCTCGTCGCCCTCGGCGCCATCCTGGTCAACCAGGTCGGACGGCGGTTCTTCGATGAAACCGTCGAGTCCGTGCCGCTGGCACGTGCCGTGCGAGCCCAACCGGGCCGGGTGGCGTACCTGGTCTTCGACGACCGCATCGCGACGGCGGCACGCGCGATGGACCCCTTCTTCGCGCACGTCGTCCTCCCGCGCGCGGGCCGGCGGGGGGGCTCCATACCCGACCTCGCCAAGCAGTTCGAGATCAACGCCGACGCTCTGGCGCTCGTGCTCGACACCTTCAATGCCAACCTCGACCTGGGCGGCGATCCCTTCGGGCGCGAGCGTGGCGGACAGCCCCTCGAGCCCCCACTGCACGCCATCCGCGTGACGGGCACACGCCTGCGAACGCTGGGGGGCCTCGCCGTCGATGCCGGCGCGCGTGTCCTCTCCGAGAGCGGGCAGCCGATCGCCAACCTCTACGCCACGGCCGGTGCCGCCGCGGGTCTCTCCGGCGAAGGCAGCGAGGGAACCCTGGACGGGATCGACGCTCTGGCCGCTCTGGGCCTTGGTCGTCTGGCCGCGCTCGATGTCAGCGCGGCAATCGCCGCCGCGGAAGCACCATCATAGACGCGTGCCTCTTCAGCTTCCGAGGCCGCCGGCCGGGCCGGCGCAGAGATTCACGAGCGCGAAGAAGAGCTCGTCGAGCGAGGCGTACACGTAGGGCGAGGACACCATCCACGCGTCGAAATCGTCCGCGCGTGGACTCCAGCCCCGCAGGTCGTCACCGTACACGGGGAAGACCTCGCCACCGACCCGGAGATACGTCCGCCCCTCCACCCCCATCGCCACCGCTCCTCATCCAAAGAAGACGGATCGTCGCTGCGCCTTCAACCGCCGCACCATCGCTTGAATGGTGCGGCGCACGCGCATCGCCTCGTACTGCGCCAGCGGGGCACGCGCTTCCCCATCGACCGGGGTCAGGCGGATGGGTTTGCCGAAGCGGATGAACCACTTGGTCGGCAGGGGCACCGCCCCGAGGGCACCGAAGAACGGGAAGAACGGCGTGATCGGCACGTACGGCATGCCGAAGAGCCGCCCTAGGCCCTCCGCCCGCCCGACGACCGGATAGATCTCTTCCGCCCCCACGACCGCCACCGGCACCACCGGCACGTCGAGCGCCAGCGCGATGCGCGCGAAGCCCGCGCTGAACGGCCGCAGCCGATAACGATCCGCGAACGGCTTGGCCACTCCCGACACGCCCTCCGGGAAGAGCAGCACCAGCTCCCCCGCGCGGAGGAGCGCGGCCGTGTTCTCGCGGTTGGCCACCGCCCCCCCGACCTTGCGGTAGAAGGTGGCCACGGGACTCAGGTTCTCCACGAAGGCATCGTAGAGGAACCGGAGCGCCCGCTGGCCGTGCAACTGCGTGGCGGTGACGATCATCGCTCCGTCGAACGGCACCGCACCCGAGTGGTTGGACACGAGGAGTGCCGGGCCGTGCGCGGGGAGGTTCCGCACGCCACTCACCTCGATGCGCCAGTAGCGGTCGTGCAGGAACCGGAACGCCGGCTCGACGCGCGCTCGGAACGCCGGGTCGAAACCGAAGACGTCGCCGTCGGCGGATGCATCCTGCTCCGCGCCCCGTCCGTGGGCTGTCGCGAGCCCGCCACCAGCGCCCCTGCCTCCGCGCACGCGCTCCAACCTCCGGTGTCGGTCCTATACCAGTGGCGGGTGGGAAGACAAGATCGGATCGTGCTTTTTTTCAGACCAGGCGAACGGTCGCGGTACCGATCACGGGGCGCTCCCCATCCTCGTTCTCCATCCACACGTCGACCTCCACGGTGCGCAGGCGCGCGTCTTTCTGCGTCACCGTCCCGCACAGGCGAAATGTCCGTCCCGGGAGGACGAGCCCGCGAAAGGTGGTGCCGAGACGCCGCAGCGCTCCGCTCCCGGCCCAGCGCTCGATGTGCGTGGTGAGGAGCCCCATGCTCATGTTGCCCGGGGTGATCATGCCGGGGAGGCCCTCGGCACGCGCGCCGTCATCATCGGTGAAGCGCGGGCTCCACTGGCCTGCCGCGCGGGCGTAGTCGCGCACCTGCTCCTTGGGAAGAAACAGCGTCTGGACGGGGAGATCGTCGCCTTCCTGCACCGCGTCGAACGACAGCGCCACCACGGCCCCCCTAGCGATGCATGAAGCGGTTGTCGACCACGGCCAGCATCTCGCCGCCTTGGTTGGTCAGGGTGAAACGGATGACCACAAACACCATGCTACCGCTGCGACCGGTCTTCTCGTAGACCTCGTGCAGCGTGCTGCGCACCGTGACCGTGTCGCCGGGGCGGATGGGCGTCCCGAGCTCGATGTCCTTGCCGGCGTCGAAGCCGGTGCGGACGTTGATGCTCTTGGGAATGCTCTCCGGGTAGAATTTGTTTCCCCGGAAGCGCACGCAGTAGGTCGGGTGCGCGACCAGGTCCGCTCCCGGCCGGGTGTACTCCGGCCGGCTCTCCCCGACCGCACGCGCGAAGGCGATCAGCTCCTCGGCCGTGACGGGATCGGAGACGGCGTGGTCGAATTCCTTGCCGAGGATCGCCGGGTCGATGCCGAGAGGCATGGGCGGAACGCTAGGCGATCGCCTTCGTCCTCGCAAGCGAGTCCCGGCGCGTGCGCGGGGCGACATCGCGGTCGACGTGCAGAAGTCGACAGGCAGTGGCGGTGGCGAGCACGAACAGGATCGGCCGCATGGGCCACATGTACCGGGGCAGGGGCAGGAGCGCCCCCTGTACGCCGACGGCATACACGAGCACGAGGTAGAGCATCTCGACCGTCCGGTTCGCCGGCGAGAACGCCCGGCGGCGCTGGCGGAGCGCGACGAGCGCGCCCCGCAGTACCAGCGGCACGACCACCCAGTAGAGCCCCCGGAACAGCCAATACACCGCCCCCAGAGGCTCTCGCCGGCCGTCGGGCGCCCGGCTGGCCGGCCGGAAGAGGCCGTGCTGCACCTCGTAGACGTGGATCGGCGGACCCTGGATCTCGTCGAACTCCCACAGCGTCAGCCAGCGGCCGACCAGGTGCCAGCGTACGGTTACCCAGGGATCGACGCGCAGGCGGCGCCACAGCTCGGCGAGCGCCGCGGGCATCGAGGCGGAGAACTCCGCGTACCGCGGGTCGGCCATGTACGGATACCCGCGCGGCGCCTCGTCACAGCGGAGATCGGGGTAGAGGGAGATGGCGAAGGTCTTGGCCAGGTAGACGGACCGCGGCGCACCGCGCGCGACCGCGCGTCGTGTGCACATCTCCCACGGAGCCACCACCACCAGGGCGGCCAGCACGAACAACACGGCCGCGCGGCGCCGCCCCTCACTTAACCCGCGCGCCGCCAGATGCACCCCCAGCACGACCGGCAGCAGCACGGCAAAGCTGCGGATCAGAACGAGGTAGCCGGCGAGCGCGCCGGCGACCAGCGCACCGGACGTTGACGAGCGCTCGATCTGGCGTGCGACCAGGATGAGCAGCGCCATGAGCAGCAACGTGAACGGAGCCTCGGTCACGAGGAAAGCCGACGACGTGACCAGTACCGGGCAGCACGCCGACAGCACCCCGGGAACCCACGCCACCGCTCCCGACACGAGCCGACGCGCCAGGACGACCACTAGGAGCGGCATGAACGATGTCGCGACCACCTGCCCCACCATCGCCACGGGGACGCCGCTCAGGAAATCGTCGCCGACGAAAAACGGGGCCAACATCCACGGGTAGCCGGGCGGCCAGTCGACGTGCGGCACGTACGGCGGGCGCAGGGCATCGGAGTACACCCCGTGGTGGACCAGGTTCCAGGCGAGCGTGAGGTAGTGGTACGCGTCCCCGTACAGGGTCTCCTCCGTGTCCATGCCCATGAGGAAGACGAGACGGATTCCCAGCGACAGGACCCACAGCAGGAGGAAGCCGAGTTCCCGGCGGACCGTCACCGGCCACGAAAATCGACCGGCCGATAGCGCCCACCGCGCAGCTCTCGGACCAAGTCGTCGATGGTATGGATATCCGCCTCGAACTCGGTCGCGCAAATGCCGACGAAGCTCACCAGGTGGGAGTCGCTGCCGCCGTAGGCACGATATCCGTAGCGCGCGATCAGCTCCTGCACGCGCGCGTCCTCACCCTTCCTACTGCCCCCGTTGAGGGCCTCGACGGCGAGCACCCCCTCCAGCGGGGGCTTGGTCTGATAGTGCGCCAGCAGTCCGACGTTCGGCCGCCCCGGATGACAGGGCAGGGCCACCCCGCCCAGTCGGGCCACTTCGGTGACGACCTCCTGCGCCGGCAGGCGGACGTTGGCGAAATCGAAGCGCGCCAGGATGTCGGCGTTCACGCCGTACACCAGCACGTGGCCGTAGTCCGTCTCCACCTCCGCGGCCGTGAAGATGCGGAAGCCGTACTGGTCTTCGAGCGCACGGTAGTCCCGGCACGGATCGAACTGGCGGTGCTCGGTGAGCACGAGCCCGTCGAGCGGCCGCTCGGCCCGCTTGCGCTGCAGCAGCTTCAGGTACGCCTCGACGGGCGCGCGACTGTCGTCCGACAGCTCCGAGTGCAAGTGCAGATCGAGGATCATGACGGGATCATGCCGGCCTGAACTTGGGAAGCGTAATGTCGGGCGTGACGTCCTCGAACACGACCTCGACCGGCATCCCGATGCGGACTGCCTCCGGGGCGCAGCAGACGATGTTGGTCATGAGACGCACGCCTTCGACCAGCTCGACGATGGCGAGCACGTAGGGCAGGTCGTCGCGGAAGCCGGGCGCCTGGTTCTGGTGCGTGACGGTGAAACTGTACACCGTGCCGCGGCCGCTCGCGCGCACCCAGTCGGTCGCGTCCGCGAGACAGCTCGGGCAGAGCGCGCGCGGGTAGAAGCGGGGCGTGCGGCAGGCGCGACAGCGCTGGACGTACACCTCGTGGCGCGCGAGCGCCTCCCAGTAGCCGCGCGACTCCTCGTCGATGCGCGGCAACGGCTTCTTGTACGGCTTCTCATCCGCCTTCGCGTCGGTCATCGCGTCAGCCTTGTCCGAGCACCAGCGTCACGCCGCTGTGCCGCTGTCCCAGCATTCCGCCCGTGCCATGCACCAGGGCGAGCCGGGCACCGGGCACCTGGCGCGGGCCGCATTCGCCACGCAGCTGCCGCGTCGCCTCGATCACCAGGAAAATGCCGCGCATGCCCGGGTGGTTGGAGGAGAGCCCGCCGCCGTCGGGGTTGACCGGCAGCGGGCCGCCGAGCGCGATCCGCCCGCCGCTGCAGAACGCGCCGCCCTCGCCCGGGCGACAGAAGCCGAGGCCCTCCAACGTGGTGCACACCGTGATGGTGTACGAGTCGTAGACCAGGCACAGGTCGATGTCGTCGTGCCGGACGCCGGCGCGCTCGAGCGCCAGCGGGCCCGATTGGCGGGCGGCCACATCGAGCAGGTCACGTGTGCCGATCTCGGCGTGCCGGACGGCCTCGGCACCGCCCAGCAGGACCACGGGCGGCTTCGGCAGATCGCAGGCCCGCTCGACCGACGTGAGCACGAGCGCCCCGCCGCCGTCCGAGATGACGCAGCAGTCGAGCAGGTGGAGCGGCGAGGAGATCACGCGCGAGGCCAGGACGTCGTCGACCGTGATCGGATCACGGTACTTGGCGTGCGAGTTGAGCCCCGCGTGCCGCCGCATCACGACCGCGATCTCGGCCAACTGCTCACTGGTGGTCCCGTAGTCGTGCATGTGGCGCTGCGCCACCAGCGCGTACGAGCCCACGATGGTGGGCCCGAACGGCGCCTCGAAGTGGTCGGGGGGGTCGGCGACGAAGCCGCCGCCGGTCCCGATCGCGAACCGTTCCGACGCCGCCGTCGACCCGTACGTGACCAGCGCCACATTGCACAACCCGGCGGCGATCGCCGCGGCAGCGTGCAGACAGTGCGACACGAACGACGAGCCCCCGATCGCCTGCGAGTCCATGTAGGCAGGGCGGAGGTTCAGGTGACCGGCGAGCGACATGATGCCGATCGGTCCGACGCCACTGGTGAACAGCCCGTCGACTTCTCGCACCGTGATCCCGGCGTCGGCGAGCGCGCCGCGGGCGCTCTCGGCGTGGATCTGGAAGGCGGTCTTGTCGGGCGCGTAGCGGGTGGGGTGCTCATAGGCCCCGACCACCGCCGTCTTTCCCCAGATACTCACGCGCACCCCTCGGCGAAGCCCGCCACCAGACGATTGAAGGTGTCCGCCTGCTCGAGCGGCGCCTGATGCCCGGCAGCAGCGATCACCTCGAGCCGGGCGCCACCGATGGCGCGCGCCAGCTCCTCGGCCGCGGACACCGGCGTCACCTGATCGTCGGCCCCGGCGACCACGAGTGCCGGCACGGCGATGCGCGGCAGCAGCGGCCGGGCCTCGAATGCCTGACACGCGAGCATATCCGTGTAACGCACGCGGGGGTCGGTCTTCACCTGCTCCGTCCATGCTTCGCGCATGAGCTCGAAGCCAGTCGCGGGCGAGAAGGTCTCGGTCGTGAACTGCTGCGGCAGGCGCCCGCGCACGACGTTGTGCAGGGTCTCGAGCTGCTCGGGTGCGAACGTGAAGCGCGGCGCCGTGCAGGCGAGGACCACGCCGGCGAGCCAGGCGGGCCGGCGGGCCGCCAGCACCATCGCGATCGCACCCCCCATGCTGCGGCCGACCAGCACGCACGGCCGCCGGCACACCACACCCACGAAGCGTTCGACGACGTCGGCATAGGCCTCGATGCGCGCCAACCCCTCGAGACCACTCGAACGACCATGTCCGGGCAGGTCGGGCGCGACGACACTGTGCGCGCCAGCCAGACCGTCGCACTGTCGCCGCCATATGCCGGCGTTGCTCCCCGCCGCATGGACCAGGACGACGAGCGTTCCCCGATCGAGCGGCGGCCGCACGTCGGGGAGCGTGGTCGGCCCGGTGTGCAGGTAGTGCACGGCCGTGTCGTGGATGGTGACGTACTTGCTCGGCAAGGCGTTCTGTGTAGGACGCGTGCGCGCGGGGTGTCAATTGATGCGGGCGCGATATACTCGCCCCACGCCATGCGCCCCGCGCCCGTCACTGCCCTGGTGTTCCTGCTCGTCGCCTGCAACGACCCGGGCGTCGACTCCCACGAACCGTGGGCAGCGTCGACACCCCCGAGCACGGCCGCCACCGGTGCCGAGCCGGACCCGCGACCGCTCCGGCGCTGCTTTCCCGATCGTCCGTTGTGGGAAGAGGCCCCGCACGACCAGTTGCTCGAGCGCGGCCAGCATCTGCTCGACGACGGCGACCATGCCACGGCGCTCGCCTGCGCGGAGGAAGCAGCCCATCAGGCGCCCCGCTCCGCTGAAGCGCACGAGGACCGCGCCATGGCCCTGGCTGCCCTCGGTCGTGGCGACGAGGCCCGAGACGCGATGACGCTCGCGCTCGCCGTTGCCCCGGACGACGCCTACACCCTCGAGACCGCCGCCGATCTCTACCTGAACCGCCTGCCACCATCGACCGACCGGACCACGATCGGCCTCGAGTACGCCCGCCGGGCCACCCGCCAGGCCAAACGAACCGACAAGGAACGCCGCGCGGGCCTGGCGCTGCTCGAGGGCCAGGCGCTCAACGACCTCGGTCGGGCGGACGAGGCCCTCGTCCGTCTCGACACCGCCCTGGCGCTGCGTCCCGACCATCTGGAGACACAGTACGAGCGTGGCGTCGCCTTGTTCGACCTGTGCCGTTTCGACGAGGCCCGGCGGGCCCTCGAGCGCGTGGTGGCCGCGGACGCGACGCATGCCCACGCACACCACCATCTCGGGCTCGTAGCCGAGCGTGCGGGAGACGACGCCGATGCCGAACGCGCCTTCGCCGAGGCGCGGCGGCTCGATCCGGACGCCTTTCCGTTGCCGCCCGCCGTGTCCCCGGAGGATTTCGCTCGTCGCCTGCAGGCCGCTGTGGCCGCCCTCCCCGAGGACGTCCGCCGCGAGCTCGCGACCGTGCCGGTCGAAGCCGCCGAGCTGCCGTTGCTGGACGACTTGGTCGGCGAGCAACCGCCCCTCGCGCCGACCATCCTCGGGCTCTATCGCGGGCTCCCCCTCGGCACCAACGCTCCGTGCGAGACGCCGCCGCGCGCGATCGTCCTCTACCGCCGGAACCTCCTGCGCACGGTGACCGACATCGCCGGACTCGATCGCGCCATCGTGCGAACGCTGTGGCACGAGATCGGGCACGTGCATGGCGAGGACGACGCCACCCTGCGCGACCGCGGCCTCGAGTGACCGATTGACACTGGCCGCCACGACCACGACACTGAAAGTTCGGAGGAGGTAGGCGAGGATGATGACGAACCTCACGCGCTCGTTGGCGCTCGCGGTGATGCTGCTGGCCGACAGCGCCGTCCGGGCGCACGCGGACGCCACCTGCGTCCAGCGAGCACGCACGGACATGGTCGCCTGCGTGGCGCAATGCCGCGACGACTTCCGCAGCGCCCGCTTCACCTGCCGCGGCATCGACCCGACGTGCGGCAAGGCCTGCCTGGCGGGCCGCCAGGCGTGCGTCGACGACGTGGCCGACATCCTGACCACGGGACAGCTCCCGGGCGGGGGCACGCTCGCGAACTGCGCCGGTGGCACCGATCAGTGCCGGAGCGATCTCCGCGCGGCGCGCACCGCGTGCGGCGCGCCCTGCAACGCCAACCCGACGTGCGACGCCTGCGTCGACGCCGCCCAGGTGACCGCATTCGTCTGCCGCGACACCTGTCGCGAGAGCTGGCGGCGCGACGCGACCGTCCACGGGCTGCTCGAGGCCTGCCGGGTGTCGTTCCGGGCATGTGTCGCGCAGTGTCCCCGGCTCTGACCGTCCGGCTCTGACCGTCGGTTGACGCCACCGACGCTCGCCGGCTAACACGCCGGCCATGGCCAGCGAGCAGCTCGGCATGATCGTCCAGATGTTCCGCGCGGCGCCGGCCCGTGCGGACCGCCCGTTCCAGGAGATACGCGCCGATCTCGACGCGATGGCGGGCAACGCCCCGTTGCCCGACGGCGTCGCGTGCGAGCCCGTGCGTGCGGGGGGCGTCCCCTGCGAGTGGATCACGGCGCCGGGCGCGAGCCCGCGTGCGACCGTCCTCTATCTGCACGGGGGCGGCTATGTCATGGGCTCGCTCACGACCCATCGGGCGCACGTCGCGCGCCTGTCGGCCGTCACCGGCGCACGCGGCCTCGCCGTCGACTACCGCCTCGCCCCCGAGCACCCGTTCCCGGCCGCGGTCGACGACGCGGCCGCCGCCTACCGCTGGCTCCTGGCGTCCGGCATCCCCGCCTCCGCGATCGTGATCGCCGGTGACTCCGCCGGCGGCGGTCTCACGGTCGCCACGCTCCTGGCGTTGCGGAACGCCGGCGACCCGCTACCAGCTGCTGGCGTCTGCATCTCCCCATGGTCCGACCTCACCTGCAGCGGCCCCTCCATGACCACCCGGGCGGCGCTCGACCCGATGGTGCAACGTGAGTCGCTGCTCCGTATGGCGAGCGCCTATCTGGGGGAGACGAGCCCCACTGCGCCGCTCGCTTCGCCGCTGCACGCCGACCTGCGCGGGCTCCCACCACTCCTCGTCCACGTCGGCACGAGCGAAACGCTCCTGGACGATGGCCGCCTGCTGGCGGAGCGTGCGCGGGCGGCCGGCGTCGACGTGACCTACGAATGCTGGGAGGACATGATTCACGTCTGGCACCTGTTCGCCCCCTTCCTGCCGGAGGCAGACGCGGCGATGGCCGGCGTGGGCACGTTCGTGCGAGAGCGGCTGCGTACGTGACGGACCAGGCACTACCAAGAAACATCGAGTCGGCGGCGGGCTTCCGGACGGGAATTGCCTTCCAATTCCTCGAGCCGTGATGTAGACCCAGGCCATGGACGGTCTCCCCGAACAAGCACGCGTCCTGCTCGCCGACGATGAAGAGTCGTTCCTCGGTTCGACGGCGGAGCTCCTGCGTCGATCGGGCTACATGTGCGAGGTGGCACGCGACGCCAGCGAGGCGCTTCACGTGCTGCGAACGCTACCCATCGATGCCATGGTCACCGACCTGCGCATGCCTGGCAACGCCGATCTGCGCCTGTTGACCGAAGCGAAGACGGAGTTCCCGCTGCTGCCTGTGATCGTGATCACCGGCTATCCGTCCGTGGCGACCGCCGTGGCTGCGGTCCGGGTCGCGGCAGTCGACTACCTCACGAAACCGTTCGAATTCGCGGAACTGCTGACCACCGTTCGACGCGCCATCGCCCGCGGCCGCCTCGCGCGGGCGGCACGCCCGCGCGACGGCGACGCTGCCGCGTGGGTCGCTGCGCACCTCGACCATGCCGGTGGCTCGGTCCCGCCGACGCGAGCGGCTCACGGCGAAGAATTGGAGAGCCTGTCGGCACGCGAGCGGGAGATTCTCGAATGGATGGTTCGCGGCCAACGTGTCGCGACCATTGCGCCCGCCCTCCGCATCAGCAGTCACACCGTGCGCAACCACGTGAAATCGATCTTCCGCAAGCTCGGCGTGCATTCCCAGCTCGAGCTCGTGGGACGCTTCCGCTAGCTCAGCTAGAGGCCCACGTCGGGGGAGGACGCGGACGCGTTCCCGAGTGGCGTCAGGGCCCGGTAGACGGCGTCGGCAACCGCCTGGATACGGAACGGCTTCGCGAGAAGTTCCCGGCACCCGAGCTCGCGCACCACTGCGGCGTCGATACCGCCGCCGTATCCCGTGGTCAGGATGATCGGGAGATCGGGACGAATGTCGAGCAGCGCTCGGGCCATATCCGTGCCGCGGAACTGCGGCATGATCAGGTCGGCGAGGACGACCGCAAAGCGTCGGGGATCACAGCCGAACGCGGCCAGCGCCTCTGCGGCGTCCGTGAACGCGGTCACGCGATAGCCGAGCCGCTCGAGAATGCTGCTGGCCGCGTGCACGACGCTTGGCTCATCATCCACGAGCAAGAGCTGCTCTCCAGCACCCCAGCGCAGCTCGTCGTCGCCGTCATCTCCCTCGTCCGCTTCGGCATCGAGAGTGGGAAGGTACAGGCGCACCAGGGTGCCGGCACCGGGGCGGCTCTCGACCACGACCGCGCCGTCGTGGCTCTGCACGATGCCATGGATGACGGCGAGTCCCAGGCCGGTGCTTGGGGTCGGGCGGGTCGTGAAGAACGGCTCGAAGATGCGGCCGAGGGTTGCCTCGTCCATGCCGTGCCCCGTGTCGCGCACGCTCAGGCAGGCGTGCGGTCCGGGACGCAGCCGGGGGTGGGTGTCGGCGAGCCCTGCGCCCACGTCCACCGCTTCGAGCTCGATCGTCAACCGCCCCGCCTCCTCACGCATCGACTGCACCGCGTTGGTGCACAAGTTGAGCAGCACCTGGTGTATCTGGCTCGCGTCAGCGAGCACGATCGGCTCACGATCCGGAAAGCGGGTCTCGAGTTCGATACTCGTGGGCACGGTCGCTCGCAGAAGACCGAGCGCCTCCCGCACCACCGGACCCAGCATGATCACCTTCCGCTCGGGCGGCTGATCGCGACTGAACGCCAGTATCTGCCGCACGGTCTCCCGCGCCCGCTTCATGGCCCGCGTGACCTCCGCCACACCGGCACGCGCCGGATGGTCGGCCGTCAGGTCGAGCAGGGCCAGCTCGGCATGCGCCAGCATCCCGGCCAGGATGTTGTTGAAGTCGTGCGCGATCCCACCCGCCAGAGTGCCAAGCGCCTCCATTTTCTGCGCCTGTGCCAGCTGCGTTTCCAGGCGGCGGTTGGTGTCCTCCACTCGACGGCGCTCGGTCACGTCCCGAAAGCTCCACACCCGTCCCACGATCACGCCGTCGAGAAGTTGCGGGCGCGAGTAGCGCTCGAAGGTCCGCCCATCCTTGAACTCGAGCACGTCGAAGCTGACCTCTTCTGGACGCCCATACAGCTCGCGCACCTTGGTCAAGAACACCTCGGGGTCCGCGAGTTGATCGAGGACGAAGTCGACGAGCACCCGATCGTTGCGGGTTGCCATGAGCGTCGGCGGGATGCACCAGAGGGTCACGAAGGTCTCGTTGAACCCCGTGACCTTGCCTTCCCGGTCGACCACCAGCAGGCCGTCGGCCGTGGAGTTGAGGGTAGCGTTCAGCAGGGACAACGAGTGCTTCCGCTCGCCCTCCACCCGACAGCGCTCGTTCGTTTCGAAGGCCAGCGCCACCAGTTCGGCCACCGAGCCGGCCAGCATCTCCTCCTCGGGCGCCCACCGGCGGAGATCGCCGGCGTGCTCGAACCGCACGAGACCGGCGGGCGCACCCCCGACCGACACCGTCACGTCGAGCAGCGAGGCGATGCCCCGCGAACGCAGGAGTTCGCTCGCGGCGAACTCCCGTGTCCGCGGATCGCGGCACGCGTCGGACGCGCTGATGAATCCTTCGCGGGTCAACGCGTCGAAATAGAAGGGGAACCGCGATGTCTCGACGTCCGGGCAGCGGTCGTGTCGCTGACGTGAGGCGTCGAACGCGTCCACGCACCGGATGCGCGCGTGGTCGTAGACCCAGATGCTCACCCGAGCGACGCGCATCCCACGCGCGGCCACCTCCGTGATCTCGCGCAGGCTGTCGTCGAGCCGCCCACGGTGCATCGTCGGACTGCGCGCCAGTTCGAGCAGTGCCTGGCTACTCTGCCGGATGCGCTCTTCGGCAGCGTCCTGTCTGCGCTGCACGTCCTTTCGGGCCGTGATGTCTTCGATCACCGGGATGAAGTAGTCTGGTCCTCCTGCGGCATCGCGCGTCAGCACGACCGTCACGTTGGCCCACACGATGCTCCCGCCGCGGTGCACGTAGCGCTTCTCGATCGCGAAGCGTGGGATCTCCCCCGCAAGCAAGCGCCGCACGAGGGGGGCGGGCGCCTCGAGGTCGTCCGGGTACGTGATGTCCTCCAACCGCATGTCGAGGAGTTCGTCCCGGGTGTAGCCGACGATGTCACACAGGCGCTGATTCACACGCAGGAAGCGCCCCGCGGGCGTGACGTGGGCTATGCCGACGGCCGCCTGTTCGAACGTCGCCCGGAACCGCTCCTCGCTCTCGTGCAGGGTCCGCGTGTGCTGTGTCAGCTGGCGCACGAGATGGCGCTGACGCACGTAGGCCACGATCACGATGCCCAGCACACCGAGGCCCGGCACCAGGATCGTGAGCAGCCTACGGATCGACACCGGCTTCGGCTCGAGGACCCCGAACCAGCGTTCGTACAACGCATCGTAGACGCCGTTGGCCTTCACGATCGCAAGCCCCTCGTTGACGGACGCCAGGAGATCCGCGTTGCCCTTCTGGACCGCGAACCCGAACTTCTGCGTGAAGCCCGTCAACGGAGGCCCCACGGGCTCCACGTTGGTGAGACCGAGCTGCCGGATCGTCTGCAGACCGACGAGCTTGCCGATCAGTAACGCGTCGGCACGCCCGGCGGCGAGCCGACGGAACCCTTCGGTGGCATCGTCCACCGGAACGAGCGTCGGTCCCCAGCCTCTCGCCACGGCGTGGTCGTGCGCCAGGTCGCGATTCACGACCAGGATCGCGCGCCCCGCCAGATCCTGCTCGGAGCGTATCCCGCCGTCGCCCCGGCGAACGAAGATCGCGGCGACGGCACGCACGTGCGGCACGGAAAACTCTGCAAAGCGATCCCGTTCATCGGAGTGGGCCAGGTTGATGAGTACATCGAGTCTGCCCGTCCTGAAGTCTTCGAGCAGGGCATGGAACGGGGCCACCCGGATCGTGAACGGGAGGTTGGCCTCGCGCGCGGCGGCGGCCCAGAGCTCAACGGTGAAGCCGTCGGCCGAGCCGTCACGACGGACCAACGCGAACGGCGGAGAGTCGAGCTCGCTCCCGACACGGAGCGTCGCGGGCGGGTCGGCCGCCGCGGCGAGCGTCCCGGACAGCACGATCGCTGCCGCCCTCCACATCCAGCGGCCCGGGCGACCCGGCCAGGGTCTCGTCGGCGTCATTCCCCCGGTCGGCGTCTACGGTGCGCGCACTGACCCGTCAAGGGCATGCCGCCGGTCGCCTTCAAGGTACGCCCCTGGGTTGCCGATACGGAGCGCAGACGAGCCTGTTCCCGAGGTGCCCCGATGCATGTTGCCAGGATATCGATCCCCCTTGCTGCCATCGTCTCGCTGACGATCGCGGTCGCAGGGACGCCAGTTGCGGCCGAGGCCGCGCTCGCGGTCCTCAACCCGTCAGACGACACGTCCGTTGGCGTGGGGCTCCCCCGACGCGGTGAATCCAAGGAGCTGGCTGTCGGCACCGGCGTGACGACGCTGCTCCGTTTCGACCTGGCGGCGATTCCGAGCACGGCCTCGGTCCGCTCGGCCACGCTGCGGCTCTTCCTCATGCGCAACAGGCGCAGCGACTCGATCGCCATCGCCGTCTACGGGATGGACGCCAGGTGGGACGAGGGCACGGCCACGGTCACGAACACGTCGACCGTCGACGCCGCGGCGGCCGACTCGCGCATCGTGTTCGACGGGCAACGCGGCGACTACGTCGCGTGGGATGTGACTGTCCCGGCACGAGCGGTCGTCGCGTCCAGCGACGGCGGTCTCGGCCTCGCCTTGGTCGGGAACAGCAGCCCGTTCGTGTTCTGCAGCCAGGAGGGTATCTACGCCCCCCCGCAGCTTCTGATCGCGTACGATGACGGACCCGGCTCCGGGGGCCCCACGGGACCCGCGGGGGTGACCGGGCCGACGGGACCGACGGGCGACCCCGGCCCGACGGGTGGCACCGGCCCGACCGGCAGCACCGGCGCCACTGGAGTGACCGGATCGACGGGAACCGACGGCGCAACGGGCAGCACAGGCCCGACGGGGAGTAACGGGCCGACCGGGAGCACGGGCGTCACTGGGCCGACAGGCAGCACCGGGTCCACAGGTCCTACGGGCCCGACCGGGGCTACCGGACCGACTGGTTCCACCGGGGCGACGGGCAACACCGGCCCGACCGGCCCCACCGGCGCCACCGGGCCCACTGGCCCCACCGGCGACACCGGGCCCACTGGCTCCACCGGCGACACCGGGCCCACTGGCTCCACTGGCGACACCGGACCCACTGGCTCCACTGGCGACACCGGGCCCACTGGCCCCACCGGCGACACCGGGCCCACTGGCCCCACCGGCGACACCGGACCTACTGGCGATACCGGGCCGACCGGCCCCACCGGCGACACCGGGCCCACGGGCTCCACCGGCGACACCGGGCCCACTGGCCCCACTGGCGACACCGGGCCCACTGGCGACACCGGACCTACTGGCCCCACCGGCGACACCGGACCTACTGGCGATACCGGGCCGACCGGCTCCACCGGTGACACCGGGCCGACCGGACCCACCGGCGATACCGGGCCCACTGGCGACACCGGCGACACCGGACCCACAGGGTCCACAGGACCTACCGGCCCGACAGGATCCACGATGACGGTCGGGACAGGTCTCAGCCTCCCGTCCATCACGACCTATTTTGCCCTCACCGGGCGCGCCGAGGATACCGCCACAGAGAGCGACGCTTCCGTTCCGGCACCGGGGGACATCACCGTCCTGGCCATGTCTTGTGGCCTCGACAGTGCCCCGGGGTCGAGTGAATCGCGCACCTTCACGCTGCGCGCGGCGGGTGCCGGCACGGTGCTCACCTGCACCGTGAGCGATACGGACAAGTCGTGTGCGTTCGAGCCCGTGACGCCGCTCGCGGTTACCGCCGGCGATCTCCTCGCCTGGGAGGCCACCAGCTCGTCCTCTCCGGTCTCCGCGCACGCGACCTGCGTACTCTCCTACAGCGTCGACGCCTTCTGAGGCACGACATGCCGGGCTTGTTACACGCGCGCCCCACGCCGCTGTCGAACGGTCGCTGAGCCCGGCTTCACAGCCCGCGCAAGGCCCGATGCACCCCGTCGGTCGCCAGATCGTCGAACACGAACGTGGCCCCGGCCGCCTCGAGATCGGCGCGCGCGAAGCGCCCGGTCGCGACCGCGATCGACTCGGCCCCGATCGCGCGCGCCGCCTCCACGTCCCGCGGCGTGTCGCCGATCACGACCACACGGCAGGCCCCGGGTGGCATCCCGAGGCGCTCGGTGCCGCGGGCGGCGCCGATGCGCAGCAGCTCGGCGCGGTCCTCGTGATCGCACCCGAAGCCGCCGAACGCGAAGCGATCGAGTATGCCGACGTGCGCGAGCTTGACCCGCGCGCCGGCACGAATGTTCCCGGTGCCGAGCCCGACGGCCACTCCCGGCCAGGCTGCCACCGCATCCAACGCCTCCAGCACACCGCGGTGGAGGCCGAGCCCCGGGGTGTGCGACACCTCTTCTTCGAGCAGGGTCACGTACCCGGCCAGGATCACGTCGATCGTGTCCCCCGCGGCCGACTCACCCAGCAGAGCCAGGGCGGCGCGGACAATCCCCCGGTCAGTCATGCCATCGAAACGGATGCTGGCGAGCGACGTGCCCGGGCCGTACCGCTCGGCGAATGCCCGTTCGAGCGCCCGACGCCCGACGCCCGCCATGGTGAGCAGCGTGCCGTCGATGTCGAACAAGAGAACCGTCGGGCGACTCATTTGGGCCTCCTATCAGGATCGGCCCAGCCTTCAAGTCTCGCCCGGGCCAGGCCGATATCTGGTCGAGCCCGTCCGTCCGCGTCAGAAGTTTGACCCGCGGCCGACCGGAACCACGAACCCATGTTGACCATCATCGGCCTGGCCGTCGTCTTCGGCTCCGTCTTCGGTGGCTTCGCGATGGTCGGCGGCCACTTCAGCGTCCTGCTCCAGCCGAGCGAGCTGGTCGTCATCGGCGGCGCGGCGGTGGGGACCCTGGTCGCCAGCGCGCCCGGCAAGATGCGCGGGCGCCTGTTCGGGACCATCGTGAAGGCGTTCAAAACCTCGATGCCGAGCAAGCAGGACTACCTGGACCTGCTCAAGCTCGAGTACGAGGTGTTCACCTTCATGCGCAAGAACGGCGCGGTCGCGCTCGACGAACACGTGGGCGAGGTGGAGAAGAGCTCGATCTTCAGCAAGTACCCGTCGTTCCTGCATCGCCACCACGCGGTCGACTTCTTCCGCGACGCCTTGAAGCAGATCGTCAACGGCACCGCCTCGGCCGAGGAGCTCGACGCTCTGCTCGACGCCGAGCTCGACACCCACCACGAAGAGGTCAGCATCCCGGTGGCGCTGCTGCAGAAGACCGCCGACGCGCTGCCGGGCCTTGGCATCGTCGCCGCCGTGCTCGGCATCGTGATGACAATGGGGCACCTCGACGGCAGCCCCGAAGAGATCGGCCACCACGTGGCGGCCGCGCTGGTCGGGACCTTCCTTGGCATCCTCCTGTGCTACGGACTGGTGCACCCGATCGCCACCAACGCCGAGCTGCAGGAAGTCGCGAACAGCAAGTACCTCCGCTGCATCAAAGAGGGCGTGGTCGCGTCGTTGCGCGGCACGGCGCCGATCGTCGCCATCGAGTTCGCCCGCAAAGCCATCTTTTCCGATGAGCGACCGTCGTCCGAAGAGACCGACGAAGCGTGCCGCGCCGTAAAGTCGGGAGGATGACCGATGGCGGGCGAAGAGCAGCAGAAGCCCGTCGTCATCGTCAGGAGGAAGAAGAAGGGCGGGTACGGAGGCCATCACGGCGGCGCGTGGAAGGTCGCCTACGCCGACTTCGTCACCGCCATGATGGCGCTGTTCATGGTGCTGTGGCTGCTCACGCAGGCGGACATGCAGCTCAAGCAGCAGATCGCGCAGTACTTCCGCGATCCGGGCGTGCTCCCCGGCGGCTCGATCATCAATCCCGAGACCTCACAGGCACAGAGCCGCGAGCCGCACGTGGTGAGCAAGGACATCATCGTGGTCCAGGGCCGGGCCGAGCAGGAGCGGCTGGAAGGCGAGAAAGAAGCGATCGAGAAGGAGATCAAGGCGGCCGCCGAGGAGAGCCCCGAGCTGGCTGCCTTCCGCGACCAGGTCCTCGTCCAAGTGACCGATGCCGGGCTCTCGGTGCAGGTCGTGGACAAGGGTCACGACATGCTCTTCGAGGTGAACTCGGCCGAGTTGAAGCCCGCCGTGGTCGAGCTGCTCAAACGTCTCGGCGGGCTGCTCGGCAAGCTGCCGAACAGGATCCAGGTCGGCGGCCACACCGACAGCCGCCCCTTCCCGGCCGCCTCGCTGCTCACCAACTGGGACCTCGCCTTCGCGCGCGCCAACGCCGCCCGTAGGGTGCTCGAGGCCAACGGGTTGCGCGCCGGTCAGGTGAACCGTGTGATCGGCTACGCCGACAGCGAGCCGCTCATCCCGGACAACCCGCTCGCCGACGAGAACCGCCGCCTGTCGATCCTCGCCCAGCGCGCCAAACCCGCCCCGGCGCCGCCGGAGCTGGACCGCGACGGCAAGCCGTTTGCGCCGCCGATCCTGCTGCCCCCCGATCCCCTGCCGGAATCGGCGGTGTCCGCGGCCCCGGCGACGGCGACACCCGGCGCGTAGCGTCCTCCGCCCCCCGTCGACGGCGGCTAGAACGGGAGCTCCGCGGCCTGTAGGTGCAGCATCTCGTCGAACATCGCTCGGCAGGCCGCCTCGTTGGGTGGAGCGGTTGGGTCCTCCATCACGGCGCGCAAGGCGAGCGTCTCGTCGCGGGCGAGGGCGGACCGGACGATCAGGTTCTGTAGTGCGATCTGCGTGGCGATGTAGCCAGCGATCGGTTCGGCAATAGGCGGCATCGTGTCGGGGTGGATGCCGGTCCCGTCGACGTGGGCCCCCACTTCGACGATCGCCCCGTCGGCGACGTTGGGGATGTACCCCCGGTTCGGAACGTTGACCGCCTTCAGCCGGGTATGGCGGCCGGTCCACATCGCGGCGATGATCGGGATCACCTCCTCCAGGCTGTGACCGAGCTTGCGGGTGGGAAGCGGGATCCGGGTGTCGGCGACGCGGGTCGTCAGCCGTTCGACGAAGCGGTCGAGGCGGTCGAACTGATCGACGTGGGCGGGGTGAAAGCCGCCGATCTGGTGCGCGAACGGCAGATACTCGCCGATGTGGCTGTCGACGGAGCACGGCACCAGGCCGAAGGTGCGCACCATGTGCGTGACCAGCGGCACGTACAGCTGATCGCCCAACATCGCGAGTAGCGGACGGTGCGCCGTCGCTTTGACGAAGCGAGTCGTCAGCGGCCCGAAGTCGAAGAACTTCCGCGCGAACAGCGCCTTCACCCGCGGCATCAGGTCCTCGCCCGTGCGCGCGTGGCGCATCTCGGTGAAGAAGGTGAAGTGATTGATGCCTGACGCCCGCGCGTCGATGTCGGCGGCACGGATGCGCAGCAGGCGGCCCAGGCGCACCACGCCGATCGGCATCTCGTGGCACATCCCGACGCACCGCACCTTGGTGCCCTCGGTGATCGCCAGCGTGACCCGGCTCATGGGGTTCGACAGGTTGATCAGGAACGCCTCGGGACAGTAGCGCTCGATGCTGGCGCAGATGCTGAGCGTGTTCTTGATGCTGCGCAGCGAATGGAACACCGCGCCGGGGCCGCCGTTCTCCCCGTTCACCTGGGTGGCGCCGTAGCGTTTCGGGATCTCGTAGTCCTGGCGCCAGTACTGAAACCGGCCGAACTCGGCGCTGCTCACGCAGAAGTCCGCACCGTCGAAGGCCGCGCCGGGATCGGTCGTGCATTCGAGGTGGACCGGCGACCCGCAGCCCGCGTTGAGCTTCGCGGCGAATCGGTACGCCCGCTGGAGACGCGTCGCGTTCACGTCGTGGAGCACGAGACGGCTGCCCGCCAGCGCACGGGTGTGCAGGACGTCGTTTACCATGGTGGGCCCGAAAGACAGTCCGCCGGCGCCGATGAGCGTGATCTTGGGACCGGTCATCGCCCCAGGATGAGCCCGCTGGTCGGGCAGCCGGTGCCCGCGGTGACGAGCACGTGCTCGACGCCACGCACCTGATTGCACGACGTGCCACGGATCTGGCGCACCGCCTCGGTGATGCCGTTCATGCCGTGGATGTAGGCCTCGCCGAGCAAGCCGCCGCTGGTGTTGATGGGGAGGCGCCCCCCGAGCGACAGATTCTCGATGGTCGCGAAGTCCTTGCCCTCGCCCCGGCCGCAAAACCCGAGCTCCTCCAGCTGGACCAGCACGAACGGCGTGAAGTGGTCGTAGAGGAACGCGGTCTGGATGTCGGCGGGGGTGAGGCCCGATTCGGCCCACAACTTCTTCGCCACCACGCCCATCTCCGGCAGGCCGGTGATCTCGGGGCGGTAGTAGCTGGTCATCAGCTCGCCGTCGTCGGCCGCGCCCTGGGCCGCCGCCGTGATGAGCGCCGGCGGTTGGCGCAGATCGCGGGCCCGTTCGGCGGTGGTCACCACCAGCGCGACGCCACCGTCGCTCTCCTGGCAGCAATCGAGGAGCCGCAGCACCGGCTCGACGATCCAGCGAGACTGCTGATGGTCCTCCAGGGTGATCGGGCGCTGGTAGAACCACGCCGCCGGGTTCGTCGCCGCGTGGGTGCGGTCCACCACCGAGATGCGGCCGAAGTCCTCGTTGGTGACGCCGTACTCGTGCATGTAGCGGCGCGCGTGCAGCGCCACCCAGCTCGCCGGCGTGAGCAGCCCGTACGGGCCGTACATGTCGAGGAACGGCGGCAGCGTCGCCGGGCCCGTCATGGCGGCACCACCGAAGCGCATGCCGGAGCGTTCGTTGAACGCGCGGTAGCACACGACGACATCGGCGGCGCCGGTGGCCACCGCCATCGCCGCCTGCATGACGACGGCGCAGGCGCCGCCCCCGCCGTAGGGGATGCGTGAGAACAGGTTCAGCCGGGGGATGCCGAGGTTGCGCGCCACCTCGGCTTCCTCGTTCGAGTCCATCGTGAAGGTGACCAAGCCGTCCACGTCACGCGGCGACAGGCCGGCGTCGTCGAGCGCGGCCTTGGCCGCCTCGCAGGCGAGCCGGAGCTCGCTGCGGCCCGACGCCTTGGAGAACTCGGTCTGCCCGATGCCGGCGATGGCTGCTCGGTTGCGCAGGGAACGGCTCACGCGCCGGCCCTCACCAGGGGCAGCCCGACGACGGCCGTTCCCGACACGTGATCGCCCTCCGCGTTGGTCGCCCGGAACTCGACCTCGACGAGGCCCTCGTCACCGACCCGCGACGTGCCGGTGACCCGTCCGGTGTATGCGAGCGTCGAGCCCGCGTACGCCGGCACGCCGAGGCGGATCGCGATCTTCTTCACCATCGCGTTCGGGCCCGCCCAGTCGGTCAGGAAGCGGCTGCAGTAGCCGTTGTCGGTCATGATGTTCAGGAAGATGTTCGGGGAGCCCTGCGAGTTGGCGTAGTCCCGGTCGTGGTGGACCGGCATGAAGTCGCGGGTCGCGACCGCCCCCGCGACCACCACCGTAGCGGTCACGTCGATCGTCATCGGGGTGATCGCGTCGCCGATCCGGATCGTGTTCCAGTCGAGAGTCGTGGTCGTCATCGAGGTTCACTCCGCGGGCGGAACTGGGGCAGCGATACCCCGTTGTCGAAATGCTGGATGAAGGCCTGCACCGGCATGCCGATGGTCACGGCGTTCGGGTCGACGTCGCAGAGATTCGACACGAGGCGGGTGCCCTCTTCGAGTTCGACCAGCGCGACGATGTAGGTGCCGTCGAACCACGGCCAGGACGGATGGCGCGGCATGACGAAGCTGTACACTACGCCCCGTCCGGACGATTCGATCGTATCCCAGGCGAGCGAGTTACACCGCGGGCACATCGGCCGCGGCGGGTGGCGCAGGGTCGCGCAACCCGAGCAACGCTGGATCAGCAGCTTGCCCTCTTTGAGTGCGTCCCAGAAGAACTTGGTGTCGGGCGTCGTCGTCGGAGCCAGGCGGTCGCTCATTTCAGCAGGGCCTCCAGGTCGGGCTTGAACTTGAGGATGCGAAACATCTGCCGGCCCACGACTACTCCCTGCTCGTCGCGGAAGGTCGTGGCCCAGGTGATGAAGTATCCCGGCCCGACCCGCGTCTGCTTCTGGTCTGAGACCGATTCGATCACCGTCGTCGACCTGACTACCTCTCCCAGGCGGAGATAGCGCACGATCTCGAACTCCGAGTTGGTCGCCAGGGTAGCGATGAAGCCAGCCTCGTCGAGCGG
>CAZUDO010000013.1:0-2616 GCA_964618895.1 uncultured Binatia bacterium (SeqCode)
TCAGAGCCATCGCCCGCCTCCCGCGCGTTGTTTGCCCAGGAGGGAGGCTTGCGGTCAGCACCAGCGGTGTCTCACATCTCCCCGAACGTGTCTCACATGTGTCCGGAACGATCTGTCTCAGATCTCTCCGGAATGCACACCATCTCGTTGCCGTCGGGTTTGAGCGATCCTTGAGACAAGGAGTTACCTTCTCTCCCGATGGAGTGGACAGGACGTTTCTTGTTGTTGGGGGTCGTCCTACTGGCGGTCGCCGGATGGATTGGGAAGATCTTCGGGCCGAGAGCAGAGAGAAGATTCCTACGAACTCTTGACGTGGGCTCTCTCGTGTTGGTCGTGCTCAGCATCGGGGCACTCGCGGCGGTCATCCTTATCGCGGTCATCACGAGCTTGTGACTGCCAGGTCAGCGCCGTCTGAATTTCCATCAGAAACGGGGTAGCGCGGTCACGGCCGCCGTGCCAGTTCGTCAAGGCTCCCCGCGCGCTTCCAGCGCGGAAAGGGCCGCGACAACCTCCGCGAAGTGCTGGAGCCTCGGCGTGCCCTCGGTCCAGGTACCGCTGGAGCCAGCGCAGCGCCGCCTTCTCGTACTTCGGCGATCCGCGCTCGGCGTACAGGTGGACGAGCTGGAGGGCGTCCTCGGGCGGCAGGTTCGGAAGCTCGCGCGCCGCGTCCTCAGCCATCCACAGCGCGCGGCGCTCGATCGCTCGGCGGAAGCGGACGTGGGCTGTCAGCTGAGCCTGCGTCTCGCGCTGCTTGCGTCTCTCAGCGTCGCAATTGTTGAACGGCGAAATCCACTACCCCGGCCGCCAGGAGAATTGCTGCTAACGCGGGAACTAGAAACACCGCAGCACCAGACCGTCCGCCGATGAGGATCGAATCGGTGAGGTGATTACCGTCAGCGATCCGTGTCAGCCAGAGGTTTGGCGAATCGACATCCGGGAGGTTGGGGCCTGCGAGGGTCGCGGAGATCATCCAGAAGGCAGACACGGCTGCGACTATGAGAGTGACGGCTCTCCATCGAAGCCATGCGTCGGCAAGGGGGAACGCCAGAAATGGAAGCAGTAGGATGAGGAACCGCGGACCAGCGGTAAACCCGCCAAATGGGAGATAGTACGACGCGTTGTACAAGAGCATCGCAGCCGTAAGTCCCGCTATGAAGAGGGCTTCGGAGCGAAGCCCTCGGCGAGCGAGGCCCGGAAGACCGACGAGCGCAAGCGCTGTGATCGGTGCGAGCACAAAGAGGCCCCTGTCTGAGACAAGAAGGTCGAGCAAGGCACCGATGCTCGGGTGAGTGAGTCCGTAGACCCCGGGATCATTGGCCCCGAGTACGTCGTGCCCGGACGCACCGAGTTCCTTCACCGCGTGCGCATAGCTCATGCGTACGGGCGACCCGAAAGCCCAGATGTTGAACAAGAAGAGCGGGGTGATTCCGACGAGCGCACCAGCAGCGAAGGAGGCGAGACGACGTAGGTGCGGGCGGTCCAACGCCACATACAGCGCAACCGCAACCGCCACGATCACGGCCGGAAGCTCTACGACGATTGCAAGACCCGCGAGGACTCCGGCTCCCACGAGCGCGCGGAGCGGCCGTGCCGGTCTCGTGTACACGGCGAGAGCGAAGGCCGAAAACCCAAGAGCAGCTGCGAGGACGTGCGCGAAATAAGTCGTTGCATATGGGAGCAACAACGTTCCGAGGCCGAGCATCAACGCGACTGGAGTTCCCGCTGTTCCAATGCTCCGGTCAACTGCCCACCGGATGAGAAGAAGGAGGCACAGGAACGCCACGACGACCACCAGGTTCGCGTACCACATCGTGCTCCCGTCAAGCGTATGAGCGCCTGCCGGCGGCGATGTGGGGCTGCCCAGGGGGATAGCTCCAAGAGCCTTGGCTAAGGCATAGGCGGGAAGGCTGAACATTGCAAGGCCCGGCGCCTTCGCCGCATAGTAGTGACCGTCGACGTAGGCAATGTCTCCGCTCTGATTCAGGTGATCGTCGATTCGCGGCGTTCCATCCGCCAGCGATTGAACGAGCGCAAAGTGTGCTTCCCCGTTCCACCCACTCTCGGGCACTCGCAAGGCCGCGGCAATGGCGACGAGGACGATGGCCGCAATCCCCGGCCACGCTGCCCCCCGCCTTCTGACGGTGCGGATCACCTCAGCCACTACGCCTTGCCACCTCATCGCGTCCTCGGAAGTCGCCCGATTGATCTTCTTCGCCAGGCTCGTGCCAGCCGACCTCATCGGCGAGGAGCGCAGCGACCGCACCCCAGTCGCGTCGTGCTCGAGCGTCGTAGAGCTTGCGGATCGCTCGCTCCTTCGCGTCCACGCTCTGATCCTAGAGTCAGTCCAGCCCGCCCGCCTCCAGCTCGCGCTCCTCGATCCGCAGGTAGCTCGCGAGTTCAGGAGATCGTCGCCCCGCACTTCCTCGATGAAGCGCTCGGCGTTCGCGCGCCGCACGAACGTCTCGAACGGCGTCGCCGAGCGGGTGATCGGGGCTGGAGCGGAGGTCGTGGATCGCGTAGACAATCACTGAAGAGACGATGACGCACTCGGTGCGTGCCGTCGAGAGGGCTTCTCAGGCCGTCGGTCTATCCCGGGGCGAACGCCGTGCCGGTCAG
>CAZUDO010000014.1:0-2729 GCA_964618895.1 uncultured Binatia bacterium (SeqCode)
GGAACCCGACCGAGAACGTGACAACCGGACTGCTCGAGGATTCGGCCATCAGGGCGACGATCAAACTCGAGTCGAGCCCGCCCGAGAGCATCGCGCCGAGAGGCACGTCGCTCATCAATCGATCGCGCACCGCAGCTCTCAGCAGGTCGAGGAGCTCGTCCGCATACTCGTCGAGCGGGCGTTCAACGATCTCGGGATCTGGCTCCGGGAAGGCCCAGTACGGTGTCTCGCGGACGTCGTCCTCGCCGATCTCGAGCGTCGAGCCGGGAGCGAGCTTGCGGACGCCGGCGAGTATCGTCCGCGGGCCCGGGACGAAGCCCAGCGTGAAGTAGAGGTCGATCGCCTCGAGATCCAGCTCGGTCGTCACGAGTCCGCTTGCTAGAACCGCCTTCAGCTCCGAGGCGAAGACGACGAGATCCCCGGACCGAGCCCAATAGAGAGGCTTGACGCCCATCCGATCGCGTGCAAGCACGGCTCGTCGCCGGCGCCCGTCCCAGGTTGCGATTGCAAACTTGCCTCGCAGATGCTCGGGGAAGCGCGTTCCGTGCTGCTCGTAGAGGTGCGGCAACACCTCGGTGTCGCAATGGCTCGCGAAGACGTGGCCGTCGTGACGCAGCTCGCGCCTGAGCTCCTCGTGGTTGTAGAGCTCGCCGTTCTGGATTGCGACGATCGAGCCCTCTTCGCTCACAACGGGCTGGTGGCCGCCCTGGACGTCCACGATCGAGAGCCTGCGTACGCCGAGTGCGATGCCTGGGGCCATGTACGTTCCCCGGTCGTCGGGGCCACGGTGAGTCATGATGTCGGTCATCGAGTCGAGGGTCGGTGCTGGGATTACCTCCCGAGGGGCACCGCCTATCTGCGCGACTCCGCATATCCCGCACACTTCCCACCCAGCTTAGTGCCTCGGTGGCGACGCGCGCACGACTTGCCTGGAAAGAGAATCCAGCTACGTTATGACGGCCCGTTTCTAAGCAGCAAGCTCAACCATGCGGCATGGGGATGCCCTGGCGTCCGGCGCGAAATCGTGAATGATGGGAGTGGAAATGCGTACGTTGGTTACAGGAGGCGCGGGGTTCATTGGCACGCATCTCGTGGAGAGTCTTCGCGCCCTCGGGGATAACGTCGTCGTGCTCGACAGCTTCGAAGAGCAGGTGCATGGCACGAGCCCACCTTCTCTTCCCGACGACGTCGTGGTCGTCGCCGGGGATGTCGGGAACGAGGAGCTCGTCGATCGAGCCCTGGAAGGCGTCGATCGTGTGGTGCACCTCGCTGCTGCCGTCGGCGTCGGCCAGTCGATGTACGAGATCGACCGATACGTCCGCTGTAACACGATGGCCACGGCCACCTTCCTGGAGCGTCTCGTTGCGCAACGTCCCGACCTGAAACGCCTTGTTGTCGCGTCGTCGATGTCGATCTACGGTGAGGGTGAGTACCAGTGCGAGTCACACGGCCCGGTTGCACCGGGACCGCGTCCTGAGGCACAACTCGTGGCGCGTGAATGGGAATGCGTATGCCCGAGCTGCGGGGTTCCACTCACGCCTATCGGAACTCGGGAGACGAAGCCTCTTGTACCAACGTCGGTCTACGCCATTACGAAGCGCGATCACGAGGAGCTGTGTCTTGTCATCGGTAGGGCGTACGGCATTCCTACCCTCGCGCTTCGCTTCTTCAACGTGTACGGGCCGGGGCAGGCGCTCTCGAATCCCTACACGGGGGTGGGGGCGATCTTCGCGTCTCGCCTGCTCAACGGACGCCCACCGGTGATCTTCGAAGATGGACAGCAGTCGAGGGATTTCATCCACGTGACGGATATCGCAGCTGGCATCCTTCTCGCCCTCGAGGCCGATGCCTCGGATGTAGCGCTCAATCTGGGCACCGGAAGGCCCGTAACGGTGAACGAGATCGCAACAGCGCTGAGCGACGGGCTCGGTGTGGATATCGAGCCCGAGCGCACGGGGCAATATCGCGCCGGAGACATCCGGCACTGCTTCGCGGATACGACGAGAGCCGAGACCGCGCTCGGCTTCCGCGCAAAGGTGTCATTCGAAGACGGGCTGAAGGATCTGGCCAGCTGGCTCGCGGGTCGTCAGGCGGATGATCGTGTCGAGGTGGCGACACGCGAACTTGTCGATCGCGGGCTTGCGAGATAGCGATCGACGTCCGCCACGCTGTGTCTGCTCATGGATGATCTTGCAGTCATCATCGTCTCCACAAACGAGGCTCACTGGCTCCGCCCGTGCCTTACGACGGTGTTCGCGCAACTTGGAGAGCTTCGGGCCGATGTCGTAGTCGCGGACAACCACTCGACAGACGGCACGCGCGAACTCGTCGAGAGCGAATTCCCGGCGGCACGCGTCGTGCCTTGCGCCAACCACGGGTTCGGTCATGCCAATAACCGCGGCCTGCTGACAACCGACGCTCGCTACGTCGTGTTCCTCAACCCCGACACGGAGATCCGGGAAGGCACGTTTGAGCAGCTCGTCATGCGAATGGACGCTTCACCTGAGCTCGGTCTCGCAGGCGTGAAGCAGATCACACCCGACGGCCAGCTCTTTCCGACGATCCGTCGCTTCCCAAACGCGATGCGGGCGTTCTGGCAAGCGCTCGGCTCCGAGCGGTATCCGCTGCGCGCGCCATGGCTTGGTGAACGGGAGCTTGACCTCCATCGCTACGAGAGCGAGGTGGCCTGCGATTGGACGTCCGGGTCTTTCATGATCGCCAGACGCGGA
>CAZUDO010000015.1:0-3223 GCA_964618895.1 uncultured Binatia bacterium (SeqCode)
CGACGCTCTATCGTAATAGGGAAATGCATCGCCGAAATCGAAGAAATAATCGAAGACCAGGACTTTGCCCGCCTCGGCTTCGAAGGTCGCGTGAAGAGCGGCATGATTAATGCCTTCGTTGTTAGTACTGGGGCAATGCCATTCCTAGTTGAATTTCCGAGCGGCGCCATGGGATTACGCAACCGCTTCGAGGCGGCCTTGCTGCAGCACCGCCCGTAAACGAACCAATTGACGGTGGCCGCGCACCTTGCGCAGCCGCGGCTCGATGTCCAGCAGCGTGGTCGCCAGCCACCGATGTTTCTGCTCCGCGTTCTTCCAGTAGTCCACCTTGTCCGTTCGCTGACCGACCAGCGAGTTGAGATTCTCCAGACAATTGGTGGTTTTGAACGACTCGCCCAACTCCATGAACAAGCCCAAGCGATGCAGCGTCAGCGTGTCCTCCAAGCCCTCATCGAGACTGGCGACGGCTGACTCGTTGATCGGCAGCAGCTCCGATCGCACACGCATCAGCGCCGCCTTGGCCTGCGCATAGGTCGGTTTCTCATAGGCCCCCTGCAGCTTGCGGCGATACGTCGGCTGCAGATTCGTGGCCAGGTACCGCACCACGTTCTCGCGTTTGTGCCAGGTACAGCGCTGCACCGCGGCCTTCTTGGCGAAGACCTTGTCCACCGCCTTGCGAAGCCCTTTCGCGCCGTCGATCACGCACAGCAGACCCTGATCGATCTTCAGCCCGCGATCCATGAGTTCACGCAGGAACGCGGAGCACACGGCTTCGTTCTCCGTGGCCGTCTGCACAAAACCCAAAATCACCTTGTTTCCCTCGAGCGTCACGCCCAGGGCGATCACCATCTGATCCTCGCCGAAGGTCTTGCCGTCCAGGAAGAGGGCCACGATGTCGTAGCCCGACAGATCACGTTCACGCAGCTCCTGCAGCTTGCGGGCGCTGGCCCGCTTGAAGCGGCGAGACAGGCTCGAGGCTTTCAGCCCAAAGGTCTCGGCCACTGGCTCGACGCAGGCCTCATAGTCCCGGCAAGACAGACCTTTGAGAACCTTGCGCAGCGCCGCTTCCTCCGCTCGACGGGGCTCGCGCAGACCCTGATAGGTCGACAAGGGAACCTCTTGATCCCGCCGCGTATCCCGCACACGAGGCACTTGCACCGCCACCTTCTGGTCGGACAGGTACACCGAGCCCGCCTGGCGACCCCAGCGAGCATGACCCGGCGGACCGCCTCCGCGTGCGTAACGCTCGCCCGCCAAGGCTGTGACTTCCTGCTGCAACACGTCCTGGACTGCTTCCAAACCCAGCGGAATCAGAGCCTGGATCAATTCCACACGACCGCTCAACCGCGCGGCGATGTCATCCGCGCCAGCGAAACGATCCGATTCCCGCTTCGCCCCACGCTTGCCACCACACGCAACTCGAACCATACTTCTCATTCGACGGCTCCTTGTTTGAAGGTTTCTCGCAAAAAACCCATCATTCATGGAGCCGCTCGATTTTCAACTACGTTTAGCACACCGCCGTCACGTCAAGCGAAACCCGTATCGCAGTAAGAAATTTTTCCGAGACAGGTTGCGTGACAAGGTTTCGGAAGGAAGGGCCTCGCCCTTCCGTTCCAAACGAAGTCCAGGGAAAGTGAAACAAGATGTCGTTGGCGGCCCTAAAAGGACCGGGCTAAGTGCCGCCTGCGGCGGCGAAAGCCCGCTGAAGCGGGCTGAGGAACTTGCCTTTCGAGCCGAATCAACTCAACGCGAATTCAAGAGGGGCGTCGGTCAAGGCGCTCACTCTCAGCACGGAGAATCCTAAGACGTTACCGTCCGCGTCGACCTTTTCCATGACTTGGTCGTTCTCGGTTTCGCGAAAGTAACCCTCCTTGCGGTCAAACATGACCTCGAGGTAATCACCTTCGGCGTCGTACCAGACTTTTACGATTTTTCGCTCCATATCAATTGCCCTCGTTTCGGTTTGTCCGTCAAGTAGGCCGTCAGTACAAACGCGGTGTTATCGGTCATCTTGACTACGACGCAAAGGAATTTATCGCCAACACGCGTGCCGAGGTAATAGCGATAGTATAATCGGGCGCTCGCATCACTGGTAGATTGCACGACGCGTTCAGGGCGCTGCAAAGTCTCCTCAATTGCCCATTCCAGGCCCGCCATTTCCGGATGGTCCAGAATGTGTGCGAGCCTCTCATCCGTTATTCTAACATTCAGCCCTCGGAAATCATCGACGAATCTCATTGTGTCATTCTGCCGTCGATTAGCGCCTTCATCCGTTCATCGCCCTGCCACCGTCAGCGGTATCGTCCCATCTTTTCGCGGGAGCGGGTCGGGCGGGACGATGTTCACGCGGGTGTGGGTGAGCGTTGCTTGGCCACGTTCGACGAGATCGGCGAAGGCGAGGGTTTCTTCGTAGAGGGCGTCGAGCATTTCGGATTCGGTGACGGTGCGCTTCTGTTCGCCCTGGACGTAGATGATGCCGCGGCCCTTGCCGGCGAAGACGGCCACGTCGGCGCCCTCGGCCTCGCCGGGGCCGTTCACGACGCAGCCCATGACCGCGACCTTCACCGGCGTCTTGATCGTCGCCAGCTTTTGACGCACCTCGGCCACCAGCTTGATGAGATCGATCTCGATTCGTCCGCACGTCGGGCAGGCGATCAGCTCCGGCTCGACGCGGTTGCGCATTCCTAGGGAGCAGAGCAATTCCTTGGCGTCCTCGACTTCGTGGATCGGATCGGCGGCGTAGGAGATGCGGATGGTGTCGCCGACGCCCATCGCGAGCAGCGCGCCGAGGGCGGCGATGCTGCGGATGCGCCCCGTCTCCGGCGGACCGGCGTGGGTTACGCCGAGGTGCAGAGGCAGGTCAAAGCGCTCGCTGATCGCGCGATAGGCGTCGATGACCATTCCCGCGTCGATGCTCTTGGCCGAGAGAACCACGTCGTGAAAATCGTTGTCGTCAAAAATACGCAGGTAATCCTCGACCGTCTCGACCATCAGGCGGATGAGCGTCGCCCGACGATCGTCGACCATCGCGTGTTGCTGGGCGGCGCGCAGCTCCTTGTCTTTCCGCTCCACGACGCTGCCCTCGTTGACCCCGACACGGATGGGGACGCCGCGCTCGCGACAGGCCCGGATCACGCGGTCGACCTGTTTGCGATCCTTGATGTTGCCGGGGTTGAGGCGGATTTTGTGTACGCCGGCTTCGACCGCTTCCAGGGCGCGC
>CAZUDO010000016.1:0-20300 GCA_964618895.1 uncultured Binatia bacterium (SeqCode)
CATGACGTACCCCATCATCTCGGCCGACTCGCACATCACCGAGCCGCCCACCATGTACCGCGATCACATCGACCCGCGGTACCGCGAGCGCGCGCCGCACGTCGAGCACATCGACGGCGCCGGCGACATCTTCGTGATCGACGGCATGAAGACGCCCATCCCGCTCGGCATCGTGGCCGCGGCCGGAAAGCCGGCCGAGGAGATCCGCCTGCTCGGCGTGCGCTTCGAGGACCTGCACCGCGGCGGCTGGGATCCGGAGGCGCGCATGGCCGACCAGGCGCGCGACGGCGTGGCGGCGGAGGTGATCTACCCCACCGTCGGCATGGCGATCTGCAACCACCGCGACCTCGACTACAAGCGCGCCTGCTGCGAAGCCTACAATCGCTGGCTGACCGGCTTCTGTGGCGCGCACCCAGAGCGCCTCCTGGGCGTCGGGCAGACCGCGTTACGGACACCGGAGGAAGGCATCGCCGACTTGGAGGCGATCAAAGCCGTGGGGCTCCGCGGCGTCATGCTCCCCGGCCATCCCGGCGTCGAGGACTACGATGCGGCGGTGTACGACCCCTTCTGGGAAGCGGCGATCGCGCTCGAGCTGCCGCTGTCGTTCCACATCCTGACCACGCGCGACACATCGCCCGTGCGCGGCCCGCGCATGAACGCCTTCCTGTCGGTGATCCGCGGCTGCCAGGACATCATGGGAACGCTCGTCCTGGGCGGCGTGTTCGAGCGCCATCCGCGCCTCCACGTCGTATGCGTCGAGGCCGACGCCGGCTGGGTGCCGCACTACATGTACCGCATGGACCACGCCTGGAAGCGGCACCGCAACTGGCTGCCGGCCGGGCAGGCGTTGTCGCGCCTGCCGTCGGAGTACTTTGCCGAGGGCATCTACACCACCTTCCAGGACGACTGGGTCGCCTTCCGCAGCGTCGACATGCTCAACTGGCGCCGTCTCATGTGGGCCAACGACTTCCCGCACAGCGACTCCACCTGGCCGTGGTCGCAGGAGATGCTGGCCGAGCACGCCGCCGCGCTCACCGAGGAGCAACGGCGGGCGATCCTATGCGAGAATGCGGCGGCGCTCTACGGCGTCGACGTGGCGCGGCTGGCGGCGGTGGTCGCGTCGGCGGGCTAGTTGCCCGGCGTGCTCGCGAGTGCCGCCGCCGCCGTCGTCTCGCCCATGATGCGCGCCAGCTCCGCGAGCGCCACGTTGTGGCCGCGGACGATCTCGAAATAGTCGGCGGCGACGCGGCTGTAGAGTCCGAGGCTCTGCAGGATTTCGGCCGGCTCGCCCACGCCGAGGTCGAAGTTCGTGACCGCGAAGGTCAGGATGGCGCGGCCGGCCTTCCGCCCCTCGGTCAGCTCGTCGAGCTGTTGCCGGGTCTCGACCACCTTCCGGTAGGCGGCCCGGAGTTGCACCGGCAGTCCGGTCTGCGCGTTCCGGCGCTCGCTCTCGACGGTCTGCAGCTCGGCGCGCTTAATCGCCACCTCGGCCGCCGTCATGTGGAAGCCGAGCTTCCAGCCGATGCCGAGGGCGCCGCCCGGGCCGCGCAGGTAGTTGAAGCTGTCGGCGACGAACGGATTGGTCTGGCGGCGCCGGTTGGGAGCGTAGCCGTATTCGAAGCCGCCCTTCAGGAAGACCTGCGGGTAGTATTCGGCCTGGGCCCGCTTCACCTCTTCTGCCTTGGCGGTGACGCCGGCGTTCACTTCCTTCCACTGCGGATTCTTCGCGAACAGCGCCGCCTCGTACTGCTCGAGCGGGGCGATCTCGACGCGCTCGGGCTCGAGCCGCGTATCCTTCACGTCCAGCATCGCATCGGGGGCGTAGCCCATCACGCGCCGGAGCGCCTCGAGCGCGGTCTCCCCGCTCGCCTGCAGGCGCGGGATATCCTTCGCGATCTGCACCGAGGCGACGCGCAGGTTGAGGATGCCGAGCTCCGTGATCGCGGCGTCGTCCTGGGCCCGGCGCTCGCGGGCCGTGGTGAGCGCCTTCTCGAAGGCGTCGTGCGTCTCCTCCAGCACGCCGGAGACCGCCCGCGCCAGGAGGACGCTGTAGTAGAGGGTCTTGGTCTGCTCGACCACCTCGGCGGTGGTCCGGTCGCTCGCGGCGAGTGACGCCTCGACGCCGGCGGTTGCGGCCTGGATCGCCGCGGTGATCTTGCCAGCGGTCCACAGCGGCTGGACGAAGCCGAGCCGGAGCTCGGTGGCGTAGCCGAGGTCGTCGGTCTTCACGACCTGCTCGCTGGGGAGGGTGCTGCCGAGCTTGCCTTCGGCGCCCAGCGCCGGAGCGAGCGAGCTGGTGAACCCGACCTCGGGCAGGAAGCGCGCCGCCTTGGCCTTCCGTAGCTCGCCCTCGCGGATGCCGACCCGGGCCTGCGCGGTGGCGATCTGCGGCGCCGCGGTGACGGCCCGGCTGATGCAGGTCGGCAGGTCGAGGCGCTCGACCTGGGTCGCCTCGGTGGCACGGGCGAGGCCCGCGAGCGCTCCCACCAACCCCATCGCCCGCCCAACCATCGCTGCCATGGTCACCTCCTCCTCCCCTCCACCCCGGGGCTCAGCGCGCGCTGTGCCGCATGCGGAACAGCGCCAGCCCGAGGGCGGTGAAGCCGATGCCGTTCGAGAACAGGACGCTCGCGGTCAGCGGCAGCGCGTCGAGCCCCCGGTCGCGCAGCATCAGATCGTTCAGCCCCTGCAGCGCCCAGGTGGTGAACATCACCGACGAGATGTTCTGCATCCAGCCGGGGGTCACCCACGGCGGCCACCAGAGTCCCCCCAGGCACGAGAACCCGAGCACGAACGCGAGCCCGAGCGGCAGGGTCTGCTCGCGCGTGTCGGCGAGGCCGGCCGCCAGCATGCCGAGGCCGACGATCGGGAAGATGATCGCGGCCACCAGCAGCACCAGCGCGAGCGGCGACGGGCCGAGCGAAATCCCGAACACGAAGTGGCCGAAGACGAGCAGGACCAGCAGCTGCGCCACCCCCATGACGAAGCGGACCAGGAGCTTGCCGGCCACTTTCCAGGTGAACCCGCCCGGCGCCACCAAGAGGCGCGGCAGCGTGCCCCAGCCGCGCTCGTCGTGCAGGCTCATGGAGGTGCCGAAGATGACCGCCAGCAGGACGAACATCATGGCGTAGCCGGGGACCGTCTGCTCGAAGGCCGTGAGGGCCGCGCGGTTGCCGGTGAGGCTCACCTCCTTGAGGGACAGGCGGTCCTCGGCAAGCGGGTCGGCGAGCGCCGCCGCCCGCTTGTCCATCAGGAGGAGCATCACCTTCACCTGCTCGAGGTCGGTGCTGCGGGCCGGGTCGGTGAGCAGGACGATGTCGGCGGTGCGGCCCTGCAGGTAGGCCTTGCTCAGGCCCTCGGGGAAGACGATCGCGGCGGCGGCCTTGTTGTCGTCGCGCACCATGACCTCGGCCTCGGCGCGGGTCACGGGGAGCACCTCGGCGTGCTCCGCCAGCAGCTTGATGAACGTGCCCGCCACCGGTCCCTGGTCGTCGTTCACCACCGGCACGCGCATCTTGATGTCGTCCTTGTTACGATGCAGCGACGACGCGATCACGGTGATCATCAGGACCGGCACGATGAGCGAGATGAACAGCGCGCCGCGGTCGCGGCGCACCATGAGCAGGTCTTTCAGGAAGACGGCCAGCACGAGGCTAGATGTCCGCCTTCTCGGGACCCGCGACCTTCTTGCGCAGGCGCTCCATGAGCGATTCGAACGACTCTTTGGCCAGGGCCGCGTCGAACTGTGAGCGGAAGTTCTCCCCCAGGCTCGCGTCCTCCACCAGGATGTCGGTGGCGCGCCAGCCATCGGCGGATTTCCGCATGCGATAGTCGACCGCGAAGCGATCCTTCGGGGTCACGATCTCGGTGCCGACCGTGGCCTGATCGCCGCTGACCTTCTCACCGCGGTAGCCGAACTCGGGCACGTCGAAGAGGAGGAGGCGCTGTACGTAGGTGCGCACGAAGAGGTCCCGGAAGAGGTCCAGGAACGCGCGCACCTGCTCGGTGGACCGGCCGTCGAGGTGCTTGCCCATGGCTTGCCGTCCCATGGCGTCGGTGTCGAGGAACCCGCGCAGCAGGTTGTTCAGGGCTTTGACCTTCTGCTTCTGGTCGCCGGGCTCGAGCACGATGGCATGGCTGCGCTCGAGGACCTGCCGGGTGCGGGCCAGGGGCCCCGGCACCTCGGCCGCGCTCGCCGCGGGCAGCGCCGCCGCGAGCAGGAGGGTGGCAACGCACGTCCGCATCAGTCCCGCAGGTCCTTTCCGGTGAGTTCGATGAAGACGTTCTCGAGCGTGATCGGGCTCACGCGGGTGGTGATGATCTGCGGGTCGAGGAGCGGCGGGGTCCCGCACAGCGCTGCCAGCACGCGCTGCGCGCGCGAGGTGAAGACGCGCAGCTCGTTGCCGGCGAGCTCGACCCGCAGCACGCCGTCGAGGCGCTCGACGGCCCCGAGATCCGCCGGCGGCTGGGAGAGCTTCAGCTCGATCACCTCGTTGGCGTGCGAGCGGGCCAGGAGCTCCGGCAGCGTCCCGAGCGCCACCAGCCGGCCTTCGTCCATGATCGCGATCCGGTCGCAGAGGTTCTCGGCCTCTTCGAGGTAATGGGTGGTGTAGACGATGGTCATGCCCTGCGCGCGCAGGTGGCGGACGGCGTCGAAGATGTGCGCCCGGGATTGCGGGTCGACGCCGACGGTCGGCTCGTCGAGGAGGAGGAGCCGGGGGCCGCTCACCAGCGCACACCCCAGGTTGAGCCGCCGGCGCATGCCCCCCGAGTAGGTCGACACGCGATCGTCCTTGCGGGCCGTCAGCGCCACCAGGTCGAGGGCCTGGTCGACGTGGTGCCGGCGCTCGCGCCGCGGGACGCCGTAGAGGCGGGCGAAGAAGTACAGATTCTCCTCGCCGGTGAGCGACGGATAGAGGGCTTCCTCCTGCGGCGCCACGTTGAGGAGCCGGCGCGCGGCGTTCACGTCGCGTAGGACGTGCTTGCCGAAGATGTGCACGTCGCCGCTGGTCGGGCGGATGCGGGTCGCGATCATCGAGATGGTGGTCGTCTTCCCGGCGCCGTTGGGGCCGAGGAGGCCGAAGATCTCTCCCTCGCTGATCTCGAGCGAGATGCCCTGCACCGCCTCGCGCTCGTTGAAGCTTCGGCGGAGGTTCTGAATGACCACGGCGGCCGGCATCGCGGTGTTCCTGGGTAGTGCCCGAGAACCCGCCCCGCAGCAAGCCCGTGCTTGATTACCTCCACTCTTCTGGCTATGTGCTTCCGGCGTCAGCCAATCATGGGGGGGAGTCGTTTGACGGGTGACGGCGGCGTTGCGCTGGCGAAAGGCAACCCGCTCGAGCCGCTCGCCTATCCCGCGCTGCTCAGTGGCCTCGTCCTGTTCGGGGCGCTGATCGCGTACCAGGGGATCGAGGCGGTCGCCCGCGCCCTCGCGGTCGCGGGCTGGGGGGTCCTGTGGGTGGCGGGTTTCCACGTGCTCCCCATGGCGGCCGACGCGCTCGGGTGGCGCAGCCTCCTGGCGTCGCGCCATCGCCTGCCGCTCGGTGCCCTCCTGCGCCTGCGCTGGATCGGCGAGTCGATCAACGGCCTCCTGCCGGTGATGCAGGTGGGCGGCAACGTGGTGAAGGCCCGGCGCCTGCGGCCACTCGGGGTGAGCGGGGTCGACGCGGGCGCCAGCGTGGCGGTCGACGTGACGCTGGTCGTGTTCACGCAGATGGTCTTCACGGTGGTCGGGCTGAGCGCCTTCCTGCTGCGCCTGGGGGTCGACCAGTTCGCCCTCGAGAAGCTCACCGGGATCGTGCTCATGGCGGTCGGCGTGAGTGGGTTCTACCTGGTGCAGCGCGAGGGCGGCTTCCTCGTGGCGGCGCGTGTCCTGCAGTGGGCCGCCGGCGAGCGCAATCTCGTCAGCGTCACCGGCGGGGTCGCGGCGCTCGATGCCGCGGTGACCCGGCTGTACCAGGACCGGCGCGCCATCGCCGTCGGCGGGCTGTGGCATCTGGCCAGCTGGCTGATCGGCGTCGGCGAGGTCTGGCTCGTGCTGTCGCTCCTCGGGCATCCCGTCGGGCTGGTCGACGCCCTGCTGCTCGAAAGCCTCGGCCAGGCGGTGCGGGCTGCCGGCTTCGCCATCCCGGGCGCTCTTGGCGTCCAGGAAGGCGGATTCCTGGCCCTCGGCAGCGTCCTCGGACTCCCGCCGGAGACCTCGCTCGCGCTCTCCCTCAGCAAGCGGGCCCGTGAGCTGCTGCTCGGGATGCCCGGCCTGGTCGCCTGGCAGCTCGACGCGTCGCGGCCGTCCGCACGCGCGCGCATGGCCGACCAGTTTCAGCCTCCGGTGGTCTTCCGTGCGGTCAACGATGGCGCGCGCGCGCTGCTGCGGACCGCCCGTCCCCCGGTCTCCCTCGACCCCGGCGTGCTGCTCGACCAGGCCCGGCGGCGGACCGGGCTGCGCGACTTCGGCGACGAGTCCTTCATCGATCCGTTCCGGCGCGTGATGGCTGCTTACGAAGAGGACGCGAGCCTCACGTTGATCGGCCGGATGGCAGCGCGGAACGACACGCTCCGCATCCTCGCCGGCCGGCTGCGCATCGAGGCCGACATCGCCCGCTGTCCGGCGATCGCCGAGCAGCCGGTCCGCCGGCCCCTGTTCATCACCGGCCTGCCGCGCACCGGGACGACCATCCTGCACGAGATCCTGACCCAGGATCCGGCCAACCGCGTGCCGCTCACCTGGGAGACCATGTACCCGTCGCCGCCGCCCGAACGGGCACGCTACGAGCGCGACCCGCGCATCGCGCGCGCGGCGCTGTACCTGCAGGGGCTCGACCTCCTGGCGCCCACCTTCAAGACCATCCATCCCCTCGGCGCGCGCCTCGCCCAGGAGTGCCTGGTCATCACCAGCCACGCGTTCCTGAGCTTCCAGTTCCAGACCACGCACGACGTGCCGAGCTATCAGCGCTGGCTCGAGTCCCAGGACCTCCGCCCCGCCTACGAATACCACCGCCGCTTCCTGCAGCAGCTGCAGTGGCGCTGCCCGGGCGAGCGGTGGGTGCTGAAGGCACCAGCGCACCTGTTCGGTATCGAGGCGTTGTTCGCCGCCTATCCGGACGCGGGAGTCATCCTCACCCACCGCGACCCGCTCGAGGTAGCGGCCTCGGTGGCGAGCCTCACGGCCACCCTCCGCGGGGCGTTCAGCGACCGCATCGACCCGGTGGCCATCGGCCGCGAGATGACGGAGCGCTGGGCCGACGGGCTCACGCGTGCGCTGCGGACGCGCGACGCCCATCCCGAGTGGCGGGATCAGTTCCTCGACGTGCACTACCGCGACCTGGTGCACGACCCGATCGGCACCGTGCGCGGTATCTACCGGCACTTCGGGCTCGAGCTGGGCGATGAGGCTGAGGCCCGCATGCGTGCCTTCCTGGCCCGTAACCCGAAGGACAAGCACGGCCGCCATCGCTACACGCTCGAGCAGTTCGGCCTCGATGCGACCGAAGAGCGGCGGCGCTACGCCGCCTACCGCGAGCGCTTCGGGCTGTAGGGGGATTGCCAGCACATTTCCGTTGCCCCCGGCCGTCACGGCGGGGTAGGGTCCGGGCGCGCCTCATGCCCCGTTCGTCCGCCGTGCGGCAGCGAGTCCACGAACTGCAGGCTGTTCTGCAGGTTCCGGCGCTCTGGGGCACGCGCGTGACGCTCCGCCGGCGGCTCAACCTGTACCTGAACCGCTACGAGCACAATCGGGTCCGGACCCGGCTGCGCTCGTATCCGATCGTGCTGGTGGTCGAGCCCACCAACGTGTGCACCCTGCGCTGCCCGTACTGCTTCACGGGGGCGGGTGGCCAGGGGCGGCGCCCGTCCACGATGCCGCTCGCGTTGTTCCACGCGCTCGCCGAGCAGCTGGGCGACCGGGTCCTGCTGGTCAAGTTCTACAACTGGGGCGAGCCGATGCTCTGCCCGCACCTGACCACCATGATCGCCGCCATGTCCGCACGCGGTGCGGGGACGGTGGTGAACTCGCATCTCAGCGTGCCGCTCGACGCGACCAGGGCCGAGGCGTTGGTCGCGAGCGGCCTCGGCGAGTTGGTGGTGTCGATCGACGGGGCGCGGCAGGAGACCTACGAGCGCTATCGCGTCGGCGGGCGGCTGGCGTTGGTGGTGGAGAACATCCGGCTGCTGGCGGCGACGAAGCGACGCCTGGGGGCGACGCGCCCGCGGCTCATAGTCGAGTTCCACCCCTTTCCGTGGAACGCGCACGAGGCGAGCCAAGTCGCGGCGCTGGCGGACGAGCTCGGCACCGGTCTCCGGGTCTTCAAGGGGTGCGTGCCCGGCAGCGAGTGGGGCCCGGACGAGCCGTGGCGGTTCTGCGGCGATCCGTCGCCGATGCCGTGCACGGCCCTGTGGACGACGGCGGTGGTGTCGGCCGACGGCGGCGTCGCGCCATGCAACGGGACGTTCTACGGCGCCGACGACCTGGGGTCCCTCGAGCCAACCACGCGCTTCCACGACGTGTGGAACGGCGAGCGTTTCCGGCAGGCGCGGAGCATGTTCGTCGAGCGGCGCGCGAGCGCGCGCGACCATGTCTGCTTCGAGTGCCCGATCACGCTCCTGTACGAAGACTTCCGGCGCTACCGCGCCGCCGGCGGCGATCGCTACTGGTACCGGCCGACGGTGACCACCAACGACGTGTGGAACTACTTCTGGCGCCGCCGCCCGCCGGGCGCGCGGCGGGTGCACGTGGGCTGAGACGGGCGGCGCTACGCCGGCCGGCGCGCGAGGCAGGTGACCGACGTGCCGAAGGGCAGGTCGGTGACGCGCAGCACTTGCTGCTCGGCGTGCAGGAGCCCGCGCAGCGCGCCGTTCACCCACGGTTGCGGATGGTACTCGGCGTCGCTGTCCCAGGGGCGGTTGCCGAGGCGCTGCAGCTGGCGGGCTGCCCAGATGGGGGGGAAGAGGAGCGCGTTGGTGTAGGTGATGCGTTCGACGGTCAGATCGGCGGCCGCGAGCGCGCGCCGGAGCGCCGGGCGTCGGTAGCGACGGCGATGGCGATTGGCGGTGTCCTTCCCGCTCCACAGCGACGTGAACGCGGGCACGTTGATCAGGGCGACGCCGCCGGGGCGAAGCACGCGCCGGATTTCGCGCAGTGCCGCCAGGTCGTCCTCCAGATGCTCGATCACATCGAACGCGAGCACGGCGTCGACGCACGCGCCGGCGATCGGGAGCCGGGTCACGTCGCCCTGGGCGAGGGGCAGGGCGGGATCCCGCTGGCGCGTGTAGGCCAGCGCCTGCCACACCAGGTCGATGCCGAAGGCGCGCCCGGTGCCCGCCAGCTCCTCGAGCGCGATGCCGGTGCCGCAGCCGACGTCGAGGAGGCGCGGGGCGGGCACGTCGCGCAGCGCCTGCGCGAGCAGCATGCGGAACATGCTGCGCATCCCGACCGCCCACCAATGCGTGCGCTCGATGCGGTAGAACTCGTCGTACAGGAACGACTCCACGGCGCTATCGTAGCGCGCGGCCGAGCCAGGCGAGCGCGGTCGCCAGGGCGTCGGGCGGGAGGTCGTGCGCCCCGTCGACGTAGTGGAAGACGAGCGCGTCGGCGGCCCCCGCGCCGGCATACGCGGCACGCGTCCGGGCTTCGACTGCCTCGACGCCGTCGACGGGATAGATCGCGTCCTGCCGGCCGGCGATCACGTACAGGGGGCGGGGCGCGATGGCGGGCACGAGAGTGTCGAAGTCGAGTGCCGGCAGCATGCCGGGCAGGTAGAGGGCCAGGTTGTGCGACAGCGCGCGCTCGACCAGCAGGCGGACCAGGCTGAAGCCGCACGACGCGACCCCGGCGCGCAGGCGGGGCTCGAACAGCATGCCGAAGATCACCTCCTGCCCGCCGAAGGACTGCCCCAGGGCCGCCAGGCGGGTGGCGTCGACGCGCGGGTCGCGGGCCAGCACGTCGACGCAGGCCGACAGGTCGGCCAGCATCCAGCCCTGCAGGGTCGCCCCCTGCACCAGCGCGTGCATGGCGAGCAGACGCTCGTAGTGTTCGCCCTGGAGGGCGTAGCTGGCCTTGCGCGTCGCCAGCGGCGGACGTCGCGCCTCGAAGCCCGGTTGATCCGGCACCAGCACGGCGAACCCGGCACGCGCCGCCGCCAGACCGTAGGCGCGTGACGGCTCGCCCACCAGGCCGGCCACCTGAGACTTCGCCAGCTCGAACTGCCGTCCGTGCCCGTGCAAGGCGACCACGGTGGGCGCGGGGCAGGGTGTCTCCTCGGCGATCAGGAACCAGGCCGGGATGTCGTCGCGCGGACCGCGCAGGCGCCAGTGCTCGAAGACGACGCCGTCCATCACGAAGCGGCGCTCGATCGTGGGGCTGGCCGGCGCCACCGGCGCTGGAATCGTCCCGAGGCGGGCGAGGAGGAGATCGCGGACCGGTCCGCTTCCCCGCATCCGCCCGCTCATGGCACCATGCCCCCATGCCAGTGCACATCGCGTCGCCCACCCGCATCGTCGCCGCCGGCAACAAGCCGAAGGCCATCGACGAGTACGTCGGCCGCGTGAACTCCGGCACCAGCGCCGTCAGCATCGCCCACATGCGGAGCCCCGCCGGCTGGGTCGAGCCCGGGCAGACGCCCGCGTTCGACGAGTACACCGTCGTCCTGCGTGGCATGCTCCGCGTCGCGCACCAAGCCGGCACGCTCGACGTGCATGCCGGCCAGGCCGTCATCGCACCGCGCGGCGAATGGGTGCAGTACAGCTCGCCGGGGCCCGAAGGCGCCGAGTACATCGCCGTGTGCGCGCCGGCGTTCTCGCCGGACACGGTACACCGCGACGCCTGACCGGCCGGCCGTCAGTACGGCGCCGCGCTGGCGTCCAGGAACGCCCCGCTCGGCGACGACAGGCACGCCGTCTCGTTGAGCGGCTTCTTGACCTTGAACCTGCGCTTGGTCCCACCGGGGGGATTGTTGAGCACTTGGCCCTGGGCCGCGCCGCCGAAGTTGGTGCAGTAGCGGTCGCCGCCCCCGATGGCGAACACCAGGCCGCCGTCGGTGCCGGGATCGGGGGGCTCGGTGTTCACCACCCCGAGCGAGCCGAGGATCACCACCTTCACCAGGAAAACGCCCGCCGGCATCTTCTTGATGGAGGCCGCGCGCACCGGCCCGTAGGTGCCGTTGGGGTCGGTGTACTTGTAGCCCGCGCTACTCGCCAGCCAGCCGGCGGCGGGCAGCGGATAGGTCACGTCCGTGTCGGTGACGCCGTGCGCGACCACGCGTGCGGTCACGCCCCCCACGGTCGGATCGCCGACGATGGTGTTGGGGCTGGTGAGCTCGCGCCCGATGACCTTTACCACCCGCGACTGGGGCGAGGGCTGCGGCTCCTTGATCAGCAGCACCTTCCCCAGAATGAGCTGGTCGGCGGCCAGGGTGCGGCTGGCGCCCACGGCCAACAGCGCGACCAGGGACAACTTCGTCAGCGTGCGCATCGTGCGGCTCTCCTTTGGCGGCCCCCCATCCGTGGGGTTACTGCCGGCGTTAGCGAGATCGGTGCGCTCGTGTCAAGCAAAAAATGCCGGTCAGACGAGCGCGCTGGCCGTGCCGACGACGGCGATGGTCCCGTCCACCTTGGCGCACCACACATCCAGCACGGTGCGCCGTCGGCTGCCCTCCGCCGCCACCTCGCGCACGTGCCCGCGGGCCGTGATCACGTCGTCGACCCACACCACGTTGACCAGCCGCACATCGAGCGTGCCGCCCTGGTGCCAGCCGTCGCCGAATCGGGCCGCCAGGGCGTCGGCCACGAAGCACACCGACATCATGCCCTGCACGACGATGTCCGGAAAACCGAGCGCCTGCGCCATCTCGCGGTCGGTATGGTAGTTCTTGGTGGGGCCCGAGAACGCCTCGCACATCGTCGGCGTGATCCGGCGCGGGAGGAGCGGCAGGGCGTCGCCGTCGGCCGGCACCTCGAAGCGCCGATCGCCGCGGCGCTCGCGGTCGCGGTCGACCACCAACGCGTCGCCCGGGTCGTCGGCGAGGAAGCTCTGGTGGGTGCGGCTGCGTTGCAGCCAGCGGCCCGCGGGCGTCGTCCACAGCACCTCGTTGACGATGTAGAGGCGGTCGCGTTTCCGGTACCGTTCGACCACCGTCGCACGCGAGCGGACGGTGTCGCCGGCGCGCCAGGGATGGAAGAGGGCCCACTCCTGGCGGGCGTGCAGGTTGCCGATGATGGCGGGCAGGTACCAGGACAGGTCGCGATAGACCTCGGAGTGGAAAACGAGGGCGGGGGCGGGGTGGTCGGGGAGCGACGGGTGCCCGGTGCCGTCGCGGTAGCGGGCGACGTCCTCGCGCGTGATCGTCGTCTCGCGGCCGCCGAGGTCCTGGCCGACGTGCACGGTGTCCGTCATCGGGCAGGGCATAGCACGTTTGCTCGCTGGCCAGCCTGCCCCCATACTGCCGCGCCATGCGGGAGGGGCTGCCGGCACGGATGCTCGCCGGCCTCGCCATCGGCACGGTGTGCGGGGTGGCGGCGCACATCGCGTTCGGCGGGTCGGCCGGGCTCGAGGCCGTCGTCGGCTGGGTGACGGAGCCGGTCGGCAAGCTCTTCCTGCGCCTCCTCTTCATGCTGGTCGTGCCGCTCATCGTGTCGGCGCTGGCGCTCGGCGTGGCGGGCCTGGGCGACGTGCGCCAGCTCGGGCGCATCGGGGCGCGCACGCTCGCCTACACGGTGGTGGTGTCGGCGATCGCCGTCCTGCTCGGCGTCGGGCTCGTCAACTGGCTGCGACCCGGCGAGGGATTGTCCCCGGAGCTCCGCCAGCGGCTCGCGACCATCGGGGCCCGGACGCCGGTGGCGCCGCCGCCGAAGAGCGAGGGGATCGACTTCTTCCTGAACCTGGTGCCGAGCAACCCCATCCGCGCCATGGCCGACGGCGACATGCTGGCGGTGATGGTGTTCTCGCTCTTCCTGGGCGTCGGGCTGACGCTCACACCGACCGACGCGGCCCGGCGGCTCGAGGCCGGCCTGCAGGGACTCTACGACGTGGTGATGACGCTACTCGACGCCGTCATCCGCGTGGCGCCGGTGGGCGTGGCCTGCCTCCTGTTCACGCTCACGGCGCGCCTGGGGTACGACGTGCTCGGCCAGCTCGGCGCCTACGTCGGCGTGGTGCTGCTGGCGCTCGCCATCCAGCAGTTCGGGGTCTATTCGCTGGCGGTGTGGTGGCTGGGCGGGATGTCGCCACGGACCTTTTTTCGCGGCGTCCGGCCGGCGATGGTGACCGCGTTCTCGACCGCGTCGAGCAACGCCACGCTGCCGACCGCGCTCCGCGTCGCCGAGGAGGACCTCCACCTGCCGCCGCACGTGAGCCGCTTCGTCCTCACCATCGGGTCGACTGCGAACCAGAACGGGACGGCGCTGTTCGAGGGCGTGACCGTGCTTTTCCTGGCGCAGTTCTACGGCGTGGCGCTGACGCTCTCCCAGCAGGTGACGGTGGTGCTCATCTGCATCCTGGGCGGCATCGGCACCGCCGGGGTGCCGGCGGGCTCGATCCCGGTGGTGGCGATGATCCTCGGCATGGTGGGGGTGCCGGTGGAGGGCATCGGGATGATTCTCGGCGTGGACCGCTTCCTCGACATGTGCCGGACGACGTTGAACGTGACCGGGGACCTGGCGGCGGCGGTGGTGGTGTCGCGGGGGGAGCGGCGGGGGTGAGGGCCAAGTCGGGTTGGCGGGTCGATGGGGCGTGCGGCTGGCGAAGGGGCGGAAGGCGGTCGGTGCTATGCGGATGGGAGGTGCAGCATTTTACCGAACGGGGCGGGCGTGAGGGAATCTGCATGGTCCGGGGAAGACGCTGCAAGTTCCGGCGGGACCAATCCGGGCATGGGTGGATACACTGCAGCCGGATGGACTACACGGAACCGTCCAACCAATAGGAGTTTAGGCAGAGGTTGAAAATCACGATGGCGGTATCGTTCGCAGACATTGAGCCCAACTTCGATCGCGTTTTCGGCTTCATCCGGCGGGATATCGAGCGAATCCTAACTCTCGACCCGGGGGGGAACTTCGCCGTCGCTGGGCTCGCCGCATGCGCTTGCGAGACCCTGGCACGTTACCGGTACGGGAGTGGCGAAGGAGCTGACGTGTTCTCCCGCCTGCTACCTGCTGGACCGTTTCAGGTCGTCGCCAAGAGCATGTACGACATCCTCAGGAACGGGCTCGTGCACCGCTACGACACTGCGGATATTTGCGTCGAAGGGACGATCATTCAGTTGGCTGTATCGTGGCGTGCCGAGCCACACCTCTCGGTTAAGGTCATCGACGGTGTGCCGAATCTCGTACTGAACATGATGGCTCTATGTGCAGACCTTTTCGGAGCCTTTGCCCAATACCGGAAGGAGCTGGGACAGAGTGCTGAGGGGCGCGATCGTTTCCTGACCAGGTATCGAGAGACAGGTACCGTGGAGATCAAAGTGCCGGCACAGGTGGAGGCCTGGAAGGCGATTGTGAAGGATGCGTTCAAGTAGTCTCGGCGGGCTCCTGCCTAACGCGTCGCTGCAGCGGACCGGCGGTGATGCTCTGTGCCGGGGACCCCAGCGCCGCGGTTCCGCCGGCCGCTCAGCGCTTCATCGTTAGGCAGCCCCGATGACCACGCAACCATCACGACCGAGGACGGAGCGCGCATTCCGTGAACCATAGCGAGATCGTCAGCTTCCTCTGGGGGGTCGCGGACCTGATCCGCGACACGTTCAAGCGCGGCAAGTACCAGGACGTGATCCTGCCGCTCACGGTCCTGCGCCGTCTCGATTGCGTGCTGGCCGACACGAAGGAGAAGGTCCTCGGCAAGCAGGCCGAGCTGAAGGGCAGGAAGCTCGAGAACCTGGACCCGCAGCTCCGCAAGATCGCCGGCTTCGCCTTCTACAACACGTCGCGGTACGACTTCGCGAAGCTCCTCGCCGATGCGCCGCACCTCGCCGCCAACCTCCGGAACTACATCGCCGGCTTCAGCCCGAACATGCGCGAGGTCCTGGAGAAGTTCGACTTCGACAACACGATCAGCAAGCTCGACGAGGCGGGGCTCCTCTTCCAGGTGCTCGAGCGCTTCAAGAACGTGGACCTGCACCCGGACACGATCGACAACCCGACGATGGGGACGATCTTCGAAGAGCTGCTCCGCAAGTTCAACGAGGCGCTGAACGAGAACCCCGGCGAGCACTTCACGCCTCGCGATGTCGTCCATCTGATGGTGGATCTGATGCTGGCCGGCGACGAGACCGAGATTCGCGCCAAGAAGGCGATCCGCACCGTCTACGACCCCTGCTGTGGGTCCGGCGGCATGCTGATGATCACCAAGGAGCACATCACCGTCGGGCTGCGGAAGAACGGCGATCTCCTCCGCCCCGCGATCAACAAGGACGCCGAGATCCACCTCTTTGGCCAGGAAGTGAATCCCGAGACGTGGGCGGTCTCGAAGTCCGATCTCTTCATGAAGGACCCGACGGGCCGCGACGCGGACAACATCGCTTACGGGAGCACCCTCTCGAACGACCGCCACGCGGGTAAGGCGTTCGACTACCTGATCGCGAATCCGCCGTACGGGAAGGACTGGAAGCGCGACGAGGACGCCGTCCGTGCGGAGCACGAGCGCGGTGCGGTGGGCCGCTTCGGTCCGGGGCTTCCCCGTATCAGCGACGGCCAGCTTCTGTTTCTGTTGCACATGCTCGCGCACGCGACGGAGCCGAAGGACGGCGGCTCGCGCATCGCGATCATCATGAACGGCTCGCCGCTCTTCACCGGCGACGCAGGCAGCGGCGAGAGCGAGATCCGGCGGTTCATCCTGGAGAACGATCTGCTCGAAGCGCTGATCGCGCTGCCCGAGCAGCTCTTCTACAACACCGGCATCGCCACCTACGTGTGGGTGGTCACCAACCGCAAGGCGGCGAAGCGCCGCGGCAAGGTGCAGCTCATCGACGCCACCTCGTACTGGGTGTCGATGCGCAAGAGCCTCGGCGACAAGCGCCGTGAGATCCCGCCGGAACGCGCGCAGGACATCCTGAAGATCCTCGCCGACTTCAAGGATGGCGACACGCGCACGGTTGCCAAGGACGGCAAGGACGCGCAGGTCATCGTCAGCCGGATCTTCCCGACGACACACTTCGGCTTCCGCAAGATCACGGTGGAGCGCCCGCTGCGGCTCACCTTCCAGGCGAGCCCGGAGCGCATCGCGCGTCTCGAAGAAGAGCGGGGGTTCCAGGCCCTTGCGCAGTCGAAGAAGAAGGGCGCCGCCGCGGCGAAGGAGCAGGCCGAGGGGCGCGCAGAACAGGAGGCGATCCGCAAGCTCGGTCGCTCGCTACCGGACACGCTCTTCAAGGACCGGGACGCGTTCGAGCGCGTGCTCGACAGCGCCGCGAAGAAGGCCCGCCTCACGCTGCCCGCCCCGGCCAGGAAGGCGATCCTGTCCGCCCTCGCCGAGCGCGACGAGACCGCCGCCATCTGCCGCGACGCCGGCGGCCACCCCGAGCCCGACCCCGAGCTGCGCGACACGGAGAGCGTGCCGCTCGCCGAGAGCGTCGAGGCGTTCTTCGAGCGCGAGGTCACGCCCCACGTCCCCGACGCCTGGATCGACACCGGCAAGCGCGATCAGAAGGATGGTCAGGTCGGCGTCGTCGGCTACGAGATCAACTTCAACCGCTACTTCTACCGCTACACCCCGCCGCGCCCACTGGAAGAGATCGAGGCCGACATCCGCGGCATCGAGACGGACATCATGCGGATGCTGGCGGAGGTGACGGGCAGCCCGGCCGCCGGAAAGTAAATGTCGGCACTTGACTATGGAATGCCGACGTTCCTTTGATCTCGGCAAGCCAGGCGGCCATGAGTCCGAAACGTCGGGGAGCATGGCCGCCGCCTCTACGGTCCCAACCTTGACGCTTTCCCTTTCCCGAGTACCCTTACAAGACAAGAACATCCATGCGTTCCACACGCCGCACCACTCGAGAAGGAGACCACACGATGCCAGAGTACCGCTACACCGCCGTCTTCGAGCCGGCCGAAGAAGGTGGCTACACGGTGACCGTCCCTTTACTTCCCGGACTCGTCACCGAGGGTGACACCTTCGAGGAGGCCCACACGATGGTTGTCGACGCCATCCGTGGCTACCTCGAGGCGCTCATGAAGAGTGGCGAAGATATCCCGCTCGAACACGGAGAGCCGATCACCCAGCGCGTCGCCGTGAACCTCTAACCGCTCCATGCCTCGGCTCCCCGCGTGCACCCCAAAGGACGTGATCCGCGTCCTTGAGCGTGCGGGCTTTCTTTTTGACCACGCGACCGGCTCCCACCACTACTACCGTCACCCTGCCCGGCCCCACCTTGGCCTCATCACGGTCGCCGTGCACCGCAAGGACCTCAAGCGCGGCACCCTCCACGCCATCGTGAAGCAATCCGGCCTCTCCACCGAGGACTTCATGAAGCTCCTCTGACTCATGGAATGCCGACGTTTGTTCGATCTCGGCAAGCCGGGCGGCCATGAGTCCGAAACGCCGGGGATTGCGCACAACCCCCGACGTCTTGTCCCCGCGATCGGCTCGTGACGAGACGGCAGTGGAATGCGAAACGCGCCGACGCGCGGGAGCCGCGGCAAGGCTCGCCCCGGGCGTGGGTCTCTGTCGCGCGCCGCGGCCGCTCGGGGCGGGCAACGTTCGGGCGGGGCAATGTCCAGTCACCGCAAGGCCGAATATCAGCCACTATCTGGTTGATTGTCAGCCAACGTGCGACTACCGGCCCGTCCGCTCGAGGAGATCGAGGGCGACATCCGCGTCATCGAGACGGACATCATGCGCATGCTGGCCGAGGTGACGGGCGGGCGGTGAGGAGCGGCCCGTGTGGCGAACTGTTGACAGATATTAGCAACTGCCTACACTTCGCCACATGCGGGATCCCACCGATCGCCAACGGCTTCTCCGGCTGGCCAGCCGACGGGGCAGCCTGACCACGCGGGGCGTCGTCGGCGCTGGCATCCATCGCCAGGTCCTGAGCCGCCTGGTGCGCGAGGGCGCGCTGGAACGCGTCACCCGCGGACAGTACCGCCTACCCGACGCTCTGGTGACGGAGCATCACGGGCTGGTCGTGGCGGCCGCCGCTGTGCCGCACGGGGTCATCTGCCTGCTCTCGGCCCTCGGCTTCCACGGGATCGGCACCCAGCTTCCGTTCGAGGTCTGGATGGCGATCGATCGCCGCGCCCGCCGTCCGTCGCTCCGACAGCCTCCGCTGCGCATCGTTCGTTTCAGCGGGCAAGGGCTGAAGGCAGGAGTCGAGGTGCATCGCATCGAGGGGCAGCCCGTTTGTGTCTCCAACGTGGCGAGGACCGTTGCCGACTGCTTCAAGTACCGCAACAAGATCGGCCTCGACGTGGCGCTCGAGGCCCTGCGCGACGCGTGGCGCGCGCGCCGCTTCACGATGGACGAGATGGATCGGTACGCCAGGATCTGCCGTGTCGGGCGTGTGATGCGACCCTACCTCGAGGCGTTGGTCGCATGAGCGGCACCTCCGACGGCCTAGCCCGCTCGGTGCAGGTACGGCTCGTGCGGCATGCCCAGGAGCTGGGCGTCGACCCGAACCTCATTCTCACCCGCTTCGCCATGGAGCGGTTCCTCTACCGCCTCTCGCGCTCGCCGTATGCTGATCGGTTCGTTCTCAAGGGTGCGCTGCTGCTAGTGGTCTGGCTGGGCGAGCCGATCCGCCCGACGCGCGACGCCGATCTGCTCGGCTTCGGCGACCTCTCGGACGAGGCGCTGGAAAGTATCTTCCGCGAGGTCTGTGCCGTCGAGGTCGAGCCCGACGCCATGACGTACCTTCGAGACTCCATCCGTATCGCGGCTATTCGTCCGGAAGACGCCTACGGGGGGAAGCGCGTCACCCTGCAATCGCGTCTCGGCCCGGCGCGCCTTCGCGTGCAGGTGGATGTGGGCATCGGCGATGCGGTGACGCCGGAGCCCGTGTGGATCGACTACCCGAGCCTGCTCGAGTTTCCGCGCGCCCGTCTCCGCGCCTACCGGCCCGAGACGGCGATCGCCGAGAAGTTCCATGCGATGGTCACCCTTGGCTCGAAGAACAGCCGCATGCGGGACTTCTTCGACATCGATGCCCTCGCCGAGCGCCAGCCGTTCGAGGGGCAACGACTGGTCGAAGCGCTGCGCGCAACCTTCGAGCGCCGCCGCACGCCGATCCCGTCTGGCGTGCCTCTCGCGCTCACGCCGGATTTCGCTCGATCGAGCGAGAAGCAGGCGCAATGGGCGGGATTCCTGAAGAAGAACCGCCTCTCCTCCGCGCCGCAACACCTGGGGCAGGTCGTCGAGCGGCTGGCGCGGTTCCTCGGGCCGGTCATCGATGCCGCCCGTCGCGGATCCGACGTTGATCTCGTCTGGCCACCGGGTGGCCCCTGGCAGCCGAGCAAGGAGCCCTCGGCATGACCACCGACCGACGCCCCTCCCGCGAGATCGATGCCAAGGGGCGCATCGTCGGCGAGCTCCTCGCCGGTAGCATCGACGGCGTCAGCGAGGCAACGAACGAGCAGCGCTGGACGAGACTGCGCCGGTTCAAGGCGTATCCGGCGTACAAGAATTCCGGCGTCGAATGGCTGGGGGAGATTCCGGCGCATTGGGAGTCACTCGGCCTGAAGCGCGTCGTGGATCCAGCGCGGCCTGTGACCTACGGCATCGTTCAGTGCGGTCCCGACTTGCCGGGGGGCGTGCCGTACATCCGCCCGGTCGACATGGATGATGAGGGCGGAATCAAAGCCGACGCCTTGCAACGGACGTCGCCGGACATCGCAGCGGCCTACGCACGTTCAACAGTTCGGCCGGATGACGTTGTTGTTTCGATCGGGCCGAGCTTTGGGAAGGCGATGATCGTGCCCCCAGAACTCGACGGGGCCAATCTCACCCAGGGCACCGCACGCGTTGCCCCAGGTCGCCGCGTCACGTCGCTCTTCCTGTTCTGGTCTCTGCGAAGTCAATCCAGTCGACAGGCTTGGGACTCGTATTGCTCAGGCGCCACGTTTCGTGCCCTGACGCTTGAGATTCTTGAAACGTGCGCGGTCGCCCTGCCGCCCATTGCCGAGCAACGCGCCATCGCCGCCTTCCTCGACCGGGAGACGGCGAGGATCGATGCGCTGGTGGCGAAGAAGGAGCGGCTGATCGAGCTGCTCCAGGAGAAGCGCACCGCTCTCATCACCCGCGCCGTCACCAAGGGCCTCGACCCGAACGTCCCCATGAAGGACTCCGGCGTCGAGTGGCTGGGGGAGATTCCAGCGCATTGGGAGGTGAA
>CAZUDO010000017.1:0-27618 GCA_964618895.1 uncultured Binatia bacterium (SeqCode)
GAGCACGTTCATGTGCCGGGCTGCGGCCGGCGTCTGCGACCTGGCCGAGAACTGCGACGGCGTGAACAACGACTGCCCGGCCGACGGCTTCAAGCCGTCGACCACGGAGTGCCGCGCCTCGGCGGGCGTCTGTGATGTGGCGGAGAACTGCACCGGGTCGGGCGCGAGCTGTCCCCCCGACGGCTTCCGGCCCACCACCGTCGTCTGCCGGCCGTTGACGGACGTGTGCGATCCGGCGGAGAACTGCCCCGGCAACGGCGCGACGTGCCCGACCGACGTGATCCTCTCCGATCTCACCCCCTGCGATCCCGACGAGGGTGGCCTTGGCCTGTGCGAGGACGGTCTCTGTCGGCCGGTCGACGGCATCTGTCGCACGGCGGGCTTCTGGGGGAACCGCGCCGGGAGCAGTCGCGGCAACAATTACACCCAGGACGTGATCGACGCCGTCGGCTGCCTCGACGTGTGCGGGCAGGACATCTGCAAGACGACCGTCTCGACCTCGAACGCCAACCTGGGCTCGGCCCTCGAGGGCCTGTGCACGGCCACCAACGACGTGTCGCAGCTGAACCAGACGTACCGTCAGATGGTGGCTGCGGCCCTGAACTGCGGACTGAGCGGGGGCGGCGGCGGGGCCGGCTGTTCGCTCCTCCTCGACGACGTGCTGGTGGGCGTCACCTGGGCTGAGTGCAACACCAACTGCGCCAGCGCGACGCCGAACACGGGCACCCTCAACACCTGCCTGCGACAGCTCGACTGCTGGAACAACGGCCTGCGCTGGGTCGACCTGAACGGGGACAGCGTGGTGACGGCGGCCGATGGGTGCGCGATGGGCACCTGCACGCAGGATCACAAGTTCTGCGGCCAGGAGGCGGCGGCGTGCGCGGCGAACACGTGCAACAAGAGCGGCAACCTGTGCACCGCCGGCCTGTGTGCGAGCAGCCAGACGCCGTGTGTCGACAACAGTCAGTGTGCCGGGGTGTGCACGATCACGGGTGGAGCGTGTCTCGCCAACGCGGGCTGCCCGACCAATACGTGCGACCGCTTCGTCGGATGTCACGACCGGGGCCTGTGCGAGAGCCCGATCGCGCCCGCGCTCCAGTACCGGAATTCCTACCTGGTGTGCGATACCTGCACCACCGGCGTGTGCACGGCCGGGGGCCAGGCATGCGTCGGTGGCGCCGACTGCGAGGCACTCGGGCCGGCGACAAGCAATAAACAGTGCGGGACCGCGCAGAAGACGGGCTGCACGCTGAGCACGCAGAGCCTGTGCTCGCCGAACTCCTGCACGGCCACCTGCGGGCCGTGACGTGATGACGCGGGGTACGCCGGTCTCGGGGGCGCCCCGCGTGAACGTCAGCGCCGGCCGGGCATCACTTCCGGCCGGTGCTCTTCTTCACCAGGAACGTGCTGGTGGCGCTGCCGACCGGGCCCGGGGCCTGCCCGGCGGAGGTCGCGATGGCGTAGGTCCCCTCCGGGTCGTCGCGCCTGAGGCGGAGGTTCTGCTGCGCGTAGCCGGTCGTTCCGGTGGTGCCGGTGAGTGTGGCGACCCGCCCGTCGGGCTTCCGGATGGTGACCGTCACGGCGGCGTTGGCGACCGGGCTGCCGCCCGAGGTGACCAGCGTCCAGACCGAGACCAGCCCGCCCGTCGGATAGGTGGTCTGCCCCGGCCAGGTTGTGACTTCCAGCGTGGACGCGATGCCGTAGGGGGCGTTGCCGGACGCCCCGGGGCCGCCACGGGTCACGGCGACGGGGGCGTTGTAGAGACCGTCGGTCGCCCCCGGCGAGGAGGTGACCTGAACGCTCGTCGTCGCGCTCCCGCCCGCGGCGAGCGTCAGGGGGGTCCCGCCGACCGCGATCCAGCCGTCCGCGGGCGGCGTCGCGGAGACGCCGAAGCCGGTCGCGCTGCACGCGGCACTGTCGTTGTTGGTGACGGTCACGTCGTAGGCGAGTGTCGTGCCGGCGGTCACCCAGCGGACCGCCGACGGAGAGACCGCGACCGTCGGGGCGGCGGCCACGCAGGTGGCGGTGCCGAAGGTGATGTCGACCGCCATGCCGTCGGCGCTCACCGACTGCGGCCTGATGGTCACGCCCGCCTGCGGGTCGGTGAAGGTCGCGCCGACCACCAGCGCCGGGTCGGTCCACGACGACGTGGCGGGCGTGAGATCGAGCAGGTTGCTGCTGTTTCCCGACGCGTCCGACCCGGTGTGGAGCACGATCCCGTTCAGCACGTTGGCGTTGCCGGCGAGGAAGCCATCGAACCCGGTGGCCCGCCGGGCCTCCAGGTAGTACCACGTGCGCTGTCCACTGATCGGATCGGTCGACTTGAGGACGCGGAGCGCCGTCGGATACGCGCCCCCTGTTTCGTACGGGCTGAGCCAGTAGGTGCCGGTGGCGGTCGCCGTGGCCGGGGCGACCCAGCCGAGACGCGACTTCTGGAACGCATTGAAGTGTCCCGGATTGTAGCGCCCCATGATGTCGATGGGATCGCCGTAGGAGACCAGGGTGCACGTGCCCTCGATCGTACCGCCGTCGCAGTCGAGCGCGTTGGCGTGGTAGAGGCCGAGGTTGTGGCCGAGCTCGTGGCCGGCGACCATGAGCTGCAACGGCCCGTTGATCCACGCTTGCGACGGCACGCCGCCGACCGTCCCGAGGCCCCACCAGCTGCAGGCGTTCTGCGGGAAGGCGTACACGTGCCGGGTGTAGTTCGACAGCACGGCGCCGGCCGCGGTGGCGGCGTTCCGGGCGGCGGTGGCGATGTCGGCTGAGACGCACCCGGTGCTGCTGACCGGGATCGTGTACCAGCCGACCACGTCGCCCTCGAGCCACAGGCGATTGCCCGACACCTCGCGATAGAAGGCGCTGGTGGTGTCGAAGAACACGCTGGCCGCGGTGGCGGGCGTATAGGGTTGGCTCGCGTTGTCCTGGAAGTTGACCAGGATGACGAGTGTCCGCTGGCCTCCCGACACGAGGGGGCGGACGGCGGTCATCGAGCGCAGGTCGACCCCGTCCGCCCGGACGGCGAGCTTCCGCGTGCGAGGAAGCCGCACGCCGCGCACCCGGATGCGGTCGCCGCTCACGAGCGCGGGCGCGGCGTCAGCGAAGTGCAGGGAGTAGCGCCGGCCGCGCCGGGTCGTGAGATCAACCCGAACGCGACTGTCCGTGGCGTGGTCCTCCACCAGCACGTCGACCCACCCCTCGACGACGACCTCTTGCTCCAGGAAGCGCCGGGCGCTGCTGCGCAGTCGAACGCGCTGCTCCGGCGGGAGCACGAGCGCCAGGACCGCCATCGGGTCGTGCTCGACGAGTGCGGCGAGGTTCCGTCCCCGCGCGTTGGCAACCTGGCGCACGAGCCGGCGATCCTGCGCCGTACGGGTCCCGTCCGGCTGCGCCGCCAGATCGCTCAGCGTCTCGGTCAGCGCCTGGGCCACCTCGCGGGTGGGCGGCACGGGGTTGGTCCGGGCCGCGCCCTGTGCCGGAAGCGTGGCGACCACGCTGGCCAGGATGGCCGCCAGCAGTGGCCCTGACCCGAACGTCCGCGTGCTGTGGTGAGCCGGATCCGTCATCGCCTCGTTCCCTTTCGTGCGCCGCGGCGTCGATGCGACGGCGTGAGCGGCAGGAGCAAGCGGCGAGCCAGCCGACGTGTCGCGCCGGTCGGGAGACGCGGACGCCCGGAAAACGCAGCTGGGGCGGGCGCCTCACGCCGAGTGCTGCAGCGAGGTCCTGCTCGTCGGGGATACGCACTGCCTTACGCGCGCTTCATGGTTTCGGCGATGGCCGGTGCAATCCTGTATGTCGCGTCACGGCAGGTGTCGCGCGGCCCCGTGGTCCTCACGGCCGGCCTAGGACAGCGGCGGGAGCGTGACCGCGCTGCGGTGTCGACGCCCCAGGAACGTGGGCGAGGTCCCGTCCGGTGCCGCTGCGAGCGTGACCCCATTGAGCTGCACCGTCTGCCCGGCCGGGTCGGGGGCGGTGACCCGGGCCGCCGGCAGGATCCCAGAACGTGCCGCCAACCAGCTGGTCGAGGTCGACCGCGAACGACACGAAGCGGTCGCTCACCTCGGCGACGCGCTCGCCGCGCGCCACGTCGACGCGGGCGTTGACAGGTTACGTGCGAAGGCGGGCACGGCGCCGAGCACGACGAGCGCGAGGACGCCGCGACCGAGCATGGCCCCGGGCACTACCCCAGCACGGAACGTCCGTCGAGGGAAACGGCGCACCGCGGGAGGCCTGTGAGCAGCCGCGCCGGACGCGCTTTTGCGCCCGGCGCGGCCGCCTGGGCAGGCGTCAGCGCCCGCGCTCGGCGGTAGGGACGACGGCGGCCAGAGGCACGAAGCCGTCCCCGGGGATCGCCTCCTGCGCGAACAGCTGATCGCGCAGACGGCGGGCACCCTCCCGGGCCTGAGTCGTGATTGCATCCACGAGCCAGGTGGGCCAACGGGGATCGCCCACGTTCACCTCGAGGGTGGTGGAGACCGTGGTGGCGCCGCTGTCCGGATCGCCGGCAACCAGGACGACCTTCACGACCATGTGACGTTCCCCTCCTGCACAACCCTCTGACAGAGCAAGCAGGGTGCCACCGGCATGCAGACAGGACGCGGCCCATCCGCGCGCGCACCCCGAAAACGTCTTGCACGACTGCCCGTCCCCGCGCCCCTCGTGCGCGCCCGCCGCGGTTACGGCGAGTGCGCGTTCGTCGGAGACCCGGCGGCGCGGCTGCGCAGGGCCTCCCCCGCGAAGCAGGGCGGCGGCCTATGCGGAGCCATAGGCGGGCGAGGCCGCCGGGGTCCCCTGCTTCGCGGGGGAGGCCCTGCGCAGCCGCGCCGCCGCGACCACACCCACGAACTCACTCGCCTTCCCCGCCGAGGCTGCTAAGATGCCCGTGCCGTACGTGGTGGGGTGGGGAGGACGATGGGGCACACCGCAACAGAGCCGCAGGAAACCGATCTCCGCGCCGCCGCCGAGGAGCGCTACCTCAACTACGCCCTCAGCGTCATCACGTCCCGGGCCCTGCCCGACGTGCGCGACGGGCTGAAACCCGTCCAGCGGCGCATCCTCTATGCCATGTTCCAGAACCTCCGCCTGACCGCCAGCGGGCGGCCACGCAAGTCGGCGGCGGTGGTGGGCGAGGTGCTGGGCAAGTACCACCCCCACGGCGACCTGGCCGCCTACGAGGCCATGGTGCGCATGGCGCAACCGTTCGCGCTGCGCTACCCGCTGGTGCATGGCGAGGGCAACTTCGGCTCCCTCGACGGCGACAGCGCCGCCGCCATGCGCTACACCGAGGCGCGGCTCACGGCACTGGCCGAGGAGATGCTGGAGGACATCCACGCCGACACCGTCCCCTTCCGCGCCAACTACGACGCCACCATCGAGGAGCCGATCGTCCTCCCGAGCGCGATTCCGCAGCTCCTGATGAACGGCTCGACCGGCATCGCCGTCGGCATGGCCACCAACATCCCGCCCCACAACCTGAAGGAGCTGGTGGCGGCCTTGACGGCCATGATCGACGAGCCCGACCTCGACGTGAAGGGGCTGCTCAAGCACGTGAAGGGCCCCGACTTCCCGACCGGCGGCGAGCTGCTCAACTCCAAGAAGGAGCTGCGCGACATCTACGAGAGCGGGCAGGGGGCGCTGCGGCTCCGCGGCGAGTACACGCTCGAGAGCGGTGCCCGCAGCAAGCGGCAGGTGGTGGTCACGTCCATCCCGTACACCGTCAACAAGAGCGAGCTGGTGGAGCAGATCGCGCAGGAGATCATCTCGCGGAAGCTCCCGCTGGTGGTCGACGTGCGCGACGAGTCCACCACCGACGTGCGCATCGTCCTCGAGCTGAAGGCCGACGCCGCCCCCGAGGCGGCCATGGCCTACCTGTACAAGCACACCGCCCTGCAGACCAACTTCAACGTCAACCTGACCTGCCTGCTGCCCAGCGCCAACCCGGCCGTCGGCCAGCCGGCGCGGGTCACGCTGCGCGATCTGTGCCGGCACTTCCTCGATTTCCGGATGCTGGTGGTTACCCGTCGCCTGGAACACGAGAAGCGGAAGATCGCAGAGCGCCTCCACATCCTGGACGCGCTCGCCAAGGTCTACGACGACCTCGACCGCGCCATCCGTATCATTCGCAAAGCCGAGTCGCGCCCGGACGCCGCCAGGCAGCTCATGGCGGCCTTCAAGCTCGACCAGGTGCAGGCCGACGCCATCCTGGAGATCCGTCTCTACCAGCTGGCCCGCCTGGAGATCGAGAAGATCCGCGCCGAGCGCGCCGAGAAACTGAAGCGCCTGAAGGAGATCGACGGCCTGCTCGCCCGTCCGAAGGAGCGTTGGAAGATCATCCGCGGCGAGCTCGCGACGCTGGCCGAGAAATACGGCGACAAGCGCCGCACCGCCGTCGGCAGCGGCGAAGAGCTGGAATACGACCCCGAAGCCTACATCGTGCACGAGGACGCCACCGTCGTCCTGTCACGCGACGGCTGGGTAAAGCGCGTCCGCGAGCTGAAGGACCCCACCTCCACCCGGCTGCGCGAGGGCGACGCGCTGATGGCGGCGCTCCCGGGCACCACGCGCGACCGGCTGGTGCTCTTCTCCACTAAGGGCTCGGTGTACGTGATGCGGGTCGCCGACGTGCCGGCCACTACCGGCTACGGCGAGCCGGTGCAGTCGTTGCTCAAGTTCGGCGACGGCGAGCGTGTGCTGGCGGTCCGCCTGCTGCGCGAAGGGGGCGAGCCCGCAGCCGGGCAGCAATCGCTGTTCGGCCCCGGGCAGGATGCCGTGCTGGTGGCCACGGCGCGCGGGTACGGCTTCCGGGCCACGCCGGACCTGTCGGAGACCACCCGCGCGGGCCGGAAGCTCGCCCGCGTCGGCGCCGGCGACGAGATCGTGAGCGTCGAGCCGGCCGCCGGTGCGGTGGTGGTGGTGGCGACCGCGCGCGGCAAGATGCTCCGCTTCGCGCTCGACGAGGTGCCGGAGCTCTCCGGCCCGGGCCGGGGCGTGTTTCTCATGCGCCCGGGCAAGGAAGACGACGACCGCATCGTCGGTGCGCTGGTGCTGGCGAAGAACGGCCCCTTCGTCGCGGTCACGCCCGACGGGACGGAACGCCCGCTCACCGCCGCCGACGTACCGGCCGGGCATCGGGCGCAGAAGGGGCAGAAGGTGGTGAAGCGCGGCGGTGTGGCGGCGATCAAGCGGCCGGACGAGGTGGGGTGAGATGGCAGCGAGCTACACCGCAAAAGACATCCTGGTGCTGGAGGGTCTGGAGCCCGTGAGGCGCCGGCCGGGCATGTACATCGGCGGCATCGATGCGGCCGGCCTGCATCATCTGGTGTGGGAGCTGGTCGACAACTCGGTCGACGAGGCCATGAACGGCCACGCCGACAAGATCACGGTCACGCTCCACAAGGACGGCGCGTCGGTCACCGTGGTCGACAACGGCCGCGGCATCCCGGTCGATCGCCACACGCAGTACAAAAAGCCGGCGCTCGAGCTGATCCTCACCACGCTGCACGCGGGCGGGAAGTTCGAAGCCACCAACTACTACCACTCGGGCGGGCTGCACGGCGTCGGTGCGTCGGTGGTGACGGCGCTCTCCGAAGAGCTGGTCGCGCGCGTCAAACGCGACGGTGCCGAGTGGGAGCAGCACTTCGCGCGTGGCAAGGCGACCGGGGGACTCAAGAAGCTCGGTGCTGCCCGCGGCAGCGGTACCACCATCTTCTTCCGCCCGGATGCCACGATCTTCCCCAAGACGCACTTCGACGCCGACACCATCGCCGAGCGGCTCGAGGCCAAGGCCTATCTGCACCGCGGTCTCACGGTCGAGTTCCGCGTCGAGGCCAAGGGCACCACCGCCACCTACCACTACGAGGACGGGCTACAGGCCTTTCTGCTGAAGATCATCGCCCAGAGCGGCCGCACGCCGCTCGGGGGCGAGGTGGTCACCATCGCCAAGCAGCAGGACGACCTCGACCTCGAATGCGCGCTCGCCTGGACGGAGGCGACGGACGAGAAGCTGCTCTCCTACGTGAACAGCATCCCGACCGGCTCGGGCGGCGCGCACGAGAACGGGCTTCGCAGCGGGCTCGTGAAGGCCGTCCGCAACTACCTGACCGTCCACAACCTGATCCCGCGCGGCGTACAGATCGCGGCCGAAGACGCGCGCGAGGGCCTGGTGGCCGTGCTCGCCATCAAGCTCCCGCAGCCGCAGTTCCAGGGGCAGACCAAGGACCGGCTCAACAACGCCGAAGTGACGCCCGTCATCGACGGCATCGTGCGCACGGCCCTGGAGAACGCCCTCAACGCCAACCGCACCGCCGGTGACGCCATCGGGGCGCGCGTCGTGCTGGCCGCCCGGGCGCGCAGCGCGTCGCGTGCCGCCGCTGAGCAGGTGCAGCGCAAGAGCGCGGTGTCTCATCGGCTCAACCTGCCCGGGAAACTCGCCGACTGCACCTCGACCGACCCGTCGGAGTGCGAGCTTTTCATCGTCGAGGGCGACTCGGCGGGCGGCTCGGCCAAGCAGGGGCGGGACCGCGGCTTTCAGGCCATCCTGCCGCTGCGCGGTAAGGTGCTGAACACCGAGCAGGCCTCCACCGCCAAGGTGCTCATCAACAAGGAGCTGTCCGATCTCGTGTCGGCGCTCGGCTGCGGCACGGGGAAGGATTTCGATGCCCGGAAACTCCGCTACCACAAGATCTGTCTCCTCATGGACGCCGACTCCGACGGCAACCACATCTGTACGCTGCTGCTCACCTTCTTCTACCGCCACCTCCTCGAGCTGATCCGCCAGGGCTACGTCTACATCGCCCAGCCGCCGCTCTACCGGGTGGAGGCCGGGAAAGAGATCCACTGGGCGCGCGACGACGCCGAGAAGGACCGCCTGCTGGCGGGACGGAACGGCCACCGCGTGCAGGTGACGCGCTTCAAGGGCCTCGGCGAGATGAACCCCGAAACGCTGAAGGAGACCACGCTCGACCCCGCCAGCCGCTCGCTCCTGCGGGTCGCGATCACGGACGCGGCCGCCACCGAGCGCGCCATCCAGACGCTCATGGGACGCGACGTGGCGCCGCGCTTCGAGTTCATCATGGAGCGGGCGCCGAAGGTGGACGAGGTCGACGTCTGACCTACACGCTCCTCTGCACGCTCCTCGGCCTCGTCCTCGGCTGGCTGCCCATGCTCGCGCATGGGCCGATCGCCTACAAGTTCAGCATCCTCGGCATCCGCGGCGATATCGCGGTGTGGGGCTTCTACGCCGCCCGCTGCCTGATCGGCTTCCTGGTCGGGATCACGACCTGGCCCGAGCGCTGGTTCGTGCGCGGCCCGCTGTGTGGCGTGCTGGCGCTCTTCCCGCTCACCCTGATCGTGCTGGCGACGCCCGGCTGTGGCGGCACGTGAATGTTCTGGAATCTGGTCACCGGGTCGGTGATCGGGACGACGGTGGCGGGGGTGGCCTTCGCCGTGACGGGTGAGCAGCGCCGTCCTTGAGGCGCGTCTTCGCCTTCCTGTTCGCGCTCGTGGTCGCGCGCGGTGCGTCCGCCGGAGATGCCCGCGTGGCGGCGCTGGTCGCGGCGCTCGACCATCTGCTCGGTCACGAGCGCCCGGCCGGCGCGTGGACCTACGAGACACCACCGGGGAGCCCGCCGGGCACCCGGCCCCCGCCGTGGACGGACGTCCTCCGCCTGGCCGAGCGCATCGCCGTGCCGCTCGGATTGGCGTCGTGGGACGTGGTCGTGGTGCGCAGTCCGGGCGCCCCCGCCGGCGGCCTGGTACTGCTCGGCGGCTACCGCGTGACCGGGCGGGCGACGTATCTGGCGGCGGCGCGTCGCACCGGCGATCTCCTGGTGGCGCTCCAACTCCCGTCGGGCGGCTGGTTCTCCGAGATGCCCGCCCAGGGGGCCACGCTCGCGCGCTGGTTCGCGCTCGCCTTCCGGCGCACCACCATCGACGACGACGTGACCCCTGGGGCGGTGCGGTTGCTGCTCGCGCTCGCCGGGACCACCGGCGAGGCACGCTACCGGGACGCGGCCGCGCGCGGCGTGGAGTTCCTCCTGCGTACGCAGCGTCCCGACGGCGCCTGGCCGCTGGTATGGCGCCCGTGGTGGGAGCGCCCGTTCGCGTCGCGCTACGAGGGCTATGCGACCCTGAACGACGGCGCCACGACGGCCACCGTCGATACGCTGCTGGTGGCCGCGCGCGTGCTCGGCCGGAGCGATTGCCTCGCCGCCGCCCGCCGTGGCGGCCAGTGGCTCGTGCGCGCCCAGGGGGCGCGGCCGCAGGCGGCATGGGCGCAGCAGTACGACGCACGCGGCATGCCGGCACCGGCGCGCCCCTTCGAGCCGGCCGCCCTCGCGGCCTGGGAGACACGCTTCGCGCTCGACACGCTGCTGGCGCTCGCGGTCGCCACCGGCGACCGCGCCTGGTGCGCACCCGTTCCAGGCGCGGTCGATTGGCTCGTCCGTTCCGCGCTCCGGCCGGGCTGCTGGGCACGGTTCTACGCGCCCGGGACCAATGCCCCCATCTACCTCGGGCCGGAAGGTACGCCGGTGGCCGACCCCGGAAGCGCGCGGCCGAGCTACACCTGGACCGGAGACTTCGGCATTCCGTTCCTGCTGGCGCGGCTCGGGATCGAGGCGGCGCGCGGCGCGGGGCCGCTCGAGGCGCCGCTCATGGGCGACCCCGGGCTCTGCCCCGGCGACCCGCCCCCCGCCTTCGACCGCAGCTCGACGCGGGACCCGCGCGCGCTCATCGCGCACGCCGCTGTGCTGCTGGCCGCGCTCGACCCGCCGCCGCCGGCGCCGTGCCGGCCGTGACTACGGGGCGCGCACGAGGCTGAGCTCGATCTCGGCGCGCAGCACGGTCGGTAGCGGGTCCAAGCCGTCGTGGTCGACGACGGTCATGGATCGCACGGCGGTGATCACCGGGACGCCGGTGCGCGGGCCCCGTTTGGGGGGGCGCAGCACGCCGAGCACGGCCGCCGCCACATTCCGTGGCAGCGGCTGGTAGAGCAGGTCGAGGAGGGCCGTCTCCAGGAGCACGCGTTCGCTCAGACGCGCGTAGGTGGTGTGGGCCGCGTAGCCCTTCAGCACGCCCTCGCAGGTCTCTTGTGCCACCGGCGCGGTGGAGAATGGGCGGATGGCCGGCAGGTCCCGGCCCGCGAGCGGGGGCCCCGGGGTGTTGTGGCCGATGATCTGGATGGTGGCGGTGGTGGTCGCGGTGCCGGTCGTGCACGCCACGTTCTCGCACGAGGTGTTTGGATCGGAGTCGCAGGTCTCGTTGTCGGTGACGACGAGCACGAACTCGGCCGGGATCGGCTGGGCGACCAGGGTGGGGGACGCCAGGTTGCCGAAGACGCGACACGGGTCTTGGCCCGGTGGGCACGATATCGCATTGATGTCGCACGGTGTGCCGTCCGCGCACACGCCCACCGTCGTCTGGCGACCGTCGGGGACGTCAGGGATCGTCACCGCGCCGCCCCACCCCGAGACAGGCAGAAACAGCGTCAGCGACATGAACGCGAGCAGTACCATCGAATGCATGAAAGCCTCCATCTGGCTGCCAGTCTGTGTGGGTGAGATGCGATACGTACGCCAGCCCGTGCGCGGTTGTCAACGCGATTCGTGCGCGTGCGCCACCTGAACCTCGTCGTCGATGCCGTGCACGCGCGTCAACCCGCCGCGCGTGTATCCGAACGCGGGATCGATCGCGAGCGCGCGGTGCAGGAGGTGCGCGCCTTCGCGCAGGTCGCACTCGAGGAGCCGCGGCAGCTCGATCAGGAAGAGTCCCTTCGCCGTCAGCGCGTCGGGCGACTCGGGCGCCAGCGCGAGCGTCCGGTCGATGGCGCGCTTGCCGCATGCGTCGCTTAGCAGGTAGGTTGCGCCGGACTGCTAACCGGGCTGAGCAACGGCCGCCGGCCGTCAGCCGCTACGCCGGTACGCCAACACCATTCCGAGGGCGGTCACGATGGAAACCGCGAGGCCCACGGTGAGGCTCGCCGGGCGATAGCGGAACTCGACCGTGGACGTACCCTCACCACCGGTGCAGCTCGGGCAACACCTCGCGCGCAAAGAGCCGCATGCTGGCCTCCGCCTGGGCCGGCGGCAGGGCGCCGTAGCGTACGATGACCGACAGCTCGAAGTCGCCGACCAGCTCGCGCCGGCGGCGGAGCTTGGCGATCAGCGTCTCGGGCGAGCCCCAGCTCTGCACCTGGTAGTAGCTCGCGGCCTGGTCCTCCTTGCCGATCGACGACAAGACCTCGCCCGCCCGGGCGTACATCTCGTAGCCGCGCACGCCCTCGAAGTGGCCGGCGAGGAGCTCGTAATGGTCGAGGACGGACAGGTAGTACTCGGCCATGTGGACGCGCGCGGTTGCCTCCGCGGCGGCGTCGTCGGGGGCGCAGTAGAGAAGGTCGCAGGTGAGCGGCGGCGGGGGCGGGTCGCCGTGGGCGTCGCGGTAGACGCCCTGGTAGGTCTTGAGCGCGCCCTCGGCCCACATCTCCCACGGGATCTGCGAGAAGATGGTGAGCCGGGCGCCCAGCCGCGCCGCCTGCTCGACCGAATCGGGCGACATGCCGATGGCATACAGGCGGTCCCGGAAGCCGCGCAGCGGCCGCGGTCGGATGTCGACGCGGGCCTGCGGGTAGTACGGCCCGTCGCCCGCGATCCAGCCGCGGTCGGTGGCTTCCAGGATCATGCGCGCCGCTTCGTCGAAGCGCGCGCGCGATTCGTCCATCGTGATGCCGAAGCCGCCGTACTCGCGCCGGGCGAGCCCGCGCCCGAGCCCGAGCACGGCCCGGCCGCCGGAGAGATGGTCGAGCAGCACGATCTTCTCCGCCACCCGGAGCGGCGTATTCCAGGGCAGGATGAAGGCCCCGGTGCCGAGCTGGATGCGCTCGGTGCGTGCCGCCAGATACGACAGGAATTGCGTATTGTCGGGGCAGGCGGCGTAGTCGGTGAAGTGATGCTCGACGACGAACACCTTGTCGAAGCCGAGCGGCTCGGCCAGCTCGGCGAGCCGCGTCTCCAGGGCGAAGTGGTCGGCGTCGGAGAGCGCCCCGGCGTAATTCTGGAAGATGAGCTGGAGGGAGACGTCCATGGAGCCGGCGTAGCACACCCGCTCGCGCGCCGACCAGCCGTGGCCGCGGGCTACGCGCCCATGGCCCGGCGCTGGAGGAGCGCCCGCCAGTCGGCCTCGGGCACGGCGGCGGGGGTGGTGGTGTCGATGAACTCGACCAGGGTCTCGACGAACCGCTCCGGCGCTTCGCAGTGCGGGAAATGGCCGACGTTCTCGAAGATCACCAGGCGACTGCCCGGGATCTCACGCGCGGCTGCCTCGGCGTGACGCGCGGGGATGAGGGTGTCGCGGCGGCCCCATACGATCAGGGTCGGCACGTGTGCGGCCAGGTAGAGCCGGTCGACGGCGCTCACCGTCTGGCCCTGCGGGTCGATGACGGCACGCAGCGTGCGCAAGAAGGCCCGGCGCGCGTCCGCGTCGGCCAGCGAGGCGTAGCTCCGCCACATCTCCTGCACCACCGGGGCGGCGCGGAGCCCGAACCCGCCGAGCCAGGACGCGACGCGCTGCCCGGCGTCGCGCAGGGCGGGCGCGCACGCCAGCGCGAGGACGTATTCGCTGCCCGGGGCGCTGAGCGCCCGGAGCAGCCCGTTGACCTCGCGCCCGAGCCCGCCGCTCGACACCAGCACGAGGCGTTCGCAGCGTTCGGGAAACTGATAGGCGAGCTGCATCGCGACGCCGCCCCCGAAGGACTGGCCGACCAGCGTCGCGCGGTCGTGCCCCAGGGTGATGAGCAGGTCGCGCACGACGTTGGCATGCGCGCTCACCGCGTACTCGGTGCGCGGCGTGGCGGATGCCCCGTGGCCGAGCAGATCCGGCGCCACCACCGTGAACCGTCGTGCCAGGGCCGGCATGACATGCTCCCAGGTGGCCGAGCTGCCGGCCATGCCGTGCAGCAGGACGACGACCGGGCCGTCGCCCGCCGTCCGGACGGCCATGCGGTGGCCGTGAATGGAGACGTGGCGCACGTCCATGAGTCACCTCCGTCGCTTGCGTGGTGGCCCCGGGCCTGGGCCTTCGAGCCGGCCGAGGCACGGGGCGCAGATGATGATGGTGCGCGGGCCGGGGTGGTCGTGCACCGCGATCGCACCCCGGCTGCCCTTGCGCAGGATGGCGTTGCAGTGCGCGCACACTGCGTTCAGGTTGAGCACCACCTCCTGCCAGGCCAGGATCTCGCGCGCGTCCGGTGCAGACGGGGCACGGCCGGGCGGCGGCAGGGTGTCCTCGCCGGCGATGGCGAGCGCGACGTTGGTGCTGTCGGTGACGATGTTCTCGACCAGGCCGAAGGTGTTGAGGAGGACGTTGCGCACCACGGTCGAGACCGACATGCCGAGGCTCCGGGCGCGGCGCTTCAGATGGTGGTCGAGCGACTCGGGCACCCGCGTGTGCAGGACGCGCTCTTTGCGCTCGCCGGCGTCGGGGGGGGCCGCGCCCGGGCGTTCGCCGTCGGGGGACTTCATCGACGGCTCTGTCCGTAATCGGATGTGACACATTTGTCAATCAATGTGATACACGCCTGCGACGGCGGTGGCATCGAACGCGCGCCTGGGGTACCTCCGTCGAGACCATGAGCCGACGCTTAGTGCTATGCGCCGCGGTGGTCGTCCTGGCCGCCTGCGGTGGCCCGCCCCCCGAGCCGACCCCCGCCCCGGCGGTCACGGTCGACGCCACCAGTCCGGCCCCCTCGCCACCGCCGCCGGTCAACGACGACACGCCCGTGCGCACCCGGAGCGGCAAGGTCGCGGTCAGCCAGGACCCGCGCCGGCCGCCGGCGCTCGGTCCCGCGCCCGCCAAGGTGACCATCGTCGTGTACAGCGACTTCCAGTGTCCGGTCTGCCGGCGGATCACCGATGCCACCTACCAGATCGCCGAGGAGTGGCCGGGCGAGGTGCGGCTCGAGTTCCGGCAGCTCGCGCTCAGTTCGCACCAGCACGCGGCGGGCGCGGCCGTCGCCGCCCTGGCGGCGCACCGGCAGGGGAAGTTCTGGGAGATGCACGACCTGCTGTTCGCCAACCAGGGCGCGCTCGACGCCGCCAGCCTGGAGGGCTACGCGCGACAGCTCGGCCTCGACCTGGCGCGCTTCCGGCAGGACGTGGACGACCCGACGCTGCGGGCGCGCGTCGAGGAGGAGAGCGCACTCGCCGGGCGCCTCGGCGCGGGCGCCACCCCCGCCTTCCTGATCAACGGCACGCTCGGCGTCGGGTGGGCGAGCTGGATGGCGTTCCGGTCGCAGGTCGACCAGGAGCGGAAGGCCGTCGATGCGCTGCTCGCGCAGGGGACGCCGCTCGCGCAGGTGCACGCCGCGCGTGCCCGCCAGCACCTGACCGACCCCGCCCAATGGAAGGCGTACCAGGCCGCCGTCATCGCCAACGAGGGGACGTGAGCATGGTCACCACGGGAGACTTCAAGCGCGGACTCCGTATCCTGTTCGAGGACCAGCCGTACGCGGTCGAGGACTTCACCGTCCAGTCGCCGTCGGCCCGCGGCGCGGCCACCTTGGTGAAGGCGCGGCTCCGCAACGTCGTCACCGGCACCATTCGCGACTGCACGTTCAAGTCGGGCGAGAAGTTCACCGAGCCGGACGTCGCCTACCGGCAGGTGCAGTTCCTGTACGGGGACGGCGAGGCGTGTCACTTCATGGACCAGCAGAGCTACGAGCAGTTCACGCTGCCGGTCGAGCAGCTCGGCGACACGGCCGACTGGCTGGTCGAGAACCTCGAGTTGTCGGCGGTGGTGTTCAACGGCCACGCGGTGGGCGTCAGCCTGCCCGCGTTCGTCGAGGCGACGGTCGACATGGTCGGCGCCGGTTCGCGCGGCGACACCGCGTCGGGCAAGAACCTGAAGGACGCCGTGCTCACCAACGGCCGCACCATCAAGGTGCCGCTGTTCATCGAGAGCGGGGAGAGAATCCTGGTCGACACGCGCACCTGGGAGTTTTCCAAGCGGGCGCCCAAGTAGGCGTCCACGGAGGTCTTCCCGCCGGGGGGTGGCGTCGTGTAGGGTCGGCGCATGCACGACCTCGTCATCCGCGGCGGCACCCTCGTCGATGGCACCGGGGCGCCGCCCCGCACGGGCGACCTCGCCATCGACGGTGACCGGATCGCCAGCGTCGGGGACCGCGTCGGGCCGGGCCGGCGCGAGATCGACGCGCGCGGCCTCCTGGTCGCCCCCGGGTGGGTCGACATCCACACCCACTACGACGGCCAGGTGACGTGGGACCCGTATCTCACCCCGTCGTCCTGGCACGGCGTCACCACCGTGGTGATGGGCAACTGCGGCGTCGGCTTCGCGCCCGCCAGGCCCGACCGCCACGGCTGGCTGATCGGGCTCATGGAAGGGGTGGAGGACATCCCCGGCACCGCGCTCGCCGAAGGCATCCGCTGGTCGTGGGAGAGTTTTCCGGAGTACCTCGACGCGCTCGCGGGCATGCCGCGCGCGCTCGACGTGGGCACGCAGGTGCCGCACGGGGCCGTGCGCGCCTACGTGATGGGCGAACGCGGGGCGAAGAACGGTGCGGCGACGGCCGAGGACATCGCGGGCATGGCCGCGATCGTGCGCGAAGGCCTGGCCGCCGGGGCGCTCGGCTTCTCGACCTCGCGTACGATGCTCCATCGGGCGGTCGACGGGGAGCCGGTGCCGGGCACGTTCGCCGGCGAGGACGAGCTCCTCGGCATCGGCCGGGCGATGGGCGAAATCGGCCGAGGGGTGTTCGAGATGGCCGCCGACCTGGCCCCCGAAGAGCCCGAGCTCGCCTGGATGGAGAAGCTCTCGCGCGAGACCGGCCGGCCGGTGAGCTTTGCGCTCCTGCAGAACGACCTCGACCCGGGCCAGTGGCGCCGGCTGCTGCAGGCCACCGAACGCGCGGCGGCCCGCGGCGCGCGCCTGACCGGCCAGGTGTCGGCCCGGCCGACTGGCCTGTTGCTCGGCTGGCAGGGGACCATCCACCCGTTCTCGGCCCACCAGGCCTACCGGGCGATCGCGCACCTGCCGCTCGACGAGCGCGTGCGCGCGTTGCGCGATCCGGCGCTGCGCCGGCGCATCCTGGACGAGCAGGTCGAGTACGACAACGGCCTGGTCGCGTTCATCTGCACCGCGTTCACCAAGCTCTTCCCGCTCGGCGACCCGCCCGACTACGAGCCGGCGCCGGAAGCGAGCGTGGCCGCGATCGCCGCGCGCGAGGGCCGGACGCCGGCCGAGGTCGCCTACGATCTGCTCCTGCAGCGCGACGGCCGCGAGCTCCTCTACCTGCCGCTGCTCAACTACGCCAATTTCGATTTCGCTCCCCTGCGCGAGATGCTGCTCCACCCGCACACCGTGTTCAGCCTGTCCGACGGCGGCGCGCACTGCGGCGTCATCTGTGATGCCAGCATGCCCACCTTCCTCCTGACCCACTGGGCGCGCGACCGCAGGCGGGGCGAGCGCCTGCCGCTCGAGTACCTGGTGCATCGCCAGACGCGCCACACCGCCGCGCTCTACGGCCTGGACGACCGCGGCGTGCTCGCGCCGGGCATGCTGGCGGACGTCAACGTGATCGACCACGAGCGCCTCGCGCTCCGCCCGCCGGAGATGGTCTTCGATCTGCCGGCCAATGGGCGCCGTCTGGTCCAGCGCGCCATCGGCTACCGCGCCACTGTGAAGAGTGGGCAGGTGATCTTCCAGGACGGCGAGCCGACGGGCGCGCTGCCGGGGAAGCTGGTGCGCGGGCCGCAGCCGGCCCCGGCCTGAGGCGCGCCCGGGCGGACTTGACTCCGAGGCGTGCGCCGTGTGACATATCCTGTCATCAGGATGATCGGATAATGTCCGCGCTCACTGCCACCCTCGACCAGCTGCACGTGTTCGGCGATCCCACCCGGGTCCGCTTGGTGGCGTTGCTTGCCGGCCACGATCTCACCGTGGCGGACCTCACGTCCATCACCGAATTGCCGCAGTCGCGGGTGTCGACCCACCTCGGGCGCTTGCGCGAGGCTGGCGTGCTGCGCGACCGGCGGCAGGGCGCCTCCACCGTGTACTCCCTGAACGACGGCAGCATGCCGGCGCCGGCCCGCCAGGTGTGGACGCTCATCGAGCAGCACCTGGACGACGCCGTGGTGGCGGCCGATCGGGCGCGGTGCGAGGCGCTGCTGCGGGCGCGCGAGCGCGCGCTGCCGTGGCCGGACGCGGTCGCGGGCCAGATGGAGCGGCATTACTCACCGGGACGGACGTGGGAGGCGACGGCCCGCGGGCTCCTCGGCCTGGTGCGCCTCGGCGACGTGCTCGACGCGGGCTCGGGCGACGGCACCATCGCCCAGCTGCTCGCGCCGCGGGCGCGCTCGATCACCTGCCTCGACGTGAACGCCCGCATGCTCGCCGCGGCGCGCATGCGCCTCGCGGCCTGCGGCAACGTGCGCGTCGCGCGCGGCGACCTGCAGGCCATCCCCGCAGCCGCCGCGAGCTTCGACCAGGTGCTCTGCTTCAACGCCTTGACGCACGTGCTCCAGCCGGCGCGCGCGCTGGCGGAGGTGGCGCGTGTGCTCCGGCCCGGCGGGACGCTCGCCCTCATCACGCTCGACGCCCACGACCATGCCGCCGTGACCGCCAGCTACGGCCACGTCCACGCCGGCTTCAAACCGGCAGCGCTGCGCCGCCTGCTCGCCCGCAGCGGGCTCGTCATCGAGCAGTGCGACGTGAGCGCCCGCGAGCGCCGCGAGCCGCATTTCAACGTCATCACGGCCTTCGCCCACAAGGATCCCGCATGACCACCGCCGCCACCCTCGACGCACTCCTTTCCCGCCGCATCCTGGTTCTCGACGGTGCCATGGGCACCATGATCCAGCGCCACCAGCTGACCGAGGCCGACTTCCGCGGCGAGCGCTTCCGCGACCACCCGCAGGACCTCCGCGGCGACAACGAGGTGATCGTGCTGACGCGGCCGGACATCATCGCCGACATCCACGACGCCTATCTCGAGGCCGGCAGCGACCTCCTCGAGACCAACACCTTCAGCAGCAACGCCATCTCGCAGGGCGACTACGGGCTGCAGGCGCACGTCTACGAACTGAACGTGGCCGCCGCCCGGCTCGCCCGCGAGGCCTGCGCGCGCTGGACGGCACGCACCCCCGACCGGCCGCGCTTCGCCGCCGGCGCCATCGGGCCGACCAACCGCACGCTGTCGCTGTCACCGGACGTGAACGATCCGACCTTCCGCGTCGTCACCTTCGACCAGATGAAAGGCGTGTACGCCGAGCAGGTGCGCGGGCTCATCGACGGCGGCAGTGACGTGCTCCTGGTCGAGACCATCTTCGACACCCTGAATGCCAAGGCGGCGCTGGTGGCCATCGAGGAGGTGTTCGCGGAGAAGGCCGTCCGCCTGCCGCTCATGATCTCGGTTACGGTGACGGACCGGAGCGGCCGCACGCTCTCGGGGCAGACGATCGACGCCTTCTACACCTCGATCACACACGCCAGGCCGCTCTCGGTCGGGCTCAACTGCGCGCTCGGGGCGCACGAGATGCGACCCTTCCTGGCCGACCTGGCCGCCATCGCGCGCTGCTGGGTCACGTCGTACCCGAACGCCGGGCTGCCGAACGCGTTCGGGGCCTACGACGAGACGCCCGCGCAGACCGCCGCCCTGGTGCGCGAGTTCGCTGACAGCGGGCTGGTGAACGTGGTCGGCGGGTGCTGCGGCACCACACCCGACCACATCCGCGCCATCGCCGACGCCGTCGCGACGGTGGCGCCGCGCCAGCGGCCCGTGGGCCCGGAGCCGTACGCGCGCTTCAGCGGTCTCGAGACCCTCACCATCCGGCCCGATGCCAACTTCCTGATGATCGGCGAGCGCACCAACGTGACCGGCTCGACGCGCTTCGCCGAGCTGATCCGCAACGCCGACTACACCGCCGCCCTGGAAGTGGCGCTCGACCAGGTGCGGGGCGGCGCCAACCTGCTCGACGTGAACATGGACGAGGGGCTCCTCGACTCCGAGCAGGCGATGACGACCTTCTTGAACCTGATCGCCACCGAGCCCGAGATCGCCCGCATCCCGGTGGTGGTCGACAGCTCGAAGTGGTCCGTCATCGAGGCGGGCCTCAAGTGCGTGCAGGGGAAGGCGATCGTCAACTCGATCAGTCTCAAGGAGGGTGAGGCCGACTTCCTCGCCAAGGCCCGGCTCGTCCAACGCTACGGCGCGGGCGTCATCGTGATGGCCTTCGACGAGGTCGGCCAGGCCGATACGGTGGCGCGCAAGCTCGCCATCTGCCAGCGCGCCTACCGGCTCCTCACCGAGCAGGCGGGGTTCGACCCGAACGACATCATCTTCGATCCCAACATCCTGGCCGTCGCCACCGGGCTGGAAGAGCACGCCGAGTACGCCAGGGCCTTCATCGAGGCGACGCGCGTCATCAAGGCCGCCTGCCCGGGCGCCAAGGTGAGCGGCGGGGTGAGCAATCTCTCCTTCGCCTTCCGCGGCAACAACGTCGTGCGCGAGGCGATGAACTCGGCCTTCCTCTACCACGCCATCAAGGCCGGGATGGACATGGGGATCGTGAACGCCGGCCAGCTGGTGGTGTACGAGGACATCCCGCCGGAGCTGCTCGCACACGTCGAGGACGTGCTCTTCAACCGCCGCCCGGACGCCACCGAGCGCCTGGTCGAGTACGCTGGCGTCGTGAAGGGCAAGGGCAAGAAGAAGGAGATCGATCTCTCGTGGCGGCAGGGGACGGTAGAGGAGCGCCTCGCGCACGCGCTGGTACACGGCGTGGTCGACTTCATCGAGCAGGATGTGGAGGAGGCGCGGCAGAAGCTCCCCCGGCCGCTGGCCGTCATCGAGGGCCCCCTCATGGACGGCATGAAGATCGTCGGCGACCTTTTCGGCGCCGGCAAGATGTTCCTGCCGCAGGTGGTGAAGAGCGCGCGGGCGATGAAGAAGGCGGTCGCCTACCTGGAGCCCTTCATGGAGGCCGAGAAGGCCGCCAGCGGCGACCAGCGCGCGCAGGGCAAGATCGTCATGGCGACGGTCAAGGGCGACGTGCACGACATCGGCAAGAACATCGTCGGCGTCGTCCTCGGCTGCAACAACTACGCCGTTGTCGATCTGGGCGTGATGGTGCCGTGCGACAAGATCCTGGACACCGCCGTCGCCGAGGGGGCGCAGCTGATCGGGCTCTCCGGGCTGATCACGCCGTCGCTCGACGAGATGGTGCACGTGGCGCGCGAGATGACCCGGCGCGGCCTCGCCCTGCCGCTCCTGATCGGCGGCGCCACCACCAGCCGCGAGCACACGGCGGTCAAGATCGCGCCCGAGTACCCCGAGACCACCGTGCACGTGCTCGACGCCTCGCGCGCCGTGGGCGTGGTGGCGAGCCTCCTCGACCCGACACGGAAGGCGACCCTCGACGCCGCCAACCGTACCGAGCAGGCGCGCCTCCGCGAGGTGTACCAACAGAAAGCCGCGCGCCCGCTGGTCCCGCTCGCCACCGCCGACGCGGGCCGCTTCCTGCCCGAGTGGCGGGCGAGCGAGGTATCGACGCCGGCGTTCCTCGGCCGGCGCGTGCTGGGCGACTACCCACTCGCCGAGCTGGTGCGCTACATCGACTGGCGCTTCTTCTTCACCGCGTGGGAGCTGCCGGGCCGCTTCCCCGGGGTGCTCGACGACCCGAAGTACGGCGAGGCCGCGCGCGACCTGTACGGCAACGCGACCGCGCTGCTCGAGCGCATCGTCGACCAGCGGCTGCTCAGCGCGCACGCGGTGTACGGCTTCTGGCCGGCGCACAGCGACGGCAACGACCTGGTGCTGTACGCCGACGAGTCCCGGCGGGTGGAGCAGGTGCGGTTCCCGATGCTACGCCAGCAGGCGGCCCGGACGAACACCGAGCCGTACCGCTCGCTGGCCGACTTCGTGGCGCCGGTTGGCAGCGGGATCGCCGACTACGTCGGGGCGTTCGCGGTCACCGCCGGTGTCGGGGTCGACGCCCTGGTGGCCCGCTACGAGGCAGAGCACGACGACTACAGCGCGATCGTGGTGAAGGCGCTCGCGGACCGTCTGGCCGAGGCCTTCGCCGAGCTGCTGCACGAGCGCGCGCGCCGCGAATGGGGCTACGGACGCGACGAGCACCTCGAGCTGGACGCCCTGCTGAAGGAGAAGTTCCGCGGCATCCGGCCGGCCTTCGGCTATCCGGCGTGCCCGGACCACAGCGAAAAGGCGACGCTGTTCCAGCTGCTGGACGCGCCGGCGGTCGGCATCACCCTGACCGAGCACTTCGCCATGCTGCCCGCGGCCAGCGTGAGCGGGCTCTACCTGGCCCACCCGGCGGCGCGCTACTTGGCCGTCGGCCGCATCGGACGCGATCAAGTGGAGGCGTACGCGGCCCGCAAGGGGATGCCCGTGGCCGAGGTCGAGCGCTGGCTCACCCCCAACCTGGGCTACGACCCGGCCGCCAAGGCGGTGGTGGCGGCGTGAGGGGATGAGGCGAGCGGGTCGAGACGCACGCGTGTGGCCCGCGCCCCGATGATTGCCGCGCGCCGGCTGAGGGCGGGGGTCGGCGCCGCCGGGTTTCGCCGGCGCGGGTTCGGGAGCGCGGCCACCAGCAGCGCCGCCTGCGGCGGAGTGAGACGGGCGGCCGGCACCCCGAAGTAGCGTTGCGCCGCGGCCTCGACGCCGTACAGCCCGTCGCCCCACTCGACGACGTTCACGTAGACCTCCAGGATGCGACGCTTGCCCCACGCCAGCTCGAGCAGGCCGGCGAGCGGGATCTCGAGGGCCTTGCGCACGTAGCTCCGGCTGGGCCACAGGAACACGCTGCGGGCGCACTGCATGGTGATGGTGCTGGCGCCGCGTGGCGGACGGCCGGGGCGGCGGGTACGCCACGCCTGCAGCAGCTCGTGGACATCGACACCGGCGTGCGAGAAGAAGCGGGCGTCCTCGGCAGCCAGGACGGTGCGCAGGAGCGTGGGCGGCACCGTGGCGAGGGGAATCCACCGTCGGGTCAGGGTCGGGCGGCGTCCGGCGGCAAGGGCTTCGACCGCACGGAAGGCCATGAGGGTCGTCACCGGCGGGGCCACGACCCGGAGCGCGAGCACGATCGTCACGCCAGCGGCGGCCAGCGACAGGACGAGCCGGCCGACGCGGCGTCGTACGCCACCGCGGCCGGCAACCAGCACCGCTATCGGCGCCAGAGACCGACGGCCTCGGCGAACTTGCGGCGCTCTTCCGCAGTCTGATCGGGATTCAGATCCGGGTGGTTGCGCTTCAGGAACCGTCGCCACGCGGCCTGGAACTCGGCCGGCGTGCACGTCGCTGGCAGGCGCAACATGCGCAGGAGGCGGGCCGGCTGGTTCACGGGGGCGCGGCGCGGGGCACGGGCCGCGCGCGGCCGCTTGGGCGGCGGCACGCTCCAGCGCTCGGCCACCCCGAGCCACCAGCGGAAGTCGGCGAGCACTTCGGCAAACGTGGGCTCCCGGCGCCAGGTGTGCGGGAACCATTCCCGGTAGAGCCGCCCGAGGAGCCCCTCGATCCGCAGGCGCAGCTCGGGCGGAATCGGGCCGCGCCGGGCGGCGAGCGCCGTGAGCAGCGCGTCCAGCTCGCTCTGATAGAACCCGCGCCGGTGTACCCAACGTGTGTGCACCGCCTTCCCGATCCAGGGATGCAGGCGACGCAGGAAGGCGTAGGCGGTGGCAGTCTGCTGCATGAGAGACGCGCGCGCAGCGCGTAAACCATGAGGAGATGACGGCGTGTCTCCCGAATGTCAACGGCGGCTGTGGCGCGACCGTCTCCACAGGCCGGTGGAGCGACGTCAGCGGTCCCGCCGGCGCTGGAAACAATCCGCCAAGCCTGGCACGAAGGGGGCCATGATCCCCACGACGGCTCTCACGGTCGACCAGATCGACCTCTCGGACATCGAGTTCTGGCGCCGGCCCGACCGCGACGCCTGCTTCGCCAGGCTCCGCCACGAGCGGCCGGTGGCCTGGTTCGAGGAGTTCGACGTCCCGGGCCTCGAGGCCATGAAGGGCCCCGGCTACTGGGCTGTGACGCGCTACGCCGATGTCATGCACGTGAGCCGCCACCCGGAGCTCTTCAACTCCGGCAAGGGGGTCAACATCGTCGACACGCCTCCGGAATGGAACGAATTCTTCGGCTCGATGATCAGCATGGACGCGCCCCGCCACACCCAGCTCCGGCTGCTGGTCAACAAGGCGTTCATGCCGAAGACGGTGGCCCGGATCGAAGCCGACGTGCGCCTGAAGGCCAAGGCCATCGTCGACCGCATCGCCCCCCTCGGGCGCTGTGATTTCGTCGCCGACGTGGCGGCGCTGCTGCCGCTGCAGGTCATCTGCGAGATGATGGGCGTCCCCGAAGCGCAGTGGCGCCAGGTGTTCGAGAAGACGAACATCATCCTCGGCGCCGGCGATCCCGAGTACGGCACCGACCCGGCCATCGTCCTCGGCGCCGCCGTCGAGCTGTCACAGATCGGCCAGGACCTCGGCCGGCGCCGCGTCGCCGAGCCCAGCGACGACCTGGTGTCGGCGCTCATGCACGCCGAGGTGGACGGGCAGCGGCTGACGACCGAGGAGCTGGGGTCGTTCTTCATCCTGCTCGTGGTCGCCGGCAACGAGACGACGCGGAACGCGATCAGCCACGGCCTGAAGGCGCTCACCGACCACCCGACAGAGCGCCGCCTCCTGCTGGACGACCTCGAGCGTGCGCTCCCCACTGCCACCGAGGAGATCGTCCGCTGGGCGTCGCCGGTGATCCACTTCCGGCGGACGGCGGTGCAGGACACCGAGGTGGGCGGGCAGGCGATCCGCGCCGGCGACAAGGTGATCATGTGGTACAACTCGGCCAACCGCGACGAGACGGTCTTCCGTGATCCCTATACCTTCGACGTGCGCCGCGAGCCGAACGAGCACGTCGGCTTCGGGGCGGGCGGCCCGCACTTCTGTCTGGGCGCCAACCTCGCCCGGCGGGAGATCCAGGTGATGTTCCGCGAGCTGCTGCAACGGCTGCCGGACATCCACGTGTCGGGAGCGCCCGACATGCTGCTCTCCGGCTTCATCCACGGCATCAAGCGGATGCCGGCGGAATGGACGCCGGTCGGCTGAGACGCTGCGCCTCGTCCCCGCCCGTCAGCGGGGTCGGTCCCGACAGCAGGCGCTGCATGCGTTCGCTGGCGTTGCCGGCGCCGATGGCGAAGAAGGGGTCGATCAGCTCGGGGTCGGAGGGCGGACTGATCGACGCCGCACGGGCGGCGCACGAACATCGGCGGGGAGGGGTGGCGACGAACCGTGCTGCACCGCGAGGTGGTGGCTGCTGCGGGACGGCTGAGCCGCGAAGTGCCTTGACGGGCAGAGGGTGAGGGTGGATAGTCCGCGGCAGGGGGGGTGTTCCGATGAGACGAGGCGCTCGTGCCGCTCTCTCGCTGGTGTTCGCCGTCGCCGCCACCGCGCCTGCCGCCGCTCAGGTCCCCGACCACCTGAAGTGCTACAGGATCAAGGATCCGGCGGCCAAGGCCCGCTATACAGTCGATCTCGTGCCGGGCGTTCCTCTGCCTCCGGAAATCGGGTGCCGGGTGAGCGTCCCGGGTAAACTGCTCTGCGTCCCTGCGAGCAAGACGAACGTGAGCCCCCCGCCGCCCGGCGGCGGGGCGACCGGAACCCCGAATGCCTTCGTTTGCTACAAGGCGAAGTGTCCACCCGGAGCGATACCCCCGGTCCAGGTGCAGGACCAGTTCGGTGCTCGCGCGGTGCAGCCGAGCAAGGCGCAGCTGCTCTGCGCACCCGCCATCCCACCGAGTACCACGACGACGACCATGCCGCTTCCATCTTGCGGCAGTAGCCCCTTCCCCGTCTGCAACGGGACCTGCCCGCCGGGTGACCCACCCTGCGTCGCCATCAATGCTCCGGATTTCACCGGCTGCGCCTGTCCCCCGGTTCAGTGCGGAACCTTCCCGACCTGCGGTGGACCGTGTCCGCCCGGGAAGGTGTGCGTGGCCTTCAGCTTGCCCGGGTTCGAGATCTGCGCTTGCTCCGAACCTCCCCCGTGAGCGGGTTGGGTTCGGAGAGCCGAAGTGCCGGACGGCGTTCCCGCCCAGGTAGGCGTCTCCGCCACCGTCCCCGGTATCGTGGTTCGGGTAGCGCGAGCCGCACGCCGCCTTCGCTCTCGGTCACCGGGGACGATCGATGCCGCCGACGCACGACCAGCTGGACTACTGATGTGATCTGACGCCGAGGGGCACGATGTCACCAACGAAGGACAAGTCGCTCAAGACGCTCCGCTGCATCCAGCGAAGTGTGGACCGGCACTGGGTAGGCGACGGCTTTCCAGTGCGGACTCTCTTTGCCTACCCGAATCTGGGATCGGTCCTCAGTCCGTTCCTCCTGCTCGACTATGCCGGCCCGATAGCGTTCTCCCCGACGAGCGAACGCCGCGGCGTAGGCGAGCACCCGCATCGTGGCTTCGAGACGGTGACCATCGTCTACGCGGGTGAGGTCGAACACCGAGACTCCTCTGGTGGCGGCGGGAAGATTGGTCCTGGAGATGTCCAGTGGATGACCGCTGCCTCTGGGCTGGTGCACGAAGAGTTCCATGGCCACGACTTCGCGCGCCACGGCGGGATGTTCGAGATGGTGCAGCTCTGGGTGAACCTCCCTGCCAAGGACAAGATGGCGCCTCCTCGCTACCAGGGGATCGTGAGTATCGAGATTCCCACTGTGCAGCTCGCCGATGGCCATGGAAGTGTGCGGGTCATCGCCGGAGAGTTCGCGGGAACGAGAGGACCGGCAAAGACCTTCACGCCCATCGAGGTCTGGGATCTTCGCCTCGAGAGTGACCAGCGGACGGATCTTACCGTGCCCGAAGGCTACACGACGGCGCTCGTCGTGCTGCGCGGCGGCCTGCGCGTGAACGGTTCCGAGGAGCTCGCCCCGGCAGAGGTTGGGCTCTTTGACCGCACGGGGAAGAACATCTGCGTCGACAGCGCGAAGGGCGTGACCGCGTTGCTACTCGCGGGTGAGCCGATCGAGGAGCCTATCGTCGGGCAGGGGCCGTTCGTGATGAACAGTCCGCAGGAGATTCGACAGGCGATGTTGGACTACCAGAGCGGCAAGATGGGACACTTGCGGTGAAGGTAGCCCGGTTTCAGGAGAGCGGGAGACGCGAGTGGTGTTGTAGACACGCGGGCGGCGGGAGACCGCAGTCCAAGAACGTGCGTCCAACAAGAGGAGGTCGAGCGCAACGATCAGGTGGACGCGTCGGTCGGCGCGAAATGGCGCTTCGCCGAGTCGGGCTTCATCGGCCTGAACGCCATCGTGCCGCTCGACGAGCAGGGGCTGCGCCCGGACGTGATCCCGACCCTCGAGGTCGAGTACGTGTTCTAGCGGGTCACCGCCCGACTCGATTTCCACAAGGGGATGCGGATTCAGCTCCGACGCGCTCACGCCCCGGATCGTCGATCGAGACTCCGGTACTGGATCGCCTCGGCGAGGTGCGAGGTGGTGATCTCGTCTTCGCCCGCGAGATCGGCGATCGTCCGCGCTACGCGTAGGATGCGCGTGTACGCCCGTGCCGACAGCCCCAGGCGCTCGCTCGCGGCCTCGAGG
>CAZUDO010000018.1:0-4336 GCA_964618895.1 uncultured Binatia bacterium (SeqCode)
AAGGCACGTCAGGGCCTCGACCTGCGGGCCCGCCCGCGCCGTCGCCCTCCCCCTGACGTCCCACCCCCCGGGGCAGCAACGAGGCGTCGGCGCCCCCGATCCGCATCAGCCCGGCGACCGATTTTTGCTCACGCTCTGAGCCACCGATCCACCCCGAGACAGCGGCTGTCACACGGTGTGATTGACAGCGGAGCACGAGCGGCGGTAACGGGCGAGCGACGTGGATGCCGCGCGGCACCGTGACGATCGCTTCCCCTTCGATTCGGCCGGGCTCGACCGCCTCACGATCCATCGTTACGACCTGCTGCTCGTGGCCCGAGAGCACGTCATCGCGCCGGCGGATCGTCTACCCAACATGCTACGCGGGGCGTTCGAGATGGCCTTTCGGCGGCTCGTCTGCCACGACGTGACGCTCGACTGTCCCGTCTGTCCGTTGTTGGGCCAGTGCCCCTACCCGGCGGTGTTCCGGCCGTCGCCACCGCCTGGGTCGGATCGGCTATCGAAGGCACAGGATCTACCGCGTCCCTTCGTATTTGAGCCGCCGGTGACTCATGCCGACCGCCTCGCCGCTGGAGACGAACTGCGAATCGGCCTCACCGTGTTCGGCACGGCCAATCGATGGGTGCCGTACCTGGTTGTGGCACTTCGAGCGCTCGCGGAGCGCGGGCTCGGCCCCACGCGTGGACAGTTGTTCCTCACGCGCGTGACGGCCCTCGGCCCCTCGATAGCGCACGAGGTGTTCGATGTGGGTAGCAACGTCGTCAGACCATCGACCGACGGCTTGCGACTGCCAAACCTCGTCGCCCTCATCAGCGATTCCGATGCGCGACGGGTGCGCGTTCGCTTCTTGACGCCCACGACGCTCAAGCGTGAGGGGCGATTGGTCGAGCGTCCGTCATTCGCAGATCTTGTCTGCAGGATACGCGATCGCCTCTCCTCGCTGGCGGCCTTCTTTGGCGACGGGCCGCTCGACATGGACTTCGCCGGTGTGGGTCGTGTCGCTGCGAACGTGTGCACCGCGGAATGCCACACCGAATGGGTACGGCGCACGCGCCGGTCGAGTCGGACCGGGCACGTGCACGAGTTGTCGGGCTTTGTGGGAGAGGCTGTGTACGAGGGCGATCTCGGGCCATGGATGCCGCTCCTGCGGATGGGGGAAGCGGTGCACGTGGGGAAGTATGCGGTGTGGGGCAATGGGCGCCTCCGTCTCGAAGCCGTGCGGGTCGACGGACGACCTTTGTGCCAAGAGCGGAGGTCCTCGTGACTGGGCACATTCTTCAGACCGACACGCTGGCGGGTAAGGACGTAGCGTTTCTTCGCGATCACTTGCATTCGATCCTCGGTGATTTGGCCTGGGACCGTTTGCTCGGCAAGCAGCGAGGAGGCGAACAGACGTTGCGTGAGCACTGCCTCGCCGTGTTCGACGTGCTGTGCGCGTGCGCGCCATTCTTCGCAGCTGAGGCGAAACCTGCGCTGACGCCGGAGGAGTTCCAGTCGATGCTGCTCGCGGCGGTCGCCCACGATGCAGGAAAGGCGGCCCCGGCCTTTCAGGCGTACCTGCGAGGGGAGGGCACATCCTTTGCTGAACATGTTGACGCTGCTGGGATCCGCGCCGTCGTGATCGATGTCGCCGGCACGCTGGCTCTCGATTTGCGACACATCGACGACATCGTCTCCCAGGCGGTTCTGCATGATCGGCGCATGCGTCGGGACAAAGGCGAGCTCACCGAGTGGGCGCGCCCGCACGAATCGGGCCGATGGCGCAAGCTCGCCGACTTCGTGAACCACGCCGATTCGCTTGCGAGCACCGAGGACGTGGTCGCCGCCGAGTCCTTCCTGCGCGCCAACCCGCTGCTCTTGGGGCGCGCGCGCGTCACCTGCTACCAGCTGCGCGTCCGAGGCGTTTCGACGACCTTCCTACACGATGCGGCACTGGAAGCGTTCGATCACGCGGGGTACCGGCCCCTTCTGCACTTCGCCCATGGTGCGGTGCTCGCGGGTTTCGGATCCCTCCCCGATGGTATGGCCGTTACAGCTACGCTTCGCCAGGGAATCGAGAAGCTCTTCTCCGATCGCAGGGAGGACTTGGCGGAGCTGATCGTGGGTTCCGCGACCGGCGATTTTCTCCCCAAAGCGGACTACGTCCGATCCGACGGAGTAGCCGACCTGCTACGTGTCGCCTCTCGTCGTGCGCGGCCGAAAGCTCCGAAGGCGGAGGAAGTCGCCAAGTACAAGACGCAATGGACGAAGCTGGGGAAGCTGGGGCTGGACGGCACGCCAAGCGAGACTGAGATTCAGGCAATCCTGGATATCGGACCCGAGGCGTGCGCCTTCAAGATCGCGAAGGAGATATTCAGGAAGGTTCTCGACGAGGCAGACCAGACCCTGGGCAGAAGACTCTTCGATGCGGAGTTCGGTGGCGGGAGCTTCGACCGCTTCATGCAGCAGTCGACGCTGATGCCTGTACAAGACTACGCACTCTGCGTACGGGGCTGGCACCGTACCCGACACGAAGCGCACACGGTCGGCGATTTGGATCCTGCAAGGCGCATCGCGCTCCTCATCGACAAGCTCGAACGTCTGTTGGGGAGCGTCCTCGCAGTGCGGACCGCACCTTTGCCGAGTGCGCGTCTCGTCGACAACTGGACCGCTCGGCTGATGATCGACCTAGCGCTCGAAGCGACGCCGCCTAGGCGCGAAGAGGTCGAGCAGCAACTCGCCGGCTATCTCTCCTTCAAGGCGCGATCGGGTTCCAAAAAGCCGCAAGTGCAGCAGTGTGCCCAGTGCGCGGGACTCATCGGGCCAGGCGAGGCGGAAGAAGGCTCTGCGGCTCTGGGAAACATCGGCTCGTACTCCAACAGACGAATGGCATTCGCGGGAAAGGGCCAGCCGCCAATCTGCCGCGGGTGCGTCGTCGACCTCGAATTGGGCCAGCTCTCACTTGGCCACCCCGTAAAGACAATGATCGGGCTCGTGCCGCGGCGCAGCCTCGGTCCGGAGGCGGCGCGTGAGCTTCTGCGAAAAGTGCGCGCGCTTCGTTCCACTCTGGGTCGACAGCTGTCGGCGGAGACCGCGGATCCACGGTCGTACGTTGCACTCTCGTTTCCGCCGGATGCGCTGCGAGCCGAGTCACTCGAGGCAGCGGTTGTGCGGCCGGTCGGCCAGGACAAGCGGAAGAGCCGGCCAAAGGACCTCGCGAAGGCTCTGACCGAGAAGCTAGGCGACGAGGGGCTTGGCGAGCTGAACTCTACCCACTCAACCTCGTTCGATTCCGTGGAGGCGGTTGCTCAGGCCCTTGTCGACGGTACAGTTTCCAAGACCTTCCGCGAGGATCCCGACATCCGCAGCGCCGTCGAGAGCGTCATCGGGGGCGGCCATGCGGCCTTCGCGGCGATCACACCGAGCCTGGTAGTGCTCTCGCTGGACCGAGAGCTTGGCGCCACCAAGGACTCAGACGCCGATCGCGCGCTCTACGCGTTCGGACTTGCGACACTCTTCGCGCTCGAGCTCGAGATGGCATGCGTGGTGGGGCCCGTCGCGGAGATTCGGACTGCTCTCGACAGCCGCGCCGGGCGTACGGTCTACGTGCCCGCCAATGGACCGGCTCGCAGGGTGCTCGGTGGCGACTGGCTCGGACTTGACGATGCCGCCCGCTGGCTGCGCGCACTGCGCGCCGCGATCGTGCTCCGAGGGCCGGCCGACGCCGGCTCGGTGCTCGAGGTACTCCGGTACCCGAGCGCGGGATACACGGTTCGGCGCATCGAACAGCAGGCGGAGAAGTCAGTCCGGCCGAAGCTGTGGCCCTTCGTCGAAGCGTTGAAGGAGGTTCTGGGATGATGCGTGGCACACTGCTCGCGGTGCGCGGGGACACGTTCGACGTGGCCTCGGTGCGGCGTGAAATCGAAACGATTGCGAAAGCGTTCGGGGAGTATCTGGCGCGCACGGGGGCCGGCGGGCACTCGAAGCATCGTGCGCTCGGTCCGGTGGGCAAGGCCTTGCAGCACGCTCGCAGGGTGCGCGGCGACGCGTTGCTCGGCTACGCGCGCCGGGTGCACGAGCAGGTCACCGGTCGCACGTTTCCGAGCGGCCCCGTCGAGAAGCTCGATCAAGGCATCCGGAGGCTCGACGAGCTCCTCGCGAAGGTCCCACCACGGGCACACGGCGAGATTCTGAGCCGCATCGACTACGCGACGTACGTAAGCGTGTGGCGAACCCCATCCCCACCTCGGCTTCATCTTGGCACACCGCTTGACGCCAGGAGCCGACGCTCCGGTCTCGTGCTCGCCAGGCTGGTCTTCAGGCGGCGGCCGGCTCGGCTTTCGGGGTCTGCCGCAGC
>CAZUDO010000019.1:0-6677 GCA_964618895.1 uncultured Binatia bacterium (SeqCode)
CGTACTAACACACGTCCACTCAGGCGAAGAAAGAATGGCCAGCATAACTGCGGTCATCACAGACGATGGAGAAGTAGACCAAACAACAGTAATGGCCAAGTTCAGCGAACTTAACCCCAACATACCGGACTTCATACCGCCAGACTTCATAGAAGGAAACCACTATAGCTGGCAAAACATACCAGTATCAGAAGTAAGCCCGTGCAAGCTCACAGTACAAGCAAAAGACCTGCTCGGAAACGAAGTATTAGAAGAATTCCCATGCACGATAAAAGCAGACGACACTCCGCCAGTCAGCAAAGGAATAATCCCCGACGCACAACGCGACGGAATACTATTATACGGACAAGGAACAGCACTCTTAATAGAAATTGAAGACAAAGACAACGACGGCAACGCAGGAATAGGAATGATGGCAGGAAACGCGTTCCTAGACCTAAGCGACGTAGGAATGGGAAGCCAAGTAGAGCCAGACGTGTGCGCTAGACTGTCAGGAGCAAGCTGGGCATGCTCGTGGTTCATGAACCCGCCAGTCACAATGGCAGAGGGCACGTACACAGTTGTTCTTAGTGGAACCACAGCAGACGATCTAAACAACGCAATAGGAACAGACGAAGAATTCGAGATCATCTATGACAATACGGGACCCAGAAAGCCAGAGTTAATCGACTTCAAGGTAGTCTCAGGAGAATCGGGAGTAACGTACCAAGGCGGAGCAATCAGAGGAGACTTCGTACAATACAAAGTACGCTCAGGAGACTTTGAAACAGCATACGCAAACTTCACAGACATAAACGGAGACGTAAAAACAATACCAACAAGCTGTGAAGAAGTCGAAAACGCAACAAAAGACTGCACATTCGAAGAATTAGTAGACCTAGACGGACCATACACTGCAGAATTCACATTCGACTTCTATGACGACGCACTCAACAGGGCAAGCACGAACACAAGACTTGAAGTTTACGGATTAGACAACGTAACCAACGCGTCCAAAAAATATTGGAAGTCACCGCCAACAGTAACGTGCAGTCCGAGCGTAATAGACAGGCAAACAGCAACACTAATACCGGCAATGGCGGCATGCAGGATTGATTTACAAACGCCAAGAAAAGACATCAGCACACTGGCAATCGCAGGACCAGCATCACCGGACGAATGCAAGGGCGACATAGCGCTTAATGTCAACGACCTGTACATGGTCAACACGGCAGAAGGAAGCAAAAGCCCATACATGTTCATCAAACTTGAACCAAAAAACTTCTACGTAAACAACCTGAAAATAAACTGTTCAATAAACGTCTACTCCAAGCGCGAAGAAATCAAAGACGGCAAGAAAAGATACTTTGTCACACCATTCCCGCAAAAACTACCAGTAAACATCTCGCTACCATTCTACAACAACCCATTGGAATTGGCGCACGAAAATATAGACAAATCAATCGAAAACGCACTCAAATCAGGAATAGCATCACAAAAATGGATAGGAGAATTACGACAATGGATATACTACGCAGAACTCATCTGCCAGATAAAAGTACTAATCACTAACGTAATTGGAGCACTATATCTCGTAACGATAATACTCAAAGTAATCGGACAAGCACTGTCCAGCAATCCTTTCACGGCAGCAGCAGGACAAGCGGCAACCCAAGCTGGAGGAGGAATCTGCGAAGTAGAAGAATCACTTTCAGAAGTCTACGGAGGAACAGTAGACGGCATACTCAAATTCCTAGACGCAATCTGCTCAGTAATCAACTGCGCCTCAGCAGGAAAAGGCGGAATTGAAGGCGCTCTAGGCGGAGCAGGAAACCCATTATGCGCGGCGCTTGATTCGTTACTTAAAGAAATTCCTGTGCTCGGCCAAATGTCAGAGGAAGCGGGAATAACACTAATGCCGAGCATTAAAGACTCACTCATCATGAGCTTGTTTTGCCTGTGCTTGCCAGGAATAGTTTACAATTTGGAGAAATTAAGACAAGTAGACTGCTTCAAGGCGGTATGCTTACATGATATGGTGAAAGAAGGAGGATACCCAAAATCATTCTGCAAAGAAATGCACGGTTATTTGATGTGCCTGTTCATAGTAGGAGAACTATTCTCACTAATACCATTCGCAGCATTCTTTGACAAAATAATAGACATGATAGTCACATTCATATCAGACCCAATAGCACTCATAACAGTAGGACTTGGAGCAATATGCAACATAACCTGCCCAACACCAGACGCAGGAATAGGATACATCGCATGCGCGCTGCTCAAAGTAGTATCAGTAATAATGGAAGCAATAGGCGCAGTAAAACAAGCAACAGACAAGAAAAACGAGTTCGGCAAACCACCAAACACACAATACTGCAGAAGAATGGAAAAAATAGAGAAGGACTACAAATGAGAAAAGTCGCCATAGCAATAATAATGATAATGATGATGAGTACGATAGCGACGGCAATAGTTACAGATGACGTTATTGTTGACTACGATGGAGGTGGAGGAGGCGGACCGGCTCCACCCCAAGAGGTGCCTCCGTCAGCAGCACCGCAAGGGCCGGTAGATCCTTGGGCGCCAACAGCAGGCACAAAAGATACTACAAAAGACTCAGGGACGGCGGGGAGAGATACAACATATTACAATCCCGCCACTGGAAAGGCAACAGTGGTAAAAGCCGACGAAAAACCCCCTTTAGGCTACACATTAAAACTGGAAGACTCTTCAGCAGCGGCAATGAACAACGTAGTCAACTCTTATGGAAAGCCAACAGGAAAAACAAAAAACGCTGATGGCTCGTGGACTTACACATTCAAACCTGCAATAGATGACACTGACACAGGAATAATAGAAGACTATAGGCACACGACAACAGCAACAGTAACAGTAAATTCGGACGGATCGACAACCACAACAACAAAAATAGAACATTCAGTCTGCGGAAAAGGACTAACTTCTTGTGATGGAAAATACACGGTAGAAAATGTTGAAGGTGGTTCAGTAACAACAGGAGCGTATAAAAATGCTGATGGCACGCCTGCACTGGACTCAAAACAAAATCCAATAACAGGAGTAACTTCCAAAGAAATAATCACGTATCAAGTGAGCGCTGATGGAAAAACAGTAACCCCCGTAGCATCACGAGAAACAATTTACAAAGTAGACCCTAAAACAGGGACATACTCAACAAGCGAGATGAAAGTTTACACTTATGATAAGGGTGCAAAAAGTGACAAACCAGTATACGCGATAGACGCAAAAGGCAACACGCAATATTATGATGCACAAGGGAATAAAGTCGGAAGCCTTGAAGAAGCATGTAAAGGCAGGTGCACGGAAGAACAAAAGAAAGAAGCAAGTAAACAAATAGACCGAGCAAACGTCGCATACGTCAACAGCGGTGCGGCAGGCTGGAATGCATTCAAAATATTAGGAACAGCAAGAGTAATGGGAAGATTCATGCGAGCGTACGACGAGTACTCAGGACTCAGACAATACTCAGCAATAGGACTCGGCAGTTATGAAGCGCAAGTACAAGAAAGAAAAATGAAAATACAACAAGAATTCTGTTTAGCGTCAGGAATAACAAACTGCATAGTATCAACAATCTGCGGAAAAAGATATCCGATAAAATCAGATAACGTAGTAGCGGGCCGAGGACCAGGAGGGCAATTCGTTACAAGCGCAGTACTCAACGGAGAACGCTCACTCGCAATAGAAATAGAAGGACTCACAAGACAACAACTCATGGACATGTTCGGAAACCAAACAGTAATCGCGGGCAGACTAATCAACCTAACAGACCCCAAGTTCGATCCAAAAGTCTTAGGCAAAATGAAACTAAGAATGTACCACGTACAATACCAAATAACAAACAACGTCAAAAGCGGCAAAGAAATGCACTACAACATAGAATTCAGAAAAGGAACACAAGCAAGCAACTCAAGCTACGGACCAGTCGTCAAACAAGCAAAATGGTACAATCCAGACAAAGGACTGGAATTCCAAAAATCAGCAAAAGAAGACCTGTACAAGTTCAGCGCAACAGAATATAGCGATGTCTGTTTAACATTTGAACCCGGACTCCCATCAGGACCACCAGGAGGAAACATACCAGGCATAGGACTCGCAAGAGTAGTAGACCACCTCTGCGTGCCATTCAAAGAATACGCGGGAGGCCCAACAGAAATCACGGCAAAAGGAACTGTAGGAGAAGGAACATCAGGAGCAGCGGCACCAGCAGCTGGAGCAGCACCAGGAGCACTAATATGAAACACTTAATCACAAGAACAAGAATCATAGGAGTAGCAGTACTAATCGTAGCAATACTAGCATACTACGCGGACTGGGCCAACGGAATACCATTCGGAATAATGGGGCTAATACTAATCGTAGCTCCAACAAAATACGGACAACACATGTACGACTTGCTAACAGAAAGCTTCAGCAAGTGGAAAACAATAATCGTAACCGCACTCTACGACTCAATCTACTGGCTAATAATTGCAGGAGCAATATATTTCTACGCGTGGAGAGTCAACTTCAAAGCGGCCATAGCACAAGCAGGGTCAACACTAACAAAAACAGCAATGATGAACCCAGAAGTAGCCAGCGGAAACCTAGAACAACTGCAAGGATTCGTCTACCAACTACTCATAGGCGCAATATTGATCCTGATCTTCGGCTTCATAGTCTACAACATATTCAGAGGACTAACGTGGACAACAATCACAGGACAAAAACTAAACAAGCAGTTCTACAAAAAGTTCTTCCTAGTAAATGCAGGCTGGTGGGCAGTCTGGCTGCCACTATTCATACTAGTAGCATTCGCGCTAAACAACAAACCAGAAGCAAAACAAGGAATAGCAGGACTATTGTTCATAACATTCTACTTCACGCCAATAATGCAAACGCTCTACATGCAAACACACAAAATAGGGCAAAGCATAGGCAATGGAGTAGGATGGGGAATAGCAAAGATCCACAGGCTAATCGTCCCATACATATTCGCACTAGTAATATACGTCGTAGTCTACCAAGTATTCAGGCCAATACAAGACACACAATTCATGCAACCAGCAAGCATGCTCTTCGTAGTACTATTCCTTGCATGGCTTAGAGTATACTTGTACGAAGTCATCAAAGAATTCCGTTAAAATGAAAAAAGAGGTAACGCAGAACAAGTTCCGCGAAACCTCTTTTAAGTCATAGCAAAGGGGACAATGAAAAAAGAGGGTAAAAGGGGACAAATCACTGTATTTATCATCATAGGTCTCATCTTATTATTAGCCACAGCAACAGTCATCTACTTCTACCAAACACGAGTAACTGCTCCAATCAAAAAAGTGGTCGCAGTACCAGAAGACTTACAACAAATCTACGACTACATAACAACCTGCACAGACCAAATAGGAAAAGACGGCCTGATCATAATGGGAACACAAGGCGGATACATAGACGTGCCGCCAATAATCGCGAGAAATAACAACGCGTACATCGCAGGCGACCCAATGGCGATATCAAAAACGCCACTATGGTATTACGAAGGAGAAGACAGAACGCCAACACTAGAATTCATGCAAAGAGAACTCGCAAAGTACGTCAAAGACAACTTGCCAGCGTGCACTGGAAACTTTGAAAGCTTTGCAGACAAATACAAAATCACACAAAAAAGCGCAATACTCCCAGTAATCACGTTCACAGACTCAGAAGTAATCATCGAAATAAAATGGCAATTAGAAATAGACATACAAGGAAGAACATCACAACTAACAGACTTCAGCTCAAGCTTCCCAGTAAAACTCAAACCAATGTGGGAATTGGCAGCCAAAACAATGGAAACAGAAAACAAAGATGGATGGTTTGAGAACTTAACAATAGACCTGATGGCGTCAAACTCAAAAATTCCATTAAGCGGAATGGAATTCTTCTGCGGAACAAAAAAATGGCACATCAGAGAAGTCAAAAAAGAAATCCAACTAATGCTGTATTACAATCTACCATTCATAAGAATAGACAACACAAACTACCCGCCACCACTCGCATCACTAAGAACGTACGAAAAACTCAAAGATGAAGCACAAGACATCAGAGAAGATCTCGCAGCAAACAAAGAGCCAAACTGGCCAACAGACGCGCCAGCAGACGCGTACGAAATGAACAGAATGAGACTGGACGTAGGAGTGAGAAAAACAGACCTTAAAGCAGCATTCACATACCTGCCAGACTGGCCATTATTCGTCAACGCGCAACCAAACAGCGGAGGAATACTCAGCACGGCAAACATGAAAGGAGCGAGAAAATACTTAAGATTCCTCTGTATGAACCAATGGCATTTCGCATACGACTTGATTTATCCAATAAAAATGTCAATAAAAGACGACGACGCATTCAACGGCGAAGGATACACGTTCCAAATGGGATTCCCAGTAATAATAGAAGACAACGAAGAAAGTAGAATATTCTTCGGACTAAGAAAGTTCATAATACCAGACATGGGAACAGAATTCTGCCAAAACTTCGGAACACAAACATTAGACGCCAGAGCAATGGGCTTCCAAGAAGGAGGCTCAGTAGCAGAAGAAATCGAAGGAGCAAACATCACATACAGATGTGTATCACAAGAATGCCAGCTCGGACAAACGTACAGCGATGGAAGCGGAATAATCAGACTAACAGCATACCTCCCA
>CAZUDO010000020.1:0-4227 GCA_964618895.1 uncultured Binatia bacterium (SeqCode)
CAACATCTGCACCGTTCACGAAGTCGACGAGTTCGAAGGCCGCGCCTACATCGCGATGGAGTTGGTGGAAGGTCGCACCCTGGGCGAGCGGATTGCGGGCCGAGCCCTGCCCAACGAATCTGTCCTTCACTACGGGATCCAAATCGCCGATGCGCTCGCCCACGCGCACGACCGCGGAGTGGTTCACCGCGACGTCAAGCCCTCGAACGTCGTGATCACGACCGACGGCCGCGCGAAGGTCCTGGATTTCGGAATCGCCCGGTGGACCGGAGCGGGCGCCGAGGGGCCGCCCGCGGCCCGGACGACGTCGGGCGCGCTCGTGGGCACGCTCGGCTACATGCCCCCGGAGGTCCTGAATGGGGCGAAGGCCGACGCTCGGAGCGACGTGTGGGCCCTGGGTTGCGTGCTCCACGAGATGGCCACCGGTCGGGCGCCGTTCGGCGGCGAGACGGCCTTCGCGGCGGCGGCGGCGATCCTGAACGCCGAGCCCGAGGCGCTGCCTGTCGGCACGCACGCCGGATTGCGCGCGGTGATCCGACGCTGCCTCGCGAAAGACCCCGGACTCCGCTACTCGCGCGCGGGGGAGGTGCGATCGGCGCTCGAGGCGATCCGGGAGGAGACGAAGGGCCCCGAGGCACCCGGGGCGCCCGGATCCTCCGCGGGTCTTCCGACCACAATGGCATCGACCGCCGCGGGGCCGCCGAGTGCCGACCCTCCCGGGCGCGGGCGGGGTTGGTGGGCGGTCCTCGCGGTGGGAGTTCCGGTGCTGGGCCTGGCGTTGCTCGCCGGCATGCTCCTCCGCCCGCCGTTCCGTTGGGGCGCGGGTGCGGGAGCCGCCATCCGGTCGCTCGCCGTGCTGCCGCTCGAGAACCTCTCCCGCGATCCCGAGCAGGAGTATTTCGCGGACGGGATGACCGAGGAGCTGATCACGAGCCTGGCGAACGTGAAAGGAGTGCGCGTGACCTCGCGCACCTCCGTGATGCGTTACAAAGGCACGAACAAGACCATTTCCCAGATCGCGCGCGAGCTGAACGTGGACGCGATCGTCGAGGGCTCGGCGCTGCGCGCCGGGGACGAGGTGCGGATCACGGCGCAGCTCATCGAGGCCTCCAGCGACCGCCACCTGTGGGCGAGGAGCTACCAGCGGAGCCTTTCGCACGTGCTCGCCTTGCAGGGCGAGGTGGCCCAGGCGATCGCGACCGAGGTCGGGGCCGCCCTGACGCAGCGAGGGCGCGAGCGGGCCAGCCGCGCTCCAACGGTGAACCCGGCCGCCTACGAGGAATACCTCAAGGGGCGGCACGAGTGGGGCAAGCGGACTCTGGAGTCGCTCCGCCTGGCGAACACCCACTTCGAGCGAGCGATCGCCGCCGACTCGGGCTACGCGCCGGCGTGGGCCGGGCTGGCCGATGTCCATGCCGTGATGCCCGGGTATATATGGTTGCCGCCGCGTGAGAGCCTTGCGAAGGCGCTGGTGGCGGTGCGGCGGGCCCTCGCGCTGGATGACCAACTCGCCCCGGCGCATGCGACCCTGGCGCTCATCATGAGCCATTACCTTCACGACTGGGCGGGGGCCGAGCTCCAGTACCAGAGAGCGCTCGCCCTGAACCCCAGCCACGCCACCGGGCACCAGTGGTACGGCCTGCACCTGGCCCACACGGGCCGGCTTGAGGAGGGTCTTGCCGAGATCGACCGCGCCCGCGAGCTGGATCCTCTCTCACCCATCATGACGCTCAATCGCGGCCAGGTGCTCCACTGGATGCGGCGCTACGACGAGGCCACGACCATCTTTCGCGAGGCCGTCGCGCGCAACCCAGGTTTCTCCTCGGCACGGTACTGGCTTGGACATGCCTACTTCGAGCGCCGGGCCTTTGCTGCGGCGCTCCCCGAGTTGTGGGCGGCCGACTCGCTCAACGGGTTGACCTTCCACCGTGACCCGGAGATTCGCACGGCCGTGCTTGGCGCGGACACCACCCGCTACTGGAAGCGGAAGCTGGTGCTCCTGGGGCAGGCGGCCCGCGAGCGATACGTCGGGGCGCACGACTTCGCGATCGCCCATGCCGAGCTCGGCGACTACGATCGCACGCTCCGATGGCTGGAGAGATCCTTCGATGACCGGGAGTCTAATCCGCTGTTCGACCTCCGGGATCAGGTGTTCGATCCGCTGCGGTCCGACCCCCGTTTCGTCGCCCTGCTGCGCAGGAATGGGCTCGAGCCGTAGCATGGCCCGCTTGGCCGTCGTGCGACAGGGGCGTGACGAGGGCCGGTGGACGAATCCGCGGTGAATCAGCCGGTTCAGCGCTCGAGTTTGCCCGCGCCCCGCCCGAGCAACCGCTCCGACTCGGGCGTCCAGTTCAGCGCCAGCCGCAGTCGGCGCACGTAGCCCGCGTCTGGCGGGCGCTGGAGGGCGACGAACTGGCGATGGCCGGGCAGCACATCGTATCCGCGCATGTCGGGCACGGTCGCCACCTCGACCGGCACACCCACTTCGGGCGGCCCGCCCGCCGTGAATTGCGCGGCCATCAGTCTGGCTCCGCTGACGAAGTACAACTCGCGGCCGTCCCGCGCCCACCGGGGAGAGTCGCCCCCGGCCGTCGAGACCTGGGTGCGATCCCCGCCGCCAACGCGCTCGACGAACACCTCGGGCTGACCACCAACGCTGCTTCTGTAGGCGAGCCACCGTCCGTCCGGGGACAGGGCACTGTTCCAGGCGCGCGCTCCACGAAGAAGGACCTTTCCGGGACCCGCGCCGTCGAGCGGGAAGGAGTGGACATCGCCCGAGAAGGCGTCGGTGTACATCACGTCGCGGCCGTCGGGGGTCACATCGTCTGGGTAGCTCTCCACCTGGACTCCGACGACCCGGCGTGGAGTCGCCCCGCTTCGCGCCTCGACGAGCATGAAAGCAAACGGGGTCCCGTACTTGACGAAGACCACTGAACCGCCGTCCGGTGACCAGGCGGGAAACTCGTAGCCCTGCTCCTGGAAGATCCGGCTGCGAATGCCACGATCGAGATCCACCAGCCAGGGTCCGCCTCGGTCGTCAGACACGACCAGGCGCCGCCCGTCGGGCGAGACGCGAACCCGGCGCCCATACTGATCGCCCGCGATCGGCATCGGGGTGATGCGGCCCGCCCCATCGACGCGCACCAGGCGCAACTCTTCGATGCCGCTATGTCGCACCAGACCGCTGGACCATGCCAGGTGGCCGGCGCCCGAGTACGCGAGGATCGCCGCCTCGTTTCCGCTCAGGGAGATGTCCTTCAGAACCGCCACCGGCGCCCCCGTCACGGCCGCCCGCTTGGGATCGAAGGGCACGACCCTCGCCTGGCCTTCACGGGTGACGCAGAGCAGTCGCCCGTTCCCAAGGTAGCGAGCGTAGATCCCCTCGATGCCGAGCCTGCGCCGCGCGCCCGAGCGACGATCGATCACGGCCAGCGAAGGTCGCGCCTGGCTCCAGTCCACGACCAGGATGTGCGGTCCGCCGGGCAGCGGTTGTGGCCACGCCTGCATGGTGGCCGTGTCGGGCGCGTTGGGTGTCGCGATCCACCTCGTGGGTGTGCCGCCCGCGCTCGGCACGCGCATGAGCGGTCCCGGCAACTGGTCCGACCAGACGATCTGGTCCCCCTCCCAGAATCCTCCGTTGTAGTCCTGGATCGCGCACACGGTCTGCGTGAGACCGGTGCTGAGCGAGAACTTGCGCAGTTCGCTGGAGATCCTGGACGTGCCGCCGACGCCCACCGCGAAGGCGACCCACGCTCCATCCGGGGAGAAGAACGGTCCCTCGCCGGTCTCGCTGCCCGGGACCTCGCGCACCACGCCATCAGCCAGCTGGTGAACGTAGATGCGCGCAGTCCCGGATGGCCCGATCGCGGAATAGGCCAGCGTGCGCCCGTCCGGCGCGAACGCGAGCACCGGCGAGCCCCAGCCGTAGAGCGCCAGCGTATCCGGGAGCGCGAGGTCCACGAGCGTGAGCGGCAGCGGCCGCGCCAGCCACGGGAGGCGGCTGACGGCAATACCGACCGCGACCGCGATCACGACGACGGTGGCAGCGATCGCCGCCAGCGCCCGCGCGGAAGCACCGCGCCGGCCCTGGGTTCCACCGGAGGCAGCCGCCGCGCCGGGGGCGAGGAGGGCCGCGCCGGCGGCCGGGCGACTCACTCCTCGGTGACCGCCCACGTCCGCCGCCGCGTCATCCTGCAGCGCGATGCGCGCCTCGCCGATGTCTCGCAG
>CAZUDO010000021.1:0-6422 GCA_964618895.1 uncultured Binatia bacterium (SeqCode)
CGTCATCCCAAGCGACAGAAGCGCCATAAGGGCGAGACCGCCGCCGAGCGCACCAAGAGCGACATTCGACGTCTGATCATTGCCCTTCTTGATCGCAAGAAAGGCAAAAGTCGCGCCGCCGGCCGCTGCCGCAAAGTTTCCGAGATTGCGGATGGTCTTCGCGGTCTTGGGCTCAATGATGGGAGCAGGAGCAACCTGTCCAAGCCCGAACATGGCTTCCTCGCCAAGACCGAACATGGCCTCATTAGATTGGGATGCGCCCTCGGATCCGGGCATCATCTTGCCCAGACCAAACATGTCCTGATTCCCGTAGTAGAGACCCGGTCCCGATCCACGGGCGCCCATCTGCTGACCGAAGCCACGGCCGGTCGTCTGGCCGAGATCATTCAACACGCGCATAGCAGTTATCTCCTAAATTCCATTTCAATCACGCGACGCCACACATGACACTTCTCTATCGACTGGCTGACGCAACACCAGCAACAAGGCCACCAACACCTACGATGAGCGCACTAAGCGCATTAAGCCCAAAGATGACCCCGCCAATGCCAAGCGCAACCTTGAAGAGCTTCTTTTCTTCCTTACCGATAGCCCGAAACGCGGCATAGGACATGACCCCAAACACGGGTGTCATAAGAAGACCACCCGCACCCATGATCAAAAACCGACCGGTGTCCGGATCTCCCAATCCAGCCATGGCCGGAGACTTGGGATAGGTTGTCTTGTTTAGTTCCTTGGTGGAAATACGATTGTCGTTCCACGTGCCGGCCCAAGGATAACGCGTCGCAGTATCTGAACGGCGAATCGCGTAGACCTCTTCTTCAAGAGAGGGCACAGGCGGAGGCGGAACATAATCCGGCCAATTATAGGCAGGCACCTCGGGCTTGCCGTCCCCCGCCGGAATCTCTCCCCAAGGCGGAATGAGATCGGTTTCGATCCCCTCATCGATCAGATCGTCTTCGCTCTTGAAGGGATAAGGGCGCCTAGAAACGTTCGAGTACTCGTTGGCGATCCGTCCGGCAACCCTGACCTGTCCTAGAGAGTCTTTAACACGCATTAGAGGCCCCTCCCGCTAAAGCTAGCGGTTCCCATCATCATACCCGCTTTATAGCTCATTTCAACCTCTATGCAGTCCAAGAGAGACCCATCAGAGTCTGTTTAATCCACGGAAAGCGGGTGTTCATCGTATGAATCGCCGTCAGGACTTCCTTGGCGGATTCCCTTCCCCAGACCCTCAAACCGTCAGGAAAAAGCTTGGTATTTCTCTGGGCATTTTCACTCAAACCAAAAATGCTTACGAGGATGTTCTTTGTCCTCTCAGGAAACGCGGTCTTGATATATATGCCAGCTTCAGCCCCCTCCCCCTTAGGAAATGTTTCCGGCGCCTTAAACTGACTTATCAATCTCTCGATAGGCACCCGCCAAATCTTACGAATTTGGTTAGCGTGTTTGTCGTCACCGACAATCGTTTCGGCAGCTTTAACAAGAGAGGCGGCTCCCGTCAAATGTCCGAACTTAATCCATTCAGGCATCCAAGGGTCGTCAACCGTCTTCTTAACAATTTCCCGAGCTTTATCAATCAAGCTTTGAGATGTGACGACATCAGGAATATATTTTTTCATGTCTACAAATGAAGTCCAACCCTCTTCGTCTTCACTAAGAAGTCGTCTGACAATAGCCTTGTTTTTCTGCTCTTCGGTTAAAATTATACCCGCAGACTTCCTCGCCTCTTCCTCCTGCTGCTGCTCAATATAGTCCCTAAGCTTCTTTGAAATTTTAGGTTCATAGTCACGCTGCACGCGTCCACTCACCCCTCCCAGCGCCGCACGCCCGATGACGGCGCCGTGGATGGTCTCCCGAGTCGCCTGAATAAGAGCCTCAGCCTTACGGATGATAGGGGCAGAAGCCTTGTAAGCCGCCGCCGTCGCTTGAATGATGACCGTGACCCCGCGAGAAACGGCAAGACGGAGATTGCCCTCACCCACAGCGGCCCTCATACTTCTGAAGGTCATCTCGGCACGATCGATCGAATGCTTCTTCCCGAGAAGGTCTGAGATGCTTACGCTCAAGTATCACCCCCGAGCGCGGGCGTCTTCGTAACCTTCTGAACCATCGGGAGATAGCTGTTTTCAACAAGAACCCCGCCCGGCACGGCTTTCATGGCCGTTCGAGGCACTCCGGCACCGACAAGATGGAAGAAAAGTTGGACACGGTCGGGGTGGGGAATAAAGGTCAGATTAACCTTGGATTCCCCAAGACCAGCCGTTGTGGCCACGGCGCGGGGCATATCAGACGATTCGTGGAAGAGAGTCTCGTGTTTCAAGACCTTCTTCATGGCGACCGCCTTCATGACCTTCTTGATCCCCTTGGTCGCACGAGTGACCAGAATCTCCATCTTCTCACAAATACTTTCGGGGAGGGCGGTATCGTGGGTTCTGGCGGTAAACGTGACGTTGACCGCGATCGCCGCCGCCTTGAAGAAGGAGTCCATGGCTTCAGAATAACATGCTCCGACAAGCTGTTCCATACCCGTTCGGTAGAGGGACAACGCCTTTTTGGCTTCCGCCACAAGGGCCTGAGGAGTCACGTCGCCAAGATCATGCGGCATAGTTGTACGGGCAAAGGTGCCTTTCTGCCCGACTCCCACAATCGTACGGGGAAACCTTGCAGTGGGTATCGACATCGTCTATAATTCCTTCATGAAGCTGGTCAGCAAGATCGAAGACGCCAAGACGCTCATCGAGGGTATTGCCGACGATGCCCAGAAGATCCTCTCGATGGTTCAGTTCTCGATCCCCGTGGCCGAAAGCATGATCAAGCGTGTCATCGACCGTGCCAAGGAAGTGCAGAGTATTTTCAAAGCGGAGGACAACAATGGCCGAAATGGTTAGATTCGTCGTCGATGTTCCCAAGTCCGATCTCATGGATCTTGCTCTCAATCTGAGCGGTGACGAGCTCCCGGCCGATGTCTCCGCGGCCCAACTCGCCCAGTACCTCAAGGACGCCATCATTGCCGGCTTTGAAGAGTACCTTGGCGAAGAGACCACGATTGCCGTCTACCCCGCCAAAGTCACTTAGTTCACTTCTTCCGTCCGGTCGTCAACGGATCGAACGTCGGGAACCCCGCCGATACAACCGGGGTATTTTCACCATTCGATGATACCGTCTTCTTCTTGGGCGGATCAAACACCGAGGCGATCGTCGAGAGACTGTCGGCCACCTTGTCGAGTCTCTGCTCAATGCTCTTGAAGTCAAAGTGACCATTCATCGCTTCGGTGATGCTTCTAATCCGGTGGGCAATCTTTTCAATGTCCTCGGCCATCCCCTTGGACTTCTCAACGACCACTTCCACGTTGTCGATGATCGGGCCGGCCTTCTCGATCAAATGCTCGATCTTCTTGACGGCCGGATCCGCGTGAACCGTCAGGATCTCCTTCACCTTATCGACGATCGGTCCGGCTTCCTTTTCAACCCTATGGAACTTCTCGATAATTTCACTCTGCTTCTCAGTCGCCTCCACGCTCATGTAGAACATCTTGAGCATGAGCCGGACCGAGATCGTGAACATGGGGAAGGTGAAAGCGAAGCCCGCGAAAATGATAAAGGAATGGAAAAACTTATCTGTGCTGTGTCCAAGATATCCGTAAATGATCGAACCGATGATTCCCAAAGTGATCCCGATGGCGAACATCCGAACCATGAACGAGGTCATTCCCTTGCGGACGTCGTTGAGTGTTTCAACCATGTTCGATCTAGCTTTCCTTCTTTTTCTGAAAAAGACCGCCCGCAATCACGACGATCGCGAGGGCCGCAAAGAACAAGCCGAGGACAACCGTGAAGGTACTGGGCCCGCTTGCGACCGGAGCGGGAGTCTGAGAGAGGCCGTCCGTGATCCCTTCCTCGTACGCCTCGTTGATTTTACCACGGATCTCTGAAAGCTTGGAGACTGCCGAATTCCTGATAGCATCGACTTCCTTGCGGACATTGTCCCGTTCGATGCCGATCTCACCCTTGATGCCGGTAAGCTCAGTTTCGAACATGCTCTTCTGAACGGTCAGGACTCCCGCCAACACCTCATCGATCTTTTCAAAAATGATATCCCGGTCATCAGGGTGGACTTTATACCGGGCAAGGATCGTAACGAGATCCTTCTTGAGGTTTGAAATCTGTTCAGTGACGTTCGTCATGAGGCGCCCTCCTACAAGCCAAGCTCCGCCGCAAGGCCGGCGATCTGGGCCGCCCTGATCATCCTGATCGCAACCATGGCGATATCGGGACGATTGGCCTTCAGAGCCTTCTCTCTGGCCGTATTGGCAAACCCAATCGCCATGGCGAGCTCATGCAGGCCCTGTTTCCGAGCCTTGATCAGACGATTAACGAGCGGTTTAATCGCCTCATAGTTGATATCGTCTTCCCCAAGGAAACCCGCAACGGCCTGCACGGCCATCTCAGCCTTGAGTCTCTTGGCAAGCTCCTCAGCACGCTTCCTGATCACGGACTTCTTCTCGGCCGTCGCCGTCTTGACCGCCCGAAGCGCCCAGAGATAGGCCATCTTTTTGTTGCCCTTGGCGAGCAACTTTTCGGCGATCTCGAGACACTTCTCGGCCGTAAAGACGGGGCCCTTGCGCTTGGCAATCTCAGCAAGACCGTAAAGGGGAGTCCGGTCGGGGAGAAACATATGCTCGTACATCTCCCTCTCCTTCCCCTCAGGAGGAGTCACTTGTCTCAGCGCCCTATCCCAGAACTGATCAGCAACAAGTTTTGCCTCAGCCTGTTGGCTGTAAGGAAGATTTGGAACATTCTCATCAATCTTCCGAGACATAGCGGCATACCAGATACTCTTACCGGGTTCCGCATTTCCATTCAAAAGCCCTGAGATCGTCAGCAAATCAGGCATGGCTCAAAACCCCCACGAAAGACCGTCGATGTATCCCTTCGGAATGGGAAGACCCATATCCTTGGCCCGCTTGAGCTTCTGGACACCCTTCTGAACCAAGAAGGGATTATTGTCCTTCTGACCCTTCTTGATCTCCTCGATGGCCTTATTGACATCCGGAGGAGCCCCGGCGCCCGGACCGGCGATCGGTTTCTTCTTGCCAAGAGCAGGACGGCCACGGCCTTTGCCGCCACCGAAGATCGAACTGACGCCCCCGGCCACGGTCTTTACCAGCCGCGTGATTCCGGGGATAACCTTGTGAGGCGCGACCAACGTGGCCGCAAGAAGTCCGAATCCGGCGATTTCCCAGACGCCAAGCGAGGTCGTCCCCGGAAGTCCTTCCCGGAATTTGGAACCCGGAAGCTGGACGTCGTTTCGGTTCGGATCAAAGGGATTCTTCCCTTGCGTCCAGAAGTTATGAAGACGCTCCCATCCGCCACGGGCTTCCTTGATTCCCGGAACAAAATTGACAATCGCCGTGATCTTGTAAAGCACCGTAATAAGAATGTAAGACCAAGCGATGTAGGCGACGCCTTCAAAAGGCGAAAACATCACCCCCACGATTTTGTTGGTCTTGATCAACTTATTCCGGATGGCACCGGGCCAAGCGTATCCCATGAGGACAATCGTCTTGATCGGCGTCCATGTGAGCTTCAAGGCAACACTATAGACCTGCCATGAAACGGAACTGGCCTCCAAAATCGCCCGTGCTTTGTTGGCATATACGAAAGCGTCCGCAAACTCCTTCATTGTCGTTTTCCAGAGAAGTTGATTCCTAAAAATCGCCTCCTCCCGCGCACTCGCTTCCTTATCTTTGTACGGCCTATTCAGTTCCTTCAACTTACCGGCGGCCACTTGAAGTGTATTGACGGCTCTAATGAGAGCGTCGGATCTCTCCTTGTACTTGGGATTAACGACACTCAAACGCTCACCGGCAATTTCAAGATCAAGCGCCCTCTGCAGATCCGGGAGAAGTTTCCCCTCCGGAGTGACAAACTGTCCCAGCTCCTTTTCATAAGAACCGATCTGCAAGACAATGGAATTGACGAGCTGAACTCCGGCACTCGAACCTTGCACCACATCACGTTTAGTGACGGCCTCAATGAAGTACTGATGCAAAAGATCCGCCTTCTTGCCTTCTCCGGCCAGATCAAACAAATCCCTGAAGTGCTCAAGCTGCTTGATCGAGCTTTCGATTTTCACCTTCTGGTCAGCAGTCAACGGTTCATTTTTATTAGTAACTACGTCCCATTTCCCCTGAGCAAGTTCTTTCTTGCCCGCATCGATCATACGATTCAATTGCGACAAAACGATGGCTTCCATCTCTGGAGCCTTACTCGGGCCAAATTCAGTCAGGATCCGCGCCCTAAAATGTTCTGCCGTAACGACAGTCTGGATAGTATGACCAAAAGCCCTGTCAAACTTAAGAGCCGAGACGGTCATCCTCTCGATACTGGGCGGGCCGCTTACTTCCCTAAGGGCGTAA
>CAZUDO010000022.1:0-22255 GCA_964618895.1 uncultured Binatia bacterium (SeqCode)
GTAGACGGCGTCGGTCGAGAAATCGCGTCCGGTGGCCTCGGCCACGGTACGCCCCAGGGTAAGGGCAGTGCCGCTCGGCGAGTCGACCTTCATCTTGTGATGAATCTCTACGATCTCGGGGTCGAAATCCGGGCCGAGCGCGAGGGCAGCCTGGCGCACCAGCCGCTGGAGAACGGTAATGCCCACACTCATGTTGGAGGCAACGACTGACCGCGTCTGCGGTGCCAGGCGGTCGATGTCGACCAGCTGGCTCGCCGTGAAGCCTGTCGAGCCGATGACGATCGCACTTCCACGGTCAATTGCGACGCGCAGGTGTTCCAGCGCTGCGTCTGCGGTGGTGAAGTCGAGGATCACAGTGTCAGGACCGGCGAGTGCCGTAAGGTCAGTCTGAATGGTCACTCCGAGCGCAGGTATACCGGCTACCTGCCCGGCGTCGTGGCCAACTGCCGGGCTCGCCGAGGCCTCGAGAGCGCCGCTGAGCAGAGCATCCGGATTGTCCGCCAAGAGCCCGACGATGGTCCGCCCCATGCGGCCAGCCGCGCCACACACGATGATCTTCGTGGGCATGTTCGCGCTCATTTGCGGTACTTCAGACGAGCAGCCCGAGCTCCTGTAGAGCGGCGCGCAGCTTACCCCGTGCCGCGTCACTCAGCGGCAGCAACGGCAGTCGAATCTCGTCGCGGCAGTAGTCCAGCATCGCCATTGCCGCCTTGATCGGAATGGGGTTGGTCTCGAGGGAGAGGGCGCGAATCAGCGGCAACAGCGCATAGTGTCGCTGACGGGCGGTCGTCCAGTCGCCTGACCGGCAGGCAGCCAACAAGGCGGCGGACTGGCGCGGAACGATGTTGCTGACGACCGCGATGGCGCCGACACCACCGACGGCCATGAGCGGCAGGGTGAGCGAGTCGTCGCCGCTGTAGACATCGAGCTCGCCCCTGGTCAGGCGTATGACCTCCTGCACCTCGTCGAGCGATCCCGTGGCTTCCTTGAGACCGACGATATGCTCGAGCTCCGCCAAACGCGCGATGGTCGCGGCCTCGATCTTGGATGCGGTCCGCCCCGGGATGTTGTAGACAATCAACGGAAGATGGGTGGCTTCCGCAATGGCCTTGTAGTGCTGGTAGATGCCCTCTTGGGTCGGCTTGTTGTAGTATGGCGAGATCAGGAGGGCGCCGTCGGCGCCGACCTCTTCCGCGCCCCGGGTGAGGCGCACCGCCTCGGCGGTGGAGTTGGATCCCGTGCCGGCGATCACGGGGACGCGCTTGCGTGCTGCCTTGACGATGTGGCGGACGATTTCGACGTGCTCTTCGTGCGTGAGCGTGGCCGCTTCTCCGGTCGAGCCACACGGGACGAGCCCGTGCGTGCCGCCGGCGATCTGCATCTCGACCAGGTCGGTGAGGGCGCGGGTGTCGACGGCGCCGGCGCGGAACGGGGTGACGAGCGCGGTCATCGAGCCCTGGAACGTTGGCATCAGTCGGCCTCCTGGTGCGGAGCGGTGGTCCACATGTGCGGCGCCACTAGATCGCGACCTCGCCGGTGTAGACTTCGACGGCGTCGCCGGTCATCAGGACGTGGTCGTCGGGGCGCCAGTCGATCTCGAGGTCGCCGCCGGGGAGGGTGACGGTCACCTGGCGGGCGGTGCGGTCGGTGCGGGCGGCGGCGACGGCGGCGGCGCAGGCGCCGGTGCCGCAGGCCAGGGTTTCGCCGGCGCCGCGCTCCCAGACGCGCATCTCGAGGCGCTCGCGGCTGACGACGCGGATGAACTCGGTGTTGACGGCGCGCGGGAAGAAGGGATGGCGCTCGAAGCGCGGGCCGAGTTCGGCGAGGGGCAGGCCGGCCACCTCGTCGAGGAAGACGACGCAGTGGGGGTTGCCCATCGAGACGCACGTGACCCGGTACGTCCGGCCGGCGACCTCGAGGGGGCGGTCGATGACCTCGCCGTCGGCGTCGACCGGGATGTCGCGGCCGTTCCAGATGGGCGGGCCCATGTCGACCGTGACGCTGTGCACGCGGCCGCCGTCGGTGCGGACGCGGATGGTCTTCACGCCGGCGTCGGTCTCGATGCGCAGCGGGTCGGTGCGCACGAGCCCGCGGTCGAGGGCGAACTTGGCGAGTCCGCGAATGCCGTTACCGCACATCTCGGGCCGGCTGCCGTCGCTGTTGTAGATGGTCATGCGGCAGTCGGCCTGGCCGGTGCTGGCCGGCTCGAGCAGGATGAGGCCGTCGGCGCCGATGCCGCGCCGGCGGTCGCAGAGCCGGCGCGCGAGGGCGGCGGGATCGCCCGGCAGGCCGCCGCGCGCGTCGACGTAGATGAAGTCGTTCGCGGTTCCGTGCAGCTTCGCGAAGCGCAGCGTGGCCATCAGGCAGACGGGATGTGCTCGTGACGGACCAGATCCTCGAGCGACTCCCGGTCCCTTATGATGTGGTGACGCGGACCGTCAACCAGGATCGCCGCCGGGCGCGGGCGCGCATTGTAGTTGGACGCCATCACATAGCCGTACGCCCCGGCGCTCATCACGGCAAGCAGATCGCCGGGCTCGGGCGCCTCCATCTCGCGATCCTTGGCGAGAAAATCGCCACTCTCACACACCGGGCCCACGACGTCGGCCACGATCGTGGAGGCGCCGCGCGGGCGCACCGGCTGGAGCGCGTGGTACGAGCCGTAGAGCGCCGGCCGCACCAGCTCTGTCATGGCGCCGTCGATCACCACGAAGCGCTTCTCGCCGGTCTCCTTGCGGTAGAGGACGCGGGTCACCAATGCGCCGGCGTTGCCGACAATGGCGCGCCCGGGCTCGAGCACGAGCGTGAGCCCGAGGCCGGCCAGGCCGGCGCGCAGGGCGGCCGCATAGGCCGCTGGCGTGGGCGGCGTCTCGTCCTTGTAGGTGATGCCGACGCCGCCGCCGAAGTCGAGGTAGTGCAGCTCGCCGGCCAGCCCCTCTTCGGCGAGCTGGCCGATCAGGCCGCGCACGCGCGCCAGTGCGTCCACGAACGGCGACACGTCGGTCAGCTGCGAGCCGATGTGGCAGTCGACGCCGACCAGGGCCAGGTGTCCGGTCGCCTGCGCCCGCCGGTAGTGCGCCAGCGCCTCGCTGATGGCGATGCCGAATTTGGACTTCTTCATGCCGGTCGAGATGTAGGGGTGCGTTTTGGGATCCACGTCCGGGTTGACACGCAGGCTGATGGGCGCGCGCACGCCGAGACGGGCCGCGATGCGGGCGACGGCGTCGAGCTCCTGCGGCGACTCGATGTTGAGCATCAGGATCTTCTGCCGCAGGGCCTCCTCGATCTCGGCGTCGGTCTTGCCGACCCCGGAGAAGACGATCCGGGCCGGGTCGGCGCCGGCGCGCAGCGCCTTCCACAGCTCGCCGCCCGAGACCACGTCGAAGCCGGCGCCGGCGCGCGCGAGCAGGGCCAGGATGGCGAGGTGATCGTTGGCCTTCATGGCAAAGCAGACCAGGTGCGGGGTGTCGCCGAACGCGTCGTCGAAGGCGCGGAACTGCCGCACGATGGCGGCCGTGCTGTACACGTAGAGCGGCGTGCCGTGCCGCGCGGCGAGCGCGGCGAGGGACACCTCCTCGCAGTGCAGCTCGCCGTCGCGGTAGGTGAAGTCGGTCATCGCGCAGTCTCCTTCGCTGCGGGCGGGGCGCCGAAGCGGACCGCGACCGGGCCCGCGGGCCCGCTGGTGTAGTCGTCGAGGGTGAAGCTGGTCACGCGGTAGAGGTAGCGCGTGCCCGGGGTGACGTCGCGGTCGAGCCACTCGACGCGCCGGTCCTTCCGGAACCGTTCCTGGTCCTGCACCGGGACCGTGGCGACGCGCGCGAAGGGGGCGGGGTCGCCATCCGCCGGGGCACGCTCGATGGTGAACCCGCCCAGGTCGTTCATGCGCCCTCCGCCGCGGTACTGGAGCGGCCGGATCCAGGTGAGCTTCACGCCGTCGGGACTCGCGATGGCGGCCAGGTTGGCGGGCGCCTCGGGCTGCACCAGCTCGGGCGCGACGGGGGCGCTCTTCACGCCGCAGGCGACCACGAGCGTGGCCGCGAGGACGAGCTCCGCCAGGCGTCGGGTCATCGCCGGTCCTCGCGGGCGGCGCGTGCGAGTTGGCGGCGGACCTCGACCGGCGCGGTGCCGCCGGTGACCCGCCGGCGGGCGACCGAGCGGGCCGGGGTGAGCCGACGGACGAGGTCGGGCGTCAGGAGGCGCGAGTGCCGCCGCAGCGTGGCGGCGTCGAGATCGCGCAGCGCGGTGCCGGTGGCGAGACAGTGGCGCACCAGGCTGCCGACGATCTCGTGTGCGCGCCGGAAGGGGATCCCGCGCTCGACCAGGAGATCGGCCACGTCGGTGGCCAGCAGCAGGCCGTCGGCGGCGGCGGCCATGCGTGGGATGCGGAAGCGGAGGTGCGGGAGCATGGCGACCAACACCGCCAGGCAGTCGGCGAGCGTATCGGCGGCGTCGAAGAGCGGCGGCTTGTCCTCCTGCAGGTCGCGGTTGTAGGCGAGCGGGAGGCCCTTCAGCGTGGTGAGAAGCGCGACCAGTGCGCCGATGACACGTCCGGTCTTGCCGCGTACCAACTCGGCCACGTCGGGGTTCTTCTTCTGCGGCATCATCGAGCTGCCGGTGGCGAACGCGTCGGGGAGCTCGATGAAGCCGAACTCGTCGGTCGCCCACAGGACGATCTCTTCGGCCAGACGCGACAGATGCACGGCGGCGATCGCGGCGGCGGCCAGGAACTCGGCGGCGGCGTCGCGGTCGCCGACCGCGTCGAGGCTGTTGGCGGTCGGACGCGCGAACCCCAGGTCGCGTGCGAGGCGGGCCCGATCGAGGGCGAAGCCGGCGCCGGCGAGCGCCCCGGCGCCGAGCGGTAGCTCGTCGGCACGCGTCCGACAGTCACGGAACCGGCCGCGATCGCGCGCCAGCATCTCGCGGTAGGCGAGGAGATGATGCGCCAGCAGGACCGGCTGGGCGCGTTGGAGATGGGTGTAGCCGGGCAGCACCGCGTTGCGATGGCGGCGCGCCACCGTGACGAGCGCCCGCTGCAGGTCCGCGAGCGCGCCGTCGAAGCGCGCGCACGCCGCGCGCAGCCAGAGCCGCAGGTCGAGTGCCACCTGGTCGTTACGGCTCCGGCCGGTGTGCAGCTTGCCGCCGACCGGACCGACGATCTCCGTCAGGCGGCGCTCGACCGCCATGTGGATGTCCTCGTCGGTCGCCAGGAAGCGGAAGGCGCCGTCGTCCAGCTCGCGGCGGACGCGGGCCAGCCCGCGCCGCAGGCGCGCCCCCTCGCGCGCCGTGAGGAGCCGCGCGCGCACCAGCGCGCGCACGTGCGCTACGCTGCCATCGAGGTCGTGCGGATAGAGCCGCCGGTCGACGGGCAGGGAGGTGGTGAAGCGCTCCACGATCGCCGCCGTGGGCGCTGCGAAGCGGCCGGCCCACGCCTTGGTCGACGAGGTCGGGCGTCGCGCGCGTCGGCGTGCCGTCATGGCGTGCGCTCGCGCTCGACCAGGTTTCGGATGCGCAGGCGCAGGCCGGCCAGGCGGATGAAGCCGCCGGCGTCCTCCTGCCGGTAGCCGCCCGCTTCGTCGAAGCTGACCAGGCGTGGGTCGTACATGGAGCGGGGCGCCTTCCGACCGACGGTGCGCACGCTGCCGCGGTACAGGCGGAGCCGCGCCGTGCCGGTCACGGCGCGCGCCGCTTCGTCGATGGCTGCCTGCAGCATGGTGCGCTCGGGGGCGAACCAGTAGCCGTAGTAGATCATCTCGGCGTAGCGCGGCACGAGCGTGTCGCGGAGATGCAGCACCTCGCGGTCGAGGGTCAGCGACTCGACGGCCTGGAAGGCGGCACGCAGCACGGTCCCGCCCGGGGTTTCATAGACGCCGCGCGACTTCATGCCGACGTAGCGGTTCTCGACGATGTCGACGCGCCCGACGCCGTGGCGCCCGGCGAGGGTGTTCAGCCGCTGGAGCAGCGCCGCCGGCGACAGCCGTTCGCCGTTCACCGCCACCGGGGTGCCCGCCTCGAGGTCGACCTCGATCTCCTCGGGTGTGTCGGGCGCCTGCTCGGGTGCGACCGTCAGCTGGAACATGTCGTCGTACGGGGCGCGCCAGGGGTCTTCCAGGATGCCGCCCTCGTAGCTCACGTGCAGCAGGTTCCGGTCGCTCGAGTAGGGCTTCTCGGCGGTGACGGTGATGGGGATCTTGCGCTGCTCCGCGTAGGCGATCAGATCGGCGCGGCCGGTGAAGTCCCACTCGCGCCACGGGGCGATCACGGTCAGCTCGGGGGCGAGGGCGGCGAACGTCAGCTCGAAGCGGACCTGGTCATTGCCCTTGCCGGTGGCGCCGTGCGCCACGGCATCGGCGCCTTCCTGGCGCGCGATCTCGACCTGGCGCTTGGCGATCAGCGGGCGGGCGATCGAGGTGCCGAGGAGGTACTGGCTCTCGTAGATGGCGCCCGCGCGCAGCATCGGGAAGACGTAGTCGCGCACGAACTCCTCGCGCAGATCTTCGATGACGGTCTTGACCGCCCCCGTGCCGCGCGCCTTGGCGTCCAGGCCGTCGAGCTCCTCGGCCTGGCCGAGGTCGGCGCAGAACGCCACCACCTCCGCCTGATACCGGTCGATGAGCCAGCGCAGGATGACGGAAGTGTCGAGCCCGCCGGAGTAGGCGAGCACGATGCGACGAACGGCCGGGCGGGACATGGCGGGAGACGTAGCACAGGCCCTCGGGACGGACCAACGTCAGCGGGCCCGGATTCAAGCCGGATGTGTAATCGGCCGACAGTGGTGAGCAGATGCCTCTCGTACCGGCCTCCACGACCGTTAACGATGCGCTCTGGCTGACCGTGCGCGGCACGTCCGGGCCGGTGGCGTTGGGGTGGTTGGTGTGGATGGCGGTAGCCGGGCTCGCCGCCGGCCCGCTCGCGGCCCACCTGGGTCCGGCGGGAGCGGTGCTGCTGCTCGGCGCCGTCGGCTGGCTGCTGGCCAGCCGACTGGCACCCCCGGTCGAGTGGCTGCGCCGCTATCACGTCGACGATGCCGAAGTGACCGCGATGGGCCCCGGCACCATCGTGCGGCGGCTGGCCTGGTCGCGGGTGCACACGCTGACGCAGCAACGCGGGACGCTCACGGTGGTGGGGGACGGCTTGGTGATCCGGTTGCCGGAACGGCCGTTGGTGCAGAGCCGCTTGTGGGGGACGCTCCTGGCGCGCATCGTGCCGGACCTGGCGGACGAGCTGTGGGTGCTGCTGGAGGAGGGCGAGCAGGTGCGTCTGGTGCCGAGCCCGGAGCCGCGAACGGGCGTGCTCGGGTGGTGGGCGTACGCCCCGGTGCTGGTGGCGGCCGCGTGCGGGTGTGGGGTGGCGGGGCTGGCCGTGGGCATGGGCGTGGCGCTTCTCGAACGTACGCTGGCGTTCGGCCGTGCGCGCGCGGGTACGGTCACGCTGCACCGAACCGGCGTGGCGCTGCGTTCGCGCATCCGCAGCCTGTTCGCCGCCTGGCCGCGCGCCGAGGTGGTGCACGAGTCCGACGGCCTGGTCGTGGGCGTGCCGCACGGGGCGTCGGCACGCGTGCCCGCGGCCCTGCCCAACTTCTGGGCCGCCGCCGCTGTGATCCAGCTGCGCGCGCAGCTGGGACTCCGCGCCGGGGCGAGCGTGCACTTCCGCGCCCGCATCGGCGACGACGGCTTCGCGGTGGTCGGCGAAATCGACTGACGCCACGCGACCCGAGACCTTGTCTCGGGTCGGGCCCAAGACTTCTTGCCGGTGGGGCAGGCGAGCGTCGTGCCGCGGCCGGCGGAGCCGGCGCGGCAAACGTGTCGGAGGGAGAGCGCACGCCGCGCCCATGAGCTAACGCCCCCCACGCTTTGCCGCGGCCGGCTTTGCCGGCCGCGGCACGGCGCCCGCACGAGGTACCGGACGCCACACGCTCGCGTCCGTTCGCCCCGAGACATGGTCTCGGGGCGGGTCAGTCCGCTAGCGCACGTTGCATTGCCGGGCGGGCCAGCATGCGGTCCAGATACGCCGTTACGTTGGGCTGGTCGGTGCCGATGAGGCCCATCATGCGGGCCCAGCCGAGCGTCGACGCGATCATGACGTCGGCGGCGGTGAACTCGTCGCCCACGATGGTGGTGCGGCCGGCGAGCGCCTGATCGAGCACGCCGAGCACCTGCTTCAGCTGGGTGCGCGCCTCGTCCACCAGGACCGGCAGGCGCTGGGCCTCCGGCTTCATCACGGTGTGCATGAAGATGGTGAGGAGCGGCGGCTCGAGCCCGCTCATGGCGAAGTGGATCCACTGGTAGTAGCGGGCGCGGGCGGGCGTGCCGATCGGCGGCGCGAGGCGCTTGTCGGGGAACTTGTCGGCCAGGTACTGGCAGATGGCGGCCGACTCGAAGAGGGCCAGGTCGCCGTCGACCAACGCGGGCACGGTGCCGTTCGGGTTGATCTTCAGGTACTCGGGCTTCTTCTGATCGCCCTTGGGGAGCTCGAGCCGGACCAGCTCGTAGGGAGCGCCGATCTCTTCGAGCAGCCACCGGGGACGCCCGGCGCGGGTCTGGGACGCGTAGTAGAGTTTCAACATGATCACCTCCTGGGGGACGGTGGGTAGCAGGCGGTGCGCGCTGAGGCTACCCCCTCGTCAAGATCGGCAGGCGGGCCTCCGTTGCGTGCCCGTCGTGCGACGCTCCTCCTGCAGGCGACTTCGCGATACCGGCGTGACCGTGCCCGTCACGCCCGGCTCCGTCACCCATGAAGACGGTGAGGTCAATAGTTACGCGACTCGTACCGAGCGCTTGGAGCTACTGAAGGCAACCCTGACCCGGATCCCGAGGCGCGCGAGCATGTCGATCAAGGTGTCAACGCTGAAGAGATCGAGGCGTCCCCGCATCAGGTCACTCACGCGAGGTTGCGTGACATCGAGAAGCTTCGCTGCCGCGGCCTGCTTTAGCCCCTGCGACTTGATTGCCTTTTGGAGCTGGATCAGGAGATCGGAGCGGATGCGAAGGTGTTCGGCCTCGTCGGGTGGGAAGCCGAGGTCGCGGAAGACATTTCCCGTGGAGCGCGTCATTCTCAGCTTCATAGTCGCCTCACCTGCCTGTCTGCCGCCGGTGCCTCAGGAGTTCACGGAACCGCTGCCTTGCGATCTCCAAGTCCCGTTTCGGTGTCCGCTGCGAGCGCTTCTGGAAGGCGTGGAGAACGTGGAAGGCTTCCAGTCGTTCGGCTCGAGCCCACGCTGAACACGCCTGAGTTGAAATCCCGCCACTTTTCGTGCACCCGCGGGGAAGCCCCGCAGATCGTGTCGGGTCGTCCCGAGCCAGGCTACGGGCTTCTCCGCCACGGCCGTTCATACAAATATCGGCATGGTCGGTCAAGCTGCAGTTCGCTGATGTGCGCCAGAGGGGTCGGCGATCCGCCTGGCCACGATCGGCACCTCCGAGACGCCCGGAGCGCCGACGACGGGAAGCGGTCCGGGCGAGACGCTCAACGCTGCGCCCGCAGCTCGGCGTCGGGTTCGGTCCCGGCGCCCGGGCGCAGCAGGGTGCCCCACGCCTTGGTTCCCGCGACGTATCGCAGCAGGAACGGTACCGCGTAGCGGAGCACCAGCCGGTGCGCCTCCTCCTGCGCGAGCGTTCCCGCCCCGCAATCCGCGCCGCCGGGAAGCGGCAGACACGGATCGCTGAAGGCGAAGTGGCCGGTGCGTCGCAGATGAACGGCGAAGCGGGGCGACCGCAGGATCGCGTAGACCTGATCGAGCGACGTCTGCTGCGGGTCGTAGTAGTCGAGCGCGCCCACCATCACCATCGCCGGCACGCGCAGCCGCCTGGTGCCGATCCGCTCGGGCCGCGCATCCGGCGCTAGCGACAAGACGCCACGGAGGCGAGGCCGCCCGCGGCCGGCGACGATCGCGGTGGAACCACCGGACGACCATCCCAGCACCCCCACCTTGGCGCGTGCCAGGTGACGGAAGAAGCGCGATGCCCGGTCCCGGCTGTCCTTGCGTAGCGCATCGATGACCCACGCCACGTCGTCCACCCGCTCGGCCAGCGTGGGCGCGCGCAACTCCATCAGGTCGCAGACGTCGAAGCCGTCGTAGACGGTGTCCCCGGGATGGCTCGGGGCGACGACGATGAACCCCCAGCTGGCCAGCGCCTTGGTGAGGAACGACGACACCTCGGGGAAGGCGCATCCGCCGTGCGAGTACACGAGCAGCGGGTGACGCCCCGCGGTCATGGGAGCGTCTTCATGACCCAACGGGTCGGACGCCTCGCCCTGTACGTCGGCGGGGTACCAGACGGTCGTGTCGAGACGGCGCTCGGCGGCCTCCAGCGTGCCGGATCGCACGAAGGTCGTGCGAAGGTAGCCGACGCCCCGGGAGCCGCCGGTGGTCGGATTGGGCAGCGTGACGGCCGTGCCGTCGTCCACCAGCACTGCTGAGAACAGGATGGCGGCAGCGGCGCGGAGGAGCCGATGCCTCGCTCGGATACTCTCCTTACGTAGCACAGGGCCCGCACGGGTCGAGGTGGAACGCGGTCGCAGGAAGAGGTGCTTATGGAGAGATGTCGGGATCGGCTGGACCGACGCCACGTGCTCGCATCGGCTGCCATTCGGTTGACTCGTCTGCACAGTCAGCGCATACCGATGCACATGCGAACCACGCTCAACTTGAATGATGCGCTGATGAAACAAGCCGGTGAGTTGACGGGTATTCGCGAGAAGACCGCCCTGGTGCACGCTGGACTCCAGGCATTGATTGCTCGGGCGAGTGCACAGCGGCTGGCAGCGCTCGGGGGCACCGAGAGAGCGCTGGCCCCCATCCCACGTCGCCGCAGCGCCCGGCGGGCATGATCCTGGTCGACACCTCCGTCTGGGTCGATCATCTCCGCAGGGGCAATGCGGAACTTGCCGGACACCTTCACGAGGAAGAGGTCCTGTGCCATCCGCTCGTGATGGGTGAGCTCGCCTGTGGGCACCTGCGGAACCGGCGCGGCATCTTGGCGCTCCTGCGTACGCTCCCGCAGGCAGCCACCGTGGTGCACGAAGAGGCGCTCGCGTTCGTAGAGACGCACCGATTGATGGGCGTCGGGATCGGCTGGACCGACGTCCATTTGCTCGCATCGGCTGCCCTGGGGCGCGTATCGCTCTGGACGCTCGACGGCGCCCTCGGGCGCGCGGCGAAGGCATTGCGTCTGACGGACGCGTAACCGCGCTTGGCATGGTCGGGCCACCTGTGCCACTTTGCCCTCTCCGAATTCCGTTCGCCGAGGAGTGTGAGCATGGCCGAGCCACAGGCGGGGATACTTCCCGAGCCGAGTCCCAACGCCTTGTTCCTGATCCTGCGGGCGCGGGCCCCCGAAACGCACCGCGCCGCCATCGGCAAGGCGATCGCCGGCACGCCGGCGCTGGTGAGCAAGGTCGCGGCCCTCGACCGGCGCGCCCGGCTGGTGTGCACTGTCGGTATCGGTCCGGAGCTGTGGGACGTGCTCTCGCCGCACGCCCGCCCGGCAGGGCTGCGTCAGTTCCGGGCCATCCGCACCTCGACCTTCGACGTGCCGGCCACCGGCGGCGACCTGCTGGTCCACATTCTCTCCAAACGCCACGACCTGAACTTCGAGCTGGCCGGTCGCGTGCGCGCCGCCCTCGGTGACGCGGTCGAGGTGCTCGACGAGGTGCACGGCTTCAAGTACCTCGACGGCCGCGATCTCACCGGCTTCATCGACGGCACCGAGAACCCGAAGGGCAAAGCGCGGGCCGGGGTGGCGCTGATCGGCAAAGAGGATGCGCCCTTCGCGGGCGGGAGCTACGTCTTCACGCAGCGCTACGTGCACGACCTCGCCCGTTTCGCGAGCGTGCCGCTCGCGGAACAGGAAGGCACCATCGGGCGGCGCAAGCGCGACAGTAAGGAGCTGTCCGACGCGGCCAAGCCCGCCACGGCGCACATCAGTCGGGTGGTGATCGAAGAGCACGGCGAAGAGCTGGAGATCGTCCGCCACAGCTTCCCGTACGGGACGGTGAGCGAGGCCGGACTCTTTTTCATCGCCTACACCAAGGACCTGGGCATTCCCGAGCGCATGCTCACCCGCATGTTCGGCACCGCGGGCGACGGGCTCCACGATCACCTGATGGACTTCACCCGCGCCGTGTCCGGCGCGACGTTTTTCGCGCCGTCGGTGAAGGTCTTGAAGGGGCTCGCCGCCGGCTGACGGTGCGTGCCCGCGGCGTGGCGCCGAGCAGCCACACCATGATCGCCTTCTGGACGTGCAGGCGGTTCTCGGCCTGGTCGAACACCACCGACTGCGGGCCGTCGAGCACGGCGTCGGTGATCTCCTCACCGCGGTGGGCGGGGAGGCAGTGCATCACCAGGGCGTTCCGGCCCGCGATCCGGAGCACGTCCTCGTTCACCTGATACGGGCGGAACGTCTGGCGGCGGGTGACGGCCTCGTCTTCCTGGCCCATGCTGGTCCACACGTCGGTATAGACCACGTCGGCACCACGCACGGCGGCGGCCACGTCGTTGGTGACCTGGACCCGCCGCCCGGCCTCGGCGGTGATGGTGGGGTTGGCCTCGTAGCCGGGCGGGCAGGCGAGGACGAAGTCGAAACCGAGGCGGGCGGCGGCGTCCATCCACGAGTGGACCATGTTGTTGCCGTCGCCGACGAACGCCACCCGCAGGCCCCGGAGCCTGCCGCGGTGCTCGAGCAGCGTGAAGCAATCGGCCAGCACCTGGCAGGGGTGGTGCAGGTCGGAGAGGCCGTTGATGACCGGCACGCGTGCGCCGCGGGCGAGCTCGACGATACTCTGGTGCGAGAAGGTGCGCGCCATCACCACGTCGACCCAGCGTTCGAGGTTGCGGGCGATGTCGGCCGCCGACTCGCGCTCGCCGAACCGGATGTCACCCGGGGCGAGGTGGATGGCCGCGCCGCCGAGCTGCACCATGCCGACCTCGAACGTGACCCGCGTGCGCAGGCTCGGCTTCTCGAAGATCATGGCGAGCGTCCGCCCGGCCAGCAGCGGATGCGCCTTGCCCGCGCGGAGCGCGCGCTTGAGCCGTCCGGCGAGCGCGAGGATGGTCTCGATCTCCGCGGTGGTGAGGTCGGCGATGCGGATCAGGTCGCGCTTGCTCATAGGGAAGCCAGGGCCCGCTCGAGGATCACGAAGCCCTCGTCGATCTCGGCCCGCCGGATCACCAGTGGTGGCAGGAAGCGCAGCACGCGGTCGGCGGTGCAGTTGATGAGCAGGCCGTCGGCGAGACAGCGCTGCACGACCGGGGCCCCGGGCCGGTCGAGCTCCACGCCCAGCATGAGGCCCATGCCGCGTACCTGGCGGACGGCGGGATACTTGGTGGCCAGCGCCTCGAGCCGCGTCCGGAAGTGCTCGCCCATGGCCCGGGCGTGGTCGAGGAGGCTCGGGGCCGCGAGCGCCTGCACGGCGGCGACGGCGGCCGCACACGCCACCGGGTTGCCGCCGAAGGTGGTGCCGTGGCTCCCGGGCGTGAACGCCGCCGCGATGCGTGCGCTGGACAGCATGGCGCCGATCGGGAGGCCGCCGCCGAGCGCCTTGGCCACGGTCATGATGTCGGGCGCGATGCCAGCGTGCTCGTGCGCCCAGAGTGTCCCGGTGCGGCCGAGCCCGCACTGGATCTCGTCCAGGATGAGGAGGAGCCCGCGTGCGTCGCACAGCCGGCGGAGGCCGGGCAGGTAGTCGGGACGCGGGACGACGACGCCGCCCTCGCCCTGAATGGGCTCGACCAGGATGGCGACGGTCTCGGGCCGGACGGCGGCGGCCATGGCCGGCAGGTCGTCGTACGGGACCAGGCGGATGCCCGGCAGAAGCGGCAGGAACCCGGTGTGGTATTTTTCCTGGCCTGTGGCCGTGAGGGTGCCGAAGGTGCGCCCGTGGAACGAGCCCATGGTGGCCAGGATCTCGTAGCGGCTCCCGTCCTGGCTGTGTCCCCACCGCCGCGCCAGCTTCATGGCGGCTTCGTTGGCTTCCGCACCGCTGTTGCAGAGGAAAACGCGCTCGGCGAACGAGTGCGCGCACAGCAGCGCGGCCAGCTCGCCCACCGGGGCGGTGTGGTAGAGGTTGGACGTGTGCATCAGCGTGGCGGTCTGGGTCTGCACCGCTTCGACCACGGCCGGATGGCAGTGCCCCAGGTTGGTGACCGACAGGCCGGCGAAGAAGTCGAGGTAGCGCGTGCCGTCCGCGTCCCACAGCTCCGCGCCCCTGGCACGCACGAACGCGACCGGGTTGCGGGCGTAGATGCCCACCTCGTGCGCGGTGTTGCGCGCGATGATCTCGGCGTTGGTCACGACGACGCCGCCCGCGAGCGGCTCCGGCGCGCCGTGCGCGGCAGGATCTCGGTGCCGACGCCGCGGTCGGTCAGGATCTCGAGCAGGAGCGCGTGCCGCACGCGCCCGTCGATGACGTGCGCCTGCTTGACGCCGCCGCGGATCGCCTCGAGACAGCACTCCACCTTGGGGATCATGCCGCCAACGATGGTGCCGTCGCGGATCAAATCTGCGGCCGCGTCGGCGGTGAGGAGGTCGAGGAGCGTCCCGTCCTTCCCCTTCACGCCCTCCACGTCGGTGAGCAGGACCAGCTTCTCCGCGTGCAGCGCCTCCGCCACCTTGCCCGCGACCACGTCGGCGTTGATGTTGTAGGTGACGCCCTCGCTGTCGGCCGCGACGGGCGCGATCACCGGGATGAAGCCCGACAGCGCGTCGATCACGCGCGCGTTGACGCCGACGACTTCCCCCACGAAGCCGAGGTCGGCCTGCATGCGGTGCTTGCGTGCCACGATCAGCTCGCCGTCCTTGCCCGACAGCCCGACGGCGTTGCCGCCGTGGCGGTTCAGCTGCGTGACGATCTCCTTGTTGATGCTGCCGACCAGCACCATCTGCGCGATCTCCATGGTGGCCGCGTCGGTGACCCGGAGCCCGCGGACGAAGCGCGGCGTGATGCCCGCCTGCTTGACGGCGGCGTCGATCTGCGGCCCGCCGCCGTGGATGATGACCGGGTGCATGCCGACGTACTTGAGCAGCGCCACGTCCTGCGCGAAGGAGTCCTTCAGCTCGGCATTCTCCATCGCGTGGCCACCGTACTTGACGACGATGACCCGGCCGGCGAAGCGGCGGATGTAGGGCAGCGCCTCGAGGAGGACGTCGGCTTTCTCGATCCCGGTCACGGCGCGGTTATGGCGAGGACGGGGGAAGCGTGCAAACGGCGCGCGGGTGGCGGGTCGACGAACGTACGAGGCGGAGTGCTGTCCGCCTAGTGCCGATAGCACGGGACGCCGAGCCGGTCGGCGACGACGGCGAACGTCGCCAGCAGCTCAGCGATCGGCGAACGCATGCGCCGCGCGGTCGAGCTTCCGCTTCAGCTCGAGGTGATGGGCGAGGTCGTCGGCCCGATCGGCCGGCGTGGGCCACTCCGGGCGCACGCGCCGCGCGTGCTCGCGGAGCTGCTGCCCGAGAAGAAAACCCCGCTCGGGACCGCGGGTGCGCGCCTGTTCCGCGTGATGGGCGCGTTTCAGGGCGTCAACCCGCTCCCGATCCCGGGCGACGAAGACGCAGTGTACCCGGGTTGGACGTGGGCGGCGAGCCCTCCTCGCCGCGCAGGCGCATCGTCCGCCAGCCGATCGCTCCCAGCACCACTGCCCCGCCCACGATCGTCGCCAGCCGCGGCACTTCTCCGACCACCAGGAACACCCACACCGGGTTCAGCACCGGCTCGAGCATGCCCACCAGCGACGCTCGCGCGGCCGGCACGTCGCGGATGCCGCGCACGAAGAGCGCGTAGGCTCCGGCCACCTGCACGGTACCGAGGAGGGCGAGCAGCCCCATCGAGCGCGCCGGGACCGGCAGGTCGCCGGCCACGAACGGGAGCAGCACGATGGCCACCAGCGCGTTGCCGAGCGTCACCGCCGCCTCCCCGCCGCCGTCGCGCACGCGCCGGAGCGCCAGGATGAGCATGGCGAAGAACAGGCCGGAGAGGAGCGCGATGCCGTCGCCCGCGCGCGCGTCGGTGTCGATGCCGCCCACGAAGAAGAGCCCGAGGCCGACGAACGCGACCGCCACGGCCGCCAGGTCGGCGCTACGGAGCGGCTCGTCGAGCAGGACGGGGGCGAGCAGCAGCACCCAGAGCACGCCGGTGTACTGCAGGAAGATCGCGTTGGCGGCGGTGGTCCACTTGGTGGCGACCACGAAGGTGATGACGTTGCCTGCCGACCCGACCAGCGCCGCCACCAAGGCGGGACTCCAGCGGGGCAGGCGGGGACGCAGCAGCAACGCCAGCGCGACCGCCGCCACGGCCGAGCGCAGGCACGCGACGGTGAGCGCCGGTTCGGGGACCGACTTGACGCCCAGGCCGGCCAGCGACCACAGCACGGCCGCGCCGGCCACGGCCAGAAGCCCCCGTCGCGCGCGCGACATCCGGGCTCACACCCCGATCACAGGATGTAGCGCGACAGATCCTGGTCCTGCAGGATCGGCTCGAGCCGCTCGCGCACGTAGGCCGCGTCGATCATCACCTCCTGCCCGCCCATCTCCGGCGCGTCGAACGAGATCTGGTCGAGCAAGCGCTCGATCACGGTGTGCAGGCGGCGGGCGCCGATGTTCTCCGTGCGCTCGTTCACCTGGGCGGCGATGCGCGCGATCTCGGCGATGGCGTCGTCGCGGAAGGTGAGGGTCACCGTCTCGGTGGCGAGCAGCGCGATGTACTGCCGGATGAGCGCGTTCTCGGGCTCGGTCAAGATGCGGACGAAGTCGGCCTGGGTGAGGGCGTCCAGCTCCACCCGGATCGGGAAGCGGCCCTGGAACTCCGGGATCAGGTCCGACGGCTTGGAGATGTGGAACGCGCCCGAGGCGATGAACAGGATGTGATCGGTCCTCACCTGTCCGTGCTTGGTCGACACCGTCGAGCCCTCGACCACCGGCAGCAGGTCGCGCTGCACGCCCTCGCGCGACACGTCGGGCCCGTGCAGGCCCTGGCGGCCCGCGATCTTGTCGATCTCGTCGATGAAGACGATGCCCGACTGCTCGACGCGGCGGATCGCCTCCTTGGTGACCGCGTCGGCGTCGATCAGCTTCGCCGCCTCGTCCTGCGCCAGCTGGTCGAGCGCTTCCGGGACGCGCAGGCGGGTCTTCTTGGCACGCTTCGGCATGAAGTTCTGGAACAGCTCGCCCAGGCTCTGCTGCACGTCCTCCATGCCCTGCGGCGTCAGCACCTCGACCATCGCCGACGCCGGCCGGGTCACGTCCACCTCGACGACGCGCTCGTCGAGCTTGCCCTCGCGCAGCATGCGACGGAGCTTCTCGCGCGTGGCGGAGTCCTCGCCGCCGCCGCGCTCGGGCTCGGCGCCGGGCGCGACGGTGGTGCGCTCCGGGCGCGGCAGGAGGAGATCCAGCACGCGCTCCTCGGCCTGCTCGCGCGCGCGCACGCGGACCTTTTCCTTCTCTTCCTCGCGCACGAGCGCGATGCCGATCTCCATCAGGTCGCGGATGATCGACTCGACGTCGCGGCCGACGTAGCCCACCTCGGTGAACTTGGACGCCTCCACCTTGACGAACGGCGCCTGGGCGAGCTTCGCCAGGCGACGGGAGATCTCCGTTTTTCCCACGCCCGTCGGCCCGATCATGATGATGTTCTTGGGCGCGATCTCGTCGCGCAGGTGATCGGGGACGCGCAGGCGCCGCCACCGGTTGCGGAGCGCGATCGCCACCGCGCGCTTGGCGGCGCGCTGGCCGACGATGTAGCGGTCCAGCTCGGAGACGACCTCACGCGGGGTGAAGGTGGTCATGGGGGAGGGTGGGCGCGGCTAGGCGCCGAGCTCCTCGATGACCAGCTGGTCGTTGGTGTAGACGCAGATCGCGGCGGCGGTGCGCATGGCCTCCTCGGCGATCTGGCGCGCGTCGAGTGTCGAGTGCCGCACCAGCACGCGCGCGGCGGCGAGCGCGTAGTTGCCCCCCGAGCCGATGGCGCAGATGCCGTCCTCGGGCTCGATCACGTCGCCGGTGCCGGAGACGACCAGCGACGACTCGCGGTCGGCGACCACCAGCAGCGCTTCGAGCCGCCGCAGGAGCCGGTCGGTGCGCCAGTCCTTCGCCAGTTCGACGGCGGCCCGACGCAGGTTACCGCTCACTTCGACGAGCTTCTTCTCGAAGCGCTCGGAGAGGGTGAGGGCGTCGGCGCCCGCGCCCGCGAAGCCGGCCAGGACGCGATCTTGATAGAGGCGGCGGACCTTGCGGGCGTTCCGTTTCATGATGGTCTGGCCGACGGTCACCTGCCCGTCGCCTGCCATCACGACGCGTCCCTGGTGGCGCAGGGCCAGGATGGTGGTGGAGCGGAGTTCAGGCGCGCGGGTGGGCACGGTCGTACACCTCCATGAGGCGGCGAAGATCGACGTGGGTGTAGCGCTGGGTGGTCGACAAACTGGCGTGGCCGAGCATCTCCTGGATGGCGCGCAGGTCGGCGCCCGCGCCGAGGAGGTGGGTGGCGAAGGTGTGGCGGAGCGTGTGCGGCGTTCCCTTGGCGGTGGTACTGCTGGCGACCGTGTAGCGCTCCATGAGGCGGGCGACGCTGCGTGTGGTGAGCCGGCCGCCGCGCGCGTTCCGGAACACCTGCCCGTGCGTCACCACCCGGCCGGCCTCGGCCAGCGCGCCGCGGTAGGCGGCGAGCGCGCGCAGCGCCGGGCGCCCGACCGGGACGACCCGCTCCTTCCGCCCCTTGCCGAGGACGCGCACGCACCCGGCGTCGGCATCGAGCGCCTCCCAGTCGAGGCCGCACAGCTCGCTCACGCGCAGGCCCGAGGAATACAGCACTTCCAGCATGGCGCGGTCGCGGAGTCCGGACACGCCGGTGGCGAGCGGGGTGACGAGCAGCCGGTCGACGTCGTCGAGCGTGAGGTGGCCCGGCAGCTTGCGCGGGCTCTTCGGCGTCGCGATGGTCACGGTGGGATCGCCCGCCACCTTGCCGGTGTCGGCGAGGAAGCGGAAGAAGCCGCGTACCGCGGCCAGCTTGCGTGCGATCGACACGCGCTGGGCCTGGCCGTCGAGCGAGCGCAGCCAGTGCCGCACGCCGTCGGCGGTCACCTGGCCGATCGCGCCGGCGACGGCGAGGAACTGGCGCACGTCGGCCAGGTAGGCACGCTGCGTGTGCGGCGACGCGTTCCGTTCGGTGCGCAGATGGGTGGCCCATGATGCGAGCAGGTCTGCGTCGGCGCGCCTTGTCGGCATGGAGGGGCGATGCTATCAACCGGGTCCGGACGGGACAAGGTAAGGATGCGCCGCGCCGTCGTCATGCTCGCTCTGCTGGCGGCGTCGGCCGTGGCGTGCGGGTCCGACCCGTCCACGCCACGCGGCACCGCCGAGCGCTTTCTCGACGCGCACTATGTGCGTATCGACCTGCCGGGCACGCTGCCGCTCACCACCGGCCTCGCGCAGCACAAGGTCGAGCAGGAGATCGAGCTGGTGCAGGGCCAGCTGATCGACGACTCCACCCGCAAACCGACCGTCCACTACGCGCTGCTCGAAGAGCACCCCGAGCACGACGCGGTCACCTTTCTCTTCCGCGGCTCCATCCGCGTGGAGGACGCCGACAGCTTCGAGCGGCGCTGGATGGTCACCGTGCGCCGGCAGGAGGACGGCTGGCGCGTCACCAACTACCAGGAGCTGGGGGGATGAGGATCCCGCGCTGGGTCCCCCGGGAGCTGGGAGGATGACCATCCCGCGCTGGGTCACGCTGACGCTGGTCGGCGTGGCACTCGCCGGGGCCGGGGTGCTGGGATGGATCGCGTACCTGGCCGAGGCGCGGTCCGACCGGCTGTTGGCCGCCGCCGGGCGCGTCTTGGGGCGGGAGCTGACCGCCGAGCGGGTCGGGGTCGTCGTCGGCCGGACGGTGGGGGTCGGGCTCTGGGGTGTCCGCATCGCCGACGATCCGGCCTTCGGCAGTGACGAGCCGTTCGTGGTCGCGCGCAGGATCGAGATGCGGGTGCGGCTGTTGCCGCTGCTGCGCGGCCGTCTGATCGTCGACCGGGTGGTGGTGGACGAGCCGGTGGTGCGCCTGGTCCGCGCGGCCGACGGGCGGCTCAACTTCGACTCCCTGCGCCAGCAGGCCCGCGCCAACAAGAAGCAGCAGAAGGACGGCCCCGACGCCGCGGAGAGGCCCCATGCCGGCGCGGCCTTCCAGGTAGCGCTGCTGGCCGTACGCGCGGGCACGGTACGCTTCCAGGATCAGGAAACGGGGCACACGCTCGAATTGCGCGACCTGGTGCTGGACGCCGAGCAGCCGCACCTGGGGGCACCCATCCCGGTCACCGTCCGCACGCGCTTCGAGGCCACCGACGTGCGCTTCGACGGGATCACGAGCGAGGGCGTGCTCGACCTGGCGACCGAGGGCGCCTGGTACTTCGGTACGGTGCACGTCGAGCAGGGCACCGTCGGCCCGTTCACCTTCAGCCAGGCCGAGGCGCGCGCCCAGCTCCGGCCGCCGACCGCGTTGCTCGAGCGCATGCGCGTCAAGTTCCTCGGCAGCGAGATCACCGGCTACGTGCGCGTGCAGAGTGGCGGCGAGGGTGTGGGGATCCGCGCCGAGATCGACGGTCGCGACCTCGATCTGGAGCAGCTGCCGGTGGCGGCCGGCCGGCCGCGGCCGGCCGGCAAGCTGTCGATGCACGTCTCGCTCGCGGGCCCGGTGCCGGGCGCGGGCGACTTCCGGCAGGCGCTCCGTGGCAGCGGCCGGTTCGAGGTGGCGCAGGGCCGCATCACGAACCTCCGTCTGGGGACCATGCTGCGCGACGTGCTCGGGCCATTCCTCGGCGCCGAAAAGACCGAGCGCCTGCGCACGCGCTATCCGGACCTGTTCGGCGGCGACGACCTCCTGTTCACGGCGTTCTCCGGCTCGGGGCTGCTGAAGGAGGGCCGCATCCGCTCCGAAGACTTCGTGCTCGCGGGCGCGAGCTACCAGACGCGCGGCAGCGGGACGCTCGGGCTCGACGGCGGCCTGGATGTGACGTTGCGCCTGCTCGCCTCGGCGGCGCTCACCGACGACCTGGTCGGCAAGGGAACCAGCCGCGCCGCGCTCGTGGACGACCAGGGCCGACTGGTCGTGCCGCTGCACGTCGGCGGGACGCTCGACCATCCGAAGGTGACGCCCGAGGCCGAGTTCGCGGGCCAGGTGGCGCGCAACCTGCTCGGCGGAACGGGGCTCGAGAAGGCGGCGGGCGCCGTGATCGAGAAGCTGCTCAGCGGCAAGAAGCGCCGGCAGAAGTAGGTGATCGAGGGGCACCGGGGCCATCTTGCGCCCGCGCGCGCACCTCTGGTACGCGACGCGTATGGCCGTCGCCCGGGTCACCGAGATCGTCGCGTCCTCACCGGACGGGTTCCGCGAGGCTGCCGAGGAGGGGCTGGCGCGGGCGGCGCGCACGCTGCGCGGCATCACCGGTCTCGAGGTGCTGCGCAAGACGGTCAAGGTCGTGCGCGGGCTCATCGTCGAGTACCGCGTCGAGATGAAAGTGACCTTCCTGCTGGAGGATTGATGCCCATGGCGGTCGCACGCATCACGCAGATCATTGGCGCCTCGCCGCACAGCTGGGAGGACGCTGTCCGCAATGCCCTCGAGCGGGCCAACAAGACCCTGCGCGGCATCACCGGCATCGAGGTGCTGAAGGAGAACGCGGCGGTCGAGAACGGCAAGATCGCCGAGTACCGGGCGACGGTGCAGGTCACCTTCGTGCTCGAGGGGAGCTGAGGCAGCGATGGGTGACCGCATGACCGCGCTCGATGCGGCCTTCTACTACCTGGAGCGCACCGGGCAGCTGTTGCACGTGGGCGGCGTGTACACCGTCGACGGCAGCCTCGACTTCCGCCGCCTGGTCGACGACGTGGCCGGGCGCCTGCCGCTCATCCCGCGCTACACCCAGCGCGTCGTCCCGGTGCCGTTCAACCTGGGGCACCCCACCTGGGAGCGGGACCCGCGCTTCAACGTGCGCAACCACATCTTCCGCCACACGCTACGCGCCCCGGGCGACGACGAGCAGCTAGTGCGCCTGGCGAGCCGGCTGTTCGCGGACCCGCTGCACCGGGGGCGTCCGCTGTGGGAGCTGCATCTCATCGACGGCTACCGCGGCGATCGGAGCGCGCTGTTCACCAAGGTGCACCACTGCATGATCGACGGGGTGAGCGGCGTGCAGCTCCTCGGCGTCATCTTCGACGCCAGCCCGAACCCGGCGCCGCCGCCGCCGTCGGACGGGTTGCCGCCGGCGTCCGCGCTGCCGTCGCCG
>CAZUDO010000023.1:0-4848 GCA_964618895.1 uncultured Binatia bacterium (SeqCode)
AAAGGGCATTTGCCCAAAGTCAGCAGGCTACGACCGCTACGCTTGCGACTTTCAACAACGCGGTCTTGGAGATCACGCTTATGCGTACCCTTCTTTCCATTCTCGCAGTGGTACTGTTGGTGCCGACCTGCCTACTTGGCCTTGGCTGCAATACCAAGGACAAGAGCTCGGAGCCGACCGTGACCGAGTCGATCATCAAGTCGATCGGAAAGATCATCTCCGGCGACATGGAGCAGATCGAGGTTTCGCTGCTCCCACTGACCGAGGTCGGCCCCTCTGTCAACTCCACGATGTACAGGCATGTGGACGAGAGAGACTCGGTCCACGTCGTTCATATCTACACGTTCGTGGACGGGGCGGACACGCGGGCAAAGATCGAGGCAGCGACCGCCCAGATCGCCATGGAACTCACCAAGAACGGAGCAGCCCCCATCGGGCTGCTCCTGTTCAACACAGAGGGGATGGGAGAGGCCAGCAAGATGGCGTGGGGGATGGACAAGGACAGGCCATTCCTGAAGTTCTGCTTCGGAACTTCAAAGGGGCAGCCCGCCCTGATCCAGATCTTCTCCCACTCGGCCGAGGATAGCGGTAAGGCGTACCAGCGCCTGATGCGCCTCAGATACTCGTAGGTGTTCCGAGTCGGCCCTCCGAAAGGGGGGCCGGCCCTTAGGGCGCTCGTGCGCCGAACGTCCCAAGAGCATTAACCAACCAGCAGGGAACGGCCGCCTTACCTGCTGGAATTGAAACGCGGCCTTTTGGAGGTTCTATGGACATCAGCGCTCTCGACAAAAACGAAGTCTTCCGGGTGCTCTACAACAGAGCCCGGCCGCAGGGCAACGGCTTCTTGAAGTACAGGCCCGGAAGTATGAGCTCCGAGGAAGCTCGGATGTTCATGGAGCGGGCGATGTTGGAGCAGGGCCCGAAGCCCTACTTCGATTACTACCTTGGCAGGGTCATGAAGATCCGGATCGAGGACGTTCTCGACACCCGGCTCTACAACCGGGACAACGGCCCCGGCGCCGCCGAGGACGCGATCCTCGACTACATGACGGCGCCCAAGATCTAGTCAGGAGATTCTATGCTGGTCTTGAAAGCAGTCTCCAAACGCCACGATGGGGAGTTCAAGCTCCCCTGCAGTGGCCCGCACAACACGACTGAACCGGCAACGTGGGACATCGACGTTGCGCTGGTCGGTAAGATCCAACTCTGCACTCCTCACTATCGAGAGATCACTCAGTGGGAGTGCGGAAACGAGCGCAAATGTAACCACATAAACTACGGGATGACCAGTCGCTGTGTCTGCGGTTGGGTACGCCCGGATACCTGCAGTAAGTGCGGAGAATGGTCAACCGTCCCGCTCATCAAGATCACGGAGGAGCGGGCCCCGCATGCATGTCATAGCTGCAACGGCGACGCCAAGGAACGGGGACTCACCCCGTGTGAGTCGTGCAACGGGAACGTGGTTGTTTCCGAGCACGAATGCTTCACCTGTTACGGCACCGGGCGCATGTTCGAAGGCGGCAAGAAGTGTTCCGCATGTGAGGGATCCGGACGCAGCCGGACCATCTGCCAAACCTGCAAAGGTGCCGGAGAGGTCATGGGATGGTTGTACTCCACGTGTGCGACCTGCGATGGCAGCGGAATCTGCCGAGCCTCCAGTGCGAACTGGGGAGTAGATCGGATTCCCCTGACCGACATCTTGCCGGAACATCGAGAGAAGCTTATACCCCACGTGGGGCAGTACCTATGCTTCCGATGCGCCAACCCGGACTTCCAATTCACACCCTATCGGAATAACAGGACTCCTCTCCAGTGTTCCCACGTCACGGAGAACCCGAACGAACTCGTGCGTTGTACGAACGACGTTGCTCGGAACAATCCGAGTTCCAAGTTCTGCTTCGCCCACTCGAACAAGCACCAGTGCGGCGTCTGCAGGAAGAAACTCGAGCTCGACGAGAGCGGCGGGCGTTGCCGTATACACGCCAAGTGCGGCGTCTGCAACGAGCCACCCGTCGACGGATCTCTCTTCTGTGCCTCGCATCATAAGTACCAGCCGCTCGGGCGTATGCTCGAGAAGCAGGTGTCACCGGAATCGCCTCCGCAGATCCTGAAGGCACAGGAGGGCGTACTGAAGTCCCGAAAGGATCTCGATCGCCGTTGCAGCGAGGCTCTCGAAAGATCCAAAGAGCTCAGTGGTCAAATCGTCAAACTCGAGCAGACCCAACATGAGATCATCGCCAATGACCCGCAGGTCAACCAGTGGCGACGTGATGAGATCATGAAAATCGAGACCGAGATCGCCGGTCTCGATAAGACACCTGAAGGAGAGGAGAAAGAGGCGAAGCTCCGAAAGGAGGTCGGGCAGCTCGAAGAGGAGATCAACAACGGACGCGATGACAGGGAATCAATCCTGCTCGGAAGACTCTCGATCAAAATCGACGGCCTCAAACAGGAGATGACAAAGGTCCTTGCTGAATATGCACGAAATCAGCATATCGACAAGGAACTTCAGGAGCTTTCAGATCGTCTCCATAGTCTCCGGCACTACGAGCTCTGGGAAAGAGATAAGGGCCGCACGCCGGAGTACGTCGGCAAGCCGTTGATAGTGACGTGCAAGAACTGCGCTGTGGAGTTCAACGTGCGGACGCCGACCAAATGGTTGTGCCCTCATTGCACCACGGTAAGTTACATCGAGACCCGACCTGTGAAGATGGAGGAAATCAAAATCGGCGAGAAGCCCCACATGCGCCCGGGGAAGTGGTCCGAATGGGCCAAGTCCGTCGAAGTCAAACAAGAGAAGGCCGACAAGGATGCCAAACTTGTCAAGTCCGTCGAGGGCAAACAAGCCGAGGCCATCAAGGCTTTCAAGGAGAAAAAGAAGGCCGATAAGAAGCGCCGGTGGGAAGTGACGGTTCCACCGTACATCGCCGCAATCCCACTTCCAACAAACAACCTTCCCGAGTATGAACATGTCAAGGAGCTCATATGTGAGGTCTGTCGAAAGGATGTAAAGGAGCTCAAACCCACCCAGCTCCTTCTGCGACCCCGATACCGGCTGTCCGACAACGAGGTCGAGGTCCCGTCACTCAAGCTCCCCGAAGGGCATAGGGGGCCCAGAGGAACCATATACTTAGTGTGTCCCAGTTGCGCATTCTGGGAAAGCGGACGGGGTAATGTGCTCAGGGAAGAACAGAGGAAGGAGATAGCAGAAGAACTGATCGAGAAGGAGCGATTGACAATCTTGAGCGCCTCTATCACTCACGGAATCATGGAGAAATACTCCAAGAAGAAGAGGCTCGACAAGAACGAAGAGACAATGGGGAAAAGACCGGAACCGCTTCCGCTCCCTCCCATGGAGGATATCAACAAGATCACGAAAGACAGAGAGGAGGCCAAGAAGAAAGAGCTCACCGGACAGACGGCCGTGGCTCTTGAGAAGTTCAAGGTGCTGATCGCGAAAGACGAAAGCACTATTGAGGAGATGATCGAAATGGGACGTTTGAGAAGCTTCCTCCACCAAACCTACAAGGAGAATGATCTCCCCAAGAAGGTGGTCGAGAAGGAAGTCGTCGTCCCTCCACCACCACCATCACGATGGAGGCGGTAACAGCTCATGCGGCATGTCCACTTCTCCACCGGGGGGAGTGGACATCCGCCTGAGCTGCAACGGTTCAGGATAGTACGGCGGGGTCTCACTGCCATCCCGAAGAGGTAAAGCACTAAAAGAGTCTTCCCTACTCTTTAAGCGCAACGCCTCAAATCAGCAACAGCAGAAGGTGGCAGCCAGACCGCCGATAGTCGGGAGGATAGCGGAACGTACATCCGGCTTCTCTAAATGCCTCGGCCGGCGTGCCCCGTGCACGCTCTTATCCGACCTGACAGTCGGGTAAGCCGATGGCTCCGGATGGAGACGCGCGTTAGTGCCAGAGATGGCCGGAGAAAAAATCCTACACTCGGTGTGGTCGAGTTAGGAGAAGTATCTCCGTGCCGGAATTCGGGTTCCGGTGTAAACAACCGGGACTCTGGAGGTTTCCTCCATTCGCGTTTAACGCGAGGTTTTCCGGACGACCCTCCCATGGGGAAAACCGTGGTCCCCGCATTAGAACAGTTGCTAGCCCGCCGGCTCCGCGTGTTGACCCGGATGACCCGTTTTTACGAGTCGTCCGGCGAGCGTGTAATGGCGTCTCCCACAGGAGGTCACGGGAGCGTTTGAGAGCCGACAAGGAAGTAGAGGAGGCTATAAAACAGAGTTCAAGACACTCCTCGATACCTTGTCTCTTCCGTGTTGAGCGGAACGAGGGTGAGGGCAAAACCACGGATGACCTACGGACAAGGTCGACTCGATGACCCGTACGACAATCCGCCATAGTCGGACCCGTTACGGCGAGAGACATAGACCAAGTTCGATCGAGCTCGTTCTCCGGGTGGCACGGGATTGAAGCTTGCACACCAAGCCTACCGCCCCGGAGAACGACCGCCTGTCCATCTGCGTGATGGGCATACGGTCGTAAATATAAAGCCGACCTTTTTAGGACCGTGCGGTCCAAGGTCAGCAGGTGCATGCTAAGAAGGAGAGATCCCAATGAAGCACCCCAACCGGCTGTATTTCTGTGTGAAGGAGTTCGCGCGATTCGGTACGACGCCCTTCCCACTCTCGGAGGAGCGGGCGAGTTCGTGCTCCGGCGTCATCCACAAGATGACGACGTTCCTCTGGGAGGTGGAGAGCCCGTCCACGTTCCGGGACTCCCACTGGTTGACGGACAGCCCGTCCGACAAGGTAACGGGGAAGACCATGCGGACGTTCCTCCGCTGGAGACTCCGACGCTACCTGAAGGACGAGAAGATCGA
>CAZUDO010000024.1:0-23893 GCA_964618895.1 uncultured Binatia bacterium (SeqCode)
GTCGCCGAAGGGCGTCCCCATGCCGCTGTTCACGATGAACCCGACCGCCAGTTCCCGCCGCGGGTCGGCCCACGCCCCCGAGCCGCCGAAGCCGAAGTGGCCGAAGGCGCGTCGTGGGACGCCGCGCGTGGTCAGCACGCCGTGGTAACCGAGGCGCCAGCGCATGTCGAAGGGAATGACCACGCGGCCGCGCGTCGACGCCTGCACCTCGGTGGCGCGCGCCAGGGTCTCGGGTGACAGCAGGCGCACGCCGTCGAGCGTTCCCCCGCTGGCCAGCGCAGCGTACATGCGGGCGAGAGAGCGCGCGGTGAAGAGCCCGTTGGCGGCCGGGATGGTCACGCGCAGGGTGGCGTCGGCGCCGAAGTCGAAGCTGCTGATGCCGCGCGGTGCGAGCGCGTCGAGGATGCTGGGCAGGTCGACCTCGATCCGGACCAGGTCGAGCACGCGCTGGACGGCAGCGGCCGAGGTCACCACCAGGTCGCCGATCTCCGGCCCACGCCAGCGGAGCAGCTGCGCGCCGAGGCCGAGCGCGCCGCGACGTGGCCAGAAGAGCTTGGCGGCGCGGTGCAGCTGCTCCGCCGGCGCGCCGATGTACAGGCCGTCGCACCCGAGGGGCTCGGCGATCTCCTCCCGCACCACCTCGGAGAAGCGCTTCCCGGTGACCCGCTGCACCAGCTCGCCCACGAGGAAGCCGTAGGTCAGGCCGTGGTAGCCCGTGCGCGTCCCCGGCTCGTGGGCGGGCGTAGCGCACTCGATGCTGCGCACCATGTAGTCCCAGTCGAGCATCCGGTCGGCACGGTCGATCATCTGCCGGATGTGGTACAGGCCGGAGCGGTGCGCGAGCACGTCGCGCACGGTGATGCGCGCTTTGCCGGCCTGCGCGAACTCCGGCCAGTACGCGGCGACGGGGGTGTCGTAGTCGATGAGGCCGCGGTCGACGAGGACGTGCACGACCGTCGAGGCGACGCCCTTGGTGGTCGAGAAGGACGGCGCCATCGTGTCCCGTTCCCACGGGCGCCCCTCGGTGTCGCGGTAGCCGCCCCAGAGATCGGCGACGCACGCGCCGTGCTGGTAGACGCAGATGGCGGCGCCGCCGGGATGGCGCGCCAGCTGCTGGCGGAGGGCGACCGCCACCGGCTCGAAGTCCGGATGACAGAAGCCCCCCAGCGGGACACGGGACGGGTGCGCCATCTCCTCAGCCTGCACCGGTCAGCCGGCGGTGCACCGGCCCGGCACGATCTCGTGGAGCAGTGCCTCCCCGTCGCGCAGGCGACGGCAGTTCTCGATCGCCGTCTCCCAGCTCCGCGCCAGCGTCTCGGGCGTGAGCCAGGCGACGTGCGGCGTGACCACCACCTCCGGGCGCGCGAACAGCGGGCTGGCAGGATCGATCGGCTCGGCGCCGAACACGTCGAGTCCGGCGGCCCGCAGCCGCCCGCTCTCCAGCGCGGCGACCAACGCCGCCTCGTCGACCAGCCCGCCGCGGGCAGTGTTCACCAGCACGGCTCCCGGCTTCATGCGGGCGAGCGCCGCCGCGTCGATCAGGCGCGTGGTCTCGGGCGTGAGGGGCAGATGGAGGGAGACGACATCGGCGCCGGCGAGCAGGTCGGGGAGCGGCAGGAAGGTGTCCGGCGCCTCCGGCTTGGCACTGCGCGCCGTGTAGACGACCCGGGCGTCGAGCGCACGCAGCACGGGGGCGAGGCGCCGTGCGACCGCGCCGTACCCCACCAGCCCGACCACCCGGCCGCCGAGCTCGCCCGCCTGGTCCACGGTCGCCGGGTCGAGATGCCACCCCGTGCCGCGTCGGGTGGCGGCATCGAGCGCGGGCAGACGGCGGAGCGCCGCCAGCATTAGGGCGAGCGTCAGCTCGACCACCGCCGGCGTGTTCATGCCCGGCATGTTGGCGACACCGACGCCGTGCGCGCGCGCCGCCGCCAGGTCGATCGTGTTCACGCCGATGCCGATCTTCTGGATGAGGCCGAGCCGCGGTGCCCCGGCAATGACCGCAGCGGTCACCGGCTTCAGCACGTGCAGCAGCACCTCGGCCGTCCGCATCTCGTGCGCGAACGGCTCGGCGTCGTCCTCGTCGACGATCGCAATCGCGAGCCAGGGGGGGCGCACGGCCTCGAGCCGGGCGCGGGCGCCCGGGCTCAGCCGGTACTGGAGCACCGCCTTCATCGGGCGGGGGGAGGCGCCACGCGCAACCGCTCCGCCTCGGCACGGTCCGTCGGTATGCCGGTCGTGTCGCAACACAGCTCGAGCAGGATGCCGTTCGGGTCGGTGAAGTAGAGCGACCGGCACCAGCCGTGATCGAGGTCGAGGGTCACGGCGTAGCCCCCGGCGACCAGGCGCTGGCGCAGTAGCGCCTGGCGTTCCGCGTCGACGCGCACGGCCACGTGGTTCACCCAGACCGGGAGCCCGAGATCGGTCGAGATTGCGGTGCGGAGCGGCGCCGGCTCGCCGCAGCCGTGCAGCTCGAAGAAGGCGATCGCCGAGCCGTCCCCCAGATCGTAGAAGACATGGCGGAGCCAGCTCGGCCCGCGGCGCGACACCTCGGTGTGCACGAGCGGGTAGCCGAGCAGCTCCTGGTAGAAGCGATGCGTCTCGGACAGGTCGCGACAGGCGAACGCGACGTGGTGCAGGGCGGGTGGCATGGGTCCCTCCACGGGTGAGGTATCGCCCTTCGGCGTCGGTCTTCAAGACTCTCTGCCAGGGGGTCAGGCGAATGCCGTGCCGCGGCAGAGAGTCTTGGGGCGGTCTCCTGCTACCTGGCGTCGCTGCGCTGACCCACACGCGCCCGCGCGTACGCCGCCAGCGCGCGGGCCCGGGCCTCGCCATGGTCGACGATCGGTGCCGGATGGTCGCGTCCGATGCGCGCACCAGCGGCCGCCAGCTCGGACGGGCCAACAGGAACCCCTGCCGGCGCAGCGCCGGCCCGTGCGCGCGCGGCCCGAGCAGCGCCGGGTCGCACACGAACACAGGCACCACCGGCCCGTCCTGGAGCGCCGCCACGAGCGCGGAGTTGTCGGCGAGCCGGAGATTGCGTCGGATCCACCACAGCGTCACCCCCGGAACGTACGCGGCCCGCGGAGTCGTCGAAAGGGCCCTCGCGCTCGCCACCCGCCACGCGCTCGTGCTAACGCGCTCCCCGATGCGACGCCTTGTCCAATGGCTCGTGTTCCCGGTCGTGATGGGCGGCGCGATCGGCGCGGCGATTGCCCTCATGCCCGCGTTCGGCATCGTCGGCGCGGTCACCGCGGTGCAGGCGACCGGTGCGGTCACGATCGTGCTCCTCGAGCGCCTGCTCCCCTTCCGCCCACGCTGGAACCGCTCGCACGGCGACCTTCGGACCGACGCGCTGCACGCCGTCGTCGCGGGCGTCGGCACCGCGCAGGTCCTGCTGCCATTCGTCAAGCTGGCGGGCGGGCTGCTTGCCGCCCGCGTGGCGGGCCTCGTGGGCGCCTCGCTCTGGCCGACGGGATGGCCGCTTCCCGCGCAGCTGGCGCTCGCCGTCGTGATCGGCGAGTTCTTCCAGTACTGGCTGCACCGCTGGCAGCACGAGCGCGAGTTCCTGTGGCGCTTCCACGCCGTGCACCACAGCGCCCCGCGCCTCTACTGGCTGAACGCGGCCCGCTTCCATCCGCTCGATCTGGGCGTGCTCTATCTGGTCGGCTACCTGCCCCTGGTGGGGCTCGGCTGCCCGGAGGAGGTGATCCTGCTGTTCGCGCTGTTCGACGGCGTCTTCGGGATGCTCCAGCACTGCAACGTCGACGTGCGTCTCGGGCCGCTCAACTGGGTGTTCAGCATGGCCGAGCCGCACCGCTGGCATCATTCGCGGACGGTCGCCGAAGCCAACAGCAACTACGGCTCGAACCTGATCCTGTGGGACCACGTGTTCGGCTCGTTCGCCCTGCCGCGCGACCGCGATGCCCCGGAAACGATTGGTATCGGCGACATGCCGCGCTTTCCGCCCGGCTACCTGGCGCAGCTGGCGACACCCTTCCGCTGGCGGGCGGCGAAGCGGGCGGCGGCGGGTTAGCCGCGACGTGACGTCGCGCTCTCGAACGGCTACACCCTCGCGATGCCCCATCGCCGGAAGTCGCGCGCCGCCCTGCTGGCGGCCCACATGCCGGAGCGTTTCGTGGAGAAGATCGTCGCCCTGTGGGCGGCACGCGGCACGGCGGAGCTGCCCGAGGTCGGCGTCGCCGTCGTGACGCTCGGCCTGCTGCTGGTGGTCCCGAAGCTCACGCGTCGCATGCCGGCGCCCCTGGCGGCGATCGGCAGCGTGACGCTCGCCGTGTGGGCGCTCGGGCTCCCGATCGACACCCTCGGCACGCGCTTTCACACCACGGTGGCCGGGCGCGAGATCGCGGGCATCCCGGCACTCCCACCGACACTGCGGATGCCGTGGGGCACGGGAGAACTTACCTTCCAGCTGATCGAGAACCTGCTCCCCGCGGCGTTCACGATCGCCCTCCTGGGGGCCATCGAGTCGTTGCTGTCGGCGGTCGTCGCCGACGGCATGACCGGCAAACGCCACGATCCGGACGCCGAGCTGGTGGGTCAGGGTCTCGCCAACCTCGCCGCACCGTTCTTCGGAGGCATCGCCGCGACGGGCGCGCTGGCGCGCACGGCCACCATCATCCGGGCCGGGGCCCGCTCGCCGGTGGCGGCCGTCGTGCACGCGCTCGTCGTGCTGGCCTGCGTGCTCCTCTTCGCGGGCCTCGTGTCGCACGTGCCCATGGCGTCGCTCGCGGCGCTGCTACTGGTGGTGGCCTGGAACATGTCCGAGGTGCGTCACGTCGGGCACGTCCTCCGCGTGGCCCCGAAGAGCGACGTGTTCGTTCTGCTCGTGTGTTACGGGCTCACGGTCGTCTTCGACATGGTGCTGGCGGTGAGCGTCGGCATCGTGCTGGCGGCCCTGCTGTTCATGGGCCGGATGGCGGAGCTCACGCACGCGCGCCTGCTGCAGGAAGACGATCGCGAGGAAACGCGCCGCCTCCTGCCGCGCGGTGTGGCGCTCTACGAGATCGCGGGGCCGCTCTTCTTCGGCGCGGCGCAGAACGCCATGAGCGCCCTCGGGGCGATCGCCGCCGAGGTGAACGTCGTCATCCTCGGCCTCGGTCGCGTGCCGGTGATCGATGCCACCGGCCTGGTCGCACTCGAGAGCGCGCTCGAGCGCCTGCGCCGCGCGCGCAAGTTCGTGATCGTCGCTGGCCCGCTCCCCGAGCCACGACGCGTCTTCGAGAAGGCCGACCTCGATGCCAAGCTCGACCACGTCCTGTTCGCGGACGATCTGGAGCAGGCGCAGCAGATCGCGGCAGACCTGGTGGCCCTGAACCCCACCTGGAACGCGGGCCGGCCCCCGGCCGCCCCCGGGTGAGCCACCGCGCAGCACGTCACCGGCCCCGTCCGGGCCTGCGGCGCCGCTCTGGTCACTCGCCGGGTCGGATGCTACATTCTTCGCAGAGTTTCCAGATGACCCGTCGGCGAGTTCCCACCACGGCCGTACTGAGCATGGCTCTGCAGCTCGTGGTGAGCTTCGGGATCACCGCCCGGCTCGTGCTCTGCCACAGCCCGCAGGGACACGTGGCAGTCGAATCCTCCCTCGGCGGCGACTGCTGCACGAGCGAGTATCCGGCGGCCGCTGCGCTCGGGGGCATCGACGCCTGTGACGGATGTACGGACACGCCGTTGCTCCGGGCCAATGTCGACCGGCGCACGGCCGATCACGGCCTGCGACCCTCCCCGTCCGGCACCATCGTGTTCCCCGTCATGCCCGCGACCACTCCGACATGGTCGTCGCTCCGTGCCGCGATCGCCGCCGAGCAGTTGGCAGCCGCCAGTCCGCCGCCGTTCCTGCCCTCCGTCGTCCTCCTGATCTGACGTCCCCTCGCCACATCCGGGCCGTACCACGACCCTGAGGACGAGGACCGGGGCGCCCGCGCACCCCTCGAACGACGTCGATCGACCACCGAGTGAGGATGGACCATGAAGGCTTTGCGAACACTCCTGCGGGCGGCACCATTGCTGGCGTTCCGATTGCTGTCCGCCGCCTCCGCCAACGAAGTGCCGCTGGTCGAGCCGAGCGGCGTGCTCACGCTCACCGACGCGGTGGCGCTCGCCCTGGCCCACCACCCCGAGCTGCGCGTCGCCGCCGCCGAAGTGCAAGCGAAACAGGCCCTGGTGGGGCAAGCGGGTCTCCTTCCCAACCCGGAGATCCAGGGTGACGTGGAGAACGTTGGCGGGTCGGGCGCACGCACGGGATTCGAGGAGACCGAGAGCACGCTCCGCCTGTCGCAGCTGATCGAACTTGGCGGGAAGCGCGGCGCACGGCAGCGGCTGGCCGCCCTGGATCGCGACCTCGCAGCCTGGGACGAGCAGGCGAAACGCCTCGCGATTCGCGCCAGCACGACCAAGGCGTTCGTCGGCACGCTCGCAGCACAGGAACGGGTCCGTCTCGCGACCGATCTCGTACGCCTCTCGCAGGAGGCCCTCGGCGCGGTGCAGCGCAGCATCCGTGCCGGCGCGTCGGCTTCCATCGAAGCGACCCGCGCCCGGGTGGCGCTCGGACGTGTCACCATCGAGCGTGCGCGGGCGGAACGGGAGCTCGACGCCGCCCGCACGCTACTGGCCGCGAGCTGGGGAACGGAGGAGGCACGGTTCACGAGCCTGAGCGGCGATCTCGCCACCCGCACCCGGCTGCCCGCCGAGGCCACGCTGGTGGGTGCGCTCGTGCGGAACCCGGACATCGCCCGCTTCGCCACCGAACGCGACGAGCGCCGTGCCGCCCTCGCCGTCGAAGAGGCGAAGCGGGTGCCGAACGTGACCGTCGGCGCGGGCGCGCGGCACTTCAGCGACAACGGCGACGACGCGCTGGTGGTCGGGCTCGCCGTTCCGCTCCCGGTGTTCGACCGTAATCAGGGCGGCATCCTGGCGGCGCACCACCGCCTCGCCGGGGCCGACGCGGCGGCCACGGCGGCACACCTGAGCGCCCGGACGGCCCTCGCCGAGGCCTATCAGCGCTCGCGCGCGGCGCACGAGGCCGCCACGGAGCTCGAGCGCGATATCCTGCCGAACGCCCGGGCCGCGCTCCGGGGCACCATCGATGCGCTCCACCAGGGCCTGCTCCGCCCGGGCGACGTGCTCGAGGCCCAGCGCACGCTCCTCGAGCTGCAGGGCGAGTACATCCGTGCGCTCGAGAGCGTACATCTGGCCGCCGCCGACATGGAACGTCTCTGCGCCACTCCGCTGCGCGAGCTCGCGAACGGAGGTGACCGATGACGCCCCATCGCCTGATGCACGCGACCGTGCGCGCCGCAGCCGTGAGTCTCCTGGTCGTCTGCTGGACCCTCCCGGCTCACCCGATCGAGGAGCCCGGGCACGACGACCACGACGCGCCGTTCTCCGTCGAGACGTTCGAACGGTTCGGGGTGACGCTCGCTACCGCCGGCCCGGGCGAGGTCGATATCGGCGTCGAGTTGCCGGGCGAGGTACGCCCGAACGCCGACCGCATCGCCCACCTGGCCCCACGCTTTCCGGGCATCGTGCGCGAGGTCAAGAAGCAGGTCGGCGACGCCGTCCGGGCCGGCGACACCCTGGCCGTCATCGAGAGCGACTCCCTGTCAACGTTCGACCTGCGCACCGCGTTCGACGGCACCGTGATCGACAAGCACATCGCACCGGGCGAGGCTGTGACGCGCGACGAGGTCGCGTTCATCGTCGCCGACCTGTCGACCGTCTGGGTGGTCATCAACGTCTACCAGGACGCGCTCCCACTGGTCCGGGTCGGCCGGCCGGTCTGGATCGTAGCCACACACGGGGGCGTCCAGACGGAGGGACCGGTGTCGTACGTCGCCCCGATCGTCGACCAGGCAACGCGCACCGCGATGGCGCGGGTGGTGCTGCCGAACCCGGACGGCACCTGGCGCCCCGGGGTGTTCGTGACCGCCACCGTCTACGACCCGGCCCCCGCCCCGGTGGTCATCCCGCGGCGCGCCCTGCAGCGCATCGAGGGGACCCCGACGGTGTTCGTCGTCGAGGGCGAGCACTTCGTCCCCCGCACGGTCGGCGTCGGACGGGTCGGACGCACGCGCCTCGAGGTGACCGCGGGCCTCCGGCCGGGCGAACGCTACGCCGACGAGCGCTCGTTCTTGGTCAAGGCGGAGCTCGCCAAGGGCGACGCGGCGCACGAGCACTAGGAGGCAGCTCATGCTGGAACGCGTGCTCCGGTATTCCATCGCGCATCGCCGCCTGGTCGTGGTCGCGGTCGTCGCCGCGGCGCTCGTGGGCGCGGACGCACTGCGGCGTCTCCCCATCGACGCCGTTCCGGACGTCACCAACCGCCAGGTGCAGGTGAACGCCGTGGCCCCCTCGATGTCCCCCCTCGAAGTCGAAACGCAGGTGACGTTTCCGCTGGAGACCGCCCTGGCCGGCATTCCCGGCCTCGACTACACGCGCTCGTTCTCACGCAACGGGTTCGCGCAGATCACGGCGGTCTTCGACGACGCTGTCGACATCTACTTCGCGCGCCAGCAGGTGAGCGAGCGACTCGGCGCCGTGCGCGAGAGCCTGCCGCCCGACGTGGGCACCGTCCTGGGGCCGATCTCGACCGGCCTCGGCGAGATCTACATGTGGACGGTCGAGTACGAGCATCCCCGGGGCGACGGCGCGCCGGTGCACGACGGGGCGCCCGGCTGGCAGTCGGACGGCTCCTACGTAACGCCAGAAGGCGAGCGGCTCACCACCGAGCTCGAGCGCGCCGCCTACCTGCGCACGGTGCAGGACTGGATCATCCGCCCGCAGCTGAAAGGCATCGACGGCGTCGCCGGCATCGACGCGATCGGCGGCTTCGTCAAGCAGTACCACGTCGAGGCCGAGCCGCGGCAGCTGGCCGCCTACGGCCTCACCTTCCACGACCTGATCGAGGCCCTCGAGCGCAACAACCTGAGCACCGGCGCCGGCTACGTCGAGCACAACGGCGAGGCGTACATCGTGCGCGCCGCCGGGCGCCTGCGCACCGCCGCCGACATCCGCACCGTGACGGTCGGCGAGCGCGGCGGCACGCCCATCCGGCTGACCGACGTGGCCACCGTCCGCGTCGGCCGGGAGCTGCGCACGGGGAGCGCCAGCGAGGACGGCGAGGAAGTCGTGGTCGGCACGGCCTTCATGCTCCTTGGCGCAAACAGCCGCACCGTCGCCGCCGCCGTCGACGGGAAGATGGCGGCCATCAACATCACCTTGCCGCCCGACATCCGCGCCAAGACCGTGCTCAACCGCATGCACCTGGTCGACGCGACCATCCGCACCGTGCAGTGGAACCTGGTCGAGGGCGCCCTGCTCGTCATCGTCGTGCTCTTCTTGATGCTCGGGAACCTGCGCGCAGCCTGCATCACGGCGCTGGCCATTCCGCTCTCGATGCTGCTAACGGCCATCGGCATGGTGCAGACCCGCACCAGCGGGAACCTGATGAGCCTCGGCGCCATCGACTTTGGCCTCATCGTCGACGGCGCCGTCATCATCGTCGAAAACTGTCTCCGGCGGCTGGCCCAGCGACAGAACGAGCTGCGCCGCGCGCTCACGACCGCCGAACGGCTCGACGTGGTCTTCTCGGCGAGCCGACAGGTCCGGACGGCCACGGCCTTCGGCGAGGCGATCATCATCACGGTCTACCTCCCGATCCTCGCCCTCACCGGCGTGGAGGGAAGGATGTTCCGGCCGATGGCGCTGACGGTGATCGTCGCCCTTGGCGCGGCCTTCGTGCTGTCGTTGACGTTCGTGCCCGCCATGGTCGCGCTCTGCATCACACGTCCCGTCCAGGAGCGCGAGAACCGCGTCGTGAGGTGGACGAAGCGACTCTACGAGCCGATGCTGCGCTGGACGCTGCGCTGGCGCCTGCCTGTGGTCGCCGGGACCGCGATCCTGTTCGGTGGCTCGCTGCTCCTCTTTCGTTCCCTCGGCCAGGAGTTCGCCCCGACGCTGAGCGAGCTGGATATGCTCGTGCAGGCGTACCGCATCCCGAGTACCAGCCTCTCGGAAGCCACCGACATGCAGCGCGCCCTCGAGCGGCGCATCAAGCAGCTTCCCGAGGTCGCGTTCGTCTTCTCGCGCACCGGTACGGCCGAGATGGCCGCCGACCCGATGCCACCCTACATTTCCGACACGTTCGTCATCCTGAAGCCCCGGCGCGACTGGCCCCATCCGGGAGAGACCAAGGACGACGTGCGCGCCCGCCTCGAAGACGCCATCCACGAGCTCCCCGGCAACGCCTACGAGATCACGCAGCCCATCCAGATGCGCTTCAACGAGCTGCTCGCCGGCGTCCGGGGCGACCTGGCCGTCAAGGTCTTCGGCGACGAGTTCGAGACCCTCCTGCCCGTGGCCGGGGCAATCGCCCGGGTGCTGCGTGCCATCCCGGGCGCCGCCGATACCCGCGTGGAGCAAGTGGAGGGCGCGCCGGTGCTCAGCATCGACGTCGACCGGGCCGCCATCGCGCGCTACGGGCTGAGCGTCGCCGACGTGCACGAGGTAGTCGCCATCGCCATCGGCGGCCGCACCGCGGGGCAGGTATTCGAGGGCGACCGGCGCTTCGACCTGGTGGTGCGGCTGCCCGAGGGCGTGCGCGCGGATCCCGTCTCCCTGCAGAGCCTGCCCATCCCGCTCTCGCACGAGGACGACGCCGGGGTGCGGACCGCGCTCGCCGCCGACGACATCCAGCGCGCGCCCCTGCGCTCCGTCCCCCTCTCCGCCGTCGCACAGGTGACCCTGACGGAGGGCCCGAACCAGGTGAGTCGCGAGAACGGTAAGCGCCGGATCGTCGTGCAGACCAACGTGCGCGGCCGCGACATCGGCTCGTACGTCGCGGAGGCGACGCGCCGGATCGCCGCCGAGGTCACGCTGCCGCCCGGCACCTGGCTCGCCTGGGGCGGGCAGTACGAGAACCTGGTGCAGGCCACGCAGCGGCTCGCCGTCGTGGTCCCCATCTGCTTCGCCGTCATCCTACTGCTGCTCTACGGCACGTTCCGGGCCGTGACGCCGGCCGCCGTCGTCTTCTCCGGCGTCCCGTTCGCACTCACCGGGGGCATCGTCGCGCTCTGGCTACGCGGCATGCCGTTCTCGATCTCGGCCGCGGTCGGCTTCATCGCCCTGTCCGGCGTCGCCGTCCTGAACGGCCTGGTGATGCTGACGTTCATCCGGCAGCTGCAGTCCGAGGGCGCGTCCCTGGACGAGGCCATCGTCCGCGGCGCCGTCACGCGCCTCCGCCCCGTGCTCATGACCGCGCTGGTCGCCTCGCTCGGGTTCGTGCCCATGGCGTTGGCGACCGCGACCGGCGCCGAGGTACAGCGCCCGCTGGCGACGGTCGTCATCGGCGGGCTGGTGTCGAGCACGGTCCTGACGCTGCTCGTGCTGCCGGCGCTGTATCGGCTTGTGGCTGCCCCCAGGACGGACCAACCGTAGTCCATGATCAACCCGACGCGGGCTGGGTGTCGCGAACGAGGTCGCCACGCGGCTGCTGCAGGCCGAGGACGTCGACTTCGTGCCCTGCTCCGATCTCTTCCTCGCGCGGCAGCATCGTCCGGGCCTCGTCGCGACGTTCGACGCGGACTTCCGCGACCTCGACGGCGTGACCGTCGTTCCGACCTGATCCCGCCAGTCGTCGCTGCAAAGGCTACGACGGCTTCCCGATCGCGCGCGTCACCACCGACCCGTAGCCGCGCTCAGAGTGGCACCTCGCTGGCCGTCGCCCAGTCGGGACCGCCGCCCCCCGGGCTCGCGTTCCCGGAATCCGCGACGGCGAGCGTCCCCGACCGGAACGCGCGCCGCTCCGCCGGGGTGCCCTCGTTCACGACGATCGCCACCCGCCAGGTGACCACGCGGGTCGGCTGCTCCTCCGTGGCCTGGCGATCGCGATAGTAGTGCACCCGGATGACGTAGGGGCCGGGCGGAACGCCGCCGCCCTCGGGCGCGCTCAGGAAATAGTTCTCCGGCCCGAAGCCGCTCTGGTTGTCGACATCGAGGCGGCCGCCGATGGCGGTCGTGCGGCCGCTGTACCAGGCGGTCTCGCCGTCGGCCTGGGTGACGTACAGATCGACGTCGGTGCCGGCGCGATCCCAGGTGAGCGTGGCCGACAGCGTCGTCCGCGGGGTCGTCGAGCGGATCGTCCGCTCGGCGCAGCCGCGCCGGCCGTACGGGCCGTCGACCGCCACCCGCACGGTGTTGTCGCCGCTGCGCAGCACCACCTGGCTCGAGAACCCGCCGCCGCCGAGCGTCAGCCCCTGCAGCGACCCGTTGACGCGCAGCGTGCCGCTGGTCACCTCCGGCGAGCCGAGCGTTCCCCCGACGGTCACCACGCGCTCGCCAGTGGTCGACTCGCTCGGGGTCGTGATCGCGACCGGAATGGAGCCGCCGGCCGCGAACTCGCACGGGCAGGCACTCGAATCGACCGTGATGCCGGTGATGCGGGCGGGGTCCAGGCGGTAGAAGCGCGTCGTGATGCCCTCGCGCGAGAAGGGACGGAAGTTGAACAGGCGCTGGGCGAAGCCGAAGGGGTTCAGCGCCGAGGCCGTGCTCACGGTGTGGAGACGCGCCGCGCCCTGGTTGTCCTTGCTGAACACGACCGCCGAGCTCCCGTTCGTGCTGAGCGGGATCTCGACATGCGCCGGCTCGCCCTGCGCGTTCTCGTGCGCGACCACCGTGAACGGGTCGATGGCGGTCACGCCCACCGGGCTGCCGAAGCGGCGCGCGAGGTTCCGGATGGCGTCCGCCGTGGTGTTGCCGTCGCCCAGGCGGAGCGCGAACCCGTTGCGCTCGGCGACGTTGTTCAGCAGCCGTTCGGTCACCGAGCCACCGCAGTTCGCCCGCACGCTCACGTCCGAACCGGCGATGACGCGGTACTCGCTGTCGCCGTAGCTGCGCTCGTCGGCCTCGCGCAGCGTCTTGATCTGGGCCTCCAGAGCGGTCTTCTGGGTCGAGCTGGAGGCGGTCGCGATCTGCTCCTGGATGTCGAGAAATACCGACTTGTACGGAATGGTCACCGACTCCTGCTGGCCGGCATCGTTGAGACCGGTGACCACGATGCTCATCGGGCAGCGGTTGCGGTCCTCGGCCGTGATCGTCGCCGCGGGCCGGGCGGCGCGTGCCTGCACCGCCGGGGTCTCTCCGGCGCGCACCTCGGCCAGCAGGTCGAGCTTGGCGTCGATGCCGTACAGGTAGCCGGGCACGGCCAGATCCGTGTGGCCGAGCAGCACCTTCATCGTGTGGGCCACGAAGTCGTCGGCCCACAGGCCGGTCGCGAACAGATGCGGCTCGAGCCAGTCGGCGAGCACGGGTACGGCGCGCCCGTCGCCGATGCGCTCGAGGACGTAGGCGAGGAGCGACAGGCGGAGGTCGTCCGCGAGGCCGGCGGGACGGCGGAAGTCGTCCAGGATGCTGTCGACGGCGGCGGCGCCCTGCGCGATGAGCGCGCCCACTTCGGGATTGAGCGCCTCGGCGCCGGCACGGATGGTCGCGGGCAGGCTCTCGCGCGCCATGCGGCCAGCGAGATCGGCGCTGCGGAGCCCGTCCAAGAGATCGACGTACACCGGCACGCGCGGGGCAATGAACGGGCGCCGCTTCGGCTTGGCCTTGCGCGCGGTGAGCGCGCCGGTCATGGCGCCGCAAGCGGCGTCGACCCGGGCACGCAGCGTCACCTTGCCGGGGAGGCCGGGGCACGAGGACCAGGTGGCCGAGACGGTGGTGTGCTTGCGGCTTACCTTCACGCGCGCGGTGACGGGCGTGGGGCAGAGGTCGGGGATGGTCACCTGCCCGTCGGCGAGCCGGATGCGAAGCGCGGCGGGCTCGGCACCGTGCGACAGCGCGGCGTGTGGGGCGTAGGCGCCGGCGAGGCAGGCGGGAACGGGGAGGCGCTTGGCGTGGGTGGTGGTGGCGAGGGGGATCAGGATGGCGAGGAGCGCGAAGAACAAACCCATGTCCGCATGATCGCCGTCTGACCACACTCCCGACAAGCGCGTTCACCACGGGGGGCGTCATGGTGAGGATCATGGTCGGCGCCGCGGCGACCGCCACCCCGACCGCCACGGAGGGGTTCGTTCCCTGGCTGGAGTCGCCTTTCGATGGCCGACCTCGAGCCGCCGGTGAGCAGCGAGACGATCCCCGTGATGCGGTGATCGCCGCCGGAGTTCCTCAGCCCTCGGCTGCCACCATGCCGGCGGCTTCCGCGCGGCGCGCGGCGGGGATCGCCGGATTGGAGAACTCCATCACGCCATCGTCGACATTCCCGCGCTGCAGCATCAGGAGGTCGCGCGCGTAGTTCTGGTGGAGCTTCCACGGGATCTTCGCGCCCTGCTTCGGGAACATGTGGATCGTGCGCTGCACGTAGCCGGAGGTGAGGTCGAGGAAGGGTGCCTCCTCGAGGCTCGGGTCGCGTCGTCGCGGCGTGCACTGCCGGGTTCCCGTCTGCGTCATGTGGTTGAGCAGCCGGCAGACGTACCGGCAGATGAGCTCGGCCTTGAGTGTCCAGGACGCGTTCGTGTAGCCGACCGCGAGCGCCAGGTTCGGGACGTCGCTGAACATCATGCCCTTGTAGTTGAAGGTCTTCGCGAACTCGACGCGCACGCCGTCCACGGTGGCCTCGAGCCCGCCCAGCAGGAGGAGGTTCAATCCAGTGGCGGTCACGATGAGATCGGCCTCGAGCTCGGCGCCCGAGCCCAGTGTCAGGCCCTTCTCGGTGAACGTCTCGATCTGACCGGTGACCACCGACGCCCGGCCCTGCCGCATGGCCGCGAAGAGGTCGCCGTCCGGCACCAGACAGACGCGCTGCTCCCACGGATTGTAGCGCGGGTTGAAGTGCGTGGAGACGTCGTAGTCGGGTCCGAGCTCGTTTCTCAGCCAGCTGGTGATGAGCGCCCGGGCGCCCTTCGGGTTGCGCCGGCAGAAGCGGTAGAACCACAGGCCGAGCAGCACGTTCTTCCAGCGCGTGACACCGTATGCGACGCGGGCGGGCAGGCGGCGACGCAGCCAGTTCGCCAGTCGGTCCTCCCCCGGCATGGAGATGATGTACGTCGGCGACCGCTGCAGCATGGTGACGTGCGCGGCCGTCTTCGCCATCTCCGGCACGAGCGTCACGGCGGTCGCGCCGCTGCCGATCACGACCACGCGCTTGCCGGCGTAGTCGAGGTCGCCGGTCCATTGCTGCGGGTGGACGATGCGGCCGGCGAAGCGCTCGGCGTCGGGGAACACGGGCGTGTAACCCTTCGCATAGTCGTAGTAGCCACTGCACATGAAGAGGAAGTTGCAAGTGAAGAGTACGAGCACGTTCCCTTCGCCTCGCTCGACCTCGACGGTCCATCGGGCCTCTGCCGACGACCACGCCGCCCGCGTGACGCGATGGCCAAACCGGATATGCCGATCGATGCCATGCTCCTTCGCGGTCTCGCGCAGGTACGCGAGGATCGCCCCCCCGTCGGCGATGGCTTTGGGATTCGTCCAGGGCTTGAACGAGTATCCCAGGGTGTACATGTCGGAGTCCGAGCGGATACCGGGATAGCGGAAGAGGTCCCACGTGCCGCCGATGTCGTCGCGCGCTTCGAGGAGGGCGTACGTGCGACCGGGGCAGCTCGTCTGCAGATGATAGGCGGCGCCGATGCCCGAGATGCCGGCGCCGACGACCAGAACGTCGAAGTGGCCCCCGATCATGGGCGCGGCAGGTCTCACGGGGGACGCTTATACGCCAACGCCGCGGGCAGACCACCCTCGAAGTCGACATCACACGCACGAACGGCACCACCACCGCACGAGGTCGTCGGCAAGGGTGGCGAGCAGGCTACGTTCCAGGCCCACGGTGTCGGCAGGCTCCTCGACGGCGGAGCGGTCAGCTATCGCGGAGCCTCGCGACCGGGCATCGGGGATCGTGCCCGACCTGGGCCCGGATATCTTCTGGACCGACGAGTTCCAACCGTGGTACGGGCCATCCATGCAGAGGATGCTGTGCCGAGTCGAGTTGGTCGGGAGCGTCCTTATCGGCTCGGGCGCCTCCGCGCTCGAGGTCACCGGGAACTGGTCGATCACGGGCGCGTCCGTCTCCGGGATCTCCGCCGTCAGCGTCGTGCACAGCGGCACCACGCTGACCGCCTGCGTCTCCGGCGCCGGCACCGTGGCGACCGGAACGGTCAGCAGCGCGACCGGGGCCTTTACGCTGACGTTCGACACGAACGTCGTCACGAGCGGCGAGTTCGGGCTCTGCAGCCTCGTCTGGACGGGGACGTTCGCGCCCGACGGCAGCAGCCTGTCCGGGAACGAGACGGACTCGTCCGGCTACTTTTTCCCCGGCTTCCCGTGTTGCCTGCCCGCGCAGACACGCGCGATCACCGGCACGCGGGTCGCGACCGCGGTCAGCTGCTGCGGCAACGGCATCGTCGAGGCCGGCGAGCAGTGCGATACCCCGCCCAACGGCGGGCAGAATTGCTGCTCCACCCAGTGCACCCACGCGCCCGCCGGAACGTTCTGCGGCGCGATCGATCAGTGCCACCTGAAGGAGTGCGACAGCCAGGGCACCTGCCTGCCGCTCCCGCCGGCCGACTGCGGCCCGTGCTACGGCTGCGATCCCGTGCAGGGATGCATGGCGGCGATCCGGAACGATTGCCGCGTCGGCGGCTCCGGTACCCGGGCGAGCGTCAAGCGGCCGACCACATCGTCGCCGTCGGTGCTCGACTGGACCTGGCGCGAGGGCGCCGGCCCGGAGACGACGCTGGCGGATTTCCGCGATCCGCTCACCGCGACCTCGTACGAGTTCTGCGTCTTCACCTACGACCTCATCCCGTCCGGGTTCCCGCGCTATGTCGTCCTGATCGCTCCCGATCAGGACTGCGTCGACCGCTCATGCTGGAAGCCACGAACCGACGGGTTCCGGTACACGAGCCGCCCCGCCACGCCGAACGGCGTGAAGAGCGTGCTGCTTCGCGCCCGCCCCGAGCGACGGTCGGTCCTGACAATGAAGGGTCGCGGCGTGTCGCTCTACCCGCCCTTGCCGGACCCGGTCGTCGTCCAGCTCTCGACGCGCGACGCCGGCCCGTCGCAGTGTTGGAGCAGCACGTTCACGAGCCCGTCGCAGAACGGGCCCGAGCGTTACCTGGCGACCACCCCGTAGTGAACCCGCCGGCGACCAGTCACTTGACCCGTGCGGAGGTCCAGAGCGACCGGGACCTGCACGTCATGACGGCGCGGGACTTCTTACCCTGCGCCTGTCCCAGCTTCGGGGGCCGATACTCGTACTGGGGGTCGATGGGGCCGTAGGGTCGCGCGTCCAAGGCTCACGACGGGGCGAGCACGCGCAATTCGAAGTCCGCATGGTGGTGGATGAGCCGAAAATCCGCTGCGTTGTAGGTGCAGAGCACCGCGCCGACCCGCCGGGCGCAGAGCGCAATCAGGATGTCGTTCACCAACGCGGGCAACTTGGAACGCCACCCGCGGCTCCGAACCCGGATGCTGGTGACGACATCCGCAGCCTGTTGCCAGTCGTCGAACGTGGGAGCGACCACGCGGCCGGTGGCCGCCATCGGGCGAACGAAGTCGCTCACCAGTCCCTGCGTACGACGATCGCGCGCATCGACGCGAAGCTCGTACGCAACGACGGCCGAGAGGTAGGTGAGAGGGAGGAGTGGCCAGAAGGTCTGCCGGAAGCGCGCCTGCTCGTGGACGGAGCCGACAGCCGCCAGGTAGACGTTCGTGTCGAGGAGGTACTTCAGCGGTACACCGTCCGAAAGCGGCCGGCCTTGAGCAAGGCGTCCAACGCGTCCGCGATCTCCCGATCCTCGAGCGCCTTGCGCAGCGCGGTCTGGATCGCCTCAGTATCGGTCTTGGCGTGGTAGAGCCGGCGGACGCGATCGATCATGTCCCCGTCGAGGTTGTAGGTCTTCTTCCGTACCGCGCCCTTCATTCACGAACCTCCATCCATACGATACGGATGGGCTAGCAGTCCGATACAGATCACGCAAGCCTGGCGGCGCCGCGGCGTCGGTCGGCTACGCCACGCCCATCGTCCTACCGCCTGCGGCATCGGCGGCGTCTAGGCATGCGACGTGCCTGGTCGTGGGCTTCGGATGCTCGTTCGAATGATGGTTCATTCTCGAAAGAGCGGAACGGGATACGGACACATGCGTCAAGTTCACGACTGGGGCGTCGATTGCCTACCCAAGCCAGACCGGCCAGCCTCCCCCCCATCGATGGACCCATGCGGCACCGTTCGAGTCCGTCGTCACCCTGCTGGTCGCGCAGCTCCGCGAGCGCGACGTCGCGACTCCGGCTTCGGCGCTCGTGCGTGCCAATTTCTGGGACGGGCGCGCAGACCCCCGCACCAGCTCGAACCGCGCGCGTCACCCCCCCGTCGTGCCCACGATCCCGTGCGCGATCCGCAACGCCACCGCGACGATCGTGAGCGACGGGTTCCATCCCCCACCGGTCGGGAACACGCTGCCGTCGCAACAGTACAGGTTGTCGACGTCGTGAAACCGGCCGTCGGCCCGCGTCACCGACGTGGCCGGGTCGGTCCCCATGCGCAGCGTGCCCTTCTGATGGCGCGAGGTCGGCGGGTCGCCGAAGAAGCTGTCGCAGGGCGCGACGAAGACGCGGTCGGTGCCGCAGTTGGCGATCACCTGCCGCATGACGGGGACGTAGAAGCGGCGCGTCTCCAGCTCGAAGAGGTGATTGTGGTAGGTGACCCGCGGCGCGGGGAGGCCGAACACGTCGCGCACCGTCGGGTCGAGGGTGACGTTGTTCTCGCGCTGCGGCGCATCCTCGCCCTGCATGAGCAGGCCGAACAGGTGCTGGCCGAGCGGCAGATCGCGAAGCGCGTTCTTCAGCTCGGCGCCGAGCTTCACCACCGGCAGCTGGCGCGTGTACACGTCGCCGTCCTCGGTGATGGGCAGGCCCTGCGGGGCCGCGAACTCGCACACGCCCCCCATGTAGGCGCGCGCGCCGGCCCCCGTGTCGACGACGCGGATCTCCGCCCCGCCGCGCTCGACGCCGCGGAAGTCGGCGATGCCGCTGGTCACGGCCTGGCCGCGGTTGCCGTGCACGCGGCGCGGGAAGAAGCCGTTCACGTTGGTCTGAAAGTGGAACATCAGGTTCTGTCCCACCTGCCCGCTCGCGTTGCCGAGCGCCGCCCCGCCCGGCGTGGGCGACAGGAGACAGAGGCGCGGCGACTCGATGGCCGAGGCGGCGAGCACGTAGGCATCCGCCGACGCCGTCCGCCGCTCGCCGGCGCCGTCGACGTACTCGACCGCGGTGACGTGCCCGCCGTCGTTCACCAACCGGGTGACGTGGCAGTGGTAGCGCAGCTGGCAGTTCCGGCTGAGGAGGGCCCGCCGCAGCGTGGTGACGGCCGGCGAGCCCTTGGCATGGATGGGACAGCCGAAGCCGCTGCACGGCCCGCACTGGTTGCACGGCGGCCGCTGCAACTCGCGCTCGGCCGGGTAGAAGCGCGACGTGATCGATGACGGGTACTTGTGTGGCGCCAGCGGACCACCCAGGAACGTCGTCTTGCCCGCCCCCTCGCGCAGGATGACCGACAGGTACATGTCCTCGTGCGCCGGCATCGGGTACGGCGCCGAGCGCGGCGGCGCGAACGGGTTCGAGTCGTCGCCGGCGACGCCGATCAGGCGCTCGGCCTCGACGTAGCTCGGCTCCAGATCGACGTACGCGAACGGCCAGTCGGCCCAGTTGGCGCTGGCCGCGTCGCCGAAGAACCCCGGCACCTCGAGCGTGGGGTGGCGGTCCTTGGCGCGCTGCATGGCCGAGACCATCTCGAAGTCGACGCCGGTGAAGCGCGGCACCTTCATATCGGCGTGCGACCAGGCACCACCGACGCACTTCGGCAGCAGGTTCACGTCGGGGTGGATGTGGGCGGTCTGGCTCGCGTCGGTGCGGAAGGTGCGCGGCTCCAGGTCGGGAAACGGGCTGATGTAGTTGCGCACGCCGTACTTCAGCTCGTCGTTGCTGTGCAGGCCGGGCTTGAGCGGTCCGCGTGCGTCCAGGTCCGGGAACGGGTTCGGGCCGGCCTCGAGCACCAGCACCGTCTTGCCCGCCGCCGCCAGCACATGCGCCGCCGCGCCGCCGCCCGCGCCGCTGCCGATGACGCAGAAGTCGAAGCGCGTGAGCGCACGGTTGCCGAGGACCTCGTTTTGGGAGCGCCTGCGACGAGCCATGTCAGCACCCGTCCGGGATGAAGCTGGCACCGAGGACGATGCTGCGCTGAATCAAGTCGGCCTCCGCAGACAGCGGCTTGGCGCCGTTCACCTCGTCCGGATCCGGGGTCGAGAGCGGATGGTCGGCGCGCTCGCGGTAGGCGTCGTCGCGACGCGAGTAGAGCGCGTAGCCGAGCGGCTGGCTGTCGCCTTCAAGGCCGATCAGCCGCCAGCCCCGCCCGCCGCGGTTACCGCCGTATTCCGGCACCGAGAAGGCGCCTTCGAGCGTGTGCTGGATGACGAGGTCGATGAACGTCTTGTCGTCGCGGCGCGCGTCCTTCGGGAAGGCCGGAACGGGTCCCGGGTTGAACGTCCCGCCGGCCGCGTACACCACGTCGGCTCTGGCCGCGGCGTCGAGCGCGAGAAAGGACTTACCCGTCCGCGTGCGGCTGAGCGCGTCCAACTGCTGCAGGCCGGTCCGGTAGCTGTCGCGCAACCCGACCAGCGGCCCGCCGAGCTGCGCATCGAGCGGCGCCACCACCGCCTGCTCCGCCGCGGGGAGTCCGGCGGTACCCACCAGCTGCCAGCGCCAGTAGAGGCTCTGCAGACGACTCGGGGGAATGAAGCGCTTGAGGGCGTTCTTCGGCCGGCGGCGCGACGGCGTCCCGGTGGCGTAGTTGATGAACGGATTCCGGTTGCTGAACGGGCCGCCGGCGTAGAGCCGCGGCACCCGCTCCTCGAACGCGGTCAGGAAGCGCTCGATGTAGGTGACGACGCCCAGGTCGGTGGCACCGGGGTCGGCGTCGGACGGCAGGATGGTATCGACGAGCGCTTCCAGTGTCCGGCGTTCGGTGGGGGTGAAGAACCGGCCCCGCGCGCGCGCCCACACCCGCTCGACGCGCGTCCACGGCGCGCACAGGAGCACGGTCGCGGCGCCGGCGGCTTTCAGGAACTGGCGCCGGCTGAGCAGGATGCGGATGGCGCCCGCCGGCGTAGGCGGCGGCAGCGGCGGGAGCGGGGCGACGCGGGAGAGATCGGGCAGGCGGAGCCGACTCATACCGGGGGCTCTAGCCAGGGGCGCGGTCTGGCGTCAAGGCGGCGCGGGAACCTCCGCCACCGGCACGCAAGGTCAGCTCGCCTTCCGCCGCAGCCTTCAGCACCCCTGCTGACGGTGCCGGTTGGCAAGCGAGGCTCGGGATGGAAGCCATGACGGCCTCCGTTCTTGGCAAGAGGCTTGGAGGTTGCCCCGAGGTGTGAGGACATGGGAGATTCCCGAAGGTGGGTCGTGGTTCATGCATGGGACGACTCGTCGTGCTCGGCGCGCTCTGCGTGACCCTGGCAGCCTGCGCTGGTCCGGTGCGCGGGGTCCGGGTCGATCGCACGAGTGCCCACCGCGACCTCTCCCGAAGCGCCATCACCACGGGTGAGCCGAGCTGGCCGACCCGTGACGTGCTCTTCGAGCTGGGCCTCTTCGAAACGTACGGCGAGCGCCCCGAGATGGCCATTGCCGACCTGCATCGAGCCATGGTCGCCGCGGGGGGGGATCCGGACCTCCTCTTCGCCCTGGCGGAACTGTCATTCCTCCATGGCGACGCAGTCGGGAAGCCCGCGTACCAGCTGGCGGCAGTCGTCTACGCGTATGCCTTCCTCTTCCCCGAAGGCGGGGGGCAGGCCCCGGGACCGTTCGACCCTCGCTTCCGGATCGCGGCCGACCTGTACAACTGGGGGCTGACGACGGCCTTCGCCTCGGAGGACGGCTCCGAGGTCCTCCCGCGTGGCGGTACCTTCGAGCTACCCTTCGGGCGGATTGAGATCGCCTTCGATCCGATCGACCTGCGCGCTGGGGACCGCGAGCTGTATCGATTCATCCCCGTCGCGGAGCTCGAGGTGCACGGTCTGGCGATGCGATATCGCTGGTCGGGCATCGGCGCGCCGCTTGCCGCCTCCACGAGGCCCATCGACGCCTCGAATCCCAGTCGGGACATGGTGGCGCCGAGGCTTCAGGTGCCGGTGACCGCGTTGCTCCGCATTGCCGACGCCCGGCACGCCCTCGTGCAGGGGCAACCGCTCACGGGGACGCTGGAGTTACACCTGGCCTGGGACGCCGAGTCGGTGTCGATCGCGGGCACGCAGGTGCCGCTCGAGAGCGAGCCGACCGCAGCGCTGGCGCTCACATTCACCGGCGTACCGGTCATCCAGCTCGAGATGTTCGGGCTCCTGGGCCGCCTCACCGGGGTCATGCGGGAGCGGCCCCCGCTCGTCTCTGCCACGCCATACCAACCCGGGCTCATCCCCGTGGTCTTCGTGCACGGCACGGCATCGAGCCCGGTCCGCTGGTTGGAGATGTACAACCGCCTCCTGGCCGATCCGGAGATCCGCAGCCGATTCCAGTTCTGGTTCTTCCAGTACGACTCCGGCAACCCCATCGCGCTGTCGGCACTCCGCTTGCGCGAGGCCCTGGCCGCGGCCGTGGCGCGGCTCGACCCCGAGAGCAAGGACCCGGCTCTGCGCCGGATGGTGCTGATCGGGCACAGCCAGGGGGGCCTGCTCGTCAAGATGCAGGTCATCAACAGCGGCGATCGAATCTGGAACGCGGTCAGCCGCAAACCGTTCGATCAGGTGCAGCTGTCCGACGAGACCCGCGACCTGTTCCGGCGCGGGATGTTCGTCGAGCCGGTGGCCGAAGTGTCTCGCGTGGTGTTCATCTGTACGCCGCAGCGCGGAAGCTTCGTGGCGGGGCGCACTATCATCGCGAACCTCACGCGGAAGCTCCTGGTCCTGCCCTTCACCCTCACCGGGGTGGCGGCGGACGTAGCCCGGAACCGGGACGCGGCCGTGGCCGGCGCGTTCGTCCCGTCGGCCGTCGACAACATGTCGCCGCGGCACCCCTTCATCCGGGCCCTGCAGGAGATCCCCGTTGCGCCGTCCGTCAAAGCCCACTCCATCATCGCGGTCGAGGGGGACGGCCCGGTCGAGTCGGGCAACGACGGCGTGGTGGAGTACTCGAGCGCCCATATCGATGGGGTCGAGTCCGAGCTGATCGTGAAGTCGAGCCATTCCACGCAGGGAAATCCCCACACCATCCAAGAAGTGCGCCGTATTCTCCGGCTGCACGTGGGTCTGGAGCCAGGCGCGGGGCCGCTCGAGACCCGATGAGGAGCATGCCGCGATCCGCCAGAGAGACCGCGCGCTTCGAGCGACCCTATGCGTCGGGCTGGTTCGACCGCCTGACCGATTGGGTCGACCGGATGCCCGGCCCGAATGCCCTTTACTGTCTCGGACTGCTGGTCTTCCAGTTCGGTTACGTGACGGCGCTGCTGTGGTTCAATGGCAAGCTGCCGGTCGGCTCGATCGACTTGCGACTCGTCTTCGCGGTCGTCGTGACACCCTATCTCCTTTGGGCACGGTTCTACCTGGACCGCGTCGCTGCTGCGGCGCTGGATGCCTTTCGGCCCGTCCTCGCCGTCAGTGATGCTGAATTTCTGGGCTCATCGCGGGTTTGTGTGGGTAACCTGGCGGGGCCGATCGATCGGAAACAGCTGGTAGCGTAGGCCCAGCGGCTGTTGGCGGGGGCCCGCAAACTTGGCACGGTGTGCGGATGCCATCCCGCACGCGACCTCGCCACCTGTCCGATGCCTATCGCTTCCCGGGATGTCGTCCCGAGCCGACCGTGGTCGGCATCTTCGGAGACCCGGGTTCGCGGGTACTGCGCTTGGTCC